>NZ_VCNK01000040.1 GCF_006265095.1 Phaeobacter sp. B1627
GTAAGAAAGTCTGTCACGCTACAACACACGCTGTAGGGTGACAGACTTATTTACAGTGATCTCGGAAGAGGACCGAAGAAGACGGAAGATCTCGGAAGGCCAAAAAAATATGGCTATGAGGCGCAAAGCGGACGTATAAGGGCCATTATGTGTTGTTTTGCAGTAGGCCGCGATTTGCCCCTAACTGGGCCGCAGGCGACCCCATATCGACCTAGTTGGCTGGGCTAGCCGCAAATAGGCTGAAGACCGTTTAAACAAGGCTTCAAAGGCCCGCTCAAGCAGAAATTACGGAGTAGATTTGGCCTGAAAACGGGGCTCGGAACTGGGACCATCGCCGCCCAGTTCAGTCGTGTGGTCCCAGTTTGAAGTTATTGTATTTAATAACAGTGAGTTAACTTCTATCGGTGGCGTCGAGTATGCGTACCGAACTGGGACCCGATTTCAGGAAAGACGTATGGGTTGACTCCGTGTGCCGCCTTGCTCAAAGCGAGGCGCTGCTGCCAAGCATTCCTGGGCCAATCCGGTCGTTTATGCAAAGCGCAGCAGGTGACCGGTTCCAGCCCTATTCTGCACGTCATCGCGATCCCTGCCCACCTTGACGTCATCGACACAGAGGGCGGAGATTCGACCTTCGCTGCACTCACAAACACTGCAGTCTGCCCGCTAAAGAGCTGACGTTCGAAGCCGCTGCGGTTTTCGTTCGGCTGAAAGCTAGGTGCCAGCGACCGGTAGATGAACCTTTTGTCCCAGTGGTGTGCTCGTCGCCTGTATGGCTAGATGTTGTTGCCACTTCATGATAGGGTGCCAACCCGTTGTATTGGAGTGGTAAGATGGCGATTTTTGATATCGGAAAGGATGACTTGCTGCGGCTGTCCGACACTCTGTTGGAAGAGTTGATTGCAAGGCTGGCTGAAGCAGAGGTTTCCGCACATGGGTATAGCCCTTCGAGTGTCAGTTGGTCGGGCTCGATCAAAGCGCCTGATGAGGGCATCGACATACATGTGCAGGTGAACGCCCCCGAACTGGACACTGGCTTCATTTGCCGTCCAGATACGATCTTGCAGTCCAAGAAGGACTCGATGCCGAAGTCCGCGATTACAGCGGAGATGACGAAAGACGGCGAACTTAATCCAACTATATCAAACCAGGCGAAGATCGGCGGGAACTACATCATCGTGAGCCTGGACGATGATTGTTCGCCACCGATGAAGAAAGACCGCCTTGGCGCAATGCGGTCGGCGGTCGCGAATGACCCGAACAAAGACAGAATTCACCTCGACTTCTTCGACCGTTCGAAGCTCGCACAATGGTTGCGACAGCACCCGTCGGTATTGCTGTGGGTGAAGGGCAAGCTCGGGCAAGGCTATTCGGGGTGGCAGCCCTATGGCCCCTGGAGCAACCCGCCAAAGGGAACGCCTGACACCCTCATCTCTGCCCCAGGGATAACCGTCCATTTGCCGACGGAGCGAGGACAGGAGCTTTCAATCGAGGATGCCATTGAACCTATGCGGCGTCTCATCCGCACCTCGAACAAAGCGATCCGCATTACGGGGCTGTCAGGTGTTGGTAAGACAAGAATTGTTCAAGCCCTCTTTGACGAAACGGTCGGAGACGATCCTCTCGACAGAACTATCGCCATTTACGTGGACACGGGACAAGACCCTGATCCCTCCGCATCTGCAATGCTCGAACGCCTAATCGCCGAGGGGCGTCGCTCGGTGATGATCCTCGACAACTGCCCGTCTGAACTGCATTCGGCATTGGCAAGAAAAGTGTCGGCTGCAAGTGGTGATGTCAGCCTGATTACAGTTGAATATGACATTAGAGATGACAAACCTCAGACCACAGAGGTCATCCACATCGAAGCCAACGGACCAGAGGTGGCCGAGGAGTTGCTTTTGCGGCGTTTCCCTGCAATCGGCCAAGGCAATGCACGAAGGGTCGCCGAGTTTGCCGATGGCAACGCAAGGGTCGCGTTGGCCATTGCAGAGCGAGTTGAACAGGGTGAGAGCCTGGCCGAATTATCCGATGCCGAGTTATTCGACCGACTTTTCCAGCAGCGTAAGGGTCAAGATGGCGATCTTCGCGAACAGGCTGAGACTCTGTCACTCGCGTATTCATTCTCAGTTGCTGATCCAGAGGTTGGGCAAAACGAACTAGAAGTCTTGGGCTCCATTTCTGGCCATACCAAGGCGCAATTATTTCGAGCCGTGAAGAAGCTGGCAGAACGCCATGTCGTTCAAAAGAGGGCGCATTGGAGGGCCCTCTTGCCCCATGCTGTTGCGAACAGATTGGCAAGTTCGGCGCTCGACAGCATCCCTACCGAAGCTCTGAGATTGACTTTCGAAGCGGCTGGAAACAGTCGGCTTCTTATGTCTTTCGCTCACCGGCTTGGCCTGATGCATGATCATCCGGTGGCCATTGAGGTCGTTAAGGCATGGCTGAAACCTGATGGCCTATTGGGGCAAACCTCGGATCTCGATGAGAATGGATCGAGAATACTGAACTATATTGGCCCCGTCGCACCGGATGCGTTGCTTGACCGGATTGAAGCCGAACTCACCTCTCCAGACTTTCAGGGAATGGAGCCGAAGCATAATCCTCGTAGAACCACGATCCTCAACCTGCTTCAGTCGTTGGCATACGAACCGCATGCATTTGACCGCTGCATGTCACTACTGATCCGCGTCGCGGACCATGAAGATGCAAACAACAACTATGATGCTGTCAGAGATAAGATTTCGGGGTTCTTCCAACCCTATCTGTCTGGCACACATGCTTCAATGGAACAGCGCCTCGCCATCGTAGAAGACTGTTTATGCTCCGAGGATATCGGACGGCGATCGTTAGGAATAAAGTTGCTTTCGACGGCCTTGGACGGACCGCCATGGACGGGCTTTGGCCTCAACGAATTTGGGGCACGGCCCAGGGACTATGGCTACCGACCGACCTATGACCAACTCGTCGAGTGGCGCACTGCTTTCATGAATTTGGCGGTCAGGCTAGCAAACTCAGACGACAAAGACATCAAAAGTCGTGCACGGCAGGTTCTAGCGAATGAGTTTCGCGGCCTTTGGCACCAGGAAGCGATGCGGGACAAATTGGTCGAAGCAGCACGGTTGATAAATGATCACGATCCATGGGGCGAAGGCTGGAAGGCCGTCCGCTCGATCATCTACTTCGATCACACAAGACAAAAAGACGAACCTGAACCGCTTCCCCAGTACCTCGCCGATCTGGATCGCGACCTGGAGCCTCGCGAACTGATTGCAAAGATCAAAACATATGTTCTTGGCAAAGGGCATGATAATTGGGCACTCGACGAGGAGTTCGACGACGGCAGCGATGGCAAGTATCGGGATGCTAAAGAGCGATTGGCATCAAACGCAACAGATTTAGGTGAGAGCTTTGCAGCGTCAGATCATCAACTCGATGAGTTGGGTTCAGAAATGTTTTCTACCGACTGGATGCCCTATCGCAGGGCGTTCGGGATCGGCCTTGCTAAGGGGGCCGACAATTATCGTGAAGGTTGGCAAGGCTTGCTGGAACACTTCGCTCGGTCATCTGGTTCGAACTACGACTTTGCGGTGATTGGTGGCTTCATCGAGGAGGTTGCCGCCAATGACAATGCGCTTTCGAGAGAAATCTTGGATGAATGTGTGGGACACTCGGAACTTCGAAAAGGCCTTGTGTGCCTGCATCCATGGGATGGCTTCACAGAGAGTGATCTGGACCGGTGCATGACCCTGCTCGACAATGAAGAAACTCTGACTTGGATGTTCGGACCTATCCTTTGGCGGGATAATTATGCACACCTGCCACCCGAACGCTTATTGGAGCTTGCCCAAAAGTTACTCGCCAAGTCGGACGGTGAAGACACGCTGCTCGAAGCGCTCAGTATGAAGCTGCACGGCGAGGAATCTGCGGATGATACGTTGGGATCTGAACTTAGAAAGCTTGGCTTGAAAGCGGCGACCAAATCACTGCTGGCGGATCACAGCGACCCTGGCGGCAGCAAAGACTATCACATGGAAAACGTCATCAGGGCCGGACTTACCTTCGATGGCAATGACGCTGAAAAGTCTGAGTGGGTGGACGCGATCTTTTCTGTAGTGGACGAGCGCTACGGCTACATTCATTCGTTCGAAGAGGCGATTAAGACGACAGCGGGGCTAATGCCGATGGCATTTCTCAACCGTGTTTTTCAGGGGACGGAAGATCAGCAGTATCGACGCACCTTTTTCATTCGGCGTGGCGGCATACGTCGCTGCCCTCTCTCCAAGATAGATGTGACCGACCTGATAGAGTGGTGTCAGCAACGGAACGAGCCTGATGTCTGGGGTTTGGTCGCGTCAGGTATCAGGCTTTGGGAGAAAGGCGATGGGCCCAGGGACGGCTCTTTCATTACGTCATCCGCTGTTGAGTTCCTTGAAGCCGCCCCAGAGCCAGAACCTGTTCTTCACGCTTACTCAGATCGTGTCACTCCATCTTCGTGGTCTGGGAGCCGTGCAGACGTCATGCAGCCGAGGGCCGATGCCATTTCTGAACTGGCACAGCATGAGCGGGAAGAGATAGCTCAGGCCGCTAAATCGGTATCAGATCGACTGGCCATGGAAATCGAACGAGAACGCGTGCGTGACAGACAAAGAGATGAAGAACGCGAACAGCGATTCGAGTGATATCTCGCACGAAGCTGGGCGGATTTTCTGTGGAATGTGGGCGTGAGGGGTTACAAAGCGTTGTGTTGCACCAAATGGCGGCAATGTGGGCTGTCCGCGTCATCTGGGCAGGGTGCTGATCATGCCTGCAGCACTTGTCGCTGTCCACGACTTTGCAAAGGGAGCTCTCTGCGCGTTCCTGCCGCTGGCACCAGGTGCGGCGCAGGTCCAGAGGCAGCCCGAAGCGGTCGGTTGTCAATGCGATGACTGTAAGCGCGGCGTAAGACACCAAGGGCGGCTTGGCGACGTGCCATAGATTGTAAATAAGGTTTTATACTCTCTCACGGACATCGAATATCTCAAGCACGATACATTAGGGAATAGGGTTGCAAATAACCCAACTGAAAGCTCCCACTTGAACTAACCCTTTCGTCCCCAGAAAATCGGAGGCGGTTTTATAATAAGATTCACAAACACTCTCAATTTTAGGGTCATCAAGACGTAGAAACGAATGAGAGTTTTGCACATCGACCAACTGCAACGACCAGTCGTGTTCTTGCATAAGACTGGAAAACGTATTTTGCTCCGTTGACGTGAATTTTCTGTACACGGCTGGACTTATGAAAGCGAATTTTCCGAAATCTTCTTCGGCTGCATAGAACGCCGTTGATGCGTCCGCTCGCTGCATGGCATTAGCCAAGTCTACAGGCAGTTCAAAACCCCAATTGTAGGACAGAAAGTCTACGCGTTTCGAACGCAATATCGCTACACCTTCCTCATACCGAGCCAGTTTTGCCTCAGCTGAGAGCATTTGCGCTGTCACTGTTTCCACCGATTTTTTGATCTCTTCTACAGTGGTCTTTGCAATGGATACATCGCTTGCAATTGCACTTAACTTATCATCAACATTAGAAAATTCCGACGATAGATACAGTGCAAATCCGCCAAGGCCGACACCAACCGCACCAATAGAAGCCACGAAAACGCCCCACGGAGAGGCTTTGGAGCTCAATTCGGCTTGAATCGAACTAAGTTGTCCCTTGATCTCTAGATCGGTCACATCTGCCTCCGTGTTTGGCTGAGGCGGAACATCGTCATCTCCACTTGCCATAAGGCCTCCAATGCACAACTATTGCAGAGAGATAACGACTATGATCACGGAAATAAAGGCTGCCGTAACAACTAGTGTTGTGAAAAATATCATGCTGAAGGACGGCAACCGCCGTACTTGCCGTTGAACGGCGGTCAGCTCAGCTAATAATTGGTCTCGCGTCATCCACAACTCCAATCTTTGGAGCTATTTTACACATGAACAGTAAACGAACTCTTGCGCACGCTCAACTTACGAACTGTTAGCACTTTGCGCTTCAAGATCACCTTTAGGTGGATTGTCGGGTGAACAGCACTAAGTGGGGAAATCTAGTTGTGTCCAGAATTTCAAAAACGCCCCCTGAACAGCATGCTCTGGGCCGGTAGCTCCCGCTACCAGAGGGCATCGTTGCGACATTGGAAATGCCGCGATCTGCGCGATTCTGCCATATATTCTGCGCGCAGCGACGGCCGCCTGTCCGCTAATCTTCGTCACGGCAGTGAGAGCATTTCTGGTCGCGACCGTGGGTCTGGCCCAGTGGCCCATAGCAAGGCAGCTAGAACGGCTCAATCAACTCTGGTCCGTCGTCCCGCACGCCAAAGCTGTGCACCTGATGATGTTGAAGGCGTGCGTCGCTTCCGAGATCCTGCACCTGGTCACTTCCGGCGAGCCAGAGTTCGCGCTCGTCGAGGTTTAGGATCACTGGCATGCGATGATGGATATCTGCGACGTCTGCGTTGGCGGCGCGCGTCATGATCGTACATGTGAGCAATTCTTCCCAACGTGAAGCAAGGCCTGCAAACCAGAGAGTGTTCTCGTTGGAGTTCGACAGCACCGCGTGCGGGGTCTTTTGCCCTTTCTCCCCCGTCCATTCATAATACCCTCCAGCGGGGATTAGGCAGCGGCCGTGCCGCCATACGCCACGAAAGGTCGGCTTGTGTTGTGCCTCTTCGATCCGGGCGTTGAACGTTGTCGCGCGCCAGTCTTTGAGGTCGCCTTTGTGCCAGGAGGGCACGAGCCACCAGCGCGCAGTCATTGCCACCAGCGGCGACTTGCCCAGGATTAATATGTCCTGCGTTGGGGCGACGTTGTATCGGCGAGGGCCGCGCGGAGGGATGATAACGGGCTGACTCGGAAACGGATCAATCTTGGTTTCTGAGAGCTCTTGGTCAGTGCCAATGAGTTCCGGTTCTATAAAGCGGCCGCACATGCTGTCCTCTGCCTGACGGGATACCAATGGCAGGGTGACCGAAATTGCGTCCAAGGTCTATAACCGCGAATAGGTCTCCGGATTGCCAGGCCGAAGCAAGCGTCAAACAGAAATCTAATGTCACGCGAAGGCTCAAGGTGTAAAATGCACTTGAAGCGTTTCTGCGGAGGGTGAAGATTTGAAGGCGCACCTTGCCGGGTGACAAGCCTTTGCTCTGCACAATCTGAACGGAGGAGGTTCTATGGCGCGACAAATGCGATCCCCCAGGGAGCGGGCAGCAAGGGCATTGTGTGATCTGCACGGGCATCCCCCTGACATCAAGATGGACGGGCAGCCAATGTGGGTGTCCTACCTTCCAGAAGTGGATGCCGTTCTGAAATCGGTTCTGCCCGAGAGGGATTTCGCAACACTGTCGCAGCGTGGCGACGAGACCCCTAAGGAAAAAAGTTGATTTAATATGCGTGCATGTGGTCAGTTGCATCGCCGCTACGACGCATCAAAGGTGGCGTGGCTGAATGTCCTATTTTAGTTGCGTTTATAAAGTCTTCTTCCCAATCTCTCGGCTCGATTAAGAATCAATTGGGAGATTTACGTGGGGAAGAAACTAATCTTGTCGCTGGCGGCCGTAGTAGGGCTGGCGGCTTGCGCTCAATCGAATATTCAGCCGATGTCCAAAGACACATTTAAGATATCTACTGTTGCTGCACCTGTATGTGGTCCGAGCGGTGCGCGCAATGTTGCATTGAAAATCGCTGCCATCGAGGTAATCCGCCGGGGCGGGGATAAATTCGTCCTGACTGGGGGCGCGTCTCAGACTGACCTCTGGAGGGGTACCCACAACCAGTCCATGGTTGTCAAAGTGATACCTGAGGGTAGCTCCGAGGCTCGCAACGCTCTGTCTGCCCGAAACCAACTGGGCGACAACTGGGAAGAGTTTATCGCTAAAGGCACTCCTACTACATGTGAGTGATATTCAGTAATAGTTTAGAAGTTGGCCCGAGTAATTAAGTTACTCGGGTCATTTCTTTTGAAATTGCACCCAATTCTACCATTCGTGCATGGATGCCACGACACGCCCGACGACACGGACGCCGTCAGCCTCCGGCGTCTTGATTTCAATCGGCGCATACTGAGCGTTGCGGCTGACCAAGCGGACCGTATCGCCCGGGATATACTGAACGCGCTTCACGAACAGGTTGCCGGAGTATTGAACTGCATAGATCTTGCCGTCCGCCAGATCTGTGTTGGCAAGGTCGATCAGCACGAGATCACCGTCATTCAGGTCCGGCTCCATGCTGTCTCCACGAACGGAAATCACCGACAATGTGTTCGGCTTCAAGCCCCGTTTGTCGAGCCATTTCCGATTGAATGCGTAGGCTTGGGTCCCGGCCTCAGATGGGACCTCAGACCCATTACCTGCGGATGCTTCCACTTCAAAGCGCGGTACTTTGATGAACTGGCCGGCAGTACAATTTACGTCGTCAGACTGTTGCGCGGCCGGTGAATCAGTAAGAAGTGCGTTGATGTCTACGGTAAATTGTACTGCAAGACCCCGTAGGAAGTCATGATCCACCCTCTGCTTGCCGCTCTCAATGTTCTGAATTTTGGACTTTGATACACCTAGAATGCCTGCAAACGCCTCCTGTGACATGCCGGACTTGGACCTTATATCTTTGATTTTACTTGTTAAATCGTGGTTTGGCATTGGGGTCTCCAAAATATCGTAAATAATACTTGATGTAGGTAGTAATATTTACGATATTGGTGTTGTAAGGACACGCCGCAAGGCGGCATCGCGAGGTAACAATGCCAAAGTTTATTAAACCGTTCCAGCCCGGAGCGATCCTGCATGAAGTCATTGTTGGCGCGTTTCGCTCGGCTGGGACCAGTTTTGAGGCTTGGTGCAAGGAAAACAGCGTTCATCCAAGCACCGCCCGCACTGCGACTTACGGGCAGTCGGGCGGCTCTCAGGGAAGGGCGCTTCTTCAGCGGATCATCAATGCAGCAGGAGAGGACCTCGTTTCTGCGGGCTATGCCAAGAGGATGATCGCAGAGGCCACGCGCCTTTCTGAGCCAAGCGAAACGAACGCGGAGACCGCGCCCAAATGAACCAGTTTCGCGGAACCCCAACACCACAATCCATCACTCACGGGCAGACCGGGGTATTCGCGACACGCGAGGCCGAGGCCTCGCAGGGTCCAGGCCGTATCACACCGGCGCTCACTTTGCGCGCGGCCTGGACCCGCTTTCGCCGCGCGGAGCGGCAATTTTCTAGCAGCATTTGGGGCGATGTCCTGGGCGTCATCAGCCTCGCCATCATGTTCGGCGGTTTGCTCTACGCGCCGCTGCTTTGGGAGTGAGAGGAGAATAACATGAGCTTTAGTCTGGCCAGTCTAGTGCGTCTTGTAGCGCAACCCATACGTAGGGGATGCGGCAAGTCGAAAGGCATTTGTAAGTGCGGATGTCCCACCGCCGAGGAACAAGTACGTGCCTTGGAGGAGCATCGTTTGCACAAGGGAACTTGGCATGACGCGCCATGGCCCAGACCGTGTGGGCCATCATGCCAAGCGTTGCGCGGTCGCGCATTGGTGTTCGATCAATCCAGTCAGGCATACCGACTTGTTCCAAGCCGCCGGGCAAGGCGCGCCGAATGATCTTGGGCAACTCGTCTGGAGCTGGCTTGGGGGCAGGCCATTCGGTTGTGCCTACGTTGCGCCACAGTTCCTCAAGCTCGCCTGCGAATTCGCTGACCGCCATAAGTTTCAGGGGCGTTTTCCGAACCAGTCTTCGTCTTCGAGCCACATATTTTCCAAATCCAAGCCCTCCGAATGCGCGTTTGAATGCGATTGCTGCGTGTTTGAAGCGACGAAATAATAGAGGTTTAATCGCAATGGCTGCAACGATCATCCAGTCGATCACCGAACTGCCGGTTGGCGACATTGAAATGAACAACCGGTTGCGCCCTGTCTCCCGTGCGGGTGTCGAAGCAATCAAGGCGTCGATCACTGAGCTAGGGGTGATGAAGGACGCGATCCATGTCCGCAAGATCAAGCGCAGTGGCAAGATTGAGCTTCTGGCCGGGGCGCATCGCCTGACGGCTGCGCGCGATCTCGGCTGGGAAAGCATCACGGTGGTGTGCTGGGAGTGCAATGACGACTTTGCCCGGCTGATGGAGATCGACGATAACCTCGCTGGGTCTGGGCTGACTGCGCTCGACACCGCCGTGTTTCTCGCGGAGCGCAAGAAGGTCTACGAGAAGCTGCACCCGGAGACGCGGGGTGGCGTGGCCGGGGGGCGGGCTCGTCAAGGGTTAGCAAACGACACGATGTCGTTTGCTGCGGCCACGGCCGAGAAGTTTGGAACCTCGGTGCGTCAAATCGAGCGGATCGTACGCGCTGGGAAATCTCTCACGGGCGGTGACGCGCACCGGCTTCGCTCCTCTGAGCGCCCGATCACGTTGGCCGATTTGACCGAACTGTCAAAAGTCGGTGATGTGTCAGAACGCTACCGCGTCGTGAACTTGCTGGCAGAGGGCAAGGTCAAGTCTGCCAAAGACGCGCGCCGTACCTGGGCCAGCGAGAACAATCGCGGTGTCACGCCGCCGATGAACAACACCGAAAAGACGTGGCAGCGGCTGCAAGACGCGTGGCGGCGCGCGCCCAAGGCGGGACGGGTGATCTTTCTCGAAGAGCATGGCGACGAGGTGCAGGCGCTCCTTGACGAAATTCGGGGAGGGCGTGGCTGATGGACGCGCCGAGCCAGGAATGGTGGAGCGCGGCGGAGATCGCCGAGGCGCGCCTTCCTGATCTGCCGACCACCAAACGCAAGATAAACCAGCGCGCCAAGAGCGAAGGCTGGGACCGCCAGACGGGCAAGGTGCGCCGTCGCAAGGGGAGGGGCGGCGGGCTGGAATATCACTATTCCCTGTTCCCGGTGCGCGCGTGTCTTGCCCTGATCAAGCCGCCGCATGAGGTCGAGACCAAACGCAGCCGCGAGGAGGCCTGGGCCGACTTCGACCGTCTCAATGACAACGCGAAACACAAAGCAGAGGCGCGGCTGAAAGTCGTCTGTCTGGTGGCCGAGTGCGCGGGCGCAGGTATGTTCCGCTCGGCCGCAGTCTCCGCAGTTGCGATGCGCTCTGAGGTTTCGGAAAAGTCCGTCTGGAACTGGCTGCAGATGATCGAGGGTGTGGCCGAGGCGGATTGGTTGGCGTTTGTCGCGCCGAAACCAACCGGCGGTCGCGGCAAGGCCGAGCCGATTGATCCGGCCTTCTTTAGCCTGATCCGCGACGACTGGCTACGGCTGGAAGGGCCATCGCTGACGTCCTGTTACGACCGGGCCAAGCGGGTGGCCAGGAAAGAAGGCCTCCCGGTTGCGCCCATCCATCAGGTGCGCCGCAAGATGAAGGAGGCCGTGTCCAAACCGACCGAGGTCTTCTTGCGCCATGGGGCCGAGGCCTTGCGGCGCTACTACCCGCACCAGGACCGCGACAAGAGCGCATTGAGCGCCATGGAGTGCATCTGCGGCGACTATCACAAGTTCGACGTCTTTGTGCGCTGGCCCGGCGAGAGCCTGCCCGTGCGTGTCCAGGGCGTGTTCTTTTCCGACGTCTATTCGGGCAAGATCCTGTCCTGGCGTTTGTCCCTGACCGCCAACAGCCATACGGTGCAGCTCGCGCTTGGCGATCTGGTGGAGCGCTACGGCATCCCGAAATCTGCGCTCCTGGACAATGGTCGCGAATTCGCGGCCAAGGTCATCACCGGGGGCACGGAAACCCGCTTTCGCTTCAAGATGCGGGAGGACGATATTCCGGGCCTGCTCCCGATGCTGGGCGTCAAGATCCATTGGGCCACGCCCTACTCGGGGCAATCCAAGCCCATTGAACGCGCATTC
The DNA here is from genome assembly GCF_006265095.1 of Phaeobacter sp. B1627. Lineage (GTDB taxonomy): Bacteria > Pseudomonadota > Alphaproteobacteria > Rhodobacterales > Rhodobacteraceae > Epibacterium. Next base: position 11,852 of record NZ_VCNK01000040.1, read on the forward strand.
CGTGACCTCTGTGATCGTGTCGCCAAGCATCCTGCATTCGAGGGCGCGTACACTGGCAACAAGCCCGACGCGAAACCGGAAAACTATGGCAATCGCGCGGTGCCGCTTGAGGAGTTCATCGCTGTCCTCACCGAAGAGGTTGAAGACCACAACGCCCGCGAGGGACGCCGTAGTGAAATCGCCTACGGTCGGTCCTTCAATCAGGTGTTTGAAGCCTCCTATAAAGCCACGCCCATTCGCAAGGCGACCAAGGAGCAGCGTCGCCTTTGGCTCATGGGGGCCGAAGGTCTCAAGGCCAGCGCGAAGAATGGCGAGCTGAAACTGCTTGGCTCCCGCTATTGGGCCGCATGGATGTATCGGATTGCCGGCCAAAAGGTGGTGGGGCGTTTCGATCCTGACAATGTCCGTGCGGGTCTGCACGTCTATGACCTGGATGGGCAGTATATTGGCCACGCGGCCTGCGTCGAGAAGGGCGATTTCCTCGGTGTGGCAGACGCCCGCGAAATGGCCCGCAAGCGCGGCCAGTTCATCCGAGCGGCCAAGGAAGAAGCGCGTGCAAGCCGAGAGTTCTCCGCTGCCGAGATCGCCGCGCGCCTTCGGGCCGCTGGTGAAGATGCCAAAGCGGACGATCTGCCCGAGGCGGAAATCGTGCAACTGGTTCCGCCCCACGCCAAGTCTCCCAAGACACCCAAAGCACCGGTGCTGGGTCGTCGTGACAATGACGCGGCCACCGAGGCGCGGCTGGAAGCTGAAATCGCCAGGCTGGCAGACCGCCGCACGTCGGCCCCGCTGGAAGAGGACCCCGAAGTCAATTTCGAGCGGTGCCAGGAACTGGAACGCCTCGACGCAGACGGTCACCCGCTGACCGAAGAACAACGCAATTTCCTGCGGGATTATCAACGATCTGCCGCCTATCGGAGCTTCTTGCGCATGCGCAGGGCCTTCGGCGGCGAGGAATAGGAGAGCAGAGCATGACACCAAATATTGCCCCTTTGCGCAACGTCGCAGCACTCACCGCATTGGTTGACCGGGTCCATGATAGATCGATGGGGCTTCCGGGTATGGCGGTTTTCTACGGCCCCTCGGGCTGGGGCAAAACCACGGCGACCACCTTTGTGACCAACGAATACGGCGCGTATTGCGTGCAGGTTCTGAGCTGCTGGACGCCGAGCTACTTCCTGCAGTCGATCATGAAGGAAATCGGGCTGAAGCCGGTGCGCGGTGTGCCCGCCATGGTGGACGCAATCGCCGCCAATCTGGCGCGGGTGGACCGGCCGTTGATCATCGACGACGCCCAGTACCTGACCAAGAACAAGAAGCTGATCGAACTGGCGCGGGATCTCTACGAAGCCAGCCAGACCACCCTGATCCTGGTGGGCGAGGAAGAGCTGCCGCAGCACCTAACCAGGTGGGAGAACATCCACAACCGCCAGCTTGCCCATGAACCGGCGCTGGCGTGCAACCTGTCCGACGCAACCAAGCTGGCGCAGATCTACAGCCCCTCGGTTGAGATATCAGAGGACCTCCTGAGCGCGATTGTCGAAGCCTCGGGCGGGTCGATCCGCCGGGTGGTGACCAATATCGACCGGGCCAAGGAAGCGGCGCTGTCCAGGGGCACCAATCGCGCCGACCTCGCATTGTGGGGCAGCCGCAATTTCGAGACCGGCCAGCCCCCGGCGGTGCGCCGTGTCGCGGCAACGCCCGCCCAATCATCCCGCCCGGCTCTCAAAGCGATTGGGGGCCAGAAATGACTGTTTTTCGCTCTGACATGGAGGCGGGGGTCTGGAAGCGTGCCCAGAGCTTGCAGAGCCTCCACTGGACGAACCTTTTGGAGTTGGGCGTGGCCCGCAGCACCGCCAAGAGCTTTGTCCGGCGCTGGGCGCAGGCGGGATTGCTGACGCGCATCGACACGGGCGACCACCGCAAGATTTACGCCTTCGCTGATCGGGGGCCGCAGCCGGAATTTGTGCCCGCATATGATGAAAGCGCCGAGGGCAACATGTGGCGCAGCATGCGCGGTCTGCGGCAGTTTTCGGCGACGGATATTGCCGCGCATTCCAACGCGGGCGGCATTCAAGTCCCGGTGCAGAAGGCGCGCGCCTATTGCCGGTTGCTGCTGCAATCCGGGCACCTTCGCGTCCAGTCTTCGGCGGTGCCGGGCAAGCGCGAGCCGCGCTATCGGCTGGTGAACTACACCGGCCCGGTCGCGCCCAAGCCGCGCCAGATCAAAGGCGTGTTCGACGCGAATACCGCCGATTTCACCTCACTCGACAAGGAGATCCTGCTGTGACCGCAAATACAGTTGCCATGACAAAAGCCCGCAGCGGCTGGGGCGAGGACTTGCCTGATTGGGTCCGCGCCCTGGCCGTGGAGTGCGATCTGACGTCGCAAGCGCGGGCCGCATATCGGCTGGGATACTCGGCAGGCGCGATCAACTCGGTGCTGAGCAACAAATACAAGGCCAGCATGAGGTCCATCGAGCTGACCGTGCGCGGTGTCCTGATGGCCGAGACTGTGACCTGTCCGGTGCTGGGCAAGATCGGCACGGACAAATGCCGGATGTGGCGCGAACGCTCCAAGGAGTTCAGCGCCGCCAACAGCACCCACGTTCGCATGTTCAAGACATGCCCGTCCTGCCCGATGGCCGGAGACGGGGAATGACCTCCGCGACGATCCAAACAGGAATCCTGAACAGGAGTACAGGCAAATGACAGAGCAGCATGCTCAACAAAACGACCCCTCCCGGCAGCCGGCCAAAGTGCCGAGCGGGGAGATCGAGATCAACGGTGTGTCCTATATGCAGAACGGCAAGGGTGACATGCGCCCAACCGAACTGGTGAAGCCGCAGGACAAGCTGCAGGACCAGACGGTCCGCGCGATCATCGGCTTTGCGGTCGCGCTCAGCGAAGAGGTCGGGCGGTTCAAGAACCACGCCTTTGACGACATCAGCGCCTTTGAGGCGATCTTGGCCGAGAAGTACGACGCCAAGGTGGGCGGGGCCAAGGGCAACAAGACGCTGATCAGCTATGACGGGCGCTACAAGGTCCAGGTGCAGGTCTCCGATCTGGTGGACTTCGGCCCGGAACTGCAGATCGCCAAGAGCCTTGTCGACGAATGCCTGATCGAGTGGGCCGCCGATGCGCGTCCGGAGATCCGCGATATCGTCACCCGTGCGTTCAACACCGACAAGGCCGGGCAGATCAACCGCTCGGAAATCTTCATGCTGCTGCGGCTTGAGATCAGCGATGAGCGCTGGAAGCGCGCCATGCAGGCCATCAAGGACGCGATCCGCGTCGTCGGCTCCAAGTCCTATGTGCGCTGCTACCAGCGCCCCGCCGTCGACGCGGCGTGGGAGCCGATCCAGATCGACATCGCCAAGGCGTAGGGAGGCAGAGAATGCAGATTGCAAAGTTCATGGACCCGCGTCGTGTCGTTGCCCGGCCGGAGACCGACGACAAGCCGATTTCGGGCGGCATTTCCAGCGTTCTCGGGCGCGGGTATCCGGCCCAACTGGCAAATATGAACGTGGATCACCTGCTGATAGCCGCGAGTGCGCAAGAGGTGCGGCAGATGGCCGACCGCTGGGGGATCCCGGTTGCAATTGTCGAGCGCCGCAGCCGTGCGCTCGCCAACCATGCGGCGCATTTGATCGCAGATCGGAAGGGCTGAACCATGGCGATGACCCCGGAAGAAATCGAAGCCGACCTCGCGCGCGCCTTCAGCCACTATGCGGCACGGCAACGCCGCGCCGGTCTGGTGTTGGGCAACCGTCTGGCGGTGCTGAAGAACGAGGCCGGTCTTGCCCGCATTCATGGCGCAGAGTTCGACGCGATGGCACGCCGTCAAATGGAAGCCGCCGATGCGCGCATGCGGGCCAACGTCCAGACCGACCACCCGGTGGTCGCCGTGAAACAGGAGGCAACCTGATATGAGCCGCGCCCTGCAGCAGAAAATCCACGTCGGATGCCGCCAGTTGGGGCTCGACGCCGACGCGCGACGCGATCTCCAATTGGTGGTCACCGGCAAGGCCTCCATGTCGGACATGTCGGACGCCGAGTTGAAGTCGGTTTTGAAGCGGCTGGAAAAGGAAGGGTTCAAGCCGACCTCAACCAGCAAGAAGCGCTACAAGGCCGCGCCCCGCCACGACCTTCGCCTGGTGCATAAGCTTTGGGGCGAGCTGGGCCGGGCGGGGGCGCTGCGCGATCCAAGCCGCGCCGGTTTGAACCGCTTTATTCAGGCGCGCTTTGGCAACGTCTGGGGGAGCGTGCCCGCTGACGTCGACATGCTGCGCGAATGGGCGCAGATCGACGTGGTGATCCAGGCGCTGAAAAGCTGGGGTGAGCGGGCGGAGATCGAGTTTGACTGGAGCATGCACCGGAAATGACGAGGTCACAGGCACATGCGAAACTCCCAGGCGCGTTTCCCAAGCCGACCGCGCAGGTGGAGCCCTTTGTGGACGCCCTCGGATTTGAGGACGCGCTGCGCTTCCTCGATGCCTTCGGCGGAACCGAGGTCTACATTCCCAAAAACCCGAAAGGGCGCGGCGAGGTCGAGAAGCTCTTGGGACGCGAGAAGGCGAAAATGCTGGCGGGGCAGATGCATCGGATCCCGGCGCGTATCCCCACGGCCAAAGCATGGCGCGCTCGGGCGCACAGGTCGAAGGGCTTGCCTGTGGTTGAGATTGCCCGCATCTTGGGGGTGACAGACTTTAGCGTGAGGCGCTACTTGAGGTGGGTGACACCGCCCTCTGATCCTGATCAGCCCGGCCTGTTCTGAGCCGACACTACAAGCTCCCGCACATCGTTGCGGGCGTTTTTCGTTTTAGGCCTCCGTCATCCTGAAACCTGCAAAGCAGGTTTTGAGGTGGTCGCGATGACAGTCACAAACGGTATTCTTGACGGGATCGCATACCGCGCGGCCCGCCATATCGGTGGCGAAATCACCCCGACCGTTGTGGTCCTCCACGACACCGCCAGCAGCCTCAAAGAGGGCAGCGCCGCCAACTATCTGCGTGACAACGACGCGAAGGTCTCGGTGCAGTTCGTCATTGAGCTGAGCGGCCACATCGAACAACAAGTCCCGATCAACCGGCGCGCAAACCACGCGGGCGCGTCGAGCTACCATGGCCGCAAGGGCTGCAACAATTTCACCATTGGCATTGAGTTGGTGAACCCCGGCAAGATGCGCGCGGCAGGAGCCAATGGGGTGACGTGGTTTGGCAAGATGATCCACGACGATCACCTGCGCAAACTCGATCTCGCTGAAACGCCTGAGCATGGCCGGGGAATGTGGATGCATTACCCGGAAGAACAGCTTGAGGCGCTGCTGTGGCTGCTGCGCAAGCTCTTCGCCCACGTTCCGACCCTGATGGACATTCGCCCGCACTGGTATGTGTCGCCAGGGCGCAAGCTGGACACAAACCCGCTGTTTCCGCTTGAGCAGGTGCGCGGGCACATCCTCGGCCGGGATGACCCAGCCGAGGATGAGGCGCTTGCGCAAAGCGTGGACGCCGCGCCCGATGATCTGGTGATCATCGCCACCAAGGGCGACAGGCTGAACATGCGGCGCTGGCCGAGCTTCAATCCAAACATCATCGCCACGATCCCCAACGAGACCGTTGTGCCTGTCCTGCGGCGCGGCACCTTCGGCGGCCGCGCGTGGCTGCAGGTGTTCTACGCGGGGCAGGAGGGATGGGTCGTGGCGAACTATGCCGATGCCGTGACCTTTTCCGCCGCCCACTGAAGGAGTGCCTCCGTGAAGAACAAAGACAAGATCCTGCAAATCGTTGGTAGCATCGCGCCAACGATTGCGACGGCCCTTGGCGGCCCGCTTGCCGGTGTCGCCACCAAAGCGCTGGCGGCCAAACTGCTCGACCGCCCCGACGCGACCGAGGAAGAGGTCGAAGCGGCTATCCTGGGCGCGAGCCCATCGGACCTCCTGAAGCTGAAAGACGCCGAGGCCGACCTGGAACGGCATCTGATCGACGCTGGGATCGCACTTGAACAGGTTGCCGCCAGCGACCGCGACAGTGCGCGCCAGCGCCAGACGGACCTGAAGGACCGGGTGCCCGGCATCCTGGCGGCCTTGGTTCTGATCGGGTTCTTTTCCGTCATCGCCTATATGCTGAAATACGGTCTGCCGCCCGCCAGTGCCGAGATCCTGGCCTTGCTGATCGGGGGGCTGTCTGTCGGGTTCACGCAGATCCTGAACTACTACTTCGGCAGCTCTGCCGGGTCGAAGAACAAGGACGTGATGATCGAGCGCATCAAGGCGGCGTCCGGGGGCAGGGCCTGATGCACTTCGACCCGACCTTTACGGTCAGCAACGCGCTGACCTTGCTGTCGCTCCTGATTGCATGCGCGAGCGCCGTCTATGCCTGGATCGGCACCCGCCGGTCCAACGTGGATGAGCGCTTCAGGACCGGCAAGGAACGCATGGACCGCCATGAACAAAGGCTGACCCGCCTGGAACATGATCTGGCGGATGTGCCGAGCAAGGATGACCTGCACCACATCCAGCTCTCCATGTCTGAAATCAACGGCACCATGAAGCAGATGGCGGCGGTGATGGAGGGCAATCAGAAGATCATGACCCGCCTCGAAACCGTGGTGTTTCGCCACGAAGACCACCTTCTGAACAAGTAGGACCTCCTTGCCATGAGCTACGCCGACGATCTGCGCAAACACGCCCGCATCGCCATTCTCCGGTTTCTGGAGGACGCGCCGAAATACACCTCCAACGTCTCCATGCTGGCGACGCAATTGCCGCGCGTCGGCATCGCCTACACCCGCGACCAGGTCACGACCGAGGCGCATTGGCTGAGGGAGCAGGGGCTTGTCGAGCTGGAAGACCATGCAGGCTTTGTGGTGGTCGTGGCGACCACACGCGGTGCGGAAATCGCCCAGGGCATCGCCCGCCACCCCGAAATCCAGCGTCCCCGGCCGGGAGCGTAGGCAATGCCGCCCCCCAAGAAACTTGATCTGATCCCGCTGGAATTTCGTCAGCGGCTTTCCATGGCCCTGCAGGAGCGCGGCTTTGGCGGGATTGTCGAGATCACCGAAGACCTGAATTTCTGGCTCGATGAGGCAGGGCTTGAGATCCGTATCGGCAAGTCAGCCGTGGGCGAATATTCCAAGCTGCTCAAGGATCAGCGGGACGCCTTTGCAATGGCGGAGACCTTGCTTGGGGATCTCAACATCGAGCAGGAAAGCACCATGCACAAGGTGCTGATGCAGATGATCGCGACAGCCGCATTCCAGATGATGAACTCTGTGGCTGAGAAGGACGACGCCGAGTGGGATCCCAAGAGCCTCGCGCATCTGTCGCGCATGCTCAAGGACCTGATGCAGTCCGCCGGGCTGCGCGAACGCCTGCGCGAAGACGAAGAGCGGCGTATCGCGCGCAAGGAACGGGAGCGCCTCGCCGGGGAAATCGAGCAGAAGGCGCATCAGCTCGGCATGACCAAGGACACCGTGGCGTCGATCAAGGCCGATATTCTCGGGGTGAGCGCATGACGGCAACCGAGGCCATTTCAGACGCGGACTGGGCGGCGCAGCGTGCGGCCGACCGGCACATGCTGCCGGAGGTGCTGGACGAGCGCATGGAGCTGCCGCATGTGCTTCTGTCCTATCAGCAGCAGCTCCTGCAAACGACCGCGCTCTATCAATTCGTGGTCTGTGAGAAATCGCGCCGGATCGGGATGACCTGGGCAGTCGGGGCCGATGGTGTTCTGACCTCCGGTCTGGCACGGGCCGAAGGCGGCATGGATACCCTATACATCGGCTTCAACCTCGATATGGCGCGGGAGTTTATCGATACTTGCGCCATGTGGGCGAAGGCCTTCATGCCCGCCGCCAGTTCGGTGCAGGAGTTCCTGTTCAAGGACCAGGACGACGGCAAGGAGGACCGCGATATTCAGGCGTTCCGCATCCGCTTTGCCTCCGGGTTCGAGATCGTGGCGCTGTCCTCCAAGCCGCGCTCGCTGCGCGGTAGGCAGGGCTATGTGATCTTCGACGAGGCCGCGTTTCACGATGAGCTGGAAGAGATGCTGAAGGCCGCCAACGCCCTGCTGATGTGGGGCGGCAAGGTTCTGGTGATTTCCACCCATGACGGCGACGCCAACGCCTTCAACGTGCTGGTGCGTCAGGTCAACGAGGGGGAAAAGGGTGACACCGCCAAAGTCGTGCGCGTCACCTTCAACGATGCGGTCGATGCGGGGCTTTATGAGCGCATTGCATTGATCCAGCGCGCCCAGGGCCGCGCGCCGATGGGCAAGCAGAAATGGATCGACAGCACCCATGCGGTCTATGGCGACGACGCCGACGAGGAGCTGCACTGCATCGCCAAGGCCGGGACCGGGGCCTGGCTGTCCGCGCCGCTGATCGAGGCGCGCATGAATGCCGAGGCCCCCTGCCTGGAGCTGGAGCTGCCCGACGATTACTTGCACCGCATCAATGCGGATCAGCAGGATCTGATGCACCCGTTCCTGGAACGGCTGGAGGAGGTGTTGAGCGCCTTGCCGCTGGACGTGCTCTATGCGCTTGGTTTCGACTTCGCCCGCGTCTCTGACCTCTCGGTGCTGACCCTGCTGGCCATTGAAAAGAACATGCATCGCCGCGAGGCGCTCTCCATCGAGATGCGCAACGTGCCCGGCAACGAGCAGAAGCTCATTGTCGGCATGGTCATGGAGCGCATCCGCACGCGCTGCGTTGGCGCGGCCTTCGACGCCACCGGCATGGGCTGGACCGTGGCCGAGGATGTCGGGCGCAAGTTCGGGTTGAAGGAGGGCGACGACAGCCCCGGCATGGTCTGGGCGATCAAATTCTCGCAGGACTGGTATCGGATCAACATGCCGCCGCTGAAGACCGCCTTTGAAGAGGCGACAATCTCCATTGGCCGCTGGGATGCACACATGAGCGATCTTCGGGCCGTCAAGAAGGTGCGTGGCATTCCCCGCGTGCCAGAGATCCGCGAGGCGGACGCCAAGGGCAAGAAACGCCACGGCGACTATGCCATCGCTCTCGCTCTCGCCCATTTCGCCTCGCGTATGCGCTGGGTCGAGATCGACTACACCCCGGTGCCCAACAACCAGAACAGAGAGCCGCACAGCGGTCGGCCGGGTCGGACTGCAGATGAACAGGACGCGCTGAACCGCCCCTGGTGGAACCCTCCGCTCGGCACCGCAATGCGCGGCGGTCTTTAGACACCTCAACGGCAAAGGGCTGAAACATGGCACACACCAAACAAGTGCTGGACCGCTGGGGCAACCCGGTGCGCCGCGCCGAATTGGCAAAACACGAAGAACCCTCGATGATCGGCGGCGTGCGCAGCCCGCTGACCGGATATCCGGGCGACGGGCTGAACCCGGAGCGGCTGGCGTCGATCCTGCGTGAGGCCGACGCGGGCGACCCGATCCGCTATCTGGAATTGGCCGAGACCATTGAAGAGCGGGATCTGCATTATCTCGGGGTTTTGGGAACGCGCCGCCGCTCCGTCTCGCAGCTCGATATTACGGTGGAGCCCAGCGACGACAGCGATCTGGCTGAACAGATCGCAGAGCGTGTGCGCACCTGGCTGAAGCGTGACGAGCTGACGGAGGAGCTGTTCGACATTCTCGATGCGCTCGGCAAAGGGTACAGCTTCACCCACATCCGGTGGGACACGTCCGAGGGTCAGTTTGAACCCGCCGCGCTGGAATACTGCGACCCGCGCTGGTTCCGGTTTGATCGCAGGGATCTCAAAACACCCCGGATGCTGAACCCACAGACCGGCGAGGAGGAGATCCTGCCACCGTTCCAATACATCTATGCGCCGATGAAGGCGAAGTCGGGCCTGCCGCTTCGCTCGGGCTTGGCGCGCGTTGCGTTGTGGGCGTGGCTGTTCAAGGCGTTCACCCAGCGCGACTGGGCGATTTTCACCCAGACCTACGGGCAGCCGCTCCGGATCGGCAAATACGGGCCGGGGACCTCTGAAGAGGACCGCAAGACGCTGTTTCGCGCGGTGGCGAATATTGCGGGCGATTGTGCGGCCATCATTCCAGAAAGCATGATGATCGAGTTTCAGGAGGCCAAGAGCATCGGCGCGTCGACCGATCACTACGAACGCCGGAGCGACTGGCTCGACAAGCAGACGTCAAAGCTGGTGCTGGGGCAGACCTCGACCACCGACGCGGAAACTGGTGGCCTGGGATCCGGCAAGGAACACCGTCAGGTTCAAGAAGACATCGAGCGCGCCGACGCCAAGCAGTTGGGCGCGATAATCAACCGCGATTTGATCCGCCCCTGGGTGCAGCTCGAATACGGGGTGGACGCGCCAGCGCCCCGGCTGAAGGTCGGCCGACCGGAAGAGGAAGACCTCGCGTCGTTCTCAAAAGCCCTGTCGCCGCTGGTGGCGCGGGGGCTGCGGGTCAAGCAATCAGAAGTCCGGGCCAAGTTCGGCCTGTCCGATCCGGGCGAAACAGACGACGTGATTGGCGGAAAATCGGAGAAAACGCCTCAAACCTCGCCGAAAGCTGCCCCGGCACCCACCGAAACAGGCCCAGCAGCGCCACAGAGCGAAATTGAAGGGCGTTTGAATGTGCATCTCGGCGTTTTAGGGGGCGTTGGGGCCGAGCGGGCAGCAGAGGCCTCAGAGGGGCGCTCTGCGCCGATCTCGCCAGAGGCTGGTCTGGCGGCGCGCCTCGAAACGGACGGACGCAAGGCCATGGCGTCGATGCTGGCACGGATCGAGGCCATGCTGCGGGCGTCTTCCAGCCTGGAAGAGTTCCGCGAAACCCTGCTGGCAGGTTACGGCGATCTCGATGCAAGCGAGCTGCATCAGGCGCTCGCGCTGGCGGATCTGGCGGCGCATTCCGGCGGCCGGGCGATGGTCGAGGGCGAAGCGGATGGCTGAGCTGGCGGCGACCTTCCGCAAACCGTTCCCCGAGCAGGTCGCCACCTTCCGGCTTCGCCTGGGCGATCTGGTGCCCACCGCGCGGTGGGATGACATCACCAGGAGCGCGCATGATCGGGCGTTCATGGTGGCGGGCGCGACCAAGGCTGACCTGCTTTCTGACCTTGGCGGGGCCGTGGAAAAAGCCATTGCGGACGGCACCGGGTTTGAGGCGTTCCAGCGTGATTTCCGCGAGATCGTGGAACGCCACGGCTGGCACGGCTGGACGGGCGAGGGCACGCCGGGCGGCGAAGCCTGGCGCATGCGCGTGATCTACCGCACCAATATGCGCGTCTCCTATCAGGCCGGGCGTTTTGCGCAGCTCCGCGAGGGCGGTTTCAAATATTGGGTCTACCGTCATGGGGGATCACATGATCCGCGCCCGGAGCATCTGGCGCTCGATGGCCTGATCCTGCCCGCCGACCATCCGTTCTGGATGGTTTGGTTTCCGCCGAACGGCTGGGGGTGTTCCTGCCGGGTCTTTGGCGCGCGGTCCATGCAGGCCGCAATTCGGCGCGGCGGCAATCCGGCTGTGGCGCTGCCGACAGGCTGGAATGCGCGTGACCCGCGTTCGGGCACGCCAAAAGGGATCGACAAGGGCTGGGACTATGCCCCAGGCGCAAGCGCGGCTGACACGATCCTGGCGTTGCGTGACAAGCTCGAAAAACTGCAGGCGCAGCCCTCGCAGGAGCTGATCGGCGACTGGCTTCAAGGACCGTTCAAAGACTGGTTTGAAAATCCGCGCGGGGCGTGGCCGTTGGCGCGATTGGCCGGCGATGACGCCGAGCGGATCGGCTCACGGCGCCGGATTGCGGAGCTGTCGGCCGAGACGCTCGGCAACCAGCGTCGCCGTCACCCGGGCTTGACGTTGGAAGACTATGCACAGGCGCAGGCCACCGTGAACCTCGCCACCCAAAAGGTGCAGGACGGCGACAGCAGCATGATCTTTGTCCGAGCTGATCCGGGCGAGCCGGGGCTTGTGCTGGTGGTGAAGGCCACAAGGACAGGGCAGGGGCTGTTCGTCACCGGCGTTCGCCGCCTGAGCCAGGACGCCTGGACGCGAGATCAGGACCTGATCCGCCTGATGAAGAGGGGCGATTGAGCTTTGAACGCCTGGAAGCGGAGCGCGACACTGTGTTGAAAACGGCAGACGGTGGGGCCTCCCGATCCAGCAAGCTGGCACCCCACATGGCGCTCCGACCCAAAGATCGCGTTACGACCGGGAGAGTGTCACCGCGTCACGCCTGCAGTCGGGAGAAAAGCCATGTACACCCTGAAATTCAATGAAGACGGGTTTGAACTGCGCCTAAAGCAGCTTGAAACGCAGCTCTCCGACCTGTCGCCCGTGATGCAGGATCTGGGCGAGCTTCTGGTGCAATCGACGCAGGATCGGATGCTGAAGGGGCAGCAACCTGACGGCAAGCCCTTCGCGCCCCGATCAAAAACCACCCTGGCGCGGTACGCCGCGCGCAGAGTCCGGTTTGGCCCCCAGCCATTGAACAAGAGCGGTGAGCTGCGTCAGCAGCTCCACTACCAAGCCAGCTCTGCCGGTCTGTCCTGGGGCAGCAACGCAATTCAGGCGGCTGTGATGCAGTTCGGAGCGCAGAAAGGGGCCTTCGGGTCATATGAGGGCAAGGGGTTCGGGGACACGACCCCGACCATCTCGATCCCCTGGGGCAACATCCCGCCGCGTCCCTTCCTCGGGGTCTCCGAGGGCGACCGCAGCGCGATTGTCGAGGAACTGGAGGACTGGCTGGGCGGGCTGGAGTGACCGCAGAACGTGCCCGGCGTCTGGCATCAAGGTCGGCTAAGCGCAGTTGTGAACTTTGCAACGTATGGCCGCAGCGCCATAGCCGCTATCCGGCAAGGATGCAGCTAACGGCAGGTGAGAGCCCAAAGTGTCAGATGCTGTGTCCGGAACGAATGTCAGCTATCTTGTTCGTAGCAAAGATCGGTGGGCCGAAAGTTGAAGAGGGTAATATGGCTAGGAAGACTGAATATTTGATCATCCGGTACGCAAACGACGGTAGCATTTTGAATCAGCTGCGAGTTCCCAAGAGCCTTAATCTGCGTCTCTTTCTAGAGAGGCTTATGTGCCGAGACTTAGATGATGACGCTCTGATCGGTTCTTGTCTTCGATCAAACTCCAATCGTTTCTATGATCCTTTTCAGATAATCGACATGCGCGAGGAACATCGACGCGATCAAGCTCGTGATGCATTGAGCGCTGACCCCAGGACTAAAGACCCGATAGGGGTCTACAATCGCGCTAGGGACGCACAAATCCCGCATGGAAAGACGCTGATGATGGCAGGGGCTAATCGCGACTATTTCGTCAAAGAGGTAGAAGCCTGACAAACACGCTCGTTGGAGCAATTGACAAAAAGGCTCACTTTGCCCCGCTTCACTCTACTCCGTACTCATCTGCCAGATTGACCCCTCCAGCAACCATTTCAGTCACGCGCGTCAAAGCAGCTTTGTGCCCTTCCGGTATATCGTCACTCGAGTCCCAACTGGCCTTTGCCGAGTAAATCGCCATAGCCAGAACTTCGCGATCCTCTGCCGAGAGTGACGTTGCAATGCAGAGCCACAAAACGCGATTGGCTGCGCTTTCTGCCTCCAAAGCTTCCAATCGCGCTTCAATCTTGGCTATTTTTGCACCGCTAAGCACAGATCAAAACCCGCATATTTGGTTCCCACTACATGGCACAGCATTTCAGTTGAGTAGGCAGTGTCAAGAGCCATCCTTGCTTGTCTGGTTTCCATGCTTCTTGCTGGCTGTTTTCTCGCACCAGACCCTGGCGCTTCCGCAGCGAAAGCCTTCTCTGTCCGCTGTGTGTGAGTTCGCGACATGCGCAGCGAAGGTCGGCTGACGCAAATTTGCGTCTAGCGCCATGGAACCGCTCTGGACTGTTCGCGGCCCGTAGAAAGTCCAGTTGCTGCGCTTCACCGACGTTTGAGCTGATTGCAATTTCTGCTAGGGTCACTTCAACACCATCTTCAAACCACCCAAAACACCCGCACATCGCTGCGGGTGTTTTGCGTTTGGGCCATTCGCGAAGATGGCTGCATGAGCAGAGCATCACATATCGCCATGATGGCCTCCCAGGAACTCCCGTCTGTCACTGACGACGCAGGCGTTCCCGAATGGATCCAACTGACCCCGGCCGGGCGCATCGAGACCTTTGATGCGCGTGGCCCATACGAGATCACGGACCCGCAAGCCGTGATTGAGGCCAGCTTTGAAGGCCGGGACGAAATCGAGATCGACGTCAATCACGCGTCTTTCACCGCTGCCAAGGCGGGCGGGGACGCACCCGCGCGCGGTTGGATCACTGAGATGCAGGCCCGCCAGGACGGCATCTGGGGGCGGGTGCGCTGGACCTCAGAGGGCGCGCGGCTTGTGGCCGATCAGGCCTATCGACGGATTTCCCCGGTTCTTCGACATGACAGCAACAACAGGGTTCAAAAGCTGCTGAACGCTTCGCTCGTGAACCGCCCCAACCTGCGCGGCATGGCTGCGCTCAACTTTGAGAAGGAGGACGACAGCATGTCGTTTCTGAAACAGCTCGCGGCTTTGTCCGGTCTTGGTGACGACGCCACCGAGGATCAGGTCATCGCCGCGATCAAGACGCGGGGCGAGGGCGGTGACGGCGCGAGTGCCGCGCAATCCCAGCTTGGCGAGGTTGCGACCATTCTCGGCGTGGACGCCGGGGGCGATGTGGTCGCGGCGGCAAAGTCGGCGACCGCAGGGGCACCGGATGTGGTGGCGCTTCAGTCCGCGCTGACTGAGCTGCAGGGCACCATCGCCCTGCAGGCCGAGCAACTCACCGCACTGCAGGGCAGCGCCTCCAAGGAGAAGGCGGAGGCCTTCATCGATGGGGAAATCAAGAAGGGCCGCATGATCCCGAAATCCCTGCGCGATCACTACGTCTCGATGCACCAGGAAGATGCCGCGCGCGTCGAAAAGGAGATCGCTGGTCTGCCGCTGTTGAACAGCACCGGCGTCGCCCATCTCACGCCCCCGAGCGACGACGGAAAGATCACCTTGAACGCCGAACAGCAGAGCGCTGCCCGCCTTCTGGGGCTCTCCTGCGAGGAATACCAAACCGTGCTTGAAGAAGAGCGCAAAGCGCAGGAGGGCCTTTAAATGACGGCGCTGACGACTGATCGCAACACCCCCCGCCAGGATGGCGAGCTGCGCCACGGACTGGTGGCCGCAAGCACCCTGATCTATGCCGGGTCCATCGTGCTGCGTGCGGCTGACGGCTATCTGCACGAAGGCCACACCGCGACTGGGCTGGTCGGCGTGGGCCGGGCGGAGGCGCGGGTGGACAACCGCCTGGGCGGGGACGGCGACGCAGACCTGACCTATCGCCCCGGCATTTACCGGTTCGCCAATTCCGCAGGCGCGGACGAAATCACCTTCGCCGATATCGGCGCGGTGGCCTTTGTGGTGGATGACCAGACCGTCGCCAGGACGGATGGCGCGACCACCCGCTCGCCTGCCGGGATCATCGATGGCGTGGACGCAAACGGCGTCTGGGTTCGCTTCGACGAAGCCCTGACCAAAGCATCCTGAAAGGACTGACATATGCTCGTTAACGCAGCAAACCTCGACGCGCTTCGGGTCGGGTTCAAGAAGAACTTCCAGAACGGGTTGGCGCAGGCGTCCTCCGACTGGACCAGCGTCGCGACCGAAGTGCCGTCGATGACGAAGGAGCAGAAATACGGCTGGCTGGGCAAAATACCCAACGTCCGCGAATGGATCGGCGCGCGTGCGATCCAGAACCTCGCCCAGCATGACTACTCCATCGCGGAGAAGCCCTGGGAACTGACCATCGGCGTCGACCGTGACGACATTGAGACCGACAACCTCGGGATCTATGCGCCCCTGTTCACCGAGATGGGCGCGTCGACCGGTGCGAAGAAGGACCTTCTGGTCTATGGCGATACACTGAAGAAGGGCTTCGATATGGTCTGCTATGACGGGCAGCCCTTCTTTGACAGCGACCATCTTGTCCTGGACGAGAACGGCAACGAGACCTCCGTCGCCAACACCGATGGCGGGTCTGATGCGCCGTGGTTCCTGATCGACGACACCCGCGCGTTGAAACCGATCATCCTGCAGCGCCGCAAGGACTTTGAGTTCGTGAACATGGACCGGCTGACGGACCAGAACGTGTTCATGAACAAGGAATTCATCTACGGCGCGGACGCCCGGTTCAATACCGGTTTTGGCTTCTGGCAGATGGCGTGGGGGTCCAGGCAGCCGCTGACGGCCGCAAACTACGCCAAGGCGCGTGCTGCTCTGTCCAGCATGAAAGGCGACCATGGCCGCCCGCTGGGGATCCGCCCGAGCCTGCTGGTGGTGGGGCCGAGCAATGAGAGCGCGGCGCTGAAGATCCTCAATTCCGAATTCGCCGCTGGCGGCGAGACCAACGAGTGGAAGGGCACCGCCAAGATACTCAACACTCCCTGGCTGGCGTAGGGAGCGGAGCGATGAGTGAACGCGATGACCTCAAAGCGCGCGCGGCAGAGCTGAAGCTCGACTTCGCGCCCAACCTCTCCACGGCCAAGCTCGCCGAACTGGTGGCAGAGGCCGAGGCTGCGCCCTCGGGCGACGACGGCGGCAACGCCTTCGAGGACGCCTTGGCCGGTGTCGCCGCTTCCCGCGAAAACGCGGAGCAATCGGGCGGGACAGACACGGCTGAACCGGCCTTTCACGGCCGCAAGTTCCTGCGCGTCGTGGGGCCGGAAAAGGGGTTCCGCCGGGCCGGGCGCAAGTTCGGGGCCGACCCCGTGGACATCCCGCTCGATGAGTTGAGCGCGGATCAGGAACTGGCGCTCAAGCGCGAGCGCCGCCTGATTACCAGTATCCACGTCGAAGGCGTGTCCGACTAAGCGGCCAGCTCTGCCCCAAGAGCCGCTTTGCCCTGGCAAACAGGGCCTTGCTCCGGCGGCGATCCTCGGGTCGCCGGAGCATCACCTTTCGCCCATCGGAGCGCAGGCAGATGACCTATACCACCCTTGACCAGCTTACTGACCGCTACGGCGAAGGCATGCTGATCTCTCTCACGGATCGCGGCGGGGTCGCGACCGGCGCGGTTGATCTGGACACAGTGACCCAGGCGATTGCCGATGCGGACGCCATGATCGACGGCTACCTGAAGGGGCGCTATCAGCTCCCGCTGGCCGAGGCCCCCGCCCAGGTATCCGCCCTGAGCCGGGCCATCACGATCTGGAACCTGCATATCTATGACGCGCCGGAAAAGATCGCCGCCGATTACAAGGACGCGGTGCGGCAGCTCAAGGACATCTCTCAGGGCGTGATCACCCTCGATGTCGCGGGCGTGGAGCCAAAGACCAGCGGCAGCCAGGGCGTGCTGACCACCGACCGCGAACGCCCCTTCACCGGACAGAGCCTGAAGGGGTTCATCTGATGCTGGACGCGATCAAGGATCGCCTAGAGGCGCGGGTGCCCGATTTTGCGGGGCGCATCGAGACTGCCGTGGATTTCACCCGTCTGCTGAAGGACCGAGGGCTGCCGCAGACCTCGACCGCCTTTGTCATCCCGCTTGGCCTTCAGGGGCAACGGGCAAACGACGCCACCGGGATTTTCTCGCAGGTCTATTCCGAGACCATCGGCGTTCTGCTGGTTGCGCGCTCCCACGACCAGACCGGCTCCAGGGCATTGGGGCAACTGCGGCCGATCATCGGGCAGGTGCTGGAGGCTTTGGCGGGCTGGTCGCCGGGCTCGCCGTTCGGTGTCTTCGAGCTGCGCCGGGGCGATCTCGCCGGAGTGGGCGGCGGGGCGCTGTTCTACATGATCGAGTTTTCCATCAACGACCAACTGAGGATCACGGTGCAATGACCAAGCCGAGCACACCCCCAAAGCCCAAACTGCCCGCCTCGGGCGGCAGCTATTCCGTCCAGCGTGACGGTGCCCTGAAACAACAGGCGACGACCCGGCCCAGACCGCCCCGGACCTCTGCCGCTCAAAGCGCAAAAAAGGAGGCTTAAATGTCCCTGAACTGGAAGCAGAAGATCCTCCTGGTCAAAGCCGAGGTGACCTATGGCACCGACGCGGCCCCAAGCGGCGCGGCCAATGCCATTCTTGCCCAGGACGTGCAGCTCAAGCCCATGGAAGGCACCGACGTTTCACGCGACCTGGAACGGCCCTACTTCGGCGCAGACGCCACGATCCCGACCGAGTTGATGAGCGAGATTTCGTTTGATGTGGAACTTGCGCCGTCCGGAACGGCTGGCACGGTGCCCGCCTGGGGCGCGCTCCTGCGCGGATGCGGGCTGGCGGAAACCGTCAATGCGGGCGCTTCGGTGGTCTATAACCCGATCACTCAGAACCCTGAAAGCACCACTATCCACCTGCATATTGACAGCACCCGCTATGTGATCCTGGGCGCGCGCGGCAACGTGCGGTTTGACCTTCAGGCGCAGGCGGTGCCGAAACTGCGGTTCACCTTCAAAGGCCTGTTCGTGAAGCCCAGCGAGGCTGCCTATCCCACGGCAGACCTGTCGCCCTGGCAAATGCCGCAGGTCGTGACCATGGGCAACACGCCGGTCTTTGAGATCGACGGCACGGATCTGGTGATGCGGTCCTTTGCCATGGACCTCGGCAACCAGATCGAAGGGCGGTTCCTGGTCGGGCGCGAGGAGGTCAAGCTGGGCGACCGGCAGGAGAGCATCGAGACCACCGTCGAGGCGGTGCCGCTGACCACCTTTGACCCGTTCCAGCGGGCGCTCGACCAAAGCGCAACCGCGCTGCAGCTCGTCCATGGCACCGGCGCGGGCAAGATCGCGACGCTGGATATACCTGCCGCACAGATGCAGCGGCCGCAGGGGCTGTCGACCGCGCAGAACGTGAAGGAATGGCCGCTGCGCCTCGTGCCGCTGCCCCAATCCGGCAACGACGAATTCACCCTGACACTCACCTGATCCGAGAGGCAGACCATGTTCAAAATCGACGAAACCCCCTCCTTCACCCGGACCGTCAAAGTCAATGTCCCCAAGGGCGAGGGGCACGAGCAACAGACCTTCAAAGCCACCTTCAATGTGGTGGATGACGAGGTGGTGGACGGCGTGGCCCTGAACGATTCAGGCAAGGTCAAGGCGGCCCTTCGCGAAGTGCTGGCCGGGATGGAAGACCTGGTGAACACGGCCGGTGAGGTGATCCCATACAGCGACGAGATCCGCGAACACATGCTGAAGCGGCCCTATGTGCGGCTGGCGCTGATCGCGGCCTATTACAGCGGCATGACGGACAATCGCTCGGGAAACTGAGGTGGGCTGGTCGTGCCTGGGCGACCGGCGCTTTGGCCGCCGGGGCGAGCGGCGCTGACGAGTTGCTGGAGGACGCGGCGCTGTTTGGGCTCCA
The DNA here is from genome assembly GCF_006265095.1 of Phaeobacter sp. B1627. Classification (GTDB taxonomy): domain Bacteria; phylum Pseudomonadota; class Alphaproteobacteria; order Rhodobacterales; family Rhodobacteraceae; genus Epibacterium. The sequence continues at coordinate 31,176 of NZ_VCNK01000040.1, forward strand.
ACCCGACACCAATGCGATGAACCGCGACCCGGCACAGTCCGCGATCTGGCGCTGCAACCTGCCATCCCTGAGCGCCTTTCTCGCTGTCCAGACCCAATGGCGCGCGTTGGCGCAGGCCGATGGGAGCCGGTTCTGGATTGGTCTCGACTACGCGACCGTTGAGCCGACCCTCCGGTTGGAAGGTCTGGACCTGACGCCCGCCGAATGGATCGGGTTTCGCATCATAGAGGACGCAGCGCGCACGGCGCTGAATGAGAGGTAGCCAATGACGTTTGTCGTGCAAGGTGAGATCCTGATGGACGGCTCCGACGCAAAGTCGGAGCTTCAACGCCTGCGTTCCGAGAACGCAAAGCTGGTGACCTCCACCGAGAAGGTCAACCAGTCCACGACCCGGTGGGGGCGTGCAATGTCGGGTGCGCGCTCCCGCGTGTCTGCGTTGCGGTCCAATACGGCCAGTTGGATCGCAGGGTTGCGCAATGTCGACCAATCGCAGGCGCTCGCCGCAGGCAGCGCCGCAAACCTCACGGCGCAGTTCAACGATATCGGCGTGATGATGGCGGCGGGCCAGGACCCCATGCAGCTTGCCATCCAGCAGGGCACTCAGATTACACAGGTGTTCGGCAATCGCGGCGCGGCTGCGGCTTTGGGGGCGACCCGCCAAGCGGTCCTCAACATGGTCTCGCCGCTGAACCTGATCACCATTGGTTCTATCGCTGCGGGCGCGGCTTTGGTGAACTGGCTCTCCAGCGCGGGGGAAGAGGCCGAGAGCTTTGAAGACCGATTGAAGGCCATGAGTGACGCCGTGGATGCTTTCGGTGACCGGCAGAAAGATGCCTTCCAGAGTTCTGCGGATATGATCAGGAAGTTTGGCTCGGCGTCGCCTGAGTTGCGCGCGGTGCTGCGCGACCTCGCCTTGATGTCGAAGCTCGAAGCAAAGGAAGAGCTGGACGAGATCTCTCAGAGTGTGCGCGATCTGGTGCTGGATCTTTCCTTTTTGGACGACCGCACGTCGAGGTCCGCCGCGCAGGATTTTCTTGGCCTGAGTTCTATCAGCAGCAAGGCCCGCGAGTTGGGCGCACTCTTTGCCAACAATCTAGAAATCTTGAGCAAGTCGGAGGACCCGGCGACGAAGCTGCGGGCGGCGCTCGATGTCCGCGATATGCTTCTTGAGGCGCGTGGCGGCGTTGGAAAACTCAACGAGCAGCAGAAGGAGTTTTACCAAGGGCTTGCCGCGTTGATCCAGCAACTGGAAGTCTTTGGGGCTCGGATCCGCCAGCCCTGGGAAGATCTGCGTGAGACCGGCGGCGATTTGTGGTCGTCGCTGGTGGCGAACGCTCAAGTGTACCTCGGCAAGCGGCTGCAGATCGAAGCGACGGCCAGATCCACGATCCGGCAGCTTCGGCTGGAAGCCGAAATCAATGAGGCGATCCGGGCCAGCGGCGAAGGCAGCGTCGAGGTCGCCGAACTGCGCCTGAGGGCTGAACGTGAGTTGACCCAGGAACGTGTGAACGAGCTGAAAATCACCGATGACCTCAAGGCCGAAATGATGGCGTCCTGGGACGCTGCGAACGGCGTCGCCTCGGTCGATATAGCTGGGAACCTCTCGCTGGCTGCAGATCAGGCGCAACGCCTGAAGGAGCAGCTTCACGCGGCACGGGGCGCGGCCATCATGGCGCGCGTGAGAGACAACCCGGGCTTTGGCGATCCGCGTGGTGAAAGCCCCGGAGCGGGCAATCCCGACTACATCTACCGCGATCAGGGGCTGCCGCCTGTGCCGATTCCGCCAAACCCACGAAAGTCACGTTCCGGTGGCGGCGCGGCGGCCACCAACCGCGAGCGCCAGGCGATTGAAGAGTTGCTGCGCCGGGAGGCCGAGCGCCTCGAAATCCTGCGCGAGACCGATCCTGTTCTGCAGGAGATGATCCGCCACCGGGACGCCATGAAGTCCGCCACCGACGCGGAGCGGGAAGCCCTGGAGAAGATCATCCGCGAGCGTGTTGAGGAACAGCAGGCCATTGAGGCGACGCAACAGGCGGGCGCGTTTCTCGGCGACACGATGGGCGATGTGCTGACGGCGCTGCAGGCGCAGGGCGACGACGCGGCTGCGGCCTGGGACCGGGTCAAAGCCTCCATTGCGGCTGCGGTGCTTGAGGCGGCACTGCTGGGCGATGGGTCGCTGGCCGGGGTCTTTGGCACCGCTGATGGCGGCGGGCTTCTGGGCAGCCTGTTTGGGGTGCAGAAGAAGGCCGGCGGCGGGATCATCACGGGGCAGGGCGGCGACCGCAGCGACAAGGAAGTTGTCCTGGTCAGCCCCGGCGAATTCTTCGTGAACGCCAAAGCGACGCGCAAGCACCGTCACCTTCTGGAAGCCATCAACGCAGGCGCGTTGCTGCCCGGCATGGCACCGGCCTTTGCCAATGGCGGGGCCTTCGCCGCGCCGCCCTTGCCAAGCCCGCCGGGCGGCCCGTTGGGCGCTGGGACCGGCGGTGGCGTGTCGCGGGTGCTGATCCAGCCGAGCCCGCTCTTCAAGGCGGTGGTCGAGCAGCAGTCGCGAGAGACCGCCGTCGAGGTGACCGAGACCTACGACCGGGAACACTCGCGGTCCTCCTTCGACCGCAATGTAAATGACCCCTGGAGTGTGGGCTGATGCCGCTGTCCTGGCCACTTGCCGTTGATCAGTTTTTCGCGGGCCTTCCGGTTCAAAAGATCAGTTGCCGCCTTGGCCGCTCGGAAACTACATCCGAGACCGGCGGCGGTGAGGTGATCAGCCATGGTATGGGCACCCGGCTTTGGCGGGGGCGCATTGTCCTGGACAAGGAGACCCACGCCTATTGGGCGGCGGTGGAGGCCAAGCTGGCGCTTTTGGAGCAACCGGGCGCAAGCCTGTTGCTCTGGGACACGCGGATGCGCGGCACGATCCGCGATCCGGATCTTGCGATCCTGGGCGCAGCGGCCCCGGTGATCGACACCCTTGCGGCCAACAATCGCGAGCTGGGGATTTCGGGCCTGCCTGCAAGCTACCAGATCTCGGCGGGGGATCTGCTGGGCTTCCGCTATGGGGCCAACCCAACCCGCTATGCCTACCACCGCGTCGTGGTCGGAAGCTTTGCCGATGGCAACGGTGTCGCCCGCAATATCGAGGTGATCCCCTACATCCGCCCCGGCGCGCAGACCGGCGCGGCCGTCACCCTTGGGGTGCCGGTGCTGAAGGCACGGATCACGACCGCAGACTACGGAGAGAGCCGCGCCAGCCTGAGTGAGGGCGGCTCCTTTGAATGGGTTCAGACTCTGAGGTGACCATGCAGTATGACGCAGCAACGCAATCCCAGCTTGAGGAACGGCGCGGCACCGATGCGCGGGTTCTGCTGTGGATCGAGGCCAGGAACCGCGACACAGGCTTGCCGGAGGTCATTGGCTTCTGGTCGGGGGATGACCACCAGGAGTTCCTGATCGACGGTGAGCTGCGCACCTATTTTGGCGCGGGGCAGGTGATCGATGTGCCGCCGATCATCGTCGAGCCGGGCTTTCAGGTGCGCAACTACAGGGTCAAGCTGCCGCCTTTCACCGAGGAGGTGAAGAGGCTTCTGCAGGCCTATGAACCGCGTCTGGCGCGTGTGCAAATCCATTCCTGCCCGCTCGACATCGACACTGGCGCGCCCCTAGGCACGCCGCAGCGCCGGTTCAAAGGCTTCCTCAATCAGGCCCCGCAAGAGCGCAAACGCAACGGGGCCAGCTTCACCGAGCTGGTGATGGTGTCGAACGCCCGCATGCTGACCTTCGGCCTGCCGCTGAAGCGCTCCGGCGCCGAGCTGCAGCGTCGCAACCCGAATGATCGGGGCCGGGAATACATCGACACCACCGGCCAATGGACAGTGCCATGGGGGGGCTGATGCAGGATCGCGGCGCGCTCTTGTTGGCCTACCTGCGCGGCGTCCGCCTTCGGTGGTCCGGCTTTCGTCCGGGGCGGATGGATTGTGCAAACTTCGCGGGCGGGTGGCATAGGCTGCTGACCGGCCAGGACGTGCGCGCCCGGCTTGGCGTGCGCTACAGCTCGCTGGCAGAGGGCAAACGGGTGTTGAGGGACAAGGGCTATGCCGATCTCGCAGCCCTCGCCGCCAGCGTGATGCCCGAGGTACAGCCCGCAGACGCGGCCCTGGGCGATATTGCGGCATTGCGCGAAACGGGCGAGCTGGCGCTTGGGATCATCGGCGGGCCGCAGATCCATGTTCTGACCCTGCAGGGCCTGAGCGTCGTCAGCCGCTGCAAAGCCGAGCGGGTGTTTCGTCCATGACCGGCTTGCTTTTGATCTTCGCGCTGGCGCTCTGGGCGGGACCGGCCGCAGCTGACCCGATCAGCACGATTGCGGCAGCAATTACGACGTTCTTCGGCGGTGGTGCCGCCTTTGCGGCCGCGACGGCCGCCGTCCTGCGGTCGCTGGTCAAAGCCGGGATTTCCCTCCTGGTGGCGAAGATCCAGCAGCGCCAGCAAAAGACGCCGGGCATTCAGTCCAGCCATACCACAAGCGGGGGCACCGAACCGCAGGCGACGGTGCTGGGGCGCTTCACCACACGTGGCCATCTGCTCTATCAAAACAGCTATGATGAGAACAACAAATGGCTGACCCATGTGGTCGAGATGGGCGATGTGCCGGGCGCGTCCCTGCGCCGCCTGATCATCGACGGGGCCTATCAGGACCTGCCCGACGGGTTGGTGAATGGTCAGGGCTACCCGCTCACCAACAAGCAGAAAGACGGCAATATCTACGGCTACCTGTGGTTCTACGACGGCAGGCAGACGGCGGCCTCGCCGTATCTGACCGGGATTTATGGCGGCGCGGACCGGCCCTGGACGCCGGATCACATCCTGACTGGCACCTGCTACGCGATCCTGGCGTTTCACCGCTCCAATGAGGTGTTTCCGAGCGGCGTGCCGAGCTATGCCTTTGAGCTGGACGGACCGCCGCTTTATGATCCGCGCCAGGACAGCACGGCGGGCGGCTCTGGCCTGCAGCGCTTTGGCGATCCGGGCACCTGGGCGCAGACCGTCAACCCCATGGTCATCGCCTACAACGTCTTGCGCGGGATCACCCTGCCAGACGGACGGGTCTGGGGCGGCGGGTTTGATGCCGGGGATCTGCCCTTTGCCGAGTGGTCGGAGGCGATGGACGCCTGCGATCTGGGCATCGGGGCCGACAACCGGCCGCAGTTCACCGCCGGGTTTGAAGTCAAGTTTGAAGATCCACCGGCTGATGTCCTGCAGGAGCTGTTCGCCTCGGCGAATGCGCAGATTGTCGAGATGGGCGGCCTTTGGTTCCCCATGGTCGGCAGCGCGGCGGCGGTGTCGGCCGAGGTTGGCGATGACGATCTGCTGGTGACCGAGACCTGGCAGCATGACCCTTTTCCCGGCCTTGAACACACCTTCAATGCGGTCACCACGACCTACACCAGCCCCGCCTCGCTGTGGGAGGCCTCGACGCTGGAGAGCATCGTCAAGGAGGACTGGGTCGCCGAGGACGGGCGGCAGAAGCTCTTCGAGCTGCGCCTGCCGATGGTCTACGCCCCGGAACAGGCGCGCCAGCTTGCCAATGCGCTGCTGCTGGAAAACCGCCGGTTCCGCTCGCACCGGCTGCCGCTTCCGGGCGAGTTTGCGCGCCTGCGCCCGCTGCAGAACATTGCTCTGTCGATGGAGGACTACGGCTATGCGCAGAAGGTGTTCCGCATCACCGAGGCGGCCTATGACCTGCAAACGCTGAACGTCTCGCTGTCGCTTCGCGAAACGGACCCCGGCGACTTTGACCCGGATCCGGGGCTGGAGCTGCCGGAGCCTGCGCATCCGGTGGGGCCGATCACGCCCACCGACGCCGGTGTCGTCGGCTTTGCGGTGGCGGGTGAGACGGTGAAGAACGACGACGGCGCGGCGTTTGCCCCGGCGATCCGCATTGTCTGGGACGGGCGTCTGTCAGACACCTGCGAGGGGCTGACGTTCCAGGTGCGTCTGCAGGGACAAAGCGACGAGGACACGATCAGCACGACGAACGTGGCCAGCGGCAGCTATCGCCACCAGCCGGTGCAACCGGCGGCGGA
>NZ_VCNK01000041.1 GCF_006265095.1 Phaeobacter sp. B1627
CCACTTTAAAGGGGGAGGCTCAAACTGAGTTATCGGACCTATCCCCGGCGGCGATCAACCAAGAAATTGGATCGCAAATTCCATCGTGACTTGACTCGGGAAGCGATCAGCAGCATATCTGGTTCCAGGAAGGAGAACCAATGCTCTCATACACCCCCAACGAAGACCTCATGTCGCTCCCGAAATACGACCGGATCGCGATCTATCTGTTTCGCGATCTGACCAAGGATTTTACCGCTGAGACCCTGCCCGCCTCGATCCCGTTCGATCAGGAGACGGTGCGCCGCGCTATGCGCAGGGCGGTTGCCGATGGCGTGATCAACAAGGAAGTTGCGAACGTCCCGGACATCAAATACACCTACGACGCCCGTCGCGAGTTGCCCGCAGAGGTGGAGCAGGCAGGCCCCATGACCTGGCTTCAAGCCGGTAAGGGTAAGTACAACCTGCGGCGCACCCGCCGGAAGAACATCATAGACTTTGAAAACCTTGGCGTCGATCCGACCATTGAACTCGTGGTGGATCAGACGCCCAAGTTCATCTCGGCGCTATTGGGGCAGGACGAACAGGCGGTGTTCACCCGCGTTCGCAATGCGGGCCTGATCAGCACTTTCCTCGGTTTTCAGGCGATGGCGATCCAAGGACACCACCGGACCAGTGTCACCTACGGTCAGATCGAGATCGACGAGGTGCAGGCGGGCATCGACGGCACACAGGAAACGCTCGTTCCGATCTCGGGCAAAGGTGGTCAGGACAAGTTGTCGTGGTCGCAGGCGCTGAACCTGAACACCTACGGCGTCCAGAAAGCGCCCGTTCCCGGCCTAGCCGTGCGCAGCCTCGGCCTGTGGCGCGACAACCTGAACACGGTTTGGATCGTCGAGTTCAGCCCCGCGACCGACATCGACCAGATCGAGATCGTCAACGTTCGCCGCTTCACGTTCCGCTAATTCGATCTCGGCTTGTTTGCGCTTTTTGGCACCGCTTTTCTTGTCGCGCCGCCCGATGGGATTTGCGACCTTGAAGTGTGCCGCGGCCTCATTGTTGCCCATCGTCAGTAGGTGCTCGTCGCCGAGTTCAAGCGCCTTCGTGGGGCGGGTCCGTCTAATACCAAGAGCCTTGATCACTGACGTTGCAACGGCGCGTGCGAGGGGCGGCGGGACGGCATTGCCGATCTGCCGCGCCCCATGCCACTTGGTGGCGTTGAAGCGGAACCAATCCGGGAAACCGTGAAGGCGTGCCATCTCGCGCACGGTGATGCAGCGCGCATAGGCGTAGTGGATCGGGCGCGGGCTGGTGAATGCCCCTCGGGCGGAGTCCGTACCTGCGCGAAGCGTGTTCGACGCCCCATCCGCAGGCAACTTGAAAAAGCGCGAGATCGGCTCCACTCGCCCCTGATCGGTCGCGCGGAAGCGCCGCCGGGAAATGTCGGTATGCTCTGTGCGGGCGCTCGAAGTCAGGATGCCGTTGTCCCAGATGCGAGGATGCCCATAGCCCCAGGCGTCGTTTCCGACACCGCGCAAGGGTTCGGCATATTTGCTCGGTTCGCCGAAAGCGGCGGTTTCGACGCAGTCGGAAGAGCGAAGTTCCTCAAACGTCTCGGCATCGGGTAGGTCACCTAGCGCATCCTTGCAGGTCGGGCGCTTAGATATGACGGTCGGGTAGACGGGAACGGTCGCGCCTTTCTTGGCACCCATCAGGATCAGACGCTGACGGTCCTGCGGGACGCCATAGTCGGCGGCGTTCAGCACCCGCCATTCCTTCTGCACGTCGTAGCCCAACGCTTCGAATTCTTCGATCAACTCGAACAGGAATTTCCGATGCTTGCCGACAGTCAGGCCCTTGACGTTCTCGAATACGAAGTAGGTCGCGTCGAGGCCTTTCACGAGCCGAACGAAGTCCTTCACGAGCGAGTTGCGAGGATCGTCGAGGGCGCGTTGACCGATCAGCGAGAAGCCTTGGCAGGGTGCACCGCCGAACACTACGTCAACCTTGCGGTCGCCGATGCCCGCGGCTTCGCGCACGTCGGCGGCGGTCACGTCGGTGACGGAACGAGGGATAACGGCACACTGCGGAAAGTTGAACTTGTGGACGGCTGCGTGAACAGGATCGAGTTCGACCGCCGCGACCACGTCGAATCCGGCTTGCTCAAAGCCGAGACTCATCCCGCCTGCGCCTGAAAACAGATCGACTCCAATCGGTCGTGCCATGCCTTGCTCCCTGCCGTTTTCGCGCAACATATCGACGCCTTGGCGATTTGACCAGCAAATCCTAGTGCCGAAGGAAGGCCTCGACGCGCTGGATCGCTGTGTCTGGATCACGCAATTCGCATTGCCAGATCACCAACGGTTCCCAGCCAGCCTCGCGCAATGCAGTTAAGGTCTTCTTATCCCGTTCTTGGTTTGTTTCAATCTTCGGTCGCCAGTATTCCGGGCGTGACTTCGGCAATTGCCCCCAGCGGCAACCGTGTCCGTGCCAGAAACACCCATGCACGAGGACAACCTTGCGCCGAGCCGGGAAAACGATGTCTGGCGTTCCGGGCAGGTCGCGACGGTGAAGGCGGTATCGGTATCCCAACGCGTGTAGCGCCCGACGAAGTATGACCTCGGGTTTGGTGTTCTTCTGTCCGACCTTCGACATGATGAAGGATCGACGCTCAGGGGTAACGTGATCGACCATGAGCAGAAACATAGGCAGGGCAATGCCTTACCGAAAGTCGATGCCTGCGCCCACGTTGCAAAATCGTTGCAAAAACGAAAAAAGGCGATCCCGAAAGATCGCCATTTTTACTTTACAACCAAATGGTTGATTGGCTCCGGCGGTAGGGATCGAACCTACGACCAATTGATTAACAGTCAACTGCTCTACCGCTGAGCTACGCCGGAGTGTGGGGGCTCGTATAGCTTCGTGAACCGGGGTCGTCCAGAGTGAAAAAGGTGAGGAAGGAAAAAATTACCGGCCTCTCCGAAAAGTTGCTTTGGCATGCAGCGATGTCAGTGGCGCAACATGCCCCTGTTGGAACAGATCTATCAAATGAGCCAGCACGTTGCGCTCTGCTGCAGGCAGTAGGGCAGGGGCCGTTTCCCTGTAGATTGCGGCGGCGAGTTCGGGGGCCGTTGCGGGGGCGCTCTCCAGATGGGCGAGGATGGAGGCTTCGCGCTGGCGGCGGTGCGCAAGAAGCCAGTCCAGCCGTTCCTGCGGCGCCTGAACCGGTGCCCCGTGCCCCGGTAAAAAGCAGGCCCAGTTGCGCAGGCGGAGACGGTGACAGGAGGCCATGAAATCCGTGAGGTCCCCATCGGGGGGCGACACAAGAGAGCTTGCCCAGCCCATGACGTGATCGCCGGAAAACAACAGGTCGCCGAAGGCGAAACACAGGTGGTTGCCGATATGGCCGGGCGTGTGCAGCGCCTCCAGCTGCCAGCCTGCGCCGCGGATGATCTCGCCATCCACCAGGGTCTGATCACAGGTAAATGCACGGTCGATACCTTCGCCGCCGCCGACCAGCCCCTGGTCCGCCAGCTCTGTCATGATTGCGCTGCGTCCCGCCTCGGCGGTGCCGAATGCCAGGATCGGAGCGCCTGTTTCCTGTGCCAGCCGGGCGGCCAACGGGGAATGATCCATATGGCTGTGGCTGACCAGAATATGGGACACTGATTGCCCGGGTGTGAGGGCGGACAGCAGGGCCTCCAGATGCTGGTCAGAGTCGGGGCCTGGATCTATCACCGCCAGGGCTGTGGTGCCGACAAGATAGGTATTGGTGCCCCGGAAGGTCATCGGTGAGGGATTCGGAGCCAGAATGCGGCGCACGCCGGGCGCGACCTCCTCAGGCTGACCGGGTTTGGGGTTGAACCCGTCATCTGCTTGCGGTCTGCTCATGACGATCCTCCTTGTGGTGCGTTTTGCGCGCCCGTTCTGCTCCGCATTAGGCTTAGTCATGATTGTGCCCCGTCTCAAACACTATATTCCCCGTATGCCCACAGGCATTTACGGACGTGCCGCGCTGATCCTGCTGATGCCGGTCGTGGTGTTGCAGATCGTGGTGTCCTTTGCCTTCATCCGGCGCGATCTGGAGGACATCACCACACAGATGGCGCAAACCATGGTGCGGGAGTTCATCCTGATCGGCGATGAAATTGCCCGCAGCTCCGGACCGGAGGAGGCCGTGTCGCGCTTGCAGCCCATCCTGCAGCCGCTGCAGATCACGGTCCGGTTTCTGGAGGAGGGCGAGGCGATTCCTGCGGACTACATTCCCTTTGAGGATTATTCCGGGCGGATCGTGCGAGAAACCCTGCGACGTGGTCTTTCGGAGTTCAGGGCGATCCAATTGCCAAGGACTCGGCAGATCAGGGCGGTGATGGATACGGCGCATGGGCCGGTCTCGATGGAATTCAGCCGCCGCCGCGTGAGCGCCGCCGCGCCCCATCAGCTGATCGTGACGATGGTCGTCTTCGGGTTTCTTCTGGTGGTGATCGCGATGGCCTATATGCGCAACCAGCTCAGACCGATCAAACGGCTGGCGGATGCGGCCGAGGCCTTCGGGCGCGGTCGGATGATCCCCTATCAGCCCCGTGGTGCCGTCGAAGTGCGGGCGGCGGGGGCTGCATTTGTCGACATGCGCGCGCGGATAGACCGCCAGCTGGAACAGCGTACCTTGATGCTGTCCGGTGTCAGCCATGACCTTCGTACGCCGCTGACGCGTCTGAAGCTCAGCCTTTCGATGCTGGGCGACGATGAGGAAATCGACTCGATGCAGAGGGACGTCAAGGAAATGGAGGATATGGTCGATGCCTTCCTCGATTTTGCCCGCGGCGTGACCACCAGCGCCATGGAAGAAACGGACCCTTGCGAGTTGATTGAGGATGCCGTGCAAAGCTGGGCGCGCCAGGGGAAGAACGTGCTGCTGGTCGAGGCCGTCGGCGGTCGTCGCGTGCCTCTGCGCGCGGCTGCTGTCAGGCGGGCGGTGGATAATCTGATCTCCAACGCGATCCGCTATGGCAGCCGGGCCCGGGTGTCGGTGGCAGTGATGCAGAAATCGCTGCGTATCCGGGTCGAAGATGACGGTCCCGGCATCCCCGAAGACCTGCGCGGCGATGCCATTCGGCCCTTCACCCGTCTGGATCCGGCCCGCAATCAGGACCTCGGAACCGGTGTCGGATTGGGGCTTGCGATTGTTGCCGATATTGCCCGAGCGCATGGGGGCACGTTGCGGCTTGGGACCAGCGAGGCACTGGGGGGGCTGCAGGCCGATATTGTGATCGCGCTGTGACGGCCCGGTATCGGGTTTCGCGCGCTTTGATCGCGCGGTCCCCGATCTGACGGCTTTTGGTGACGCAACGTTATCTTTGCGCAAAACGCAGGATTTCATCGGGGGCGCGGCGCAACCGGTGAGAGGCGCGAAAGAGAAGCGTTGATATTCTTCGCGCGGGGCTGTCCTCTGTCATGGGATTTCGGAGGATGACTTGATGAAACGCATTGCACTTGGTGCCGCATTGGCGACGGTTGCGTCGGCAGCATTGGCAGAAAACCCGATCGACCGGATCCGGCCTGACGCGCCTGCGCTGGCGGCCTATGGCGATCACAAGATCGGCGTGACCACCTTGACCTTTACCCGCAAAGGGGTGGCGGATGTGGTGAACGCCACCGCAGAGACGGTGCCGACCTACGATCGCGCCTTGACCGTGGAGGTCTGGTATCCTGCCGCCGACAGCACCGAAGAGGGCACAACCTACGCCACCGTGTTGCGCGACGGGACAACCGCCACCCGCCTGACCGGCCGCGCCGCAAGAGATGCCGCCCCCGCAGCGGATGGCCCGTTTCCGCTGGTGATTGTGTCGCATGGCTATCCGGGCAACCGGTTCCTGATGAGCCCGCTGGCCGAGAATGTGGCCTCAAAAGGCTATGTGGTCGCGGCCATCGACCACACGGAGAGCACCTATTCCGACCTTTCGGCCTTTGCCTCGACCCTGGTCAACCGGCCGCTGGATCAGGCCTTTGTGCTGGACAGCATGGCGACGCTCGACGGGCCGGTCGGCTCTATTGTCGACGGCGACTCGGCGGCGGTCATTGGCTACTCCATGGGGGGCTATGGCGCCTTGATCTTTGCGGGCGGTGGCCTCAGCCCTGAGATCATGTCGTCGCGGTTTGCCCCGGCGCAGGATCTGCTTGCAGTGCATCAATCCGGCAGTGCCAGCCACGATGATCTGCCCGATGACCGGGTCAAGGCGGTTGTCGCCATCGGCCCTTGGGGGCGCAACTGGGAGTTCTGGGAGGGCGCGGGGCTTGGCGCCATAGAAAAGCCGCTGATGTTGATTGCGGGCGGGGTCGATGACGTGTCGGACTACGCCGCGATGCGCAGGATTTTTGACGAAACCACCGGCACCGAACGGCATCTTTTGACCTTTGAGAACGCCAACCACAATGCCGCTGCCCCGATGCCCGCCCCGGACAACAGCTGGCCCAAGGTCGAATCGCTCGGCTACGCGCCTTTCGAGCATTACGCTGACGCCGTGTGGGACACTGTGCGCATGAACAATATCACCCAGCATTTCGTGACGGCCTATCTGGATCTTCACCTGAAGGGGATCGCGGACCGCGCCACCTATCTGGAGCTGACCCCGAAGGCGTCTGATGGGCGATGGTCGATGTCCGAAGAGGGGGTCGCGCTGGACGACCACACCTATTGGGCGGGGTTCGGCAACCGCACTGCGGTCGGCCTGCAGTTCGAGACCCGCGCTGCGGGCGAGTAGCCCCGTTCTGCCGCGTCGGCGCCACTGTTTTGCCGCGCCGGCGCCACTGTGTCCCCGAGCACCTCCGGACGGGAAACCTTTGATGAGGTTTCCCGCGATGGTCTGCCTTGTTTAATGTGCCAAACAAGGGCTTCGAATGGATTGATGTCCAAATCGAATGCTTGTAAGAAAACCGCAATGGGAGATTAGCTCAGCGGTTAGAGCAGAGCGCTCATAACGCTTTGGTCCAGAGTTCGAATCTCTGATCTCCCACCACAGATCTCCCGCTGCCCCCCAACTGCCGCTGCCCCCCAACTGCCACTGCGCGCCTCTTCCCATGCTTCTGTCGCCATGCTTCTGTCGCCATGCTTCTGTCGCCAGGTCTCGCGCCCATGATATCGGCGCAGGCAGCAGACGGTCCGTGCCGCTGCGGAAGGGGCTGCAGGTTATCCTGCGCCCAGCACAGCCGTCGGGCCGCCGCTGGCGTTCCCCGTGCCTGCTCGCGCCGTCTCATTCAGGGAGAGGGCGCACAGGTTGTACGAAACAGCCGCAATCCCTTGTTTCCTTCGCCAACTCTATAGGCTAAAGCCTCGTAAATCAGTGCAAAGGAGCCATGTGATGACCAGCGGCAAAAACGGTTTGACCTATGCGGATGCAGGGGTAGACATTGATGCAGGCAATGCTCTGGTGGACCGGATCAAACCGGCAGCCAAACGCACAAACCGCTCCGGCGTGATGAGCGGGCTGGGCGGGTTCGGGGCTCTTTTCGATCTGAAGGCGGCAGGGTTCGAAGACCCGATTCTGGTCGGCGCAACCGACGGCGTCGGCACCAAGCTGCGGATCGCCATCGACACCGGTCATGTGGATGGTGTCGGGATCGACCTGGTGGCCATGTGCGTCAATGATCTGGTGTGCCAGGGCGCGGAGCCGCTCTTTTTCCTCGACTATTTCGCGACCGGCAAGCTGGAGACAGATATAGCCGCCCGCATCATCGAAGGCATTGCCGAGGGCTGCGTGCGCTCCGGATGCGCGCTGATCGGGGGCGAGACCGCCGAGATGCCCGGCATGTACCCCAAAGGCGACTTTGATCTTGCGGGATTTGCCGTAGGGGCGATGGAACGCGGCGCGGCGCTGCCGGAGGGGGTGTCAGAAGGCGATGTGCTGCTGGGGCTCGGCTCTGACGGGGTGCATTCCAACGGATACTCTCTGGTGCGCCAGGTGGTGAAATACTCGGGTATCGGCTGGGATGGCAACAGCCCCTTCGGCGACGGAAAGCTGGGCGAGGCATTGCTGACGCCGACCCGCCTTTATGTGAAGCAGGTCTTGGCGGCCGTGCGGGCGGGCGGGGTCAACGCATTGGCGCATATCACCGGCGGTGGTCTGACCGAAAACCTGCCTCGTGTGCTGCCAGAGGGGCTCGGGGCGGATATTGATCTTGCTGCATGGGACTTGCCGGGCGTCTTCAAATGGCTCGCATCCGTGGGCGGCATAGAAGAGGCCGAGATGCTGAAGACCTTCAACTGCGGCATCGGCATGATCGTGGTCGTCGATGCCGCGCGCGCTGATGCGTTGAGCGCGCTGTTGACGGCAGAGGGCGAAACCGTATCCCGCCTTGGCACCGTGACCGCAGGCGAGGGCGTGCGCTACACGGGCGCCCTGCTGTGAGCCGGACCGACAAGGCATCGGTTGCTATTTTGCTGTCGGGCGGGGGCTCCAATATGGTGGCGCTTGCCGACAGCATGCTGCGGGATGAGATCCACCCGGGGCGTCCCTGCCTGGTCGTGTCGAATACGCCCGATGCCGGGGGGCTGGCCAAAGCCGCCGAACGCGGCATTGCGACGGCTGTGGTGGATCATCGGCCCTTCGGCAAGGACCGGGAGGCCTTCGAGGCGGAGCTGGTGAAGCCGATCCTCGAGGCCGGGGCCGATGTGGTCTGCCTGGCCGGGTTCATGCGGGTCCTGACGGCGGGCTTTGTCAGCCAGTTCGAGGGGCGGATGCTCAATATTCACCCCTCCTTGCTGCCGAAATACAAAGGCTTGCATACCCATGCGCGGGCGCTTGCCGCCGGGGACCGGCGCCATGGCTGCAGCGTCCATCAGGTGACGCCGCGCCTGGATGATGGGCCGATCCTTGGCCAGGCCGAGGTTCCGATCCTGCCGGGCGACACGCCGGAGGATCTTGCCCTGCGGGTTCTGGTACAGGAACATCGCCTGTATCCTGCAGTATTGTCCCGGTTTTTACGCGGTGAGACGGCGCCTCTCTATCTGAGCTGACATCCGGCACGACAGGGTTTGCAACCGGAGCCGCGTCGGCGTATCAACGGGAAACCGAGCGGACGCAACTTCAGAAAAACCGGCAAAGACGCGATTAAATGAGAACCCTGACAACGACCGACGAGCTGCGCGCCTTTTGCGAGGAAGCTGCAAATCATGACTATGTGACGCTCGATACCGAGTTCCTGCGCGAACGCACCTATTATTCAAAGCTATGCCTGCTACAGATGGCATTTCCGGGAACCGGAGATGAGAATGCCGTTCTGGTGGACCCGCTCGGCGCAGATCTGTCGCTGGAGCCGCTCTACGATCTGTTTCGCAATGAGCAGGTTGTCAAAGTCTTTCACGCGGCCCGTCAGGATCTGGAGATTTTCTGGGTTGATGCCGGGGTCTTCCCAAAGCCCCTTTTTGACACTCAGGTCGCTGCGATGGTCTGCGGCTTTGGCGAGCAGGTCGGCTATGAGACGCTGGTGCGCAAGATCTGCAAGCAGGGTCTGGACAAGACCTCCCGCTTCACCGACTGGTCCCGCCGCCCGCTGAGCGAGGCGCAAAAAACCTATGCATTGGCGGATGTGACCCATCTGCGCCAGATCTACGAACACCTGAACCGCGAGCTGGACAAGACAGATCGCAGCCATTGGGTGGCCGAGGAGCTGAAGGTTCTCACCGATCCCGCCACCTATACTGTGCAACCCTCCGAGGCCTGGCGCCGGGTCAAGACCCGGACCAGCTCTGGCCGGTTTCTCGCCGTGGTGCGGGAATTGGCGGCCTTTCGCGAGGATTATGCGCAATCGAACAATGTGCCGCGCAATCGGGTCTACAAGGATGACGCCCTGGTTGAATTGGCCTCGACCAAGCCCCGGACGGCCTCCGATCTTGGCAGCTCGCGTCTGTTGCTGCGCGAAGCGCGCAAGGGGGTGATTGCCGAGGGGATTCTGAAGGCCGTTGAACGTGGTCTGAATTGTCCGCAGGATCAAATCCCCCAGCCCGACCGGTCCCGCGAGAAAATTCAGGTAAACCCGGCGCTGGCGGATCTTCTGCGCGTGCTGCTGAAGGCCAAGACCGAGACCGCCGGCGTCGCCGCCAAGCTGATTGCGCCCTCTTCGGATCTGGATGCGATTGCAGCCGGAGAGCGCGACGTTCCGGCCCTGAGCGGCTGGCGGCACGAGGTTTTTGGCGCCGACGCTTTGCGCCTGTGCGAGGGCAAGATCGCCCTGGCCGCCAAAGGCCAGACCGTGCAGGTCGTGGAACTCTGAGCCCGCCCCTGTTAGGTCCCCTGTGATCTCCCCTGTGAGGTCCCCTGTGACTGCGTATGCTGGTTCAGTTCGGATGTTCAGTCAGCCCTGATGTTCCGCCGGTCTGGGCTGCACAGCCCTTGGCGGCAAAGAACTTGACCGCAACGAGCCTGACTGGAAAGCTGGTCCTGATTTGACAAAAAGCGCGCTCTGCAACCGAGCGCGCTTTTTCATGCCGAGGGTCGGTCGTTTTGCTCAGCGGCGGCTTTCGCGGGCATTCTCGGCGCCAACAATCCGGATCACCCGCACCCCGGCCAGATCCTGGTTCGACAGGCTGACCGCTGCCCGAATGGTTCGCGTCGCCGCTGTGCCGCTGTAGGTTGCGCTCTTGGGGTAGGTCACGCGGAATGTGTATTCCAGCCGGCCGGGCTCCTGAGTTTCTGCAGGGACCAGATGGGCCTCATAGGCGCCGTTGCGGGCGGCCTCGCCAACGGCGGTCACGATCGCGCCCACTGTCGTGCGTTCAATGCGCAGATCCACGATCCTGGCAATCGGCAGGCTACGATCCTCGGGCGCATCGCGGCGACCCAGAAGATTCGCGCGCTGCTCGTCCTCCTGCGGGATCAGCGGGTTCAGATTTTCGTCGACGGTCTGTTCCACCCTTGCGTCGCGGGATTGGCCAAACCAGTTGGTCGGGTTTACGCGCGACTCGCGCCATCCGCCGCAAGAGGACAGGACCAATGTGCCGATCAGAAGGGCGCCGAGAGTGATACGCATGTTTACCTGCCGCAGTCAGTGTTGCTTGCAAAACTGACTACCTGATTGAAGCGACGTTGAAAAGCGGTTGAAAAGAGGTTGGGGCTGGCCTACCTCCGGTCTGATCCTGCAGGACAGAGAAATGAGGACTGCCATGGCAACCGCCGCTTTTGAAGAAATCGTGGACGACTTTGAATTCCTCGAGGACTGGGAAGACCGCTATCGCCATGTGATCGAGCAGGGCAAGGCAATGGAGCCGCTGGATGATGCGCTGAAAGTGCCCGCCACAAAGGTGGAGGGCTGCGCCAGTCAGGTGTGGCTGCACACCCAGATCGACGGTGGTGTCTTCCGCTTCGACGGCGACAGCGATGCGATGATTGTGAAGGGGCTGATCGCATTGCTGCGCAAGCTTTATAACGGCCTGACCCTTGCCGAAGTTCTGGTCGTGGATGCCCGTTCTGAAATGGAGCGGCTCGGCTTGAACGACCACCTGTCGGCGCAGCGCTCCAACGGGTTGCGCGCGATGATCGAGCGCATCCGCGAAACCGCCACTGCGGCGCAGGGCTGAGGCAGGCCAGCCACGGGGCGTGTAATGCGGATCCCAGGCCCCTCAATCCAGGGCCAGTCAATCCTGGGCCTGTCGATCTCGGGCCTGTCATATCCCAGGCCGAGCAGGGGGCTGGACAGTGGTCCGAAGGCGCCCGCGGTCAGACGGTGGTTTCTGCTGCGGCGTTCCAGCGGGACAACGTCGGCTCCAGCTCGCCATAGCCCGTGTGACGGTGCACGAATGCCAGCCCCAGACGCGCGGCACAGTCCCGCGCTTTGTCCAAGAGTGCGCCGTCCCGGAGCTGGGATTGATAGACGAGCGTCGTGTAGTTGCCGAAGATCATGTCCCGCAGCTCCGGCGACCGGTCAAGGCCCATAGGCCGCCAGATAAAAGCATCGAACTGCTTGACCAGAAAATCGGTGAGATAAAACGCGGTGATCTCGCCCGCCTCGCTCAGCTCTTCAAATCGCGCGTTGCCTTCGAAGAACGCATAGCAGTGCGGCCCGGGGACCATCTCGACCCCCAGCTCGGCACAGGTTTCCGCCAGTCTCCCACCGGTGCCGCAATCGGCATAGACCACATAGATGTTGTCGTAGACTGGCCGGTGTTTCGCCACGGCAGCCCGGACATGGATGACGATCTGATCCGGAAACAGGTGAAGCTTGGCAGGCAGGCAGGTCAGATCCAGATGATCGAGACCGTTGATCGTCTTGATATCGAGAATTTCCCGCGCCAGCGCCCCGCAGGCGATCAGCAGAATGCGGCCTGACTTGCGTTCGGGAGCGGCCAGGCCGTTTTCGGCCAGGCTGGACTCGTCGAACCCCTTGCTGCTTGGCAAGGGGATTGCGGCCCGCGCGGTCAGGCGGGCCGCACGTCCGCGGCGTGCGGACGGCAGGGACACCTCAGGCGCTCATGGCGTTGTGTTTGCGCGCGACGTATTCCTTCGCGGTTTCCACCGCCACCGCAGCATCCCGGCAATAGGCATCGGCCCCGATGGCCTTGCCGAATTCCTCGTTCAGCGGCGCGCCGCCGACCAGCACGATATAGTCGTCGCGTTTGCCCTGTTCGATCATCGTGTCGATCACGACTTTCATGTAGGGCATCGTGGTGGTCAGCAGGGCCGACATCCCGAGGATATCCGGTTTGTGCTCTTCCAGAGCCGCGAGGTAGTTTTCCACCGGGTTGTTGATGCCGAGATCGACAACCTCGAAACCGGCGCCCTCCATCATCATCGACACGAGGTTCTTGCCAATGTCGTGGATGTCGCCCTTGACGGTGCCGATCACCATGGAGCCCATACGCGGAGCGCCTGTTTCAGCCAGCAGCGGTTTCAGGATGAACATGCCACCCTTCATTGCATTCGCCGCCAGCAACACCTCAGGAACGAAGAGGATGCCGTCCCGGAAATCGGCGCCGACAATCGTCATGCCGCCAACCAGCGCCTCGGTCAGGACGCGATAGGGCGCCCAGCCACGCTCCAGAAGAATGTTCACCCCTTCCTCGATCTCTTCCTTGAGACCGTCGTAGAGGTCGTCGAACATTTGCTGGACCAGTTCCTCGTCATCAAGTTCCGAGAGGATGATGTCTTCTTCTTCCGACATATCTGATTTCCTTAGCTGGCGGGCGAGCCCGGTTTGGCCATTACTTTATCGTTTTGTGACAGATGCGACCATCTGGACTGTTTTGATTGCGACACTGGCGCGTTTCGAACCGACCTATAGGGGGAAAAGCATCAGTTTCCTAATGGTGCTTTTGCATGATTTTGTTCGCTTATCCTCAATTGTTCTTTATTTGTTCCTGCGAGGGTGCCATATCTGCAGTATGACCCAAACATGTTCCCAAAATCCTATGCGTCGCAAATCCCGTGCTGCACTCAGCAATGCGTCAGGGCGATTTGACCTCGGGCGCGAAGCGGAGGACGACGGCTGGTATCAGGAGGAGGCGAAAGCCACCATAGCGACAGAGATTCGCGAGGAGGCCGCGCGCAGTCTGATTTCCTACAACCGATCGCCGGATCTGCCCTTTGACCGGTCGATCAACCCCTACCGCGGATGCGAGCACGGCTGCATCTATTGTTTTGCCCGCCCCAGCCATGCCTACCTCGGGCTGTCGCCGGGGCTGGATTTTGAGACCCGCCTGGTGGCGCGCCCCAATGCACCGGACATTTTGCGCAAGGAACTGTCCGCGCGCAGTTACCGGGTGTCGACCTTGGCGATCGGGACCAATACGGATCCCTACCAGCCGTGCGAGCG
Organism: Phaeobacter sp. B1627; assembly: GCF_006265095.1. Classification (GTDB taxonomy): domain Bacteria; phylum Pseudomonadota; class Alphaproteobacteria; order Rhodobacterales; family Rhodobacteraceae; genus Epibacterium. The sequence continues at coordinate 13,783 of NZ_VCNK01000041.1, forward strand.
GGAGTATGGCATCATGCGCGCCTGTCTGGAGGTGCTGAGAGAGTTCAATCACCCGGTTGCCATTGTCACCAAGGGGACACTGATCGAACGCGACATCGATATCCTGTCGGAGCTTGCGGCGCTCAATCTTGTGCGTGTGGGCGTCTCCGTCACCACGCTCGATCCGGATCTGTCGCGGCGGATGGAGCCACGCGTGCCGGTGCCGGCGCGTCGGTTGGCGACCATCAGTCGCCTGAAAGCCGCAGGGATTCCTTTGCGGATCATGACGTCGCCGGTGGTTCCGGGGCTGACCGATCACGAGCTTGAGGCGGTGTTGGCCGCCGGGGCCGGGGCAGGGGCCGACAGCGCCAGCTGGATCATGTTGCGGTTGCCGCGCGAGGTCTCGGCGCTGTGGCAGGACTGGCTGCGCGAACATGAACCGGCGCGCGCGGAGAAGGTGATGGCGCGGTTGCGGGAAATGCACGGTGGACGCGATTATGATCCACGCTGGGGGCAGCGGATGCGCGGCGAAGGCGAATATGCCCGTGTCATTGCCCAGAGGTTCAAACTTGCCTGCAGCCGGTTGGGATTGGCAGAGAAGGCGCCGCCCCTGCGGACGGATCTCTTTGCGCGACCGGCGCAGGCGGGGGACCAACTGAGCCTGTTTGGCTGATGTGCAACGGGCTTTATCGGCTGTGGTCAACGCAAAAGGCCGGGGCATTTCCCGGCCTTTTGTCGCGTTGTCGTGGTGTCTGCGATTGCGGCGCGTGTGCCGTGGAGGTGGCGCGGATCAGCCTCAAAGGGGCTTGATCAGCTGCGACGGCGACCACGGCGGTTGCGCCGCTCGCTGGTTGCCGCACCGCCCTCTTCGGTGCCGTCATTGGCGGAGGAGAACGGGCCGAGGACCTCGACAATCTGTTCCAGCGCCGGGCGCTCGCCCCGCGGACGGCTATCCAGCGCTTCGCGCATCTTGCGCAGGTGATCGGGCATGGTTCCGCAGCAACCGCCAATGATTTTTGCGCCGCAATCCCGTGCCATGACGGCGTATTCGCCCATCAGTTCGGGTGTTCCGTCATAGTGGATATGGCCGTCGACATATTTGGGGATGCCCGCGTTGCCTTTGGAAATAATGGGCCGTTCGGTGCCCTGAGCGGCAAATCCCAGGACCGTCCGCAGTATATCCGACGCCCCGGTGCCGCAATTGGCGCCAAAGGCCAGTGGCGGCACATCGAAATCTTCGACCAGTTTGGCCAGATCGGCGGAGGTCACCCCCATCATTGTGCGCCCGGCGGTGTCAAAGCTCATGGTGCCGCACCAGGGCAGGCCGACCAATTTGAACGCTTCTGCCGCTGCCGCAAACTCTTCCGGTGCCGAGATAGTTTCCAGCCAGAGGACATCAACGCCCCCCTCTTTCAGCGCATCGGCCTGTTCGTGAAACATTTCGACGGCAAGCGCATGGCTCAACTCGCCGACCGGCTGCATGATTTCGCCAGTGGGGCCCACTGAACCTGCAACTGCGATCTTGCGCTCTGACTTGTCGGCGACCTCGCGGCCGAGCTCGGCGGCAACCCGGTTCAATTCGCGCACACGTCCCTGCGCATCATGCAGCTTCAGACGCGCGGCGGTGCCGCCGAAACTATTGGTCAGAAACAGGTCGCTGCCTGCGTCCACGGAGCCTTGATAGAGCGCCTTGATCTTGGCCGGCTCGTCGGTGTTCCACAGTTCCGGGGCGTCGCCGGACTGCAGTCCCATATTGAACAGGTTGGTGCCGGTGGCGCCATCCGCCAGAAGGGCATCGCGACTGTCCAGAAGGTCGAGGAAACTATTGCTCATATTGGGATCCACTTGCCAGGTCTGTGCAGAATGCGGCGCGCGCGCCCTGCTGGATGGGTTCATCTGTCATGCGCTGCGGGAGAGGGCAACTGCATTTTCCTCAAGATCTATATGAGGGTCATGCATGGCCAGATCTTCTGATGGCATGTCAAAGGCGGGGCGGGCAGGGCGGTGAACCAAACGGGCCATTTCAGCGAGCGACAGGGCCATTTGCGGCCAGCTGGGGGCGGCCACGTAGCGCGCTTCCCACGTCGGGGCGAAACAGGATTTGAACTGGCGGAGGCCCTTGTCAAACCGCTGCGCAAAGCGGTGGTCCGGCGCGGCCGCCAGGGACAGGCGGGAGACGCCCGCATCCCGTGCGGCGTCAATCGCGGCCCGCACCAGCGCATGGCCGGTGCCATCGGGGGCGCCGGGGATCTGGCGCACCAGATCGAGGCACCATTCATCGGCGGCCCGGTGAAAGGTCATATAGCCGATCAGCCGATCCTCCATCCAGGCGAGGAATGTCACCTGAATTGCGACATAGCCCGGTTCAAACTGGCCCATGGTCGTCCCGCGAGCGGCGCCGTGCTGCTTGATCCAGGCCTGGTCCACCTCGGCCATGGCGCGCAACGGCAGGGTCTGACGCGCGGGCTCCACAACCAGGCCTGCCTTTTCCGCATGGCGCAGTTTGCGTCGCAACTGGCGGAAGGAGGAGCCGTTTTCCGAGAAATCAGCAGGCGAGATCACCGCATCCTGCGCCACCCGCAGTATTTTCCAACCCTGCCGCCGGGCGGCCAGAGCCATTCGGGGACTGCATTTGTAGAAACAGGCGGCCGTATTGCGGGACCGGGCGTGACGGGACAGGGCCTCGGGGATCTCACCCCGCCGCCCGGTCATCGGGTCGAACAGAACCACCGAAGCCTGCGGCGTGTCCAGCAGGGCAACCTGGTTCAGCCCAAAGGCAACCACATGGCCACCGTTTTGCAGGATCACGCCGGTCTCCGCCTGCGGTCGGTCAAACGGCTGGCTGGCAGCGGTGCGGACGTCGGATCCCAAAAGGTCGTCTTCTTCGCTGCCGTTGCTCAGGGCGAACCGCATCAAACCCGGCCAGAGCAGAAGCGCACCGGCCACTGCGGCAGGGAGCGCGTAGTAGACCGCGCGAAAGGCCAGAAGCCCCGCTACGAGGACCGCGGGTTCGGCGCCCGGCAACAGCGCCAGCATGGCAAGTTCGAGCGGACCGGCGCCGCCGGGCGATGACGACACGATGGCAAGGCCCAGCGCCAGGAAAAATGCGGGCAGGAGGGCGGCAAGGGCAATGCCGTTGCCGGCAGGTAGAACCAGCCACAGGGCGATGCCCGCGAATGTTACATCCATCAGCGTCCATAGCATCAGCGCCAGAATGGCCTGCAGCGAGGGAAAGCGCAGTTTCAGGCCGCGAATTCGCCATTCGGGATGCATGAAACAGAGCACACAGGCCGAGCATGCAGCCACCAGAATGCCTAGGCCCAATCCGCGCAACGCCAGGCTTGGTGCCACCAGCAGCAGAGAGAGGCCACAGATCACTGCCAATGCGGTCATGAATGTGATCCCGACAAAGCCCGTCAGCTGCGCGGCCTGCAGGGGGGCGAGCTGCGGCAGCAGCCGCCAGCGGGCAAAGGATCCGGACAGCAGGCCAAAGCCCACGGCCTGGGAAAACGCGATCGAGGCCATGCCGGCGCGACGGGCGACGGGTTCTTCCAATCCGGTGCGCAAATGGCGATGCGCCACGGCATCATAGCGCCCCAGGGCCCAGAAACTCAGGATGGTCGCGCCGATGGCCCCGATCCAGTTGGGCAAGGCAACCTGATGTATCAGCGCAAGAACTTCAGCCAGCCCCGGCAGATCTGCGTGGCTTGCAAGCACCGCAAGGCTTGCCACCATTATCATCAGCGGAACGAGAATGCGCAGAACAAAGGCCATTATTTGTTTCGGTGCCACGCGTTGGGTCATGTCGAACTTCCGCCACAGTCGCAGATACAGCGGAGATCGGCCCGTGGCATCTGTTGGTTGAGAGGCAGACGGGCGTGCGGTTGGGAACCGGTCTCGCGCCGCGTCAGATCTGTTTTTGCAAGGGAGAGGTCTTCTGCCGGCTCCAGCGTTGGGTCCACGACTGTCGTATCGTGGGGTCCAGGGGCGTATTCTCCTGCGAAAGATCGCCGTCAAGGTAACCAGGGCCCCAAGGTTGCGCAGCCCGCGACGGTGTGAGGTCCCCGATCCTGCGGAGGCCCCCGACTTTCTATTCAGATCCCGGACATTTTACCCAGGACTCCGGCTTTGGCGGGCGCTTTCGATCTGAAACTACCGGTTCTGAAAACACCGGCTTTACATACTCAGGATCTGCAAGCACCGGGAGGGCGCGGCGTGCCATTCTGGTCACGAGACCGCTGTCCCCGGTTCCCACCACGGGAGGTCGGATATCCGCAGACATCCGAAACGCGTCCTGTTCAAACTAGCCCTCGTTACTGAACAAAGCGTCAACGCAAAGGGCGCTCTGAGAGGCTAATCCGCATAGGAGGTTTGAATTGCGAATATTTGACGCAAGGTCATACTTCCCGGGCCCCGCAGCCTCGGCTGTTGGCGGTGTCCCCCCGCGGCGTGCTTGCGGGACGTCTGCCCTTGCACTATGAGAACGCTACGGATCGGGGCAGATTCCCGGTGGTCCATTCCGAAAGGCTCTCCATGGCGCGGCGCAAAAAAATCTACGAAGGCAAGGCAAAAACTCTGTATGAAGGGCCCGAACCGGGCACGCTCGTCCAGTACTTCAAGGACGACGCCACGGCCTTCAACGCCGAAAAGCATGACATTATCGAAGGCAAGGGGGTGCTGAACAACATCCTGAGCGAGTTCTTCATGCTGGGTCTGGGTCAGATCGGGGTGCCGACGCATTTCCTCAAACGGCTGAACATGCGCGAACAGCTGGTGCGCTCCTGCGAGATCATTCCGCTGGAAATCATTGTGCGCAACTACGCGGCCGGTTCGCTCAGCAAGCGGCTGGGCATCGACGAGGGCACGCAATTGCCGCGCCCGATCGTGGAATATTGCTACAAGGATGACGGGCTGGGCGATCCGCTGGTCACCGAAGAGCATATCGCGGCCTTTGGCTGGGCGAGCCAGCAGGACATGGATGATATCCTGTCGCTGGCCCTGCGGGTGAATGATTTCATGTCCGGTGTGATGCTGGCCGTGGGCATCCGTCTGGTGGATTTCAAAATCGAGATCGGTCGTGTCTATGACGGCGATTTCCAGCGTCTGGTGATTGCGGATGAGATCAGCCCCGACAGCTGCCGCCTGTGGGATATCAAAACCGGTCAGAAGCTCGACAAGGATGTCTTCCGCCGCGACCTCGGCAGCCTGACGGACGCCTACACGGAAGTGGCGCGTCGCCTGGGGGTGATGCCGAACAATCCCCCGGCACCGGGCAAGCCGCAGCTGGTGAACTAGGAATTCCGCCCGCCGGAGCAGGCTGCACGCCGCTCCTGTGGGCATATTGACAGCGCAACAGGGCAGGGACGCCAGGGGTCCTGTCCAACGAACTTTGAGGAAAGACGCGATGAAGGCACGGGTGCATGTGATGCTGAAAAACGGGGTTCTCGATCCGCAAGGAGAGGCCGTGCGTCACGCGCTTGGCGCGCTGGGCTTCGACAAGGTCGAAGGCGTGCGTCAGGGCAAGGTGATCGACCTCGATCTGACCGAGGGCGCGACCGAGGCCGACGTGAAGGACATGTGCGAAAAGCTGCTCGCCAATACCGTGATCGAATCCTACCAGATCGAGATGGCATGATGAAGGCGGCGGTTGTTGTCTTTCCCGGATCCAACTGCGACCGGGACCTCGCCGTGGCCTTTGAACAGGCCGGTTTCGAGGTGTCCATGGTCTGGCACAAGGACAGCCAGTTGCCCGAAGGCGTTGATATCGTCGGCGTGCCGGGCGGGTTTTCATATGGCGATTACCTGCGTTGCGGTGCGATTGCGGCGCAGTCCCCGATCTGTCAGGCGGTGGTCTCCCATGCTGAGCGTGGCGGCTACGCCCTTGGCATCTGCAACGGCTTTCAGATCCTGACCGAAACCGGCGTGCTGCCGGGGGCCTTGCTGCGCAATGCCGGGTTGAAATACATCTGCCGCACGGTGGATCTGACGGTGGCGACCTCGGACAGCGCCTTTACCCAGGGCTATAACGCAGGTGATGTCATCGGCGTGCCGATTGCCCATCACGACGGCAACTACTACGCCGATGATGCAACCGTGGCGGCGCTGAAGGATCAGGACCGCATTGCCTTCACCTATGTGGACAATCCCAACGGCTCGGTCGCGGACATTGCCGGTATCCTCTCGGAAAACCGCCGCGTGCTTGGCATGATGCCGCACCCGGAGCGGGCCTCGGACGAAGGGCATGGCGGCACCGATGGTGTGGCAATGTTCCGCGCATTGTCGGGTTTGCTTGCCGACGCCTGACTTGAGCCTCGGGGGCGGGAAATCTAGAGTCACCTCATGACAGCCCCACTGGAGCCTTCCGGACCAAAGCCGCGCGCGCCCTCCAGGCGCCCCTCCAAACGTCTCGTGTCGCGATCCCGCACGATCTCTTGGCGCGTCCGGCTGGCTCTGGTCTTGTTCATGGCCATTGCCGGCGGGACCGTATGGTTCACCAATACCACGCTCACCCATAGTTTCACCGAAACCACCCGCAACCGGGCCGAGCTGCGACTGGCGCTCTATTCCGGCAACCTCGTCAGCGAGCTGCGTCGGCACGCCATCGTGCCGCAGCTGCTGTCTCGTGATCAGGCGCTGATTTCCGCCCTGCAGAGCCAGGACTTCTCTCTGTCGACCCAGCGACTGATTTCCTTCATCGAAGAGATCGGCGCGGCCTCGATCACGCTGATGGATCGGGACGGGCGGACGGTGGCGGCGACGGATCGGGTCCGGCTGGGGGAAATCTACCGCAACTCCGCCTATTTCGTCGAAGCGATCCGGTCCAATTCCACCGTCTTCTCGGTGATCCCCCGCGAGGTGCGCGGCTATCAGTTCACCTATTCGCGGCGCCTGGTCGACAGCAGCGGCACGCTGGGCGTGATCATGGTCGAGGTCGATCTGCAGAAATTCGAACGCGCCTGGGCGGGTATTTCGGACGCGGTGATGGTCGCTGACAGCACCGGTACGGTCGTCCTCGCAACCGAGGCTCGATGGCGGGGCCTTGCCGAAACCGAGGCGCTGAAGGAACAGACCCCGGAAGGCGCCATTCAGCGCGCCATTCGCGCCACGGCCGACTGGACCGCACTGCCGACGGATGTCTACCTGCAGGGGGAGGCGGTGATGCGGCTTGAAACCCGGGTGCCGTTTCAGGGCTGGCGGATGATGTCCTACACCACCTATGATTCGATCCGCGAGCAGGTGAATGCCGTCATCGCGCTCGAAATCATGGGATTTGCGATCCTGCTGGCGCTCGCCTTCTATGCGCTCAGCCGCAAGACGGCCCTGCGGATGGCGCTGTTTCAGCGCGAGTCGGCGGAGCTTCGCGTGTTGAACGCCCGGCTGCAGCGGGAAATCGCCGAGCGCGAACGGGTGCAGGAGACCCTCGCCGTGGCCGAACAGAGCCTCGCCCAAAGCTCCAAACTCGCCGCGCTGGGGGAGATGTCGGCGGCCGTCAGCCATGAGCTGAACCAACCTCTGGCGGCGATGAAAACCTATCTCGCCGGGGCGCGTCTTCTGTTGCGGCGGAACCGGCCGGAGGAGGCGCTGTCGTCCTTTGGGCGCATCGACGATCTGATCGAACGGATGGGGGCGATCACCCGCCAGCTGAAGTCCTACGCCCGCAAGGGCGGCGATGCCTTCAGCCCTGTAAATATGGCCGATGCGCTGGCATCCTCGCTGTCGATGATGGAACCCCAGCTACGGCTGCGGCATGTGAAGATTACCCGTATACTTCCCGACCAACCGGTCTATGTGATGGCAGACCGCATGCGTCTGGAGCAGGTGATGGTCAACCTCTTGCGCAATGCGCTTGATGCCACCAAATCGGTGGAGGAACCGGAGGTGGAGATCCTTCTCGCCGCGGGCGAGACGGCCACGCTTGCGGTGCGCGACAATGGCGACGGCATTCAGGATTTCGACAATCTGTTTGAGCCGTTTTATACCACCAAGCTGCCCGGCGACGGGGTCGGCCTTGGGCTTGCCATCTCCTCGGGGATCGTGAACGACCTTGGGGGACGGCTCACGGCCCGGAATTCCGAAGCGGGCGGAGCGGTGTTTGAAATGCAACTGCCGATCCTTGTGGACGGCATTGAGGCCGCAGAATAGCTGCGGCGGGACGTGGAGGGCAACCAATGGCACAGGCCATGAAAATTGCGATCGTGGACGACGAACAGGACATGCGCCAATCGATCAGCCAATGGCTGGCTCTGTCCGGCTATGATACCGAAACTTTCGCCAGCGCCGAGGATGCGCTGAAGACGCTGGGCCCGGATTACCCGGGGATCGTGATTTCCGACATCAAGATGCCGGGAATGGATGGCATGCAGTTCCTGAAGAAACTGATGGGGTCCGACAGTGCGTTGCCGGTCATCATGATCACTGGCCATGGCGATGTGCCGATGGCGGTCGAGGCGATGCGTGTGGGGGCCTTCGATTTTCTGGAAAAACCCTTCAATCCTGACCGGATGTCCGAGCTGGCAAAGCGCGCCACCGGTGCCCGTCGGTTGACGCTCGATACGCGCGCCCTGCGACGGGAGCTGTCGGACGGCAGCCAGATCATGAAGAAGCTGATCGGCACCAGCCCGGTGATGGATCGCCTGCGCGAGGATATTCTCGATCTGGGGCAGGCCGACGGGCATGTGCTGATCGATGGCGAGACGGGCACCGGGAAAACGCTGGTGGCCCATGCGCTTCATGCTGTTGGCAGCCGGGCGGGCAAGAAGTTCGTGTTGATTTCCTGCGCCGCACTGGAAGAAGAGGCGCTGGCCAAACGTCTGTTCGGCCCGATGCAGCCGGAGGACAGCATGCTGCCCGCCGTAGAAGAGGCGCGCGGCGGCACCCTGGTGCTTGAGGATGTCGAGGCGCTCAGCGAGGCCCTGCAGGCGAAGCTTTTGAGCTTCATAAACGAGCAGGGCACCCCCGGCGAGACCCGCATCATTGCCATCTCCAACCTGCAGGAAGCGGGCAAGACCAGCGAAGACGTGCTGCGCGCGGATCTGTTCTACCGTCTTGCGGCCCTGCGGATCACGGTTCCGCCGCTGCGCCAGCGTGGCGAGGATATCCTGACGCTGTTCACCCGTCTGAGCGAGCAGTTCTCCGAGGAATATGGCTGCGATGCACCGCAGGTCACCGCGCAGGAGGCGGCGCAATTGCTGCAGGCGCCCTGGCCGGGCAATGTGCGTCAACTGATCAATGTGGCTGAACGGGCGGTCCTGCAGTCCCGGCGCGGATCGGGCACCATTGCCTCGTTGTTGATGAGCGACCACGAGGACATGCAGCCGGTGATGACCACCGAAGGCAAGCCACTCAAGGAATACGTCGAGGCCTTTGAGCGTATGTTGATCGACAACACCATGCGCCGCCACAAAGGGTCCATCGCGTCGGTCATGGACGAGCTGTGCCTGCCGCGCCGAACCTTGAACGAGAAGATGGCCAAATACGCCTTGCAGCGCTCCGACTACCTCGGTTGAGGTCACCCCGCATCTGAAAACGGGGCGCTTCGCGGCGCGTGACAAACGCGACACCCGGCGAGACTGCTGCAGCCATTGCGAGTGGTCCCGCCGACTGTCTTGCCGGGTGTCACGCCGGAAAAATCACGCCCCCCCCTGAACTGCGGGCTCTGGATGCCGCCTTCTCGCCTTTCAGACGACCGGGGGATAGGGGGCAGCACAGGGGGAGACAAAGGGGAAGACAAAGGGGCAGCGGAAAGAATTGTCCTGAATTCATGATACTTTTCCGAAGCCGGCGCCCGATTTTAACGTCGCCTTTCAAACTTGCACCTATGATGCGAAATCATCTTTAGCGGGCATGCGGCGCAGAATGACCATTGTCATTCCCTATCCACAGGCCTTATGCTGAAAGAACGGGCCCCGCATTTGTCGGCGTCCATACATGAGATTTTCTGTCCTGAATGTCCGTCCGGCCGTCGCCGGGGCATCCGGACAGACCAGTTCGTCTCGCAGAGTGCGAGGCTGTTGAGTGCCTGCTTCGACAGGGTCCAGTGCGACAATGGCGAAGAGGAAATAACGGGCAGGGATCGGGATCAACCCACCTGTCGGAGAAGAACCGCGATGACGCGCGCGAGAGTATTGAGCAAGGCAACAGGTGATCCGCAACTCTGTCGGACATTCCGGTGTTGCACTGCTGTGTTCCCTGCGCCGTCGAAAGTCGCCCTGACAAGACACCACCCACAACATGTTCGTCCGCCTGGTTTATGGGCAAGGGCAGGGACTTCGGTCTGTGCCCCTGTGACCCTGGCCCGGCGGCGGCCTGTGCTGGCATGGTGCACCATAAGGACTAATGGCGAAGAAAATGCTGATCGACGCCACCCACGCGGAAGAAACCCGCGTCGTGGTGGTGGATGGAAACAAGGTCGAGGAATTTGACTTTGAATCTGAAAACAAACGCCAGCTTGCTGGAAATATTTACCTCGCAAAAGTAACCCGCGTCGAACCTTCGCTGCAGGCGGCTTTTGTGGACTATGGCGGAAACCGCCATGGCTTCCTTGCGTTTTCCGAAATTCACCCGGACTACTATCAAATCCCCGTTGCGGACCGAGAGGCCCTGATGGAGGAAGAGCGCGCCTATGCTGAATCCATGCGCGCCCGGGATGAAGACGAAGACGAGCCAAAGCCCAAGAAACGCTCGCGCTCGCGCAGCCGCACACGGGCCGAGAAAACCACCACCAGCGACGCGGTCGAAACCAAAGAGATCACGGCCCCCGCTGGTGAGATCTCCGGCATGGAGACCATCGACCTGACCGACGACGCGTCGGACATCGCCGAGGTGCCCGAATCCGATGCGGCTCAGGCAGATGTCGCCGCGCCCGAAACCGATGTGACCGACGCGCCCGGCCCGGAGGCTGTTGCCGACGCTGCCGAAGACACCGCTGAGGACATCTCGGACGACACCGACACCCCGGAGGGCAATGGCCAGGCCTCTGACGAGGACGCAGGCGACGACGAAGGTGAGGAAGACACGCCCACCAAAGGCAAATCTGCCGACGCCGCCGACAAGGATGACAGCATCGAGTCCGTCGCGGATGAAGATGATCAGGAAGATATCCGTCCGCAGCGCAAACCCCGTCCGCGCCGCTACAAGATCCAGGAAGTCATCAAGGTCCGTCAGGTCCTGCTGGTTCAGGTCGTCAAGGAAGAGCGCGGCAACAAGGGTGCGGCGTTGACCACCTATCTCTCGCTGGCGGGCCGTTATTGCGTCCTGATGCCGAACACTGCGCGTGGCGGTGGCATCTCTCGCAAGATCACCAATGCCGTCGACCGCAAGAAACTCAAGGAGATCGCGACCGAACTTGATGTGCCGCAGGGCGCAGGTCTCATCGTGCGCACGGCGGGTGCCAAACGCACCAAGGCCGAGATCAAGCGCGACTATGAGTATCTGCAGCGGCTGTGGGAACAGATCCGAGAGCTGACGCTGAAATCCATCGCACCGGCCAAGATCTATGAAGAAGGCGATCTGATCAAACGGTCGATCCGCGATCTCTATAACCGTGAGATCGACGAGGTTCTGGTCGAAGGCGAACGCGGCTACCGCATCGCCAAGGACTTCATGAAGATGATCATGCCGTCCCACGCCAAGAACGTGCAGAACTACAATGAATCACTGCCCCTGTTCGCGCGCTATCAGGTCGAGAGCTACCTCTCCGGCATGTTCAACCCGACGGTGCAGCTGAAATCCGGCGGATATATCGTGATCGGCGTCACCGAAGCCTTGGTGGCGATCGACGTGAACTCGGGTCGGGCCACGAAAGAGGCCTCGATCGAAGAGACCGCGACCAAGACCAATCTCGAGGCCGCCGAAGAAGTGGCGCGTCAGTTGCGTTTGCGCGACCTTGCCGGTCTGATCGTCATCGACTTTATCGATATGGACGAGCGCAAGAACAACGCCGCCGTCGAGAAAAAGCTGAAAGACAAGCTGAAAACCGACCGCGCCCGCATTCAGGTCGGACGCATTTCAGGCTTTGGTCTGCTGGAAATGTCGCGCCAGCGTCTGCGCCCCGGCATGATCGAGGCCACCACGGCGCCCTGTCCGCATTGCCACGGCACGGGTCTGATCCGCTCGGATGACAGCATGGCGCTGTCGATCCTGCGTCAGATCGAAGAGGAAGGCACCCGGGGCCGGTCGCGTGAAGTCTTGGTGAAATGTCCGGTGGATATCGCCAACTATCTGATGAACCAGAAACGCGAGCATATCGCCCAGATAGAGCTTCGCTACGGTCTGTCCGTGCGCATTGAGGGCGACGTAAAACTGGTCAGCCCGGATTTCACGCTGGAGAAGTTCAAGACCGCGTCGCGCAGCATTGCTGCCGTGGCAGGGCCGGTGGTTTCCGTGGATACCTCGATAATGGATCAGATCGATGCCATCGAGGAGCCGGAAGAGGAGGCCGAGGTCGAGCAGGCACCGGAACCGGTCGATACCAGTGACGAAGGTGAGGGAGAAACGAAGCCCAAGCGCAAGCGGCGTCGTCGGCGGCGCAAGAAGTCCTCGAATGGGGAAAATGGCGCGGACGGCGGCGAGACGTCGAACACGGCTGAGACCGATGCCGAGGGTGAAGGCGACAGCCAGCCGACCGACACCGGCGATGCCGTGACCGACAGCACCGAGGGCAGCGCAGAGGCCGAGTCCGAGGCTGAGCCGAAGAAGAAAAAGACCCGCACCCGCACCCGGAGCCGGTCGCGCAAGAAGCCCGACGCCGTCAGCGAAGAGCGCGATGCCGCCGCCCAAGGGGGCGCCCGCGAGGCTGATCAAGGGGCCGGCGATGTGACGCCGACCGCGCCGGAGGCCGAGGCTACAACGGTTGAGGCCACCTCCTCCGAGGCCCCCCCGTCTGAGGCCGCGACACCAGAGAGCGATGCGGACGCGCCGCTTGGTGAGGCTGAAGCCCCTGCCGTCGCTGAGCCGGTTGCCTCTGAGGCATCGGAGCCTGTGGCGGCTGAAACACCGGCTGAAATACCCGCCGAAGCAGAGGCCGAGGCCGCGGTTGAAGAGACTGCTGCACCTGAGGAGACCGCAGCTGCTGCCGAGGTTCCGGAAACGGAGGCAGTCGCCGAAGCCCCGGTTGAAACACCGGTCGCCGAGGCGGACGCGCAGGCGCAGCCTCAGCCGCAAGACGCAGCTGAACCAGAGCCCACAGCAGAACCGGAGCCCGTCGTGGCAGAACCTGAACCCGAGGTGGCGAAACCGGCCAAGCCGAAGCGTCGGGGCTGGTGGTCCGTGGGCGGCTGATCAGGCGTCTGACGGGATGAAAACTACAAAGGCGGTCCCGAAGGGGGCCGCCTTTTGCCTTTCCCGTTTCCCGTGCATAAGGCGGCTCAGTGCCCGCCCTTGCGGATCAGGTAGATCTGGTGGTTTTCACCCTCTTCCACGCCGATGAAATCATGCCCGGCTTCGCTGCAGAAATGCGGTACGTCGATAACGGCTGCCGGATCATCGGCGAGGATGCGCAGAACGCTCCCCACCGACAGCGGCTGCAACCGTTTGCGGGCTTTCAGGACGGGCAGGGGGCACAGGAGGCCGATGGCGTCCAAAGTCGTGTCAAAATCTGTCATGGGTCCGAAATAGGCTGCGTGTTACAGCCTGTCCACAGGGATGTGACACCCCGTGCGCGTGACCTTGCCCCGTCACTGGTCTAAGGAGGGGGCATGTTTGGAATCGAGATCATAGACGCGAGCCTTCTGCCCGCCATGTTCATCGCCCTCGTGGGCGGCATCATCAGCTTTCTCAGCCCCTGTGTGCTGCCCATCGTGCCGCCCTATCTTGCCTATATGAGCGGGGTGTCGATTGGCGAAATCCAAGGCACAGCGGCGGCCCGGCGCAAGGCGGTGCTGGCCGCGATGTTCTTTGTTCTGGGCCTGTCGACCGTGTTTTTGCTGTTGGGGTTCACCGCCTCGGCCTTCGGGGCATTCGTGCTGCAGAATCAGGAGCTTTTCGCCAAGCTCTCCGGCGTGGTGGTGATCGTCTTTGGTCTGCATTTCCTGTCGGTGTTTCGCATTCCCTTGTTGGACCGCGAGGCCCGGATGGAGGCCGCAGACGCAGGCGGCTCCGTCCTTGGTGCCTATGTGCTGGGGCTGGCCTTCGCCTTTGGCTGGACGCCCTGCATCGGGCCACAGCTTGGCGCGATCCTGTCGTTGGCCGCCTCCGAGGCCTCTGTCAGCCGGGGCACGATCCTTCTCGGCGTCTATGCGCTTGGTCTCGGTGTGCCGTTTCTTCTGGCCGCCATCTTTCTCAGCCGCTCCATGGTGCTGATGAACCGGATCAAGCGTCACATGGGGGTGATCGAAAAGATCATGGGCGCGCTGCTCTTGCTGGTGGGTGTGATGTTGGTCACGGGCCTGTTCACCAGCTTTTCCTTCTGGCTGCTGGAGACATTCCCCGCTTTGGCCACACTGGGTTAAGTCGCGACACAGGCTGTCTTTCTCTTGCCGGAAAGCTGCGCTAGGCTGGCGGCAAGAAAGAACAGGGTCATGAGCAGTTCAACATCCTCGACGCCGGTGCGCAGGCGCCGCGTTTTCTATATTCCGGGCTATGACCCGTTTCCGCCCCGTCGCTATCGCGAGTTGTATCGCAGCGAAGGTCAGGCGCAGGCGCGGCTGTCGGGCTATGATCTCGCGCTGACGCCAAAACGCACCGAGGGCCCTTTCGGCTGGCACGTTTCTGCCCGGATCGACGGGCAGGATGTGGAGACCGATATCGAAGTCCTGCCGTGGTCCGATATCGTCCGCAACAGCATGCAGACCTCGATTGCGGCGACCTATGTGCAGCTGGTGCGGACCGCCTGGATCTACATGTCCTGCGGTGCCCTGTGGCGGCTGATGCGGCTGCGCAAAGGGCCGGTTATCGCGGCCCTCTATCCGGTGGCGATCCTGCTGGCGCAGGCGGGCCTGGCGCTGGCGGCGGCGGGCTGTGTGGCCTGGGGGGCGGGCGCCCTCGGGGCGGTGCTTGCGCTGCCAACGGGCCTGCGCGGGCTGGCGCAAGTCCTGTCAAGCGGCGGCGCCGCGGTTGCGGTGCTGCTGGCGTTCAAGGCGCGGGACAATCGGTTTTTCGCCTATTACCTCATGCATGACTATGCCTATTCCGCCGCTTTGCGCGGCCAAAACCCACCAGAGCTGGAGGCCCGTATCGCGGAATTCACCGCCACTGTGCGCAGGGCTCTGGCAGACAATGACGCGGATGAGGTGCTGGTGGTCGGTCATTCGTCCGGGGCCCATATCGGCGTGTCGGTGCTGGCCGATCTCCTGCGGGAGGGGCTGGCGGAGCCGCGTCCGGAGCTGAGTTTTCTCAGTCTCGGTCAGGTGGTGCCGATGGTGTCATTCCTGCCCCGCGCAGATCGCTTGCGCCGGGATCTGCAGGAGATGTCGGAGCAGGCCGAGGTTGCGTGGTATGATGTGACGGCGCCGGGCGATGGCTGCGCCTTTGCGCTCTGTGATCCGGTGGCGGTGTCAGGCGTCGCGCGGCCCGCGCAGCGCTGGCCGGTGGTGTTTTCCGCCGCCTTCACCCAGAGCCTCAGCCCCGCGCGCTGGCAGGCCTTGAAGCGACGCTATTTCCGGCTTCATTTTCAATATCTTTGTGCCTTTGACGCGCCGCGAGACTATGACTATTTCCAGATCACCGCCGGCCCGCTGTCGCTGCGGAGCCGCTACCGGATGCGCGATCATTCGCGCTCGCGTCTGACCCGCGCCGTGAACCGCTATACTTCGGTGGCACCGCGATGACCGCCGTGCCGCCCTCCACGCCGCCTGCCAAGCCGCCGAAACCTGCCGCCCGTCCGGACAGTGTCTCGCTGTGGCGCTACCTGAAACTGTTCCGCCAGGACATTCTCTCCGCGCAGCCCGCCCGCCTGTACCGGGCCTGGATGGCCGAATTCAAAACGCCCTTCTTTCGCTCTTTCATGATCAACGACCCGGATCTGATTGACATTGTTCTGAAAAAGCGGCCCGGGGATTTCCCGAAATCGAACCGCGTGGGTGAAGGGCTGCGCCCGTTGTTGGGGAACTCCGTCTTTCTGACCAATGGCGAGACCTGGGAACGGCAACGTCGGATCATTGACCCGGCCTTTGAAGGGGGGCGGCTGAAGGAGAGCTTTCCGGCGATGCTGGCAGCGGCAGAAGCGGCGGCCCTGCGCCTCAAGGCCTCCGCCGATGGGACGCCCTTGGAAATCGAGACGGTGACCTCCCATATTGCCGCAGATGTGATCTTTCGCACGCTTTTTTCGATCCCGATCGAACATCGGGTCGCCGCCGAAGTCTTTGTCCGGTTTCGGGCCTATCAGCAGGCTCAGCCCATTTTGAACCTCGCAGCCTTTGTGCCGCTGCCGCGCTGGATGCCGCGGATCTATCCCAAAGGCACCCGCAGCAATGCCGCCCATATCCGGCGGCTGATTGCCGGTCTGACCGAAGCCCGTCTTGCCGAAATCGACGCAGGCACCGCGCCGCCGGATCTGGCAACCAAGATCATGACAACGCCCGATCCCGAAACCGGTGTCGGCTTTGAGACTGCGGAAATGGTGGATCAGGTGGCGATCTTCTTTCTTGCCGGGCATGAAACCAGCGCCTCGGCCCTGGGCTGGGCGCTGTATCTGCTGGCGTCATACCCGGAGTGGCAGGACCGCGTTGCCCGCGAAGCGCTGGACCATGGCACCGAGGCGTTCTCGGCGATTACGCGCCTGCGGATCACCCGGGATGTCTACCGCGAGACGCTGCGGCTCTATCCGCCGGTGCCGATGATGGTCCGCGAAGCAGGCTGCCCCGAGACGTTTCGCGACCGGCCAGTACCCAGGGGATCTCAGATCGTGCTCAGCCCCTGGCATCTGCAGCGGCACGAGCGGGTGTGGGAGCGGCCGGATGAGTTTGATCCGTCCCGCTGGCAGACCGACGCCGGCAAGGCCTGCGCGCGCACCGCCTATATGCCGTTCTCCGCCGGTCCCCGGGTCTGTACCGGGGCGGGCTTTGCGATGGTTGAGGGCGTTTTGATCCTGGCTCATTTGCTGCGCCGCTACCGGGTCGAGCTGGTCCCCAACAAGGTGCCGCAGCCGGTGGCGCATTTGACGGTCAGATCGAAAAACGGCATCTGGCTGCGCCTGACGCCGCGCTGAATGCGCTATGCGTGGGGATCCGGGAGGGAGCCCGGGTTTGCGCCAGTGTCTGGGGCAGTGTCTGGGCCAGTTACCAGGCCAGAGTCCGGATCAGTGTCTGGGTCCGACACTGGCTGCGGTCGCTTCAGCGCCTCCAGAACAAAGAGCCGGATCGCGGAGGCCAAGCCGCATTCGGTGCCGCGCGCCTCGTCGATTTCGGCGGCCAGCTCGTTGATGGCGCGGCCTTGCTCTGCCGCCAATCGCCTGAATTCCGCCCAGAAGGCATCCTCCAGCGACACCGAGGTCCGATGCCCGCGCAGGGTCAGGGAGCGTTTCTTGGGGCGTTGGCTCAACATGGATCAGGCCATGAGCAGCCGTGCCTCACGCACGGAAATCGCCGGATAGCAGGTGGGGCCATAGGCATCGGGGTCCTGCTGAAGCTCGGGGAATATCTGGAAAAGCTCCTCCCGCAGGGCGGCTTCGGAGGTGCTGAGCACGCGCTCGGTGGGGTGATAGCTTTCGGAAAAGACACCATCGACTTCGATCACCTCATGCTGGTCAAACAGGATGTGCACATAGCTGACCGGCGTGCCGGATCTGTCCTGGTAGGCCAGGGTTCCGTTGATCAGCCCCTTGGCCGGCGCCAGAACCGCGCCCCTGGCAAAGAGCATTTCGCTCAGGTGGCTCTGGACCAGCAGACGGTGTTGCGGCGACACTTTCATGCGGCGTCTGGGGCGACCGGGGCCGAGCGCATCCTTTTCAAACACCACCGGTGCCAGATGCGGGTTCGCGTCAAGGAACGCCCGCGTCAGGGTGCGGCGATAGATCCAGCGGACGCTCTGATAACCCCGGTCGCGGGTCAGAACCTGATCGCCGATCTCAAGGTCGCGAATGCGGCGCGCGCCCTGCGGCGTGGTGACCTGCGAATTCGGCGTGAAACAGATCACCACCGCGCCCTCAATCTGCGAGACGCCGTTTTCGTCGGTATATTCACCCGGATCGGTGCCGTCGTCGCCCATATACTGGTCGAAATACGGCCCCGACAGCTCATTGTCGTTGATGACATTGGACACGGTGTAGGTGTAGTCGACATTGGCAGTCAGAGGCGAGACCGGCAGGTATCCGATGAAAATCCCGTCACTTTCCAGCGTGTAGACCTCGATCACGCTGCCGTCGCTGCCCGACAGGGTCAGCCGGCTCTCGGCATAGATCCGATCATTGAAGATGTATTCGCCACCTATCCGCGCCGGACTCGTACCGTCGCTTTGGTACACAGTGCCGCGCTGAGTGCCATCCGCGCCCCGTTCATTGTTGGTGAAGTCCCCGTCAAGCGTGTTGTCGTCATCCGTCAACACCACCACACGGCGGTCGTCTTCGGGATCAAAATCCGGATCCAGCCGGATCGTACCGTTGAAAAAATCCAGCGCATTGGGCGCGTAGACGAAATAGGTAAAACTGGGCATGCGGCTGATGCCTCCGCGACTGTGGCTGTGGCTGTGACTAGGCGCGACTGCGACTGTGATTGCGGTGGGACGGCTGGCCTGGTCAGATGCAACCGGACAGAAACCGTCAGTGCCGCGCATTATGTGGGCAGGGCGCCGGAAGGTAAAGATTTGATTAAATTTATCGGCTGCACCGGGACGACCAGAGCCCGGCGGCGACGCTTCCCGACAGTCTGAGGCGGCGCACGGCACAGAGAGGGCAGAGGCAGACAGATGGGAGAGAGAGACAGTCACCGCGCCCGGTTGGCGCTCAGTCCTCCAGTTTGTGGTCGCCGTGGCGGGTTTTCATCTTCTCGTCCACGGTCTTGTCGCGCTGTTTTTCCGCCTTGCTGCGGCCAAACTTAACAGCGTTTTCATCCGCGCGCGCTTTTTCCGCGCCACGCTGCTTTTGCTTTCGAAAGCGGTTGAGGTTCACGATCTCGCTCATTGGGTCACAATAGCCAGGCAAATTTGAATTTGAAACGCGGAGTACAGGAATTGCCCTGTTCAGGTCGCTTCGGATCTGAATCGGTGCTTTGGAAACACGCCGGTCTCCCGGCGTGTTCACGATTCTATTCAGCCGGTTGTCAGCCTTTTGGGCCGATCATCTGTTCGGGACGCACGACCGCGTCAAAGGTTTCCTCGTCCACAAACCCGAGACGAACCGCTTCCTCTTTGAGGGTGGTGCCGTTCTTATGGGCCGTCTTGGCCACTTTGGTGGCGTTGTCGTAGCCGATGGTGGGGGCGAGCGCGGTGACCAGCATCAGGCTCTCGGTCATCAGCTTTTCGATACGCGGTCCGTTGGCCTGAATGCCCGAGAGCATCCGCTCGGTGAAGCTGTCGCTGGCATCGCCCAACAGCTGGATCGATTGCAGCAGGTTGTAGGACATCATCGGGTTGTAGACGTTCAGCTCAAAATGCCCTTGCGAGCCTGCAAATTTGATCGCGGCGTCATTGCCCATGACATGGGCCGCCACCTGCGTCAGAGCCTCGGCCTGCGTCGGGTTCACCTTGCCGGGCATGATGGACGATCCCGGTTCGTTTTCCGGCAGGATCAATTCGCCCAGACCGGAGCGCGGACCGGAGCCGAGAAAGCGGATGTCGTTGGCGATCTTGTAGCAGCTGCCCGCGATGGTCGCCAAAGCGCCCGACAGGAACACCATGGCGTCATGGGCCGCCAGTGCTTCGAATTTGTTTGGCGCGGTGACAAAGGGCAGGCCGGTGATCTCGGCCATATTCGCGGCCACGGTCTCGCCCCAGCCATTGACGGTATTGAGGCCGGTGCCCACGGCGGTGCCGCCCTGCGCCAGCTCGTAGATGCCGGGCATTGCGGCTTCAATCCGGGCCAGGCCCTGACGGATCTGATGGGCATAGCCGCCGAATTCCTGCCCCAGCGTCAGCGGAGTCGCGTCCTGGGTATGGGTGCGGCCGATCTTGATGATGTCTTTGAACTCATCAGATTTGGCCTCCAGCCCTTCGGCCAGTTTCGTCAAGCCGGGCACCAGCACATCGCGCACCGACATGGCGGTCGCAATATGCATCGCTGTGGGAAACGTGTCGTTGGAGGACTGCCCCATATTGCAATGGTCATTCGGGTGCACCGGATCCTTGGACCCGATCTGACCGCCGAGGATTTCGATCGCGCGGTTGGCGATCACCTCGTTGGAGTTCATGTTGGACTGGGTGCCCGATCCCGTCTGCCAGACGACCAGCGGGAAATTGTCGTCAAATTTGCCTTCGATCACCTCGCCTGCGGCCTGAACGATGGCATCGCCGATGGTCTTGTCAAGCGCGCCGGAGGCGACGTTGGCCATGGCGCAGGCCTTTTTGATGACGCCAAGCGCGCGCACGATGGCGACGGGCTGCTTTTCCCAACCAATGGGAAAGTTCATGATCGACCGCTGGGTCTGGGCGCCCCAGTATTTGTCGGAAGGGACCTCGAGGGGTCCGAAGCTGTCGGTTTCGGTGCGGGTGTTCGACATTGTGTCTGTCTCCGTCGCTGGATCGGCCAAGTGGTATACTGGTGTATGCCATGTACCCGCGCAGGCGGCCGGGTGCAAATGGTCTGCAGCAGGTGGCCACGATTTCGCGAGACAATGATTGGTGGTATACTGCTGCAATAGCGCAAGTGCCATTGCCAGTTTGTTCAGGATGCATAGATTACAACACAAGAGAGTCGCATATGCGGCGGACCCAACAGGAGCTCGAACCCATATCATGCGCAGGACTGCCGTCAGCCGAACCCGGGCCTTGCCTGATACCGGACGCCTCGCACTGTGGTGTCTGACGATCCTGGTCTCCCTGCTGCTGTCGGCGCAGGCGGTCTTTGCCTCGGCGGATCTGCGTCGGTTCGTCGGAACCTACCGGGGCACGGCCGAGGTCGAGCAGCTTGATGGCAAGGTCGAGCAGCGGGACATGAGCGTGACGATACAGGTCACCTATGATGGGTTCTGGGTCCAGTGGAGCACCGCGATCCGGCGTGCGGACGGGCGCGAAAAGACGAAGACCTACAAGATTGAATTCTTGCCGTCCGAACGCTCCGGCGTCTATGCGGCAGCGATGAAAACCAACGTGTTCGGCCACACCGTGCAAATGAACCCGATGGAGGGCGAGCCCTTCGTCTGGGCCCGGGTCATTGATGATACGCTGACTGTGTTTTCGCTCTATGTGGCGGAAAACGGGGATTATTTGATGCAGCAGTACGACCGTACTCTTGCCGAGGGAGGGTTGAAACTGGATTTTTCATCCCATCGCAACGGGCTGGCATCGCGGACGGTCACAACCTTTCTGACCCGGGACGACTGACACGGGCCTGGCCTGACACGAACCGGGCCCGGACTACGAGAATGGACTGTGTCACAGGGCGGTATCACAGGGGCGTGTCACTGGGGCGTGTCACTGGGCGCGCGTGTCGCCCAGGAACCTCTCGCTCTGGTCCCTACACTCTGGCACCTACACTCTGGCCGCTACTTGCGGAAACTGTCCAGCGAGACAATATCGGCTTTCTTCTTCTCTGCCGCCGCGTCGTCCTCTGATTGTTCCAGCGGATCGTCCGAGATCTCCAAGGGGTCGAGATCATCGGGACCGTCCTCATCGGTGCTTTCAAACCGCAAGCCGAATTCCACGGAAGGGTCGACGAAGGTCTTGATCGAATCATAAGGAATATAGAGCGGCTCCGGCGCATCGCCGAAATTCAGCGTCACGGCAAACCCGTCTTCGCCAACATCCAGATTGTCATACCAATGCTGCATGACCACCGTCATCTCGCCGGGATAGCGGTCCGACAGCCAGTCGGCGAGCTCCGCATCGGGATGAGACGTGTCGAAGGTGATGAAAAAGTGATGCGCGCCGGGCAGGCCGTTGGCCGCTACGTCATTCAGAACATTGCGGATCAGACCCCGCATGGCGCGGTGCATCAGGTTTCCATAATCGATCTCGCGGGACATGGTCTCACACCTTTTATCTGCTCGGGTAGATTCTGGCCGAAGAGCTGTGAACCTTACCTTTTCCCGACCAGTTTTGGACCTAATCCGAGGGCATTGCAAGCCAAGGTGCTCGTCTTTCGTCCAGCGTAAAGACAGTAAAAAACGCCGGGCCGCGCGGAGGAGCAGACCCGAATGCGCCCCTGTTCCCGGGTATTCGCCGGTGCTCTCCTGTCTGGGGTGCGGGCGGTGTCAGTCGGTCCAGACCAGCCGCTCCCCGGTCAGACAGACAGGCAATGCATCCGTCGGGAGCTGGCCCAATTGTTCAAACATGCGCAGGTAGTCGAAATTGGAGTAGAATTCGAAAATCCGGTCGTTTCTGACCCGCACCAGCATCTGGCCGGTGAAATCGAGCTTGTGAGAATGGGTCAGGTCCATGGCATCCACCCGCACGCGGACCATCCCAAGGTCGCCCTCTTCGAGGCTGTGGGTGACGGTGACGTGCATCTGATCCATGAGTGCCTTCATGGCGGTCACGACTTCCTTGTAATCGACGCCGGGCGAAACCACACCGTCAAGCGCTCCGTTGAAGATTACATCCGGGTCGAGCAGCTCGTCTATAATGTCGAGATTGCCCTTGTTCCAAACTTCATCAAACCACAGGTGCAGCAACTCGCTTATCGTCATTTCAGGCGCATTTCATGTTCATAATTGTGAAGAAGTCCCCACCTAAAGGGCCGGACAACCAGAAGTCGAGAGCTGGAGATGTATTCAGCTGTGAATATAGTGTGAAAACCGCATTTGGATACAGCATCATAGCATCGGTCAATACCGCGACCAATACCATCAGACCATATCTAATATGACACAAGACGACACAAGACTATGTAGGAAGGACTCTGATGATGTAACCGCCCCCCCGACGGCATCTGTGTGCCGAGATGGGTCTACGAGGATCCACAAAGGGGAGCGGTCATGTCCGAGATTATCACAGTCGGCGTCGTTCTGGCGAAGACTGTTTTTCAGGTCCACGGAGCGGACGGCGCGGGCCCTGCGGTTTTGCGCAAGACGCTGAGGCGGACGCAGG
>NZ_VCNK01000042.1 GCF_006265095.1 Phaeobacter sp. B1627
CTCTACCCCTGAGCTACGCCCGCTTCCTGTTCGGTGAGAGGTGATTTAGGCAATCACATCCCAAAGCGCAAGAGGAAAAACACGGGGCTCAGGGCCTCAGGAGGCGGGGACCGGATGGCCCGCTGCGGCGGCAAGGCGGTGGTGTTCGGGATCTGTCAGCCGGGTCGAGATGAATTCCGATGCGGCGCAGGGCGGCAGCCCGAGGGCGCGGATCAGTTGCGCATCGCGGCGGCCCTCAAGGATCAGACAGGCCTCGCGCCCCAGAATGTCACGGGTGCCGCTGCCGCCGTCAGACCGGATCCGGCGCATGAAGTCCTTTTGAGCCGCGACCGCCTCGACGACATCGCGGGGGATGGGCCGGGCCTGAACCTCGCGGAACAGGGTCGCCATGCGGGCGTTGCCGCTTTCGCCAGACACGATCTGTGCCACCACGGGTGCGGGCAGGCTGCGCCAGAAATTGGCCGGGTAGGGGTGATCCTGCAGCAGCCAGAGGATATGCGAGAACCCCTCTGCCGAAATGCTGCGCTTTGCGTCCTTGTTCTGGCCGCGGGTCAGATAGGCGGGCCGCGCCACGATCAGCCCGAGGTAGCATCGGGCGCGGGGTTCGTCAGCCGCCACCAGAAGGCAGGGCTGGTCGACGGCCTCGGTCGGGATCATCCAGTTGCTGCCCATCGTGTGCTTGATGTCCACGTCCTGCCCGAGGATCTCTGTATCCAGCCGCCCTTTGCGCAATCCGAGAAGGGCGCGCAGCTCGATTTCGACCCGGGTGCCGATATAGGTCTTCTCGGTCTTTTCCAGGTCCTCATAGGCGCGCCGCCCGGTCTTGGCCGTCAGGATCACCGCATCGATGCAGTCGCGCAGCATTGCAGGAAAACACCGTTCCAGCTCCAGCACGCCGCCTGCGCGGGTCACGACCTCCTCGGCCAGCGCGTGCAGCCGGGAGTAGTCGGGATGGCCGGGAGCCATCTGTGTCTGCGGCAGCTTCTGTTTCATGGCGCTGGATAGGGCAGCGCAGACCGCAGCAGGGCAGGCTGCGCGGCGGGCAGGGGGTCAGGCGGGGGCTCGGGCAGAGGGTCAGGCCGAGACGACATGCAGGTTCGGCTTGGCAATCGCGGCGCGGATCTGGCGCGCGACCGCCTCGGCCACGGGCGGAGGAAAGGCGTTGCCGACCTGCCGGTAGGCATTGGTCTTGGCACCGGTAAAGTGCCATGAGTCGGGAAACCCCTGCAGTCGCGCCACCATCCGCACCGTCAGGCGCGGCATGTCGTTATGAAACGGATCGGGTGCCTCATTGGCGATGGTGCGCCCCTCGACCCCCAGAGCAGCCCAGGCGCGCCGGGCCCGAGTCGGCCCCAGATCCGGGCCGCCGTGTTTCTTGGACCCGCCGACAATGGTCGGGGCGATCTCGTCGGCCTTGCTCGCCCAGTCCTCGGCACCGCGCCAGCCGCGCTCCTGCATCAGATCCAGCAGCGTTTCGCCAACGGTGGCGGGATTCCTCGGCCGGGGTTCGGGCCAGTCGAACTGATCTGCGAATTCACGCCGCAGGGCCACGATCGCCACGCGGGGGCGCAATTGCGGCACCCCGTAGTCAGAGGCGTTGAGCAGCCGCCAGTCGGTTTCATAGCCCAGTTTCGACAATTGATGTTTCAGCTTTTCGCGGTAGTCGTGAAAGACCGCATCCAGAAAGCCGCGCACGTTCTCGATCATCACGGCGCGGGGGCGGGTGGCGTCGACGATCTCGATGGCGTCGTCAAAGAGGTTGCGTTCGTCCTTTTCGCCGAGCTGCTTGCCGGCCACGGAAAACGGCGGGCAGGGCAGGCCACCGGCCAGGAGGTCGATGCCGCGATACTCCGCAGCCCGGGCTTTGAAGTCACGCACATCCTCTTCCAGCACATTCCACGCAGGCCGGTTGTGGCGCAGGGTCGCGCAGCAGTGCTTGTCGATTTCCACCAGCGCCGTGTGGTCAAATCCGGCCTTCTCCAGCCCGAGGGCCTGACCGCCCGCACCTGCGCATAGTTCCACCGATGTCAGCATCTGTTCCGCCCGCCTGCAAAAGGAGTTCTTGGTCTGTTCACACCGTGTGATAGCCCGTCTCAGCCCGGGAGCGCAAGCCTGTCGTGCCGTTCCGAGCTGTCTTTGCATCTGTGTGATCTTGGGGAGGACCGACTGGAGCGGGCGAGGCGATTCGAACGCCCGACCCTAACCTTGGCAAGGTTATGCTCTACCCCTGAGCTACGCCCGCATCCTGTTCGGTGAGGTGGGTTCTAGGCGGCGCGGCAGGGGGGCGCAAGCGGAAAATGGTCGGGGTCTCGCAAATTTTGCCCGTGGTCGCGACGGAACGGTCGGGCGCGGCCGTATTATCGGGGAACAGTCGGGACGCTGGGCCGGGATCGGGGCTGACCCGTGGCATCCGGCACTGCCCGCAGGCCGAAAGCAGGCCAGAAGCAGGTCGGCAACAAGAGGGAGGGATCAGGAATGACCGCAAAGGATATCATACGTCTGTCGGCACTGGTGGCGGCGATGGCTGCTGGGGTGGCGGCGCGGACGGATGCGCAGGGCGCCCCGCATATGCGGGTACATACCGCGACCGAGGCGCAGGAGACGACCCTGTTGCCCGCGACCCGTGTCCCCAGCGGTGGCCAGGTTCAGACCTCGACCACCGGCGACCGTGTGCGGATGACGGCCAACGGCATCCCGGACCATGCCGTGGGCAAATTTCCGAACCGGGACAATCCCCACCGGATTTCGGCGCAGTCCTACCGGTTCGAGACCGGCCCGGCCGAGATCCGCCGCACGGCGCAGGCCCTGCGGCGGGGCGGCATCATGGGGGTGGCCGTCAACGGGGTGCCGTTTGATCCGGGGGCGGCGGAGTTCTGGATGGGGCGGCCGGATCTCGGCTGGCAATACGAGGCGCTGGGCGGCGCGGTGAAATTGGGTCTGGATGCGAACCACGCCCATGTGCAACCCTCAGGGGCCTATCACTATCACGGGTTGCCAACCGGGCTGATGAAGCAATTGGGGTGGTCGGCGCAGGCGGAATCGCCTTTGATCGGCTATGCGGCGGATGGCTTTCCGATTTATGCGTTGACGGCGGTCCGGGAGGGGCGCGTGGTCGAGATGACATCCTCCTGGCGGCTGAAGCCGGGGCAGCGACCGGGGGGCGCATATCCGTCCGGGATGCATGATGGCGCATTCGTTCAGGACTACACCTATGTGGCCGGTGCGGGGAGCCTGGATGCCTGCAACGGGGCGCGGGTGGTGACCCAGGATTATCCGCAAGGCACCTATGCCTATTTCCTGACGCGGGACTTTCCGGTGGTGCCGCGCTGCTTGGTGGGGGATGCGGGGAGCAGTTTCACCAAGCCCCGTCTGCCCGGCCGAACTCCGGGTGCGGCGCGTCCCTGACGCACGGCGCCCCGGGCCGGACCTGCGCGCCGTGACGGGGGAGCGGTTGGGCTTGCGGCTGGGCTTGCGGTCTGGCCTGCGGTTGCACAGGGGCTGCAGGAAGGTCAGTGAGGCTGACCTATTGTTTCGCGTGCGAAACAATAGGTCAAAAGGGGTGAACCAACTTGTGGGGGGGGGCCAGCGCGGACGCCACATTAACCGGCCACAGATCGGCCAAAAGTCGGCCGGCAGGCGAGCAGAGACCCGTTTGAGACCGACCGGACCTTTGGGGTGGGGGCGGAGAGATGTTTTGACGGAGGCCCGAAACGGATCGGGCCGCCGGGTTATTCCAGCTCGACCAGAAGATCCTTTGCGTCGATCTGACCGCCCGGCTGTACATGCACGGCCTTGACCACCGCGTCGCGTTCGGCATGAAGACCGGTTTCCATTTTCATCGCCTCGATGGTCAGCAACAGATCGCCCTCTTTCACCTGTTGTCCCGGCTGCACCCCGATCGAGGCCACAACACCGGGCATCGGCGCGCCGACGTGGCTGGTGTTGCCGGCCTCGGCCTTGGGGCGCTGAGCGGTGGTGGATTTCACCAGACGGTTCGGCACGCGGATGACGCGGGGCTGGCCGTTCAGCTCGAAGAACACTTTGACCTCGCCGTTCTCGTCGGTCTCGCCGATGGCCTGCAGCCGGATTTCCAGCGTCTTGCCGGGGCCGATTTCCGCGGTGATCTCGTCACCCGGTTCCATCCCGTAGAAGAAGGTCTGCGTCGGCAGGCTGCGCACCGGGCCATATTGGCGATGGCGGCCCATGTAGTCGAGGAAGACCTTGGGATACATCAGATACCCGTTCAGATCCTCGTCATCGACGGTGAACCCTTCAAGCTCTTTGGACAGCTCGCGGCGGGTGAGTTCGAGATCGACCGGCTTCAGGTGGGCGCCGGGGCGGTCGGTGTTGGGGGCCTCGCCCTTCAGGATCTTGGCGACAATGTTCTCGGGGAAGCCACCGGGAGGCTGGCCGAGGTTGCCGCGCATCATGTCCACCACCGAGTCGGGGAAGGAGAGATCGGTGTCCGGGTCCTCGACCTGCGCGCGGGTGAGGCCCTGGCTGACCATCATCAGCGCCATGTCACCGACCACCTTGGAGGAGGGGGTGACCTTGACGATATCGCCGAACATCTGGTTCACATCGGCATAGGTCTGGGCGACCTGATGCCAGCGATCCTCCAGCCCGAGGCTGCGCGCCTGCGCCTTGAGGTTGGTGAACTGGCCGCCGGGCATCTCGTGCAGATAGACCTCGGAGGCGGGGGCCTGCAGGCCGCTTTCAAAGGCCGCGTATTGCGCCCGCACGCTTTCCCAATATTCCGAGATCTGGCGGATATTGCCGATGTCGAGGCCGGTGTCGCGGTCGGTGTTCTTCAGCGCCTCCACGATGGAGCCGAGGCAGGGCTGGGAGGTGCCGCCGGAGAAGGCATCCATCGCCGCATCGACCGCATCGACGCCTGCGTCCGCCGCCGCGAGGATGGTGGCGCCCGCAATGCCCGAAGTGTCATGGGTGTGGAAGTGGATCGGCAGGCCGACTTCTTCTTTCAGCGCCTTGATCAGGAGCTTGGCAGAGCTGGGTTTCAACAGCCCCGCCATGTCCTTGAGGCCCAGCACATGGGCCCCTGCGGCCTCCAGTTCCTTGGCCATGCCGACATAGTATTTGATGTCGTATTTGGCGCGGGCGGGGTCGAGGATATCGCCGGTGTAGCAGATGGAGCCTTCGCAGATCTTGCCGGATTCCACCACCGCATCCATGGCGACGCGCATGTTTTCGACCCAGTTGAGGCTGTCGAAGACGCGGAAGACATCAATGCCCTTGGCGGCTTCTTTCACGAAGAACTGCACGACGTTGTCGGGATAGTTGGTATAGCCGACGCCGTTGGAGGCCCGCAGAAGCATCTGCGTCATCAGGTTCGGCATCGCCTCGCGGAGGTCACGCAGGCGCTGCCAGGGGCATTCCTGCAGGAAGCGGTAGGCCACATCGAAGGTGGCGCCGCCCCAGCATTCCACCGAGAACAGCTGGCTGAGGTTCTGCGCATAGGCCGGCGCCACCTTGATCATGTCAATCGAGCGCATCCGCGTGGCCAGCAGGGACTGGTGGCCATCGCGCATGGTGGTATCGGTCAGCAGCAGCTGGCGCTGCGCTTTCATCCAGTCGGCGACGGCCTGCGGGCCCTTTTGTTCCAGCAGGTTGCGGGCGCCATAGGGCAGGTTGCCCTTGTCGACCCGGGGCGCGCGCGGCGGTTTCAGATCCGGGTTCGGCGCGGCGCGGCCTTCGGTCTCCGGGTGACCGTTCACGGAAATATCCGCGATATAGGTCAGCACCTTGGTGCCGCGATCCCGGCGCTTGGCGAATTGGAACAGCTCCGGCGTCTCGTCGATGAATTTGGTGGTGTATTCATTGTTGAGGAAGGTCGGATGCTTCAGCAGGTTCTCGACAAAGGCGATATTGGTGCTGACACCGCGCACCCGGAATTCGCGCAGGGCACGGTCCATGCGGGCAATCGCCTTTTCGGGGGTCTGGGCCTTGGCGGTGACCTTGGTCAGCAGGCTGTCATAGTACCG
The DNA here is from genome assembly GCF_006265095.1 of Phaeobacter sp. B1627. GTDB lineage: Bacteria > Pseudomonadota > Alphaproteobacteria > Rhodobacterales > Rhodobacteraceae > Epibacterium. Next base: position 6,003 of record NZ_VCNK01000042.1, read on the forward strand.
CGTGATCACGCCGCCCGCATAGGCGGTGCCGCCGTCCAGACGGATGCCCATGCCGGTGGCCGAGCGATAGGCGGTGATGCGGCCATAGTCGGGAATGAAGTTGTTCAGCGGATCTTCGGTGGTGACCCGGGTCTGCAGCGCATGACCGTTCAGGACAATCTCCGACTGGGAGGCCTTGCCGGTGGCCTCAGCCAGGGTCTTGCCCTCGGCGATCAGGATCTGAGCCTGCACGATGTCGATGCCGGTGACTTCTTCGGTGACAGTATGTTCCACCTGCACCCGGGGGTTGACCTCGATGAAGTAGAATTTGCCGGTCTCCATATCCATCAGGAATTCGACGGTGCCTGCGCATTCATAGTTCACATGCTGGCAGATCTTGCGGCCGAGGTCGCAGATCTCGGTGCGCTGGGCCTCGGTTAGATAGGGGGCGGGTGCGCGTTCGACCACCTTCTGGTTGCGGCGCTGCACGGAGCAGTCGCGTTCGAACAGGTGATAGATCTCGCCGTGTTTGTCGCCGAGGATCTGGACCTCGACATGGCGGGCGCGGATGATCATCTTTTCCAGATAGCCCTCGCCATTGCCAAAGGCGGCTTCGGCCTCGCGGCGGCCTTCCAGCACTTTTTCTTCCAGCTCGTCCTCGGAGTGGATCGGGCGCATGCCGCGCCCGCCGCCGCCCCAGCTGGCCTTCAGCATCAGGGGGTAGCCGACCTCTGCCGCTTCCTTGCGGATGGCGTCCATATCGGTGCCCAGCACTTCGGTCGCCGGGATCACCGGCACGCCGGCCTCCATCGCGACGCGGCGGGCCGAGGCCTTGTCCCCAAGCGCGCGCATGGTTTCCGCCTTGGGTCCGATGAAGGTGATACCGTTGCGGGCGCAGGCGTCCACGAAATCGGGGTTCTCGGACAAAAGCCCATAGCCCGGATGGATCGCATCCGCACCGCATTCCTTGGCGACGCGGATGATTTCGTCGATCGAGAGGTAGGCCGCGACCGGGCCGAGCCCCTCGCCGATACGATAGGCTTCGTCCGCCTTGAAGCGGTGAAGGCCCAGTTTGTCCTCCTCCGCATAGACGGCAACGGTGCGTTTGCCCATTTCGTTGGCGGCGCGCATCACACGGATGGCGATTTCGCCACGGTTGGCAATTAGGATCTTGTTGAACTCTGTCATCTGTCCCCCGAGGTCTTGATGGGTTGGGCGGTGCTGGCGGCTGTGTGAAGGCAGGCCGGCCGGGCTTTGGGAATTTTGCGGTATGCTCGCGCTCAGTTACGCCCTTGTTTCCTGAATTCCGGCGGATGGGAATGCCGAAATGAGAAGCTTGTGCCCCGCACGCCGGGTTTCGCCGCCGAAAAGCTCCGCAATGGAGGGTGGTCTGGCGATGTTGTACCGAGCCTGACGGACAGACGCACGTACTTTTTTGCACTGCAGCATTCTGGCGGATAGACCGGCGTGTTAACCACTCTTTCGGGTAGGGCTTCTATTCGAAGGCATTTCAGGTAAATTTTAATCAATGGCATTTTAATCAATGTCGTCGGATCTGTGAGAAACGATCCCCGAGACCCCAGGAAAAGCAAGGTCATACGCCCACGGTTAGTCAAGGAATTCCCAAAGATGCACCGTTTTGTCTATGTCAGCACCGCCACAGGCCCGTTGTCCGCGCATCAGATTGCGGATATCGCGGGCGCGTGCCACCGCAACAACCGCCGCGCCGGTCTGACCGGGATCCTGGTGGTCCATCAGGGCAAGTTTTTCCATATTCTCGAAGGCGATGAGACGGCGATCCGCCGCCGGGCGCAAAAGATTCAGGACGATCCGCGCCACAGCACGTTCGAAGTTATCGAAGCCCGGGAAATCCAGAGGCGCGCCTTTGTTGACTGGACCTTTGTGCATGAGATGCCGGAGCGCCTGCCTTTGCTCGGTACTGAAAACGTCGCCACGCTGCGCGATCTGATGCCGATCAACAGCCCGCTGCGGGGCCGTGACCTGAGCGTGCGGCATATGGTGCGCGATTTCCTTGCCAGCTTTAAACAGTTGGTCGCGGCGTGAGGGCCATCTGAAGACCCGGCCTGAGCGACCTGAGTGACCTGGGCGACCTGAGGGGCAGCGGCAGGAAGGGCATTGCGACGGGGATCGCTCTGGCTGTTGCGGCCCGATTTACACAGGCAGATTTACACAGGCAGATTTACACGGGCAGTCTCATACGGTTTGAATGGCGCGGAAATTCATCCTGGAGATCGGCTTCATGAGGTTGCTCAAGCCAAGTGTTGACCACATTCCGGCGTATCTCTCAGCCCTGAAAAGAGGCTGGTCGCCGGACAATCTGCGTCCCGATGCGGCACAGGACCAAATCGCGCGCATCGAAAGCGACGCGGATTCATTTGTGGCGGGTCTGGATGATCCCACCGCCAGCGCCGGTCCCATTACGCTGCCCGATGGTACAAAAGTCCCGCGTCTGCCAAGCCTGCGCCGGTGGATCTGGGACAATGAATTCTGCGGCCACATCAGCTTGCGCTGGAGGCCGGGAACGGAGGAGCTGCCGCCGACATGTTCGGGTCACATCGGATATGCTGTCGTGCCGTGGCGAAGCGGGGAGGGACTGGCGTCCGCGGCGCTGCGTGCACTTCTTCCCGAGGCAACAACCGCAGGCTTGTCCTATGTCACCATTACCACAAGTCCCGACAATCCTGCATCAATGCGGGTGATCGAAAAGGCCGGTGGCGCGCTGCAAAGATCCTATACTGCCGACAGGGCGCTTGGGGGGCGTGAGACGCTGGAGTTCAGAATTTCGCTGGGGTCGTGAATGACGTTTATGGCAGCCGACAGGCCACCCGGGATCCGCGGCCCGATCGCCGGATGAAATGGGTTGGCTCACAGGGGCTGGCTCAAAGAGGGTGGCTCACAGGGGGGGCCAAAGAGGCTGGCTCAAAGGGGCCGACTCACTGAGGCCGACTCACTGGGGCTCGTCGTCCAATCTGACGCCGGATGGCGTCTGGTCGCGCGCGCAAGGGGTGGCTTCACTCCAGCCTGATCTGTTTCACCCCGCGCAGCTCCGCCAGGGTGGCGACGCCGAGCTGGCCCATGTTGGCCTGCAGGTCCTTGGTCAGGATCTCGGTGAGATGCGCGGGACCGCGAGGGCCGAGGGCCGCCAGCGCATAGTGGTACGCCCGGCCCAACATCACATAATCGGCCCCAAGCGCCAGCGCGCGCAGGATGTCGAGACCCCCTTCGATGCCGCTGTCAAATATCAACGGCAGCGGCGTGGCGGCACGCAGCTCCGGCAGGGCCTCGATCGTGGCGGGGGCGGCGTCGAATTGCCGGCCTGCGTGGTTGGAGATCCAGATCGCATCGACCCCGGCGGCCTGCAGGCGGGGCGCATCGCGCGCGTCCAGCACGCCCTTCACCACCAGCGGTCCGTCCCAGTGATCGCGCAGCCACTGCAGGTAGCTCCAGTCGGGGGCGGTGCGCAGCAAATAGCCGATATGGGCGGTCGAGGACCGTGCCGCCGCAGGGTTTTCGGTGTCGCCGCCGCCGGTATAGGCGTCCAGCGTGCGCATGTGCGGCATGCCGCCGTCGCGCCAGTGCTGGCGCGCCATGCCGACCGCCCATGCCGGGCGCTGCAGAACCTGTGACAGCAGGCGCGGGGTCAGGCGGGGGGGCTGCGTCAGGCCCGACCGTACCTGCCGTTCGCGGCGCGAGGCCACCGGGACATCCACGGTCAGCACCAGTACCCGGAAGCCGGCCGCGCGGGCCCGGGCGAGCATGTCCTTGCGGATGGTTTCGTCCTTTGGCGGGTACATCTGGAACCAGCCCTGCGCGCCCAGATGGGGGGCGAGATCCTCGGGGCTTTGGCTGGCGACGGTGGACAGGCCGTAGGGGATGCCTGCGGCGCGGGCGTGGCGCGCGAGGTGGCCTTCGGCATCCGGCCAGATCAGCCCCGACATGCCCACGGGGGCTATGCCAAAGGGCAGGGGGAGGCGCTCTGCGAACAGGGAACAGCCGAGATCCACCTGCTTTGGGCCGCCGAGGATGGCGGGCATCAGCCCGATCCGGTCAAGCGCCAGACGGTTGCGCGCCTGGGTGGCTTCCTGGCCGGTGGCGCTGTCGAGGAAGTCCCAGACAAACCGCGGCAGGCGGCGGCGCGCCCGGGCGCGCAGGTCATGAAGTCCGGGGTAGTGCTGATCCAAAGTCATGTCGCAGGTTACGCCCCGGCCGATGCGATTCGGCAAGTCGGCAATGCCGGTGGACGTCACTGCAGGGCCCGGGGAGGGCGGGGGAGCGCCAGAGGAGGGCATTGCGAGGCCCGCAGGGCGCGGCAAATCGGGCCAGCCGGAAAATATCGGTTGAAATTATCAGAACAGGTCGTGAACAAACGCTTTCCCTCCGGGGCTGATATCTCTAGATTGATCCGCATGAGCAGTTTCGACGAAATGGACGCCTTTGAGGGCGCATCGCTGTCCGCCCGCGCCATGGCCGCGCGGCCCATGCCATATCTTGACGGGCTCAATGATGCCCAGCGGGAGGCGGTGGAGACCCTGGAGGGCCCGGTTCTGATGCTGGCGGGCGCGGGCACCGGCAAGACCAAGGCGCTGACCACCCGTATTGTTCACCTGTTGTCCACCGGCCGGGCCCGCACCAATGAAATCCTGGCGGTGACCTTTACCAACAAGGCGGCGCGCGAGATGAAGGAACGGGTGGGCCGGATGCTCGGTCAGCCCGCCGAGGGCATGCCCTGGCTGGGCACGTTCCACTCCATCTGTGTGAAGCTGCTGCGCCGTCATGCGGAGTTGGTCGGGCTGAAATCGAATTTCACGATCCTTGATACCGATGACCAGATCCGCCTGTTGAAGCAGCTGATCCAGGCGGCGGGGATTGATGACAAACGCTGGCCTGCACGGATGCTGGCCAATATCATCGACGACTGGAAGAACCGGGCCCTGACCCCGGCCAAGGTGCCCGCCGGTGATGCCAGCGCCTATAACTATCGCGGCACCGAATTCTACGCCCAGTATCAGACCCGGCTCAAGGAGCTGAACGCCGTCGATTTTGGCGATCTGCTGTTGCATGTGGTGGAGATTTTCCAGAACAACCCGGACCTTCTGGCGCAGTATCATCGCTGGTTCCGCTTCATTCTGGTGGACGAATATCAAGATACCAACGTGGCCCAGTATCTGTGGCTGCGGCTTTTGGCCTCTGGACACAAGAACATCTGCTGCGTCGGTGATGACGATCAGTCGATCTACGGCTGGCGCGGCGCCGAGGTGGGCAATATCCTGCGGTTTGAAAAGGATTTTTCCGGCGCCAAGGTGATCCGGCTGGAGCAGAACTATCGCTCCACGGCGCATATTCTGGCGGCGGCGTCGGGGGTGATCCGGGGCAATGAGGGCCGTCTGGGCAAGGAGCTGTGGACCGAGGCGGAGGGCGGCGAAAAGGTCCGTCTGATCGGCCATTGGGACGGCGAGGAAGAGGCCCGCTGGATCGGTGAGGAGATCGAGGCGACACAGCGCGGCACCCGCGGCCAACGGCCGATCGGCCTCAATGGGATGGCGATTCTGGTACGGGCGTCGCATCAGATGCGCGCCTTCGAGGACCGGTTTCTGACCATCGGGCTGCCCTATCGTGTCATCGGCGGGCCGCGGTTCTATGAACGGCTGGAGATCCGCGATGCCATGGCCTATTTCCGCCAGGTGATCAGCCCTGACGATGATCTGGCCTTTGAGCGGATCGTCAACACGCCGAAACGCGGGCTGGGCGACAAGGCGCAGCAGACCATCCAGACCGTGGCGCGTGCCAATGGCGTCTCGCTGGTCGAGGGGGCGCGGCTCGCGGTGGATGAGGGGCTGATCAAGGGCAAGGGGGGCACGGCCCTGCGCCGGCTGGTCGATGATCTGGGGCGCTGGGGGCGGATGCTTGGCGCAGGTGATCTGTCTCATATGGAGCTGGCCGAGATCATTCTGGACGAGTCCGGCTACACGACCATGTGGCAGAATGACAAGAATCCCGATTCGCCCGGGCGTCTGGAAAACCTCAAGGAACTGGTCAAGGCACTGGAAAACTTCGAGAACCTGCAGGGGTTTCTCGAACATGTCAGCCTGGTGATGGACAATGACAAACAGGATGCGGACCAGAAGGTATCGATCATGACCCTTCATGCGGCCAAGGGGCTGGAGTTTCCGGCAGTCTTTCTGCCCGGTTGGGAGGATGGCCTGTTCCCGTCGCAGCGCTCGATGGATGAAAGCGGCCTCAAGGGCCTCGAGGAAGAGCGTCGGCTGGCCTATGTGGGGATCACCCGCGCCGAGGAAGTCTGCACGATTTCATTCGCAGGCAACCGGCGGGTCTTCGGGCAGTGGCAATCGCAGCTGCCATCGCGGTTTGTGGATGAGTTGCCGCAGGAACATGTGGAGGTGCTGACCCCACCGGGTCTCTACGGCGGCGGCTACGGGGCTGCGGCTCCGGGCGGTGTCGGATTTGATGACACGCCGGTCCGCTCCACCATCGAAGAGCGGATGACGCAGGCGGATGGCTATAATTCCCCGGGCTGGAAGCGCATGCAGGCGCGGGCCGGCGAGCGCAACCTGAGCAAGCCGAGGGAGAGCCGGGCCCCGGTGATCGACCTCACCGCGACCTCTGCCTTCACCGTCGGGGAACGCGTGTTCCACCAGAAGTTCGGGTATGGGGTCATCCTCGGCACCGAAGGCGACAAGCTGGAAGTGGAATTTGATAAGGCGGGCGTGAAAAAAGTCGTCGCCCGCTTCGTATCCGCAAGCGATGACGTCCCTTTCTAAGCGGATCATGACAGTCTGAGGCGGTCGGATCGCATCGCGATCCGATCCGGGCGGTGGGGCCGCAGGGGCATAGCCCCTGCGGCCCCACCGCCACCCTCCGAATCCACATCCCGAATCCACATCCCGAACCGACATCCCGAATCCACCCCCTGACATGAAAATCAGTCGGCAATCCTGCGCCGGTCTCTGTGCGCTGACCTCAATACCCGCCTGCGCGGTGACGCGGCGCAGGCGGGAACCGCAGCTGCATGTCCAGACCGGACTGCAGACCTGGTTTGCCGACACTTCTGATGAAAAGGGGGGGGGTAAAACAGAAAACGGCGGCACCCAGGGAGGAGGAGGGGTGCCACCGTTCTGTCAAACACCGGATTAAAGGGAGGAGGAAATCCGATGTATCTGTGCCCGGCTCGGGGCCGGTATTAAGTGCGGTGGCATCAGGGAGGAGGAAGATGCCACCGCGTAGGACAGGTCCTTAAGGGAGGAGGAGAAAGGACCTGATCTCGGTTAACTCAGTTTGCGCCGTAGGCGGCCTCAAGGGCGACGCGCTTCAGCATGGAGCGGTTCAGCCCCAGGTCTGCAAGATCACGGGACGAAAGCTCGTTCAGCTCGTTCAGTGTCTCGCGATATACACGGTATTGAGCGAATTTCTCACGGGCCACCTGAAGCATATGCGCGACGCCGCCAGCTGCAAAAGTCTTTTGTGCGTTGATCGAATTCAGGGTTGCCATCGTTACGTCTCACTCGTGTCTGTTCGTCGGGGCCAGACGCCCGTCAGTGTGTTGTCGTCTCTGTTGATCCTTAAGATAAACGAATGCTGCAAACGCACAATCCGGGAAATGGTCATTTCTGCTATGCAGCAAGTGCATGGGTATAACCGATTATTTTCCGATAACGCCCAAAATGAATGCGCGAATATTTCTGAATGGTGTATCTGTGAGCAATATTTGACCGAACTCGCCGTTACCGCTGCCATTTTGGCACTTGGGGGATGCCGGGGGACCTCTTATATCCGATGAGACCGCTTTTTGAGTGGGGAAAGGGGACTTCGCAGATGAGCGTGACCACAAAAGAGATTCGATCCGCGCTGGAACGTCTGGCCTTGCCCGACGGCGGCACCCTGGTATCGCGGGACATGATCCGCGCCCTGACCGTGGAGGACGGGGCGGTTCGCTTCGTGATCGAAGCGCCTTCGCCGCAGATTGCGGGCCAGATGGAGCCCCTGCGCCGCGCGGCAGAGGCCACTGTCGCCGCCCTGCCGGGGGTAGAGACCGTCTCCGTGGTTCTCACCGCACATGGGCCTGCGCCCAAGGCGCCCGCGCCGAGCCTGAAGGTGGGCGGTCATCCCAAACCGCAGGTCGGCCCTCTGAAACCCTCTGGCGTCAACCGCATTCTGGCCATCGCCTCGGGCAAGGGGGGCGTGGGCAAATCCACAGTCAGCGCCAATCTTGCCGTGGCGCTGGCCCGGCAGGGGCGCAAGGTCGGGTTGTTGGATGCAGATATATACGGGCCCAGCCAGCCGCGCATGATGGGCGTATCCGGTCGCCCCGCGAGCCCGGATGGCACCATCATTGAGCCATTGCACGCCCATGGGGTCACGATCATGTCAATCGGCTTCATGGTGGAGGAAGGCAAGGCAGTGGTCTGGCGCGGGCCGATGTTGATGGGCGCGCTGCAGCAGATGCTGGGCCAGGTGAACTGGGGCGAGCTGGATGTGCTGATCGTCGATCTGCCACCGGGCACCGGCGACGTTCAGCTGACGCTCTGCACCAAGGCGGAGCTGAGCGGCGCCATTGTGGTCAGCACACCGCAGGATGTGGCGCTGATCGACGCCCGCAAGGCGCTCGACATGTTCAACACGCTGAAGACGCCGGTGCTTGGGCTGATTGAGAACATGTCGTTCTTCACCTGTCCCGATTGCGGCAGCAGCCATCATATCTTTGGCCATGGCGGCGTCGCCGACGAGGCGCGCGATCTCGGGCTGCCTCTGCTCGGCGCCTTGCCGATTGACCTTGATACGCGTTTGGCAGGCGACAACGGGACGCCGATTGCCGCAGGCGAGGGCGCCATGGCAGACGCCTATGCGAAGATCGCCGCAGGGCTGGTCGAGGGGGGCATGGCCTGACGGCGGCCGGGGCTTTGGGGCAGGGCGCAGTATCCCGCGTCTGGGTGCGGCGTCGCAGGGCCTGCAGATGCGGATATCGCCACGTGCCCGCAGCAGACGCCGGTGGAGGCCCCTTTGGAGCGTGCCCGGCGATCTCGCTGTTGCTGACCGAGCGGATCTGAAACCTTTGCGCCCCGGGGGGGGGTGTGAAAAATGGGGCCCGGTGATATTGCGCGGCTTCTCTTTGGGCCGACAGTTTGGCAAGGTTCTGACATCACCACAAATCCCAAAGGATCATCACTCGCATGCGCGTTGTTTACAGCGAAGATCACCGGCTTCATTTCCCACAGGCTGAATTGTCGGGCGGGCAGTTCGTCACCCCGTTCGAGCGTCCGTCCCGGGTTGAATATGTGCTGAACCGGCTGAAGGAGCGGCAGCTGACCGATATCATCGCGCCGGATGCGGTGGACATGGAGCCGGTGCGGGCGCTGCTTGACCCCGGTTATCTGAGCTTTCTTGAAACCGCGTGGGACGAATGGAAGAAAGAAGGCATGGCGGGCGAGATCATCGCGGCCAACGTGCCTGCGCGGGGGATGCATCTGGACCGCATCCCCACCAATATCGACGGCAAGGTCGGCTATTACTGCCATGCATCGGAAACGGCGATAACCCGGGGCACATGGGCCGCCGCCCTGTCATCCGTGGCCAGTGCCCAGACCGCGCAGCGGCTGGTGGCCGCTGGCGCCGACAGCGCCTTTGCCCTCTGTCGCCCCCCCGGTCACCATGCGACGGCGGACCAATATGGCGGCTACTGCTTTATCAATAACGCGGCGGTGGCGGCGCAGATGTTTCGCACCTCCGGTGCCGATAGGGTCGCGATACTGGATATCGATTTCCACCATGGAAACGGTACTCAGTCGCTGTTTTATGACCGATCCGATGTGATGTTCGCATCGCTCCATGGCGCCCCGCAGGAGGCCTATCCCTATTATCTCGGCTACGCGGACGAGACCGGGCGGGGGGCTGGCGAAGGGACCAATCTGAACTACCCGATGCCATTCGGCACGGATTACGCCACCTGGTCGGCTGCATTGGATGACGCGATTGCCAGGATCAGGGCATGGGGGGCTGAGGCCCTGGTCCTGTCCCTCGGCGTTGATGCCTACAAGGACGACCCGATCAGCTTTTTCCGCCTCGACAGCGATGATTTCACGGATGCGGGGCGCCGGATCGGGGCCATGAAGCTTCCGACGGTGATCTGTATGGAGGGGGGCTATGCGATCGAGGCTGTGGGCATCAATACGGTCAACGTATTGGAGGGCTTCAAGGGCGCATAAAGCGGCGTTGGCCTATGGCAAAGGGGCGGCGAGGGGCCGCACAGCAGCCCCTCTCTTTTTCTGCGTTACTTGAGAAGCTCTGTCCAGATCGCGGTATAGAGATCGGTGGCGGACTGAGGGCAGGTGGGGATGAACTGACCGGCGGCTGCGAACTCTGCCGGGGCCACGATTTCGGGCGCGGTCTTCATGTCTTCGGGCATGAAGGCCTCGGAGCCTGCGACGCCGTTGGCATAGCGGGCAAACTCGGAGATCATCGCGGCGTTTTCCGGCTCAAGGATGAAGTTGATGAATTGATAGGCTTCGTCAACGTTCTTGGCATCCGACAGCAAGGCGACGGAATCCATGAACAACGGATAGCCTTCCTTGGGGTAGCCGTAGACCACGTCGGGGTTGTTGATCCGGGCGCGCATGGTGGACCCGTTCCAGTTGACGGAGGCCGCATAGTCACCGGAGGACAGTTTGTCGGTGGTGCCATAGTCCATCGACAACCATTTCGGTTTCGCCGCCATCAGCTTGTCCCGCACCTGCTTGAGCACGGTGAGGTCTTCGGTACAGGCCTCGCCGCCGAGGTTGAAGATCGCCATGTTCAGCACATCCGTCATCTCGGGAACAACGTTGATCTTGCCCTCCAGCTCTGCGGGCGGATCCATGAACAGCTCTGAGGTATTCACATCGCCGCCGTAAACGGAGGTGTTGACCGCAATGCCGACCGAGCCCCATTGCCACGGCACGGTATGGGTGCGGCCCGGATCCCAAGGCACGTCTTTCCACTCGGCTGCAATATTGCCGATATTGGGAATTTTGCTGTGGTCCAGCTCGGCGATCAGCCCTTTGCGGACGTAAACCGGGATATAGTTGGCAGAGGGGACAACCAGATCATAGCCGGACCCACCCGCTTCGACCTTGGTCAGGGCCGTGGTGTTGCTGTCGTAGTCGGTGATCGTCACCGTGATGCCGGTCTCTTCCGTGAATTTTTCGATCATTTCCGGGCTGGTGTAATTGCCCCAGTTGAAAAGGTTCAGTTGCCCCTCGGCCAGGGCGCCGCATGCGCTGCCCAGAAGAGCTGTTGTTGCGATCAGAAGGGTCTTCATGTGGGTCTCCACTGTTGATGAAATCGGGTTAGTCCCGCTTTTTGGTTACAAATACGAACAGGGTGAGGATCAGCACCGTCACCACCAGCAGGGCGGTCGAAATGGCATTGACCTCGGGCGTCAATGCCCTGCGCAACTGGCCAAGCATGTAGGTTGGCAGCGTATCCTGTCCGGCAGATTTTACAAACTCGGTGATGATGACGTTATCGAGCGAGATGATGAAGGCCAGCATCGCGCCGGCGATCACCCCCGGAAACAGAAGCGGCAGGGTCACATAGCGAAAACTCTGCCAGGCGGAAGCATAGAGATCGGCGGCGGCGGTCTCCATGCTGGTGTCCATGCCCTCCAGCCGAGCCTTGATCGGCAGATAGGCAAACGGAATGCAAAACGCCGAATGGGCGAGGATCAGATAGCCCAGACCGGTATATCCGGTGGCGATCTTGACCGAGGAAAAGAAGATCAGCAGCGCCACGGCGGTGACAATCTCGGGCACCATCAGGGGCTGGTTGATGATGATGTAGATCACCGTCTGGCCGCGGAATTTTCCCCGTCTGGTGGTGCCGAGCGCCGCCATCGTGGCCAGTGTTGTCGAGATGACGGAGGCCCAGAGCGCAATGATCAAGGACCGCGCCGTGGCCGCCTGGACGGCCTCATTCTGGGCGGCGACCGCGTACCAGTCCAGCGAAAACCCACCCCATTGGTTCACGGAATTCCCGCCATTGAAGGAATAGACGACCAGCGTCACAATCGGGGCATAGAGCAGAATGAAGGCAAGGACGGCGATCAGCGTAAAGCCGGGTAGGGTCGTCACATCAAAGGCGCGAGGCTTAGCCATTGGGGTCCTCCCGGGACGACACTTTGGTGTAGATCACCAGCGACACCAGAACGATGGCGAGCAACAAGGTGGAAAGCGCGGCCCCGAGAGGCCAGTTCTGCCCCTGACCGAACTGCAGTTCGATGAAATTGCCGATCATCATGTTCTTGCCGCCGCCCAGAACCCGTGGGGTGACATAGGCTCCGAGGCTGGGAATGAAGACCAGAATGCTGCCTGCGATGATCCCCGGTTTGATGATGGGGAGGATGACCCCCCGCAACACCTGCCAGCGCGAGGCATAGAGATCATATCCCGCCTCGATCAGCCGGAAATCGAACCTGTCGACAGCGGCATAGAGCGGCAGCACCATCAGCGGCAGGTAGACATAGGTCATCCCGATCAACACCGCCGTGTCGGTGTACAGGATCTGTATCGGTTCTGATATCAGCCCGGCATGCATCAGGAAGGTGTTGAGGATGCCCTGGTTGCGGATCACTTCCATGATCGCGAAGGTGCGGATCAGGAGGTTCGTCCAGAACGGGATGGTGATCAGGAACAGCCAGAATGCCCGCGATCTGGCCGGCCGCGTCGCGATGAACCAGGCGGTGGGCAAGCCGAAGGCAAATGTGATCGCCGTGGTCATGATCGACAGTTTCACGGACCGCCAAAAGATCGTCAGGTTCGCGTCGGCCAGGCTGATTGTCTGGTCAAAGATGTCTTTCTCGAACAGGACGCGAAACCAGCCTTCGCCGGAGAGGACCCAGCGCACACCGGAATAATCGCCCTTTTCCAGGAGGGAATAGATCGCCACGATAATCAGCGGCCCGCTGGCGGCCACCGCCAACAGAAGCAGCGCCGGGGTGGAGAGGAGCCATCCATCCAGCCCCTTGCTGCGAGGTCCCCGTGTACTACTCATCGGTTTTTCTCATGGGTTTGACTCATGGGGTTTTCTCATGATTTCAACACCTGCACCGCCTGGGTGTCGATCTCCACGACCACTGTGTCACCTACGGTATAGCGATCAGCAGAGTTGGACTGAACGCGGGCGACCAGCTCGCTGTCATCGATGAGCGCAAGCGTGTAATGTGTATCGGTGCCCAGATAGGTTGTCTCCACGATCCTGGCGCCGATCCCGGCGCCGTTGGGGCGCAGGCTGACATGCTCGGGTCGGATCGCCAGTGTCACCGCCCCGGTTTCGTCCTTCAGACTCACCGCCAGCGCATCGCCGGTGCCGATGCGCACCAGACCTTGATCAACGGTGCCCGACAAAAAGTTGGTCTCTCCGATAAAATCCGCCACAAAGCGGTTTACGGGGCGATCATAAATCTCGTGAGGCGATCCCACCTGCAACAGCGCGCCCGCCGACATGACCGCGATGCGGTTGGACATGGTCAGCGCCTCTTCCTGATCATGGGTGACGAAGATGAAGGTAATCCCGGTCTCCGATTGCAGGCGCTTCAGTTCGCTCTGCATCTCCTTGCGCAGCTTGAGGTCCAGCGCGGACAGGGGCTCGTCCAGAAGCAACACCTGCGGTTCCGGGGCCAGGGCCCGCGCGAGCGCCACACGCTGTTGCTGACCGCCGGACAGTTGCTGGGGCAGGCGGGTTGCGAAATCCTCAAGCTTGACCAGCGCCAATACGCGCTCCACCGCGCTGGCGACCTCGGCGGCGGGTTTGCCCTGCATTTTCAGACCAAATCCGACATTCTGCGCGACTGTCAGATGTGGAAACAGCGCATAGGACTGAAAGACCGTGTTGATTGGCCTCTCATTCGGGGGCGTGTAGGTGATGTCCTGCCCCGAAAGAGAGATCACGCCCGATGTCGGGGTTTCAAAGCCCGCAATGCAGCGCAGCAGCGTGGTCTTGCCACAGCCGGAAGGCCCCAGAAGGGTGAAAAACTCGCCCTTCTCGATAGAGAGCGAGACATCCCCGAGGGCCGACACCGCGCCCGACCCCTTGCCGTATATTTTTCCGACGTTGCGTGCGTCGATCGCTATTTCTGTATTCAATTTCCGACTCCTGAATGTCGACGGTGCGCTGCGGCAAGAAACTTTGCAAGGTAATCTATCGCCGCCCGCGCCCTGCCGGGGCAGGAGGGAGCAGAGCGGGGCATGAGGGGACCGGACACAGGCTGGCGTTGTGATGTTTGCATGTCACAGGGGTTCTGCAACCGCGTCGCCCCAGGCGGTCATCACCTCGCAGGCGCCAAAGCGCTGGGCGCCCGAGTTGGGCCCAGTGTCTGGCCCCGTTTCGAGCCCAGTGTTTGGCCCCGTGTCTGGCCCAGTGTTTGGCCCAGTGTTTGGCACAGTTTCGAGCACGGCGGCGGGGCAGGCAAAGGGATAGGGCAACAGGGACCGATGGGTCACGGTCACCGGGTTGATTGCACTGAGCGCTGCGAGGACGGCCGGGTCCAGCCGGTCATCGGCCACGATGCCGCTGCCGCCGGATATATCGATCCGGGGCTGGTCAAAGGCCTGTTCAATGTCCATGCCGAAATCTGTGAGACAGGACGCGATCTGGGCCACGGCGCCGACGATCTTGCGCCCGCCCGAGGCCCCAAGCGCGAACCGGCTGCCTCCTGTCTGGCCCAGCACCGGACAGACATTCATCAGGCAGGGCTTTCCTGGGGCAAGGGAATTGGCTCGCCCCGGTTCCGGATCAAACCACATGATCCCGTTGTTCATCAGAAAGCCGGTGGACGGAGACACCACCCGGGCGCCGAAAATCGACAGCAGCGTCTGGGTATGCGCAACCATGTTGCCGTCCCGGTCGACCACTGAGAAATGCGTGGTGCAGCCGGGCGCTTCGGGAGACTCGCCATCATGGCCCATGGTCGCAAGCCGGTCGCGGTAGGCCGTGGACATGGCGCGGGCAAAGGCCGGATAGAGCGCATCTGTCGTCGGCAGGTCCTCTGTTGCCAAGAGCCGCATCGCGTGGGCGAAGGTCGGTCCCGCCGTCAGTTCAGGCGCGACGTGAAACACCGCGTCGCGATATGGAACGGTCAGAGGCGGTTGAAACCGCGCCCGGTTGGCGGCCAGATCATCAGAGGTCAGGTAGCCGCCTTTGTCGCGGATATCTCTGGCCATGGCCGCGCCCAGATCACCGCCATGCAATGCCTCTGCCCCTTCGCGCGCGATGATATCGAGGCTGTCGGCCATGCGGGACTGGTCAAGCCTGTCCTCGCTCAGGGTGGTCCATGAAAACGGACGTGGCCATTGGCCTTCCGTCAGGAACAGTGCTGCGGCATCCGGGTCGGCCGCGAGTTCGCGGGTGGCGCTGGCGATGATGAGGGCGGCGTACCAGTCGATCGCCATGCCGCGTTTCGCATGATCAATGGCGGGGGCCAGGACCTCTGCCCAGGGCAGGCGCCCCCAGCGTTTGTGAGGTGCTTCCAGCCCGTCGACCATGGCCGGGACCGCAATCGCTCTTGCGCCTTGTACGTTTGTATCCCCCACGACCCGGCGCCACGGAAAGAGATCTCCGGCGATGCCCTCTGCGGCGAGCGGGAAGTCCTCGGTCCGCAAACCGGCCGGGGAGCGCATCCCGAAATTCAGCGCATGTGCCTCGCCTGTATCGGCGCGCCAGTGCAGGGCCGCACCGCCGCCGGCCGGGCCGGACATCCAGGGTTCCAGCACCGCGCAGACAAAACCGCAGGCAACAGCCGCATCAACCGCGTCACCTCCCGCTCTCAGCACCTCCGCGCCGGCTTCGGCGGCCTGACGGTGCTGTGCGGCGACGACACCCCGGTCGGTTTTCACCACATGTTTGCGGATTTCCATGTTTCGCGACAATGCGTCCGACATTTCAGGCCCCCAGGCGACAGTAGAGGCCGGCGGCAAGTCTGGCCCGTTCGACGAGGCTGTCGATTTCTATGTGTTCCCCAAGCGTGTGGAGCCCCTTGCCGCGCACGCCGATGGAGTCGAGCGTCGGCAGGCCGAGAAAACCGGTAAAATTCCCGTCTGAGCCGCCACCAGCGGAGGCGCCAGTCATCTCGAAACCGATCTCCCTGCTGATCTGCTGCGCCAGGTCCAGCATGGCCATGGTGCCGGGTTGACCGGGGTCCCAGACCGGGCGGGTCACGCCGCGGCGCACCTCCATCACCACATCGCCCTTGTCCGAGTTGAGAGCGAGCATTTCCGCGACGCCCTCGTCCAGCAACTCCTGTGTTTTCGCCATCGACAGCACCTCTGCGGTGCAGACCGAGGAGACGCAGTTGACCCATTGTCCGCCGTTGAAAACGCCGACCGAAAAGGTGCAGTCGTCCGTTGTCAGACCCTCGATGGTTTCAACCGATTTCGCCATTTCGGCAATGGCGGAGCGCCCGTCCTTGAGCGCCCAGCCCGCGTGGCTTGGTTTGCCCCGGGTTTCGAGGTTGAAACGGGCGATCGCATAGCGCCCGATCACTGCGCCACCATCCGGGCGGGCGGGCTCGGGCACGAGGATATACTTGTGCCGCTTGGCTTCCTCTTCGATCAGGGTGCGGGTCGAGGGGGTTCCGATCTCTTCGTCGGGGGTGAACAGGACGGTCACCGGCAATGGCGTCTCGATGCCTGCAGCCAGCAATTTGCGCAGGGCGTCGAGGAAGACGTAGTTGCCCCCCTTCATGTCCTGCAGACCCGGACCATAGCAGATGCCGCCGTCGCGCCGGAACGGCAGTTTCGCGAGGGTGCCGACCGGATGGACGGTATCCATGTGCCCAAGCAGCAGAATGCCGCCCTCACCGGCCTTCGGATGTGGCATCGTGGCGCGGACGCTGTCGCCCAGGCCCATCCTGCCGGGGATGCGCTCGACCCGGGCGCCGAGGGCGGCCAGATCGTGCTGGACGACATCCATCATGCGGTTGACCGCGGCGGCGTCGAAGGTGGGGCTTTCGGTTTCGATCCAGGGCCGCAGCCCGTCAAGCATCTCGTCAACGTCAAATGGCAGGTCGAGCGGGTTGGTCATGGGCTGGCTCCTGTCCCGGTCGCCGGGCGGCGCGCGCGGGAAAACGGGTGGAAACGGGTGGATCGGCAGGGCGAAAGGGCGAAAGGGGCGACAGGATCAGGCGGCGCCCCTGGGCAGGCGGGTCTCGACGATGCGGGCATAGATCGAGGCACCGACCGGCAGGATTGCGTCGTCCAGCACGAAGGCGGGGTTGTGCAGCGGCACGTTCCCGGCATGGCCCACACGGCAATAGGCACCGGGCACCACCTTGAGCATATCGGCGAAATCTTCGGAACCTGTGGCCTGCGCGGTGGACAGCGCCGCCATGTCGGTGCCGACGATATCGGCGGCGGCGGCGGCATAGGCCGCGCTCAGGTCGGGATCGTTCATCAGCACATCAAACACATTGCGCAGGTCGACGGAAATCTCGACCCCATAGGCCTGCGCCATTCCGGCGCAGAGGTCGCGCATACGCTGATCGGCCATCTCGGAGACCTCATCATGGAAATACCGGATGGTGCCCGAGATGGTCGCCGTGTCCGGCACCACATTATAGGCGGAGCCTGCGTTGAATTTCGTGACCGACAGCACCATCGGCTTTGTTGGCGGCGTGTTGCGGCTGACGATGCTTTGCAGCTGTTGCACCAATGCGGTGCCGATGACGATGGGGTCGCGTGACTGATGGGGCATCGCGGCGTGGCTGCCGGTGCCCTTGACGGTGATGTCGAAAAACGACGCCCCCGCCATTGCCGGACCGGGGGTGACGGACACCACACCGGGGTCGGAATTCGGATCATTGTGCATGCCGTAGATTTCGTCACAGGGGAATTGGTCAAACAGCCCGTCGGCGATCATGCGCCGGGCACCGCCAAGCCCCTCTTCGGCGGGCTGGAAGATCAGGACCACCGTGCCGTCGAAATCACGGGTTTGCGCCAGGTAGCGCGCAGCGCCCAGCAGCATGGTGGTGTGCCCGTCATGGCCACAGGCGTGCATCCGTCCGGGATTGGTGGAGGCGAAAGCCACGCCGGAGGCCTCTTCAATCGGCAGCGCATCCATATCGGCGCGCAACCCGATGCGGCGGTTGCCGCCGCCGGTGCCCTTGATGAGCCCGACCACACCGGTGCCGCCGAGGCCCTCGTGGATCTCATCGACGCCGTAGGCCCGGAGCCGTTCAGCCACGAGACCGGCGGTGCGGACCTCTTCGAACCCCAACTCGGGATGGGCGTGCAGGTCGTGACGGATTTCGGTCAATTCGGCCGCGAAGGCCTCGATCGCGGGGATGACGCTCATAGGGTGGCTCCTGTGAATGTGGGGGGAGTTGCGAGGGCGCGGAAGTTGGCAAAATCCCAGTGCCGACCGGGGGCGGCCTCGATCAGGGTACGGGTGTAGTCATGGGAGGGGCGGGACAGCACATCGCCGGCCGGTCCTTGCTCGACCACCAGCCCCTTCTGCATGACAAGAACATCGTCGCAGATCTGGGCCGCGACGCGCAGATCATGGGTTATGAAGAGCATGGCGACCCCGAATTTCTGCTGAATGTCATGCAGCAGATCCAGAACCTGCGCCTGGACGCTCACATCCAGGGCAGAGACCGCCTCATCGGCGACCAGCAGGTCGGGTTTCATTGCCACAGCGCGGGCGATGGCGATGCGTTGACGCTGGCCGCCGGAAAACTGATGCGGATAGCGCTGCAGCGCGTCCCGCGGCAGGTCTACCAGCTCCATCAGCTCGGCGGCTTTTTCCATCGCCTCTGCCTTTGGGGTGCCGAAATTGACAGGCCCCTCGCAGAGGCTGCGCGCGATGGTCCAACGTTGATTGAGGGAGCGGTAGGGGTCCTGAAACACGATCTGGAAATGTTTACGATGAGGTTGCAGCCGGCGTCGGCTCAGCTGCGCGATTTCGGTTCCGGCAACGGTCACCCTGCCTTCGGTCGGGTCGATCAGGCGCATGATGCAGCGGGCAACGGTGGACTTGCCGGAGCCGGATTCTCCGACGATTCCCAAGGTGCGGCCCGGCGCTATGGTGAAATTCACATCCTGCGCCGCCCGGACGGCTTTGGAGTTGCGAAAGCTGCCGCCGCCGCCATAGGTCATGTGCAGATCGCGGACGTCGATGACCGGAGCGGTCGGCGCGGCTGCCGCCCGGGCGCTGCGCGGGGCGAGATTGGGCACGGCCTTCAGGAGCTTTCTGGTGTATTCTTCCTGCGGGTTTGTCAGCAAATCCCGGATCGGGGCGCGTTCGACAATGCGCCCTTTCTGCATGACGCTGACCGTGTCCGCGATTTCGGCCACGACGCCCATGTCATGGGTGATGAACAGAACGGCGGTCCCCTGACGCTCCTGCATCTCGGCGATCAGCTTCAGGATCTGCAATTGCGTGGTCACATCCAGCGCCGTTGTCGGCTCGTCGGCGATCAGCAGGTCCGGGTCAAGGATCAGCGCCATGGCGATCATGATCCGCTGGCGCTGGCCGCCTGACAATTGGTGCGGGAAGGCGGAATAGATCCGCTCCACATCCGGCAGATGCACCTGCTCCATCATGGCGATGGTCCGGGAGCGGGCCTCGGCGCGGGACAGATCGGTGTGCATGTTCAGCACCTCCTCGATCTGTGCGCCGACGCGCAGGACCGGGTTCAGCGCCGTCATCGGTTCCTGAAAGATCATCGCAATCCGGCGCGCGCGCAACGCGCGCATCTGTGCGGGGCTGGCCGTGGTGATTTCGAAATCGTCGAGCGAAATCAGCCCGCTCTGGATTTCCAGCGCCCCCTTGGGAAGCAGCCCCATCGCCGCGAGGGAGGTCACGGATTTGCCGGAGCCCGACTCGCCCACAAGGCAATGGGTTTCCCCGGCTCTGATATCGAGATCGATACCGTCGAGCACCGGCGCGGCGTCCGGGCGGCCGCTCAGCCCCACTTTCAGGTTGCGGACCGTCAGCACACTCTGGGCCTCGGTGAAGTCTCTGGACTTGAGCTCCATGTGCTCAGCCCTCCCGTTTTTTCATGCGCGGGTCGAGCAGATCGCGCGCCGTGTCGCCAAGCAGATTGATGGCAAGGATACAGAGCGAGAGCATCAGCCCCGGCCAGAAGATCAGTCCCGGCTTGATCTGGAAATAGGTCCGCCCCTCGGCCATGATATTGCCCCAGGTCGGGATTTCGGTGGAGACGCCAGCGCCAAGAAAGCTCAGGATGGCTTCGATCAGGATCGCGGAGGCGCAGATATAGGTCCCCTGCACGATCAGCGGCGCAAAGGTGTTGGGCATCAGGTGCTGGATCAGGATCTTCGGCATCGACGAGCCGAGGGCGATGGCCGCCTCCACATAGGGTTCTTCCCGCGCAGACAGCACCACGGAGCGTACCAGACGCACGACACGGGGAACCTCCGGTACTGTGATCGCGATGATGACAGAGGTGAGGCTGGGGCCGTTCAGCGCGACCAGCGCGATCGCCAGCAGGATCGCGGGGATTGCCATCAGGCTATCCATGATCCGCATGATCACGCCGTCGGCGGCCCGGAAGAACCCCGCGACCAGACCGATCATCAACCCGACGGCGACGCTGACCACGGCTGCGCCGACGCCGATCAGCAAAGAGACCCGCCCGCCCGTCATCACCCGGCTGAAGGTGTCGCGCCCATAGGGATCCGTGCCCAGCCAATGCGTCTCGGACGGCGGTTTGAGACGGGCCTTGGCGTCCATCGAAAGCGGGTCGTAGGGCACATAGAGCGGTGCAAGGACTGCGGCCAGAACGATGATGGCCAGGATCGTCGCCGCGATCAACGGGCCGATGCCCATGCGCGATCCTGCCGGCAATGAGAACAGGCGAGTGAGCGCATGGAAGGCGCTGTGGCGGGCTGTGGGGATCTCTGTCATTTCAGTACCGAATTCTTGGGTCGAAGAAAGAGTAGGAGACGTCGACCAGCAGGTTCACGAAGACGTAGATGCCGGCCGTCAACAGGATCATTGCCTGGATCACCGGGTAGTCCCGCGCGAGGATCGCGTCGACCGTCAGGCGGCCGATGCCGGGGATGTTGAACACGCTCTCGGTGACGACGACGCCCGAAATCAGCAGCGCAAACCCGGTGCCGATGATCGTCAGGATCGGCACCGCCGCGTTGCGCAATGCATGGCGAAACAGAACCACGTTTTCGCGCACGCCCTTGGCGCGGGCGGTGCGGATGTAATCCTCGCCCAGAACCTCCAGCATGGAGGCGCGGGTCATCCGGGCGATCAGCGCGATGTAGATGGTGGCCAGAGTGAGCGAGGGCAGGATGGCCCGGCTGAAGAAGGCGCCGAATCCGTCGGAGGGGTCCTTGTAGCCCTGCACGGGGACCCAGCGCAGTTCGATGGCAAAGATCTGGATCAGGATGTAGCCGATGACAAAGACCGGCACGGAAAAGCCGAGGACCGAAAAGGACATCACAAGAAAATCGACCCAGGTCCGGTGGCGCCAGGCGGCGATGACGCCCATCGGGACGGCCAACAGGACCGAGATCGTGATCGTCATCAGGGCGATGTTGATGGTGGGACCGAGCCGGTCGGCCAGCATGCCCGCAACGGAGGTGTTCGACAGCAGGGAGGTTCCGAGATCGCCGCGCAGCAGCTGCCCCATCCAGGTCATGAACTGGGTCAGCAGCGGGTCGTTCAACCCAAGCCGGTCGCGGATCCGCTCAAGCTGCTCGGGCGTTGCCGCATCCCCGGCCAGGATCGCCGCCGGGTCGCCGGGTGTCAGGCGCAGCAGCAGGAAGACGAATATCGCCACGATGACCATGACCGGGATCGTGGCCAGCACGCGCTTCAGAATATAGAGGAACATGCTCCGGAGGCTCCTTGGGGGCTTGTGGGGGCTTGGGGCAGGGCAGGGCAGGGGGAGGACGCGACAGGCGCGTCCTCCGGGGTGAGGTCAGGATGTGATCTCAGTCAGACTCTTTGGTGACGTTCCAGAACACCGGAACCGGCGAGGGGATCATGTTCTGGATCGTGTTGCGACGGGCCTGTGGAATGATGTATTCGCCCATCATGATGTAGTTCACGTTGTCCATCACATGTTCCTGGATCTTCACCGCGACCGCTTTTTGCGCCGTTGCGTCGGCTGCGGATACGAAATCGGCGCGCAGTTGTTCGATCTCGGGGTCGGTGGGCCAGCCAAACCAGGCATCGTCGCCGCGTCCGTTGACCATCACGTTGATCAGCGGGTCAGATACTTCGGGCACCATCCAGTTGGTGAAGAACATGTTCCAGCCGCCCTCGGCCACCGGGCTTTGCTGGGCGCGGCGCTGAACGACCGACTGCCAGTCCATGGACTGCATATCGACCTCAAACCCGGCCTCGCGCAGGGCCTGTGCCGCCACCACCGGTTGGTTGATCAGGCTGACCACATCTGTCGGCGCCATCAGCACGATTGGCGTGCCGTCGTAGCCTGCTTCTTCCAGCAGCGCTTTGGCCTTCTCGATATTCGCGCCACCGGTCAGGATCTCAGAGCCCGCCTCGTCGCCGAGCGGGGTGGAGCAGCCGAAAATCGCACCGCAGACGTTGTAGTATTCCGGGTCGCCCTGCATCGTTGCCAGCATGGATTCCTGATCCAGCGCCGCCATTGCGGCCTGACGTACCAGCTTGTTGTCAAACGGAGGGTGCAGGTGGTTCGGGCGCCCGATGGTGACATAGCCCAGCTCGTCGCGCTTTTCGACGGTGACATCCGGGTTGCTGGCGATGATCGGCATCAGGTCGATCTGCACCTGTTCCAGATAGTCGATTTCACCAGCCGACAGGGCATTCAGCGCGGTGAGCGAGTCGGGCATCGTGGTCCAGACCACCTTGTCGACATTCACGACTTTGCCGCCGGCCATCCAGGAGGCGGGTTCCTCGCGCGGGAGGTAGTCGTCGAACTTCTCGTAGGTGACGTTGACGCCGGGCTCATACTCTTCTTCGTTGAACACAAAGGGGCCGGAGCCGATGTATTCCGTGATCGTTTCGTCCGAGGAGGTTGCCGCAACCCGGGCCGGCATGATGAAGGGGGGAACCGCGGATTGTTTTGAGATTACGTCGAGCAACGGTGCGAAGGGTTTGCTCAGGGTCCAGACGATCGTCTTGTCGTCGGGCGCTTCCAGGCTCTCGGTGATGTCAAAAATCAGCTGGCCGCCGGAGTCCTTTTTGCCCCAGCGGCTGAGCGATGCCACCACGTCGGCACCGGTGACCGGCGCGCCGTCATGAAACACCAGCCCGTCCCGCAGGGTGAAGGTGTAGACCAAGGCGTCGTCGGATATGTCCCAGCTCGCCATTTGCGGCTGCGGGGCAAAATTCTCGTCGACGGCTGTCAGGACATCATAGATCATATAGCCATGATCGCGCGTGATATGCGCGGTGGTGATGACCGGGTCCAGCACACGCAGGCCAGAATGCATCACCGCCGTGATGGTCGTTTCGCTGCCCTGCGCGGATAGGGCAGCAGGCGCCAGCAGCGCGGTGCCAGTCAGCAAGGTCGCCGCGAGGCCGCGGGAGGTGTTCAGTGCGGATCTTATAGTCAGCATATCGTTTTCCCATGTTGGTTGTCAGTTTGGTTTTATTGGACCACGGCGGAGGCAGCGCCGCAGTCAGGACGCGCTGTATCAGCGCGCGGGGGGAGCGAAGGCAGGCCCGTTCGGAGAGAGCCGCAACCCTTGGCGCAGACGCGTGAACGGCAGGTCCGCAGGGTTGAACGGCATCGGACCCGGCGCGCAGGCCACAAGGATCGCGCGCGCGATTGGGGAGAAATCGGCCCGGAAATGGGTTGAACTCTTCACAACGAGCAGCCGCTGCTCTTCGGGGCTGATCCCGACAAAGCGGAACATTTCGCGGTCGGCCATCTGTGCAATGGCGCTGGTCACCACCACGCGCACGCCGCCAATCTTCAGGCAGGCAGACGGCCCCAGAGCCAGCCGCGTGCCGCCGTAGTATGGGCCGGTCGCGTGAAGCTGCCCATCCGACAGCGTCTCGATCAGGGCGTCGGTCTCGACCGGCGCATCGTCAGGCAGGCCGGGGTGTCCGCCAATGCGGAAGGGCGCGGTGATGCCCTGACCCAGCTCATGCGCGCGGGCTGCCGCCGCAGGGTCAACGATCAGACCGATAGCCGCCCCCTCGACGTCGGCCGCAATCAGCGCCCGCAACAATCCGGTGGTGGCGGAAACGCCGCCCGCTCCGGGGTTGTCCTGCGTATCGGCGATGATTACCGGACCCGAGCCGGGACCGGCCAGGAGGCGCTCGGCCTCCGTCACCGAGGCGTCGGGCGTATAGGTCACCGCGTCAAAATCGTCGCACGCAGCCTCGTAGGCGGCTGCGATATGGTCGGCGGCGCGGTCTGCCGCTGCCTGCGTGTCGCCATAGGCGATGGCCGTCGGGCCGCAGTCGGGGATATCCGCCGCCGGAAAGCCCATGAAGAGTGACGTCGACAGGGCCCCTTCGGCCTCAAGCTCTGCGAGCTGGTCATAAAGACGATTGGCCGGGGCAATATCGGTGGACTGAAAGGAGATCGGCACCAGGTAGGACATGCGCCGAAAGGCTTTGGCAGGGCGGCGTCGCGTTCGCATCAGCCCGTCCAAGAGGCCCGCAGCCCGCAGCCCGGTGGCCGCCATATCCACATGCGGATAGGTGCGAAACCCCGCGAGCACGTCGACCGTATTCACGAAGTCCTCGGAAATATTGCCATGCAGATCGAGGGCGGCCGCGATGGGGACGTCCGGCCCGACCACCTCCCGGACCCTGCGTGCGATCTCGCCTTCGCCGTCGTCCAGATGTTCGGCCACCATCGCGCCGTGCAGATCGAGGAAAACACCGTCCAGTGGCCCGGCGGCGCTGATCCCATCGACAATCTCACCGGCGATCTGCTCGAACGCGTCCCGGGTCACATGTGCCGACGGGATTGCACCGGCCCAGATGATCGGCACCACCTCCCAGCCAAATGTCGCTGCCGCGCGATAGGCGCCGGAGAGGCCAAGGTTCACATCGGCAAAGGCCGCAGCCATGGCCTTCCCTCGCGTCACCGGAACGTATCCTCCGCCAGCCACAAACGCCGCCATATCCGCCGGAGCAGGGGAGAAGGTGTTGGTTTCGTGAAGAAAACCGGAAAATGCAACTCTCAAAGCGGCGGTTCCTCAAGTGCGGTATCCCGGTCTGATACGGGGGGCTGATACAGGTATGGGGTGATTTGTGTATTGCACAGTGATACAGTTATAGTGTTATGCAAGCGTAGTGACCCAGTTTTCGATTCGTCAACCCGGAGCGCTTCATGACCAGCATTCTTCGTGCCGATCCGCCGGGAGAGGTGAATCTTCAGGCAGAGGATGATCGGCTTTTCATCCGCGCGGTCGGTCGCGCGATGCAGGTGCTCAGTGCCTTTCATCAGGCCGACGGCCCTCTGAGCCTGTCCGAGGTTGCCAGTCGGGCGGGCGTGGACCGGTCGGCGGCGCAGCGGTTGATCCACACATTGCTGATTCTCGGCTACATCCGCCGCAGCGGGGATGATCGCGGGTATCTGCCGGGGGTGAGGTTGCTGGATCACACGCTGGACGTGTTGCGTCTCGATCCGGTTATCCAGAAAGCGACACCTGTCCTTCTTGAACTCCGGAAAACAGTCCGGGAACGTGTTGATTTCAGCCTATTTGATCAGACGCGCCTGATCTACGCGCTGCGCATGCAGAGCAAACGGGAAACCTTCTACGCGACCCTGGTCGGCCATAGTGTTCCTGTTTATTGCACCGCCGGAGGGCGCGCGGTCCTGTCCGCCATGACCGACACCGAGGCGCGCGAGGTGGTGGAGCGCACCGCCCTCAAGGCATATACGGCCCGAACCGAGACAGACCCGGATAAGATCATGGCGTTGGTCAACCAGGCCCGCACCGATGGCTATGCCGTGATCCTCGATGAATTCGTGCTGGGAGAGGTTGCGATCGGGGTGGCGGTTACGCGCCGCGACGGCCGTCCCCTCGGCGCGATCCATGTTGCCGGGTCCTTGTCCGAGTGGACGCCGGAAGATTTCGTTGCGCATGCGGCGCCGCTGGTCTCGGAAGCCGCCCGGGCGATCATCGGCAGCCTCTGATCCGCATGCTGCAGAGCGCGCGGAAGGACTCGCGGAGCCGCACCGCGCCGCCGAGCCATCCACAGCGCGCACCTCAGTCGGGTAGGCTCAATTCCTCGGCGGCGCAGGTGAAACGGATTGCGTCGCAGGTGGTTGACGTCGATCTTGATCTCGCCGTGCGTGGCAAAACTCGCTTCGATTACGGCCTGAGGATCGGAGATCTCATAGGGACCGCGCCCGTCGAAGGTCTCGATACGCCCGGCCGGGGTCAGATGGATCCAATCCGGCACCTCCCCCGCCGCCGTCAGTGGCAGAAGGTCCCGAGCGGCCATCATGGCGATATGGGGGGCTGTGCTCATGACGTTGAATTTGCCAGAGCCGGAAACACAAAAACGCCCCCAAGGGGTTGGGGGCGTCTTGGTTGTTTGACGTCTCTGTGACTGTGGCGGGAATTCCCCAACCGGTCAATCCTGCCGTCCGGATCTGGCCACGCGTCCCCTGCCGCCAAGGGGACGTTTCACCTGCCCCCTTCCACATGAGTGATCAGATCCGCTCCGCGCCAATCAATTTGGGCGGCAACACCACGATTTGAATATATCTCGGACTTCTTGAAACTCAGGGCATGCCTACCCAAGTTTAGGCTCAGGACCCATTGATTT
>NZ_VCNK01000043.1 GCF_006265095.1 Phaeobacter sp. B1627
TTAAAAATGGGGGGATTACCGCCTCATCGTCGATTTCATCAATCAAACAGGCCTTGACAAACTGGGGGACAAGGCCGGAGTGATTGAGGCATTTTTTGCCTTCGCACAAGCCGAACAGCGCCGGGAAGCGGAAGAACTGATAACCGAGGAAAAATTGAACGCAGATGCCGCCAAGCGCTACATCGCGACGTCGATCAAGCGCGAATACGCGAGGGAAACCGGCACAGAGTTGAACTCGATCCTCCCAAAAATGAGCCCACTCAATCCACAATACCTGACTAAAAAAAGAGATGTGTTCCAACGCATCTCTGCGTTCGTTGAGAAGTTCAAGGGTGTTGGCGGAAAATGTAGGCGTGTTCATGATCAATGGTCACGAACCACTGCATACCAGTTATGGTTTTCGGCCCGGGTCGCGCCCGCATGCCGAACGTCCGCCGCAAAGGTACAGTTCTAGTGGCCGAAAAAGGGTATGATTTTCAGAGTTTTATTGGACTGTACCAAAAGAGCGCAGTCAACAGGTCCGGAGAATATCGGCCCGGAGAGACCGCTTCCATGCCTCTCGGCGCCTCCGCCAGTTCTCAGCCCCGCCCGCATAACCCTCGAAAACAACGGAAAAATCCGGCCGCAGCCGGATGGGTAGAACCGTTTCTCAAGGGCCAGTGGCGGAGACGATGGGATTCGAACCCACGAGACCCTTCCGGGCCTACTCCCTTAGCAGGGGAGCGCCTTCGACCACTCGGCCACGTCTCCGCTGACCCGTTTAGAGAGGGTTGGCGGGGGAAACAAGGCGAAAAACATACTTTTTCCGCCTCGGTTTCATTTTCTCTGACGGAGCTTCGCACCGTCACACGCGCGCATCAAAGAAACTGCACAACTGCGAGGGCGCACGTCGCAATTGCCTCCCTGTTCAGTCAAAGTCGGCCGTATTTTGCCAACCGCGCCGGTCGACCGGTCGCCCAGCCCCGTCGGAAAAGTGAACAAACCTGCGAGCGATCCGGCCGCACCTCAGCCCCTCCCCCTGGCCGAGCATTCGACACCGATCCCGCGGAACGGCGCCGAATGGTCCCGATCACGGCAGCAGGGATAGCCGCTTCAGAAAAAGCGCTTTGACAGCATCTGCATCGACGCCCATCGCGACATGGGTATTGCCGCGGGCGTCGTCCGCCAGCTCGGTCGCACCGGAGGTTTCGGGATCGACCGACACACGAAGCGGAACCGCGCGGGTCTGGAACAGATCCGGATGCGTGCAGGCGATCACCGCGGCCGGATCATGCAGGGAGCAGCCATTCAGGTTGGCGACCTCCTGATAGAATTTTATGTAGAAAACGCTCATCTGCTTCAGCATGCCGCCAAGCTCTGGAGAGCGCTCCTTGATGGCGTCGAAATCCTCGGGAACACACAGGATCTTGAGCGTCACATCCAGGCCCACCATGGTGATCTTGCCTGCGGCTGCGGCGAAAACCACCTCGGCGGCATGGGGGTCGTGATAGATATTGGCTTCGGCGTGGGGAGAGATATTCCCGCCAGCCTCGAGAGAGCCACCCATGACAACGATCCGTTTGCAATTTTTCACAAAATCAGGATCGCGCTGAATGGCCAGGGCAATATTGGTCAGAGGCCCGATAGGGCAAAGGGTCAATTCGCCCTTGTGCTCGCGCGCCATCCGGATCAGGAAATCCGCCGCATCCTCTTCGATCGCCTGTCCCTTGGGGGTCGCTGCGGGGATATCACCGAACCCCTCATCGCCATGCACGTGCGTCGAGGGTTCAAACGGGGGCAAAACCAGTGGCTGCGCGGCCCCTTCAGCGACGGGCAGATCAAGCTCTGCTGCTTCCAGCAACCGCAGGGCGTTGCGCGTGGCCATCTGTGTGGTGACATTGCCGAAAATGGTCGTCAGACCCAAAAGTTCGATATCAGGGGCGGCAGCAGCGTAGAAGATCGCCATAGCGTCGTCGATGCCGGGATCCGTGTCGATGATGAGTTTCGTTGTCATGATTATCCCTACGACTGATGAATGGCAAAATTTAGCACCGGAGCTGACTAAACCTCAAGCCCGCCGGATATCGACGCTATCACTCCCCCCCGCGCGCGCATCTTGGTGTATGAGGCCCGCCTTGATCCGTTGGCGGGCCTGAAGATGCGCCTGCGACCAGGAGCAATCAGGTGTTAAATAGGAAATGCAGCACGTCGCCATCCTTGACGACGTAGCTTTTGCCTTCAGCCCGCACTTTGCCTGCCTCTTTGGCACCGCTCTCGCCACCGCTGGAGATGAAATCGTCAAACGCAATCGTTTCGGCGCGGATGAAACCCTTTTCAAAGTCCCCGTGGATGACGCCTGCCGCCTGCGGCGCTGCGGTGCCGTGACGAATGGTCCAGGCGCGCGCTTCCTTCGGGCCGACGGTAAAATAGGTCTCAAGATGCAAGAGGTCGTAGCCAGCCCGGATCAATCGGTCCAGACCAGCTTCCTGAAGTCCCATTTCTTCCAGAAACATCTGCGCTTCATCGGCTTCGAGCTGGCTGATTTCCTCTTCGATCTGCGCCGAGATGATCACATGGCTGTTGCCCTGAGCCGCCGCCATCTCTGCCACTTTGGTGGAATGCTCATTGCCTTCGACGCTTTCGCTTTCGCCGACATTGCAGACATACAGCACCGGTTTGGTGGTGAGCAACTGCAGCATCCGCCACGCCTTGTCGTCATCCGCGTCAACCTCAACCAGACGCGCGGGCTTGCCATCTTCGAGCATTGCCTGTGCAGCGGCCAGAAGACGATCCTGCTGTTGCGCGTCCTTGTCGTTGCCCTTGAGCTTGCGCACCAGATTGGCACGGCGCTTTTCGATGCTCTCCAGATCGGACAGCATCAACTCCGTCTCAATCGTTTCTGCATCGGCGACCGGATCGACCCGGCCTTCGACATGGGTGACGTCGCCATCTTCGAAACAGCGCAGAACATGGGCGATGGCGTCCACCTCGCGGATATTGGCGAGAAACTGGTTGCCCAGACCTTCGCCCTTGGACGCGCCCTTGACCAGCCCCGCGATATCGACAAACGTCATCCGCGTCGGGATGATCTGTTTCGATTTCGCAATCTCGGCCAATTGGTCCAGACGTGCATCCGGCACCCCCACTTCGCCCACGTTCGGCTCGATTGTGCAGAACGGAAAATTGGCCGCCTGCGCCGAGGCGGTTTTGGTCAGTGCATTGAACAGGGTCGACTTGCCGACGTTCGGCAGACCCACGATTCCCATTTTAAAGCCCATACCAGCCTCCTGATGCCTCTTGGCTGCCAGCTTCTAGGCGCATGCGGGCTGTTGCGCAAGCGCCGGCCAGAGCTTCATCCTCCGTGGGCCGGTTGACATCGCAATCCTGCGTACCTTTATCCTGATTTTACGAAACCTGCGGGCCGGACGTTGTATCAGAGCCACGCGCATCCACGTGAGCAATCCATGCGCCGACTTGCGATCATTCCGTCCCTTTTTGCCGCTTTCGTTCTCGCCCAGCTTCAGCCGACGCAGGCGCAGGAAATCGCCATCGGACTTGGCTATGGCGACTTTCACGCGGAACAGGCGGACAGCGGTGCTTTTGTGTCGCTGGAGTATCTCGGTGCCCGGAACTGGGATCTGTTTGGTTTCGACGCGGGTCCGGGCATCAGCGGGCAGGCGCATCAGGCGGGCGACAGCTTTGTTGGGCTCGGCATACAGGGTCAGCGCGCGCTGAAAGGGGATTGGTTTGTCGAGGTCAGCATCATGCCCGGCCTTTTCAGCGAAGGGACCCCCGGCAACGATCTCGGCTCAACGATCGAGATCCGGTCGCTGGTGGGGCTGGGACGCAGGTTGCGCGATGGGCACCGGATCTCTCTAGCCCTGAGCCACATTTCGAATGCCTCCATCTCCGAGCGGAATCCCGGCCTCAACGCGATCAGTCTGCGGCTGCATACGCCGTTGTAGGGCGCGCGCCCTGCCCCGCACCACGGATTAAAGGCACAACCGCATCAGCCGGGATTGATTTTACCGAGAAGTTTCGGCACATCAATCCAAGCAACAGAGATTACAAAGGCCCGCCATGACCCGTCCGACAACACGTATCGATGCCAAATTTGCCGAACTCTCTGCAGCGGGCAAAAAAGCCTTT
Source organism: Phaeobacter sp. B1627 (assembly GCF_006265095.1). GTDB lineage: Bacteria > Pseudomonadota > Alphaproteobacteria > Rhodobacterales > Rhodobacteraceae > Epibacterium. The sequence goes on from NZ_VCNK01000043.1 coordinate 4,129, forward strand.
GTCACCTACGTCATGGCTGGGGACCCGGATTACGACACATCCCTGGAGATCGTCAAAGGCCTGCCGGGCGCCGGCGTGGATGTGATCGAACTGGGGCTGCCGTTCACCGACCCGATGGCCGACGGCCCGACCATCCAGCTGGCAGGCCAACGCGCGCTGGAGGCGGGCATGACATTGGAGCGCACGCTGCAGCTGGCTGCCGATTTCCGCAAAGGCGATACAACCACCCCCATCGTCCTGATGGGATATTACAACCCGATCTATTCCCGCGGCGTCGACACATTCCTCGCCGATGCGAAGGAGGCAGGGATCGATGGGCTGATTGTGGTCGACCTGCCACCGGAAGAGGATGCGGAACTGTGCCTGCCTGCGCAGGCGGCGGGTCTGAACTTCATCCGCCTTGCGACCCCGACGACCGATGACGCCCGCCTGCCCCGCGTGATGCAGAACACATCCGGTTTTGTCTACTACGTGTCGATCACCGGCATCACAGGCGCCGCCGAGGCCGAAGCCTCCGACGTCGGCCCGGAAGTTGCCCGCCTCAAAGCGGCGACCGATCTTCCTGTGATCGTGGGGTTTGGCATCAAGACGCCGCAGCGGGCACAAACCATCGCCTCAATCTCTGACGGGGCGGTAGTCGGCAGCGCGATTGTGGCCGAAATCGGCGCGGGAAAGCCCGTGTCCGAGGTGCTCGATTTTGTGAAATCCCTCGCCGAAGGGGCCCACGCGGGGTGATGCCCGTTCGGACGACCGTCTGATCCGTCAGGTGCCCGGTGGCCTGTGCCGGGTGGCCTGTGTCGGGTGGCCTGCGTGCCGGGTGGCCTGTGGCACAATGATGCAGAGCGTCGATGCAAATCGGGCAACACGGCGCACGCTGGTCGTCTAGAGCACGCTGTCCTGTCCGCCCGCCCCTGCCAGTGCCTGCGCCATCACCCGCAACAATTTCTGCTTGCGGATAGGCTTCGCCACGTGGTCGGTCATCCCCTGCTCCAGATAGGCCTTCACCTGATGGACCAGCGCATTGGCGGATACCGCAATGATGGGCACCGACGCGCGGGCCTCTGCCTCTTCGAGTTCACGGATCTGTTCCGTTGCCGTCACCCCGTCCAGGACCGGCATGTTCACATCCATGAGCACCAGATCAGGCTGCTCAGACCGGCACACGTCCACCGCTTTCCTGCCGTTCTGGACCCAGATCATGTCCAGGTCGTAGTCTTTCAGCATGTGGCGCAGCACCATACGGTTGGTTCTGTTGTCTTCCGCCACCAGCACGCGCCAACGCCGCGCTGACAGGATTGCATGTTCCGTCTTCGCAGGCTCCTTCGCGTGATCTTGTTCCGGCGCGGACGCCCGGGACACCCGAAAGCTTGCCCGAAATTCGCTGCCGGCCCCTTCCGAACTGGTGCACGTCAGGTCACCGCCCATGCGCTGGCAGATCTGCCGAGCGATCACCAATCCCAACCCGGTCCCGCCATGGTTGCGATGAACGCTTGCGTCGGCCTGGATGTACGGCTGAAACAGCCGTCCGGCCTGCCGCGGGCTGAGCCCCACCCCGGTATCACGCAGGGTCACCGCCAGCAAAAGGATCCCGTCCTTTTCCGCCTTCAGGCTGGCCGTCAGTGCGATCCTCCCATTTTCGGTGAACTTGACCGCATTGGACAGCAGGTTGGTCAAGACCTGTTGAAACCGGGTCGGATCGATATTGACCCAAACCCCGCCCCCCGCAAGCTCATCCATACACAGCTTCGTGAAATTGAGTCCCTTTGCCCGGATGCGCGGTTCGAACTGACGGCACACCGTATCCGTCAGCGTCACAACGTCAGTCGGCAATCGCTCAAGCGTCAGTTTTCCCTCGGCAATCTTTGTCAGATCGAGGATGTCATCCACGATGTTCAGCAGCAGCTGCCCGCTGTCGCGCAACACATCCAGAATTCGGGCCTGCTCCAGTCCAAGCGGCGTGTCAGCCAGTGCCGAGGCCATGCCCAGCACACCGTTCAGAGGCGTGCGGATTTCGTGGCTCATCGTGGCCAGGAATTGGGTTTTGGCTTCATTTTCAGCCTCTGCCGCCGCGCGCCCCCGGTCCAGATCTTCGGTCCGTTCGCGCACCATCCGGTCCACCTGCCGCGCGAGGGACACCAATGACGCGTTGGTCTGTCGCAACGACTGCGTCTTGCGGTCGAGTTGTTTCTGCAACTCCTGACGCTGGCTCCGCTCCCACTGCAGCTCGGCCAGAATCTCCCCATAACGCGCATCGTCGGTCGCAGGGTCAGTATGATTCGAAATATCTGTTTGAGTATCAATAGGATCGCCCGGGCGCAGGGTCATGAGGCCCCCATCCGGACTACCAACCCCGACAGGCCATTTCCGCCGACGCGGAATACGCACCCCCACTCGGAACACAGTTTCAAGACGCCAGATGTGAACACAACACTCACGTTGTTGCTACCTCCAGATACAGCCGATTTACTTTGTCATCACCTACCGGAACACCTCCGGCCCAAACTGTCACACCGCTTAACGCCACCAAATACGAACGCCGTGTCCGACGCTGCCAAATCCCCGCGCCGGGTCGCGGAGGCCAAAATCCAGACACAGGCCAGCCGGTGCGTCACCGGCAAATTTCCCGAAACAGCCTGCGCTTACCGCGATTTTGCACATGTCAGCACACTTCACCGCAGGACCTGCCGATAAAGTTTCACAAATTCGTAAACGCACCCTTACGACGCTGTCGCTTGCCAGACCCGTCTCGAATTGGTAACAAAACATGACCAGTTTCGCCCGCGCCGAGGAGAGCCCCATGCCGGTGATTACCAATATCGACGATCTCAAGCGCATATACGCCCGGCGCGTGCCAAAAATGTTCTACGATTATGCGGAGAGCGGCTCGTGGACTGAGCAGACCTTTCGTGAGAACACCACTGACTTTGACCAAATTCGCCTGCGCCAGCGTGTCGCCGTCGATATGGCGGGACGTTCGACCGCAAGTCATATGATCGGTCAGGAAGTCGCGATGCCGGTGGCGCTGGCCCCCGTGGGGCTGACGGGCATGCAATGCGCCGATGGCGAAATCAAGGCCGCCCGCGCGGCCGAGGCTTTTGGCGTTCCATTCACCCTCTCCACCATGTCGATCAATTCGATCGAGGATGTGGCAGAGGCGACCACGAAACCCTTCTGGTTTCAGCTCTACACCATGAAGGACGAGGACTATACGCGCCGCCTGATTGACCGTGCAAAAGCCGCCAATTGCTCGGCACTGGTGATCACGCTCGATCTGCAGATCCTCGGCCAGCGACACAAGGACCTGAAAAACGGCCTCTCAGCTCCGCCAAAGCTGACCCCGAAGACAATCGCCAACCTGATGACCAAGTGGTCCTGGGGGATCGGAATGCTGGGCGCCAAGCGCCGCCATTTCGGCAATATCGTCGGCCATGTGGACGGAATTTCCGACGCATCCTCGCTCAGCGCCTGGACCGCCGAACAGTTCGATCTGACGCTGGACTGGGACAAGATCGCCAAACTGAAAGAGATCTGGGGCGGCAAGGTGATCCTCAAGGGGATCCTGGACGAGGAAGACGCCAGAATGGCCGCCAAGGTCGGGGCCGATGCGATCACGGTATCCAACCACGGCGGGCGGCAACTCGATGGCGCCCTGTCGTCGATCCGCATGCTGCCGCGCATCATGGACGCGGTCGGCGACCAGGTAGAGGTCCATCTCGACAGCGGCATCCGCTCTGGTCAGGATGTGCTGAAGGCCCTGGCACTTGGCGCCACGGGGACGATGATCGGTCGCGCCTTTGTCTACGGCCTCGGGGCGATGGGCCAGCCCGGCGTCACCCGCGCGCTTGAGGTGATCCACAAGGAGCTGGATGTGTCCATGGCGCTGTGCGGCGAGAAATCAGTGACCAAGCTTGGTCGTCACAACCTCTTGGTTCCGGAGGATTTCACCGGCCGCTGGGCCTGATCCTCCAGACCGTGACTGCCCGGACGTGAGCACGCTCAGGTCCAGGCAGGGACGCCACGGGCGAGTGCGCGCAGGCCTGGCACCAACAACACGGTAATTGCCAGCAAAAGGGCCCCCATCATCGCCAGTGCCAGCCGCAGCCCAAAGGCCTCGGCCATGAAACCGATCACCGGCGGGCCGATGAAAAAGCCACAATAGCCAATCATCACCATCCGAGAAATTGCAACCGCGCGCTGGCGCGCCGGGATTTTCTTTCCCACCCAGGCCAGCGCCGTTGGTCCGATCGTGGAGACGCCGATCCCGAGGATCGCAAACCCCGCATAGGCCAGCCACTGCACCGGTGCCAGAGCCGCCAGTATCAACCCGAAGGCCGCAAGTGCTGCTGCGATCTGCATCAACCGGCCCTCCGGGATACGCCGCACGGCCTCCTGCCCGGACAACCGTCCGATCCCCATGGTCAGCCCGAGTATGGCAGGCCCCATCGCGCCTTCGGCGGCACTGGCGGCAAAAGACCGCTCTAGATAGAGCGCAGACCAACTCTCGGTCGCCTGCTCGGCGGTGAACGCGATCAGCACAATGAGGCCCGCAAGCACAATCATCATCACAGGCAGCGATGCTGCGCCGGGATGTCCCGCGTCCTCAGCAGGCTCGGGCGTCGCGGGATCGCGCATGCCCAGACACAACAGCACGGTCACGCCGAGAATTCCCACGAAACACCAGAACGGCGGCACGCCGGCCTCCCGGATCAACCCCGCCCCCAAGGCCCCCAGCGCATAGGCGAGCGAGAACAGGCCATGGTTCAGGTTCATCAGGGAGCGGCCACTGCGCGCTTCCAGCCCGCTCAGCCGCGCGTTCATGATCACATCCAGCAGCCCCGCCGCCCCCGAGGCGAGAAACATTGCGCCGGCGAGACCTGCCCAACTGGCCGCCAATCCCGGCAGCAAAAAGCCCGTCGCAACGGCCAGGGCGCAGATCACCATGGCATAGGCGCCGAGCCCCCGGTCCACGCGCGGGGCCAGCCACATGGCACCCACTGCGCCCGCCGCCCCCACCAGCAGCGCCAATCCGAATTCAGCGTCCCCCAGACCTGCCTGTGCCTTCAGCTGAGGCGCATAGGCGGCAAAGGCTCCGACGCAGATGCCCATGACGGCAAATGCCCGGCCATGCACCGCACTGGTGCGTATATCGGTCACGATTTCCATGAATGGAGAGCTTGCACAGTGCGAAGAGTCCCACAATCGCGAAATTGTACCGCTACATCGCGCCAACGCCGGGCGGGCCCCTTTATCCGTGACGCATGCAGCATTGAGGCCGAGCGTTCCACAGGCCTGCCGGCGCCGGGACCCGTCAGCAGGGCGTTCTCACGGCCCGACTCCACCAGCGAATCAGCTGTGCCCCTCAGGCGTTTCGCCGATTATCACCGCAATCCTGGCCCGCAGATCCGCGTCCGGCGCCATCGCGCCCGCCGCGCCGGGTTCAATCTTCACAGCCGCCGGAGCGATGCGGGTGGCAAATTGCCCCCGCGCGGCGGGCAGCGGCTGCTTTAGGGCTTCCCAAATCCCGCCATTCTGTCTAAGAGAGCGGCTTCACGCGGGGTGACAGCCTTGGAGGCACCCCCACTTTATATATGGAGAATTATAATGGCGAATGAGATTCCTGATCTCGAGTGCCTGGAACGTGCGGGGACAGGCAAGGGCGCCGCTCGCGCTGCGCGCCGCGAAGGCATGGTTCCTGGTGTTGTATTTGGTGGCGACGTTGATCCGCTGTCGATCAATATCCCGTTCAACAAGCTGTTGAAGCTGCTGAAGTCCGGCCGTTTCAAGTCGACCCTGTTCAACCTCAAGGTTGAAGGCCACGAAGACGTCCGTGTGATCTGCCGCGACGTTCAGCGCGATGTTGTAAAAGACCTGCCGACTCACTTTGACCTGATGCGCCTGCGCCGCACGTCGAAGATCAACCTCTTCATCCCGGTTGAGTTCATCAACGAAGAAGAGTGCGTCGGCCTGAAGCGTGGCGGTGTTCTGACCGTTGTACGTCCCGAAGTCGAACTGATCGTGACCGCAGGTGACATCCCCGAGAAGCTGACTGTCGACCTGACAGGAAAAGTGATCGGCGACGTGATCCACATCTCCGACATCACCCTGCCGGAAGGCTCCAAGCCGACCATCGACCGTGATTTCGTGATTGCCAACGTCTCCGCACCGTCGGGCCTCAAAGCCTCCGACAACGAAGAAGGCGATGCTGAAGGCGAAGACGCCGCAACAGAAGAATAAGATTTCGCCCCCTCCGGGGATTTGGGATCATGGAAACGGGCTTCTGCGGGGGCCCGTTTTCTTTTGTGCAGAAGGGCTGCTGTGGTTCACCCCACACAATCCTGTCCAGTCAATCCGTTGACCCTCTGGATTTCCTTGCCAGAAACAGGCATCACTCCGGCCAACAGCAAACAGGAGCGCAGTTGATGAAACTCCTCGTCGGCCTCGGGAACCCGGGTGCAAAATATGCAGGAAACCGCCACAATATCGGTTTCATGGCGCTGGACCAGATCGCCTCCGATCACGGTTTCCCACCTTGGAAATCCAAATTTCAGGCGCAGATGAGCGAGGCGCCTCTCGCGGGCGACAAACTGATCCTGCTGAAGCCGCAGACCTTCATGAACAACTCCGGCCAATCAGTGGGAGAGGCCCTGCGGTTTTTCAAACTGACACCGTCGGATGTGGTGGTCTTTCATGACGAGCTGGACCTTGCACCGGGAAAATGCCGTGTCAAACAAGGTGGCGGACATGCAGGTCACAACGGCCTGCGCTCCATCCACGCCCATATCGGGGCCGATTACGCGCGGGTTCGCCTCGGCATCGGCCATCCCGGACACAAAGATGCCGTCGCAGGTTATGTTCTGCGCGACTTTCCCAAGGCCGACCGGGACGGCTGGCTCGATGATCTGTTGCGCGGCATCTCTGACGGTGTTGCCTGTCTCGCCGGGGGCGACAGCGGAAAATTCATGAATGCCGTCGCCCTGCAGGTCGCCCCTCCCCGCAGCTCCACCGGGTCAGGGGGGACCTCCGGCAAGAAAGCGCAACGATCCGGCGCGGGGGCGGATGCAAGCCCCTCCAAAACCGCCAGGGGCGGCGCCCCCGCCGCTGAACCAGCAGCCACAGAAAACGCTGCGGATGACAGGCCAAGCCCCATGCAAAGGCTCCTGAACAGGTTCAAATAGTGTCGGCACCGCCTGACGCCTGCGCTCAAGTCGCCCGTGAGCCGATCCCTCACTTGCGCTCTGAACCGCACAGGACGGTTTTCTTTCTCGGGACACTGGCCTCAAACGCCCTAACATTAAATGCGCGCGCAGGGAAATGCGCGCGCCCTGCAGGCGAACCGGAGTGCCCCAATTATGGAAAAGGATGATGCCGTGAATGTTCTGGGCGGGCCCCTGCTGGCTTGCTCCACCTCCCCCGTCACCGGCTTCTTTCGCGACGGCCACTGCAACACCTGTGCTGAAGACCACGGCAGCCATACTGTTTGTGCCGTGATGACGGCGGAATTCCTGGCCTATTCGAAATATGTTGGGAACGACCTCTCTACGCCGCGACCCGCCTTTCATTTCGCAGGCCTAAAGCCGGGGGATCGATGGTGCCTCTGTGCGGCGCGGTTCCTGCAGGCCGCCGACGAAGGCTGCGGCCCTGCGGTTCATCTGGAAGCCACCCATCGCAAGACGCTGGAAATCGTTCCATTGCCAGTCCTACAGGCACATGCGGTCGATATCCCATCCTGACGCTTCACCGCCAATACTGGCCTGCGCAGACCCCAGAACCTCGCGTGACCCTTCGTGCATGCCAGGCCCTACGCCTGACAGCAAAAAGGCGCAGCCTTAAGCCGCGCCCCTAAATATCTGCCAGTTCCCTCACCACGCCCGCCACCGTTTTCAAAGAAACGGGCCGAGCATCCGGCGGGTGGTAAGCCGCTCAATCGTCCAGATCGCGCCCTTCTTCGGTGTCGGACATGTCAAAACCAAGGTGACGTGCGACAGTAAAGATGTCCTTGTCGCCGCGTCCGCACATGTTCATGACGATGATATGGTCGCGCGGCAGCTCCGGGGCGATCTTCATCACATGCGCGAGCGCGTGACTGGGCTCCAGCGCCGGAATAATCCCCTCCAGCGCACAGGAGAGCTGAAACGCCTCCAGGGCCTCTTTGTCCGTGATCGAGACATATTGCGCCCGGCCCGTCTCGTGCAGCCAGGCGTGTTCCGGACCGATCCCCGGATAATCCAGACCTGCGGAGATCGAGAACCCCTCAAGGATCTGCCCGTCATCGTCCTGCAGAAGATAGGTGCGGTTGCCGTGCAAGACCCCGGGCCGTCCGCCCGTAAGCGAGGCGCAGTGCTCCATTTTCTCGTCGACCCCCTTGCCACCTGCTTCGACACCGATGATGTTCACGGTCTTGTCGTCGAGAAAGGGGTGAAAGAGGCCCATGGCGTTGGATCCGCCGCCAATTGCCGCAATCAGCGTATCCGGCAGGCGCCCCTCGCCTTCCTGCTCTGCAAGCTGCCAACGCACCTCCTTGCCGATCACCGACTGGAAATCACGCACCATCGCAGGATAGGGATGAGGTCCGGCGACTGTGCCAATGCAGTAGAAGGTATCGCGCACATTGGTGACCCAGTCGCGCAGCGCATCGTTCATCGCGTCCTTCAGCGTGCCCCGGCCAGAGGTGACCGGGATCACTTCCGCACCGAGCAGACGCATGCGGAACACATTCGGAGCCTGACGCCGCACGTCGTGAGCGCCCATGTAGACGACACATTTCAGCCCGAACTTGGCACAAACGGTTGCGGTGGCCACCCCATGCTGGCCTGCACCGGTTTCGGCGATGATCCGCGTCTTGCCCATGCGCCGTGCAAGCAGGATCTGACCCAACACATTATTTACTTTGTGCGCGCCCGTGTGGTTCAGTTCATCGCGCTTCATATAGATCTTGGCACCGCCGAGATGATCGGTCAGTCGCTCTGCGAAATACAACGGGCTGGGGCGGCCAACGTAGTGCTTCCACAAGTCGTCCATCTCCGCCCAGAAGTCAGGGTCGACCTTCGCCTTTTCGTATTCTTCTTCCAGAGAAAGGATCAGCGGCATCAGCGTCTCGCTGACAAACCGTCCGCCAAAAATGCCGAACCGACCTTGTTCGTCGGGACCATTCATGAAGCTGTTAATGAGATCATCGGCCATGGGTATCTCCGTCTTGCATATCCGCCGGTTCTAATTCGCATTTGGGTCAAGAGAAACAGGTTTCTCGGCCTTTTTCCCATCCAACAGCGAGAAACGCCAATCAATGTGCGCCGCAGGTGGTCTTTCGCTTCGGGCAACGCCCGAAGCGACCGGCGTGGCGCGCCCCTGCGGGGCGCGCCACGCCGCCCAGCCCAACCGGTCACCGGGCCCTCTGCAGGAGGGCACAAGAATGGGCGGGAGCCTCACGAGAATTGCGGGGCACCCCCAGCCGACCGAAGCGCGGCATCGGTCAAATTCCTAGCCAGTCCCCTCCGACGCTGCCCATACCGGCGCGTCTTGGCGCGCGTCATGGTGGCACAGAAGCCATTCCCAATGCACCAGCTCTGGGATGACAGGACCGGTCTGGCGCAAACGCGAAAAGGCCTTCGCCGCGAACCGTGGCAGAACCACCCGGCCAACCCCTGAACAGACCAGATCGGGCAACATGCGCACAGCGCTGGCCGTCGCAACGATCGCGGATCCGTATGTCTCTCGGAGCCATCGGGCAGAGGATGGCTCAACTGCAGCGACTATCCCTGTCCCGCGCCTTTGGGGGCGCTGCGGGCCTCGTCACAGACCCTGTGTCGCCGCCACAAAAGCGCGCATCAGCGCCGCATCTTTCTGACCGGGAGCACTTTCGACCCCCGATGCTACATCAACCTGTCGGGCGCCTGTTTTCCGGATCGCCTCTGCGACATTGTCCGGCGTCAGCCCCCCGGCCAGCATCCACGGAACCTGCCAGTATTTCTTCGCAGCCAACAACTGCCAGTCAAACGTAATTCCGTTGCCGCCCGGCAGAACCGCGCCCTTGGGCGCTTTGGCATCAATCATGATCTGGTCCGCAACCTGCGCATATAGATCTATGGGCTTCAGATCGTCTGCTTCCGCCACCCCGATCACTTTCATCACCGGCAGACCATAGCGTGACTTGATCTCGGCAACGCGTTCAGGGCTTTCGCCGCCATGCAACTGCAACATGTCCAGCGGAACCGATCCGGTAATCGCATCCAGTTCGCTGTCGCCAGCATTCACCACCAGGCCGACTTTGGCCAGCCCGACCGGCGCACCGGCGGCGAGAACCGCCGCCTGAGCAATCGACACCGAGCGGGGAGATTTTGCGAAAAAGTTCAGGCCGACATAGGCCGCACCGGCATCCGCCGCCACCGCAATGTCGTCAGCGGTTTTCAAACCGCAGATCTTGCTCCTGATTTCAACCATCTCAGGATGCGTCTTCGAGCAGCGCCAGGACCTCGTCCTTGCCCTCGTGCTTTTGGCGTTTCAGTTTCTTGACCTCACGCGACAGCTTCTTCACCTCACCCTGCCGAATACGGGCTTCACGGCGGTGCTTATGCTCGCGCAGATACTCCAAAACATAGCCCAGCGCGACACCTATGGCGATGCCGCCAAGGACCACAGCGAACAGGGGCAAGGTCATGGTGAGATTGAACTTTGCCAGCTCCGCCAAAGCCTCCGGCATCAGCTTTAGCGTGACGTTCCCGCGGTTGGCGAGGCTCACCGACACCAAAACAAGAGCGAGCACGCCCCAGACAAGATAGCGAATGTAACGCATTTACTCTTTTCCGTTCAGGCGATCCCGGAGCAACTTGCCCGTCTTGAAGAAAGGAACATGCTTTTCTTCCACGTTCACCGTTTCGCCGGTACGTGGATTGCGCCCGACGCGGGAGTCACGCTTTTTGACCGAAAAAGCGCCAAAGCCGCGCAGCTCGACCCGGTCACCGCGTGACATAGCATCAGTGACCTCCTCAAAGACCGTATTGACGATCCGCTCCACATCACGCTGATACAGGTGCGGGTTTTCGTCTGCAATCTTCTGGATCAGTTCCGAACGGATCATATGTGGGGCCCTCCCAAAGCCGCGTTTGAACTTAAGAGTAGAGTAACTATAGGAAGAAAACTGTTCTGCGGAAACAGGTTACAAAGACCTCCGTGGGGGAAATCTGTCGCTTCTGCGGTATTTGAGCAAAGCAGCGCCGACTTTCCGCGATGCAGCACGGCCTCATTGCCTGAAGAACGAGCGTTTCGCCGGGAATCATCGAAAGAGCGAAGCCATTGATTCGCAAGCCTTCGTTGAGGTGCCGAAATATCCATCTCAGCCCGCCTTGCCACAATATGCGGAGAACCCTGTCCCGCGACTTTCAGAGTATTGCAGCCCGGCAAAACGTCTGAGAGCCATCGATTTCGCATGGCAGCGGCGTTCGACTTCGCCCCGGACATCGCCCTCGGACCACCCCGGGCCATACCGCCCGCTGACGTCGTAGCCAGCTCCGGAGCGGGAAAATTGCACATCCAGATGGCGCGGATCCACAGATGAGGCACAGGCGCTGAGGCTGGCGAGCATGGAAAACAGGACACAAGCGCGCATGGAAACTCCGGATGTGATCGGTCGCAATCCTCACACCATTCCTGAAAATGCCCGGCCAGATCAAGCCCCGAATACAGGCGTTGTGATCGGACCTCTCGCCCGCAGCGTTTCCGCCCGGTGCAGTCTGCATGAAAAGGGCCCCGCAGGATTGATCCTGCGGGGCCCTTTCTTGTTTCGAAAATCCGAAGGGATCAGTCGCCGGTTTTCAGCGCTGCACCCAGGATATCGCCGAGGGACGCGCCCGAGTCGGAGGAGCCATACTGTTCGACGGCCTCTTTCTCTTCTGCGATCTCACGAGCCTTGATCGACAGACCCAGACGACGGGTCTTGCTGTCGATGTTGGTGACGCGCACGTCGATCTTGTCCGCAACAGAGAAACGCTCGGGGCGTTGGTCCGCACGGTCACGGGACAGGTCGGAGCGGCGGATGAAGGACTTCATGCCCTCGTATTCCACTTCGATGCCACCGTCTTCGATCGCGGTCACTTCGACGGTCACGATGGAACCACGCTTCACGCCGCCAACGGCATCTGCGAACTTGTCACCACCCAGCGCCTTGATGGAGAGCGAGATACGCTCCTTCTCGACGTCCACTTCAGAGACAACGGCCGAAACCATGTCGCCTTTGCGGTAGTTCTGGATCGCTTCTTCGCCACGCTCGTCCCAGCTGAGGTCGGAGAGGTGAACCATGCCGTCGATGTCGCCGTCGAGACCAATGAACAGACCGAATTCGGTGATGTTCTTGACTTCGCCTTCGACCTGAGTGCCCTCGGGGTGTGTTTCTGCAAACACTTCCCATGGGTTGCGCATGGTCTGCTTCAGGCCCAGAGACACGCGACGCTTGGCGCCGTCGATTTCCAGAACCATGACGTCCACTTCCTGCGAGGTGGAAACGATCTTGCCGGGGTGTACGTTCTTCTTGGTCCAGGACATCTCGGAGACGTGGACCAGACCTTCGACACCGGGCTCCAGCTCAACAAATGCACCGTAATCGGTGATGTTGGTGACGCGACCCTTGTGCACGGAGGCCAGCGGGTACTTGGCACCAACCAGATCCCACGGATCGTCCTGCAGCTGTTTCATGCCGAGGGAGATACGGTGGGTCTCTTTGTTGATCTTGATGACCTGAACCTTGACGGTTTCGCCGATCGCCAGAATCTCGGAGGGGTGGTTCACACGGCGCCATGCCATGTCGGTGACGTGCAACAGCCCGTCCACACCGCCCAGGTCAACAAACGCACCGTATTCGGTGATGTTCTTGACAACGCCCTCGACGGCCTGGCCTTCGGTCAGGTTGCCGATAACTTCGGCACGCTGCTCGGCGCGGGACTCTTCGAGGATCGCACGACGGGACACAACGATGTTGCCACGACGACGGTCCATCTTGAGGATCTGGAACGGCTGCTTCAGACCCATCAGCGGGCCTGCGTCACGCACGGGGCGGACGTCAACTTGCGAACCGGGCAGGAAGGCCACGGCACCGCCGAGGTCGACCGTGAAGCCACCTTTGACGCGGCCGAAGATCGCGCCTTCGACGCGCTGATCGTCTGCGTAGGCTTTTTCCAGGCGGTCCCATGCTTCTTCGCGGCGCGCCATCTCGCGGGAGATAACAGCTTCGCCACGGGCGTTTTCAGCCGCGCGCAGGTACACTTCGACTTCGTCACCAACGGAGACTTCAGCCGCTTCACCAGGATTTGCGAATTCTTTGAGCTCAACGCGGCCTTCCATTTTGTAGCCGACGTCGATGATGGCCTGACCCGCCTCGATGGCGATGATCTTGCCTTTAACTACGGAACCCTCTTCGGGGGTGTCCATTTCGAAGCTTTCTTGCAGGAGGGCTTCGAATTCCTCCATCGATGTGTTTTGAGCCATGTGGTCTCAGGTTTCCTTTACAAATCGGTTTTTCTGGCCATGCGGTTGTCTCCGCCGGTCTTAGATGGGTTGGTCGGACGAGAGGCGATGCGCTGACAGCCCGGGCACAAACAAACACAAAGGGCCGAGGTATGCCCCGACCCTGCTCAGTCTGTCTTGGTGCGTTTTCGCATCTCTGTTGACAAGGCGCTGTATAGGGGGTTCCGGCCCTGCTGGCAAGGGGTCTTGAACTCTGGCATGCCGACCTGCCAGCCCGGCGCATCAACAATGTCATCGCCGGGGGCAGAGCCGACTGCCCTCCCCCCGGTTGCAGTCGCGAGGATCAGTCGATCTCAGTGACCAGCGCCGCCTTGGATTTGCGGACCTTTTTCATCGGCAGCAGCCAATCGCCCTCTTCCGCGCGATATCCCAAAGGCAGCAGAACGACCGAGCGCAGACCTTTTTCCTTCAGGCCGAGGATTTCATCCACCTGCTCGGGATCGAAGCCTTCCATCGGGGTGCTGTCCACTTCCAGCTCTGCAGCGGCCGCCAGTGCGAAGCCAAGCGCGATGTAGGCCTGACGCGCCGCATGGGCATAGTTGACCTCAGCCGCGCGCGGCAGATACATCGCTTTCAAGTTGTCATAATAGCCCTGCAGCATTTCGGAGGGGCCGCGTTCCTCGACCAGCTGCTCGACAACCGCATCGATGCGTTCGGCCGTGTAGTTGTCCCATGCGGCAAAAACCAACAGGTGCGAGCCATCGGTGATCTGGGCCTGATCCCAAGACACGGGACGGATCTTCTCGCGCAGCGCCTTGTTGCGGATCACCAGCAGTTCGAACGGCTGCACGCCACTGGAGGTCGGCGCCATCCGGATCGCCTCGACGATCTGTGCCACCTTGTCTTCGGCGACAGGTTTCGTGGGATCCATTTTCTTGGTGGCATAGCGCCAGTTCAGCTTGTCCAGAAACATTTCAGGGGAGTCCTTTCGGGAATGTCCATGCTTCCGCTGACATAGCAACTAAACTAAACAGTTCAAGTTAAATAACCCGGGATCAACGCAACCGTAGAGGCCAACTGCCGCTCCTGCCTCCATCTCTGGCCAGAATTGGTGGTGTTTTGCGCGCAGGCCACAATTCGCCGGGCTGCTGCGCGGATTATCCTAGCCGGGCAGTCACTTCCGCAATGGCGCGGGCGACCGCGTCGTCGATGCTCAGGGTGCTTGTATCGATCAGGATTGCGTCATCCGCAGGTTTCAAAGGCGCTTCGGCCCGGGTCATGTCACGTTCGTCGCGGGCGCGGACATCGGCCAGAACCTCGTCCAAGGTGAGGACACTCCCTTTGGCCGTCAGCTCCAGGAACCGCCGTCTCGCGCGCACCTCGGCACTGGCCGTCACAAATAATTTCACCTCGGCCTCAGGGCAGATCACAGTGCCGATATCACGCCCGTCCATCACTGCGCCTCCGGCCCGGCGGGCAAATGCGCGTTGAAAATCTACCAAGGCCGCCCGCACCCCCGCGATGACCGCGACCTTCGAGGCGGCCTGCGCGACCGCCACTGTCCGCAGATCATCGCGCTCCAGATCGACCACCTCGAGGGTTTCGGCAGCGCTCACCGGCTCCGCACCATCCAGCATCCGGGCGCCGACCGCCCGGTACAGCAGCCCCGTGTCGAGATGACCAAAGCCAAAATGCTCCGACACCGCTTTGGAGATGGTTCCCTTGCCCGCCGCTGCGGGCCCGTCGATTGCAATCGTAAAGGCCATGGGTCTCCGACTTTCCTTCATCCGCTACCTGCCGGACCGACAGGCGTTTTATGCTGTGTTTATACCCGTTTTAATCTGCAAGCGCACGCCTGTCACGCGGCCGCCCCGCCGAGCGGTCAACCCCGGCCTGAGAAGCATTCTCCCGGCGCAGATCCTGCGGATCAGCTATTGTCCCGGCTGATTTGCGCGCCCAGATCCCCCATCAGCCGCTCAAAGATCGGAAAAGAAGTGGCAATGGGGGTGCCATCATCGACAGAAACCGGATTTTGCGCCCCCATGCCCATCACCATGAACGACATGGCGATACGGTGATCCAGAAAGCTCTCGCAGGTTTGACCACCCGGGACATTATCCGGGCCACAGCCCTCCACGCTCCACCAGTCCTCGCCTTCCTCGACGGTGACGCCATTGGCCCGCAGGCCCCGGGCCATTGCATCGATACGGTCACTTTCCTTAACGCGCAGCTCTTTCACACCCGCCATCAGGGTTGTGCCCCTGGCAAATGCGGCCACAACCGAAAGAACTGGGTACTCATCGATCATCGACGCCGCGCGCTGCGGAGGAACTTCAATGCCGCGCATATCGGGGGAGTATCTGGCCCGCAGATCAGCCACCGGCTCGCCGCCCTCCTCGCGCTCGTTCTCATAGGTCAGATCCGCGCCCATATCGCGCAGGGTCGCAAAGAGGCCCGCACGGGTCGGGTTGAGACCGATCCCCGGCACCAGCACGTCCGAACCGGGCGTCACCAGCGCGGCACAGACAGGAAAGGCCGCCGAGGAGGGATCGCGGGGCACCGCGATGACCTGCGGTTTCAGTTCGGGCCGGCCGGTCAGCGTGATAACACGTCCCTCGTCGGTGTCCTCAACCGTGACCTCGGCACCAAATCCCGCCAGCATCCGCTCAGAATGGTCGCGTGTGGCCTCGCGCTCGATCACAACTGTCTTGCCCGGAGCGTTGAGACCTGCCAGCAACACCGCCGATTTCACCTGCGCCGAGGGGACAGGAACGGTGTAGCGCACCGGCACCGGATCCGCAGCCCCGACGATGGTCATCGGCAGACGCCCCCCGTCGCGGCCGACAGAGCGGGCGCCAAACAGTGCCAGCGGATCGGTGACCCGCGCCATGGGGCGTTTGTTCAATGAAGCATCGCCGGTAAAGGTGGCCGTGATCGGAGAGGTTGCCATGGCGCCCATGATCAACCGCACACCGGTGCCGGAGTTGCCGCAGTCGATCACGTTTTCCGGCTCACCAAAGCCCCCGACCCCGACCCCGAAGACCGACCACTCGCCACCGCCGTGGTTGATCACCTCGGCTCCAAAGGCCTGCATCGCTTTTGCGGTGTCCAGCACGTCCTCTCCTTCGAGGAGGCCAGTGATGCGGGTTTCGCCCACCGCCATGGCGCCGAGAATCAGTGACCGGTGAGAAATGGATTTATCCCCTGGCACATTTGCCACGCCCTTGAGCGGGCCTGCGCGGCGGGAGGTCATAGGAATGGGCGTGCCGTGACCGGACATGGGGTTTCCTCTTCAGAAGATGGTCGAAAGGCTGTTAGCGCATGACGCAGGCTGCGTCCATCATCAAGCTCCTTCGATCGGCTCAACGCCACCTGACATTCTGCAGCCCACGCGCTGCCGGGCCTTCTGCCGGATCCGACGGACCCCCTGGCCCCCCAGGGCCCCGGTGAGACCTAGGGCATTGCCGTGGTGGCATGTTCACAAAGGCAGAAAGCGAGGCGCTGCCTCGCGCTCCGAGGTATTTTCGAAAAGATGAAATCCCGAGCCGCGCCCGGACAGGTCAACCGGATCTGCGAAAGGTCAGATAATGCGGTGTACGCCCTTCGCGAAGGGCCTTTTGTTCATATCTCGTCGAGATCCAGTCCTGCCACGGCTGGCGCCAGTCCTGCGGGCCCTCAGCCAACCACTCGAAACCGGCCTTCGGGACTTCTTCCAAAGTCTGGCGCACATAGTCCGGAATGTCCGTGGCGACGCGGAAGATCGCGCCGGGCTTCAGCGCCCGCGCAAGAGGCGCCAGATGGTCCTGGGTCACGAACCGGCGGCGATGGTGACGCGCCTTGGGCCAGGGGTCGGGGTAGAGCAGGAAAGCGCGCGACAGCGCCCCTGCCGGGATCACATCCATCAAGTCGCGGGCATCGCCCGGGTGCACGCGGACATTGGTCGCCTCTGAACGGCGCAGTTTCCCCAACAGCATTGCGATGCCGTTGATATATGGCTCCGCTCCGATGATGCCGACGTTCGGGTTGCTTTCTGCCTGGTGCACCAGATGCTCGCCGCCGCCGAACCCGATCTCAAGCCAGATATCGCGGTTGCCAAACAGACTGTCCAGATCGAGAGGCTCCCGGTGCGGGTTTTCATCCCAGCCTACGGCGCCGGGACTGAGACGCGGCAGATCCTCATCAAGATAGCGCTCCTGATTCGGTTTCAGCGTCTTGCCTTTGAAACGGCCGTAGAAGTTGCGCCAGGGGGCGCCAGAGGCATGTTTGCCATCAATATCCGGACCGGTTCCGGGCTGGGGGGCGCGCGTCGGGCGGGCGTCATCATCGGACATCTGGAACGGGTCCCTTTTGGTCAAAATGCCTCAGGCCGCGTGATTGCCAAGCCTGCGCGAAAATCGCGTCCCCTCTGCCGCAGCACAGGCCGGAGGTCAAGCCACGAAGCTCTGCGCCAGGTTCGCGCCATTGCGGGGCACAGGGCAGGACAGCGGGCGGGGTGCGCCCCCGAGAAGGCCTGTTTTATGGGGTCTTGTCGCGCAGCACGCCCGCCGCGACCAGCTTGCGGCGCGATGGATACCATTCGTCCCCGGAGTCCATCTGCAAGGTCTGAATGGCAAATCCCGGCTCGACGCCGCGCTCCACCATATATTTCAGATAGTCATGCATCTCGCGCTGCGTATCCTCGTAAATCCACGAGCCAAAGACAAAGGGCGTGTCCCACCCGCGGCTCTCGCGCAGATCGTCGTAGTAGCTCTCGACCGACTCCGGCGACCACGAACGGCGGTGGAAGCCGATCTTTGATCCCAGCGTCATCTGCCTCCGGGCACCGGCAAGAAAAATATCGACACAGGCGCTTACGCATTCCCCCTGAACGGTTGTGTCCAGACCGTAGTCCGTGACGATCCAGGCGATCTCGGAACTGGCGTAGACACTGCCACCGCCGGAGTGGAGCTGCACCTCGGTCACATCGGGGTGCGCTTTCAGAAGCGCGCGAAACGCATCTATATCCTCGACGACGATTTCTCCTGGCGGTGTATCCTCGCCGGTTTCCGTGTCGTAGACGAGGAGCGTTCCGGTGACATACAGGCGGTTGTTGCCCGCAGCCACCGCATCTGCGCGGGCCAATGAGACGGCGGCACATGTCCCAAGGAAAAGCATCCCGAATTGGCGCCTCAGTTCTATGCCAGCCATTCAAGACCTCATTTTCAATATGCAGCCGCCGCACCTCAATAGCGGCTCCGGGCCGTTCAGTGCAAATTTTCAGTGCAAAATTGTTTTCCCGGGACGCGCTGGTGCCCCGGGCGCTTGCGGGGGATGTCGGCCGCCGGGCCTGAAAGCCGCCACCGCAGGCCGGGACACATTGGCAAAAAAGGCAGGGATTCCCTGCCTTTTATCACGCGAGCAGATCCGACGTTGCGAGGTCAGACAGCATTTTTCAATGCCGCTGTCAGATCCGTACGTTCCCACGAGAACCCGCCGTCTGCATCAGGGGCACGGCCAAAATGGCCATAGGCCGCAGTCCGCTGATAGATTGGCTTGTTGAGACCCAACTGAGTCCGGATTCCCCGGGGCGTCAGGTCCATGCACTTGCTCACGGCCCCCTCGATCACCTGGTCCGGCACAGAACCTGTTCCATGCGTGTTGACGTAGATCGACAAGGGGGCGGCAACACCGATTGCGTATGAAAGCTGAAGGGTGCATTTATTCGCGAGACCTGCAGCCACGATATTCTTGGCGAGATAGCGCGCCGCATAGGCCGCGGAGCGGTCAACCTTGGTCGGATCCTTGCCCGAGAATGCACCGCCGCCGTGCGGCGCGGCACCGCCATATGTGTCAACGATGATCTTTCGCCCGGTCAGACCCGCATCACCATCCGGGCCGCCGATGACAAATTTTCCGGTGGGGTTGACGTGCCAGATTGTATTGTCGGTCAACCATCCCTCAGGCAGCGTCTCGCGGATGTAGGGCTCCACTATGGCGCGGATATCGGCCGACGTCAGCGTCTCGTCCAGATGCTGGGTAGACAGAACAAGAGAGGTGACTTCTACCGGCCTGTCATCCTCATAGCGCACCGAGATCTGCGATTTGGCATCCGGGCCCAATGCGGGCTCTGTACCGTTTTTGCGCACCTGCGCCAGTCGCCGCAGGATTGCATGCGAGAACTGGATCGGAGCAGGCATCAGAGCGTCGGTTTCATCGGTGGCGAAGCCGAACATGATGCCCTGATCGCCCGCACCCTCATCCTTGTCGCCGGCCGCATCCACCCCCTGCGCGATATGCGCCGATTGCTCATGCAGCAGGTTGGTGATCTCAACCGTCTCGTGGTGAAACTTGTCCTGCTCATAGCCGATGTCCTTGATGCAGGCCCGGGTGATGTCTTCGATCCGGCCCATGTAGTCCTTCAGCTTGGCCTGGTCAGACAGCCCCACTTCGCCGCCGATCACCACCCGATTGGTGGTGGCGAAGGTTTCGGCTGCGACGCGCGCTTCGGGTTCTTCGGCGATCAAAGCGTCGAGGACAGCATCGGAAATCCTGTCACAGACCTTGTCCGGGTGGCCCTCGGAAACGGATTCGGAGGTGAAGGTGTAATTCTTGCGGCTCATGAGAAAAGTGCTCCATTCAGGTTAAACCGCCACGCCAGGAAGCCGTTGTGGCGACAGTCGGCCCGCAGTACGCGCCCCCGTCTGTCCGGTCAATCAATATCTGAGCAGAGTTAATCAAGTATTCGCAGCGTTTTTCTTCGCAGCCATGCCAGGGTGGCTCCCACGACCAGCAGCAACGCGGTCAGCAGGACAGGCCAGTCACCGCTGCGGCTGTAAAACGTGGGCCGAAGGGGCAAGGGAAGATTGGTGTCGATGAAACCGGATGTGTTGAGCCCAATGAAGTCGCGGATGCGGCCATAGGGGTCGATCATTGCGGAAACCCCGGTATTTGCCACCCGCAACATCGGCAGTCCCTGCTCTGCCGCGCGTAGCTGTGCCTGAACGAGATGCTGATAGGGACCGGAGTAGGTGCCGAACCACGCGTCATTGGTCATGAGGACCAGAAAGTCCGGTCGCGACGGTGCAGAGCCGACATCCTGGGCAAACACACCTTCGTAGCAGATAAGCGGAAGCGCCCGGCCGAGCGAAGTCTCCAGCACCTTGTGCCGCGCCCCGGGCGCGTAGCCGGCTGCAGCGCGGGCCGCGAGGCCGAAGACACCGAGCCTCTCCCAAACATACGGGAGCGGCATATACTCCCCAAACGGCACTAAATGCACCTTGTCATAGATGTCGAGCGCCTCGCCCTCGGCACTCATGACCACGGCGGAGTTGTAATAGCGACCGTTCTCCTCGCGCTGAATTCCATACAGCAGCTCCGCCCCGCCTGCGGCCGCCACCAGCGCTGGCGTCACATCCTCAATGTGGTTTTGCAAGGTCGGGATCGCCGTCTCCGGCCAGATCACCAGATCCGGGCGCGCGACTGCGGTCCCTTCACGCCCATCCCCATCGCCCCGTGCAGCCGTCAGTTGGAGCATGCGGTCGACAAAAAGCCAGCGCTTTTCCGGACGCCATTTTTCGTCCTGCGGTGCATTGGGCTGCACCAGACGCGCAGTCTTGTCGGTCCGTGGCAAGTCCTTCGGATCAGGCGGCGCCGCCACTATCGCCAGAACCGCAACGGCAGCCCCCGGGATCAAGGCCGTCCCATGCGAAGGCCGCAGGTACACGAGAGGGAGCACCGACAGCAGCAAGAGCAGCCCGGCCCCCTGCGCCCCCACCCATGGCACCAGCCGCAAGACGACATCACCCGGCAGTGCCAGTTGCGCCAATCCCGCCCAGGGAAATCCTGTCAGCACGTAAGCCCGGGCCAATTCCGCCAAGCTCCACGTCCCGACAAGCGCCACGACAGACCACCCTCCGCGCGCAAGCCCCGCCGCGCACCAGAATGCCAAGGCCCAAAACAGCGCCAGACCGCCCGCCAGCCCCACAAGCGCAAAGGGCGCCATCCAGCCATGGGCCGCCGCATCGACCTGAAACGGCTCCGTGATCCACGAAAGGCCAACTGAAAAATACCCGGCACCAAAGACCCAGCCGAGCCATCCGGCGCGCTGGGCCGTTCCGATTGCGCGAAACAGGACCGCAACCACATAGAGAGCCAATGGCCCCGCCCAGGCAAATGCTACCGGCGCCAACCCCTGTGCCATCAATGCGCCCGCACCAAAGCCCAGCCCGAAGGGGCCGAACCGCCAGAGCACAGGCGGCATCGTCATTCCGCGGCAATACCCGGCAAACGCACCCGCAACCGCTTGATCCGCCGGGGATCTGCATCGATGACTTCGAATTCCGGCCCTTCGGGATGCTGTATCACCTCACCACGGGCGGGAACGCGCCCGGACAGCATGAAAACCAGCCCGCCGAGCGTGTCGATCTCCTCGCCGTCCACATCCTCGTGCTGGGTGAGCGGAATACCAATCTCGTTTTCGAATTCACTCAGCGGAGTACGCGCCTGCGCGACGTAACAGCCGGGCTTTTCCTGCACCCAGGTCTGATCCTCGCCGCTGTCGTGCTCATCCTCGATGTCGCCGACGACCTGCTCAATCAGGTCCTCGATGGTCAACAAACCGTCCACACCGCCATATTCATCAATCACCAGCGCCATATGACGCCGCTCCGCCTGCATCTTGGTCAGCAACACGCCGATCGGCATGGACGGCGGCACGAACAAGAGCTGGCGCAGCATATGCGCAAGGTCGAACGTATTATCCTCGCAGTCAAAACCATGGGTCAGGGCAAAGTCCTTGAGGTGAACAAACCCGAGCGGGGTATCCAGCGTCCCCTCGTAGACAGGAATGCGCGTCAAGCCAGTGTCGCGGAAAACCTGAACCAGCTCCTCGCGCGAAATGGTCACCGGCACCGCATCGATTTCCGCAGTCGGAATGGCCACGTCCTCAACCCGCAGACGACGGAGATTCATCATTCCCGGCGGCGGGTCTGCAAGTATCTCATCGCTCCCCGTCTCAGGTTGCAGGTCCTCCGAAGATTGAGAAAAACTCCCGAAAATCTTGCTCAGGAATCCGGGGCTCTCGCCTCCGTTCAATCGCGGTTCCACCGCATCAAAGCTCTGCAGCGCGCCATGCGCTGCGTTAGAACTGCCTTCTATATCGCCCATTTTTCCAATCCAAAGAGGTCCATCACGACCCGTCCTGCAAGATATATGGGTCAGGGATACCCAGTTTGCCAAGTATCTCGACCTCCAAAGTTTCCATGACCGTGGCGTCGCCGTCACGAATGTGATCATATCCCAAAAGATGCAACGTTCCGTGAACAAGCAAATGGCACACGTGATGCAGCGGATCCCGGCCTGCATCTGAGGCCTCCGCCATGCAGGTATCATAGGATATCGCGATGTCGCCCAGCGCGGCGTCGCCCATGAAATCCATCTCCGGCGCGGTCGGCGCGCCTCCGTCCTCCTCAGCCCCCAACGCCTGTGCAGGCCAGCTCAACACATTGGTCGCCTTGGCTTTCTCGCGAAACTCCGCGTTCAATTCTGCGATCCTGGCGTCATCACAGCCCAACACCGTGACCTCCCAGTCCTCGTCACCATAGCCCAACAATGACAGCGTCGCCTCAACCGCAACAGTCGCCTGCTGCTTCAGCGCCAAGCCACCCCAGCGGCTATCTTCAATCACAACATCAAGTATCATGACATCGCCATAGCTTGACACCACCAAAAGAAAAAGGATCTTTCACAACACCCGCGCAAGAGGATCTGCCCGATGCCACCACCCCTCGACATCCGCCAAACCAATCCAGCCTCTCCGGTGGTCCGGCCCCTGCTGACGGCCCATCTGGCTTTCACCTCGACAATCAGCTCCCCCGAGGCCTGCCACAGCCTCGACCTCGACGCGCTGCAGATGCCCGACATCCAATTCTTTGCCGCATTCGACGGCAACACTGCAGTAGGCTGCGGCGCGCTCAAGGATCTTGGCAACAGACAAATGGAAGTGAAATCGGTGCATGTTGCGCAATCCGCCCGGGGGCGCGGCATCGCGAAACAGCTGATGCTGGCCCTGCATGACTTTGCAA
Source organism: Phaeobacter sp. B1627 (assembly GCF_006265095.1). Classification (GTDB taxonomy): domain Bacteria; phylum Pseudomonadota; class Alphaproteobacteria; order Rhodobacterales; family Rhodobacteraceae; genus Epibacterium. The sequence continues at coordinate 27,642 of NZ_VCNK01000043.1, forward strand.
TCCGCTCCGGAACACAGCACATGCTGCTGGAAACCGGCTCTGAACTGCTGCCCGCCTTTGATCCGGCGCGGGCACTCTACGAGACACTTGGGTACCAGTATGGCACCGCCTTCGGCGATTATCGCCCGCATCCCCAAAGCGCTTTCATGCGGCTGTCGCTCACGGAGTGATCCGCTTTCATCTTTTCCCAAATACCTCCGCCGGAGGCATCTGCCCCATCCGCCCACGCCATCGGTTGAGGCAGGGGCGCAAGTCTGACCCGATAGATCATGCAGGCGGTTCATCCGCTTCATAGGCCTCAATGATCGCGGCCACCAACGGATGACGCACCACATCTTTCGAAGTGAAGTAGTTGAACGAAATCTTCGGGATCGGCGCCAGCAATCGTTCCGCGTCCCGCAGACCGGATTGAACGCCCCGCGGCAAATCGACCTGCGTACGGTCGCCTGTGATCACCATGCGCGAGCCTTCGCCCAATCGGGTCAGGAACATCTTCATCTGCATGGTGGTGGCGTTCTGCGCCTCGTCGAGCACCACATAGGCGTTTGACAGGGTGCGCCCGCGCATGAAGGCCAAAGGAGCGATCTCAATAGTTTTTTCTTCCTTCAGCTTTGCCAGCTGTTTGCCCGGAAGGAAATCATTCAGCGCATCATAGAGGGGCTGCATATAGGGATCGACCTTCTCCTCCTGGGTGCCCGGCAAAAAGCCCAGACGCTCCCCCGCTTCAACCGCAGGACGGCAGAGGATGATCTTGTCCACATATCCCTGGATGAACATGGACACGCCAACGGCCACCGCAAGATAGGTCTTGCCGGTGCCTGCGGGTCCGATACCAAAAGCCATCTCATGTTCGAACAGGTTCTTCACATAGGCCTTTTGCGCATCGGTGCGCGGCTCGACCAGCTTTTTGCGCGTCTTGATCTCGACCTTGCCGCCGGTGAACAGCTCCATCTGGCTATCGGGAACCACCTCTTCATCAGATCGGTCCAGCCGCAATTCGCGGTCAATGTCGGCGCGCTCCACGGGGCGCCCGCCTTCCAGCCGCTCATAGAGAGCCTCCAGCAGCTCCACCGCCTTCTGGCTCGGATCGATTTCTCCATGCACGATCAGCTGATTTCCACGACGAACGATTTGCACGCCCAATCGCTGCTCGATTTCGGCGAGATTGCGGTCAAATTCGCCGCATAGCTCTATCAGAAGTCGATTGTCAGGAAATTCCAACAGCATTTCAGGTGCTGTGGTGTGCTCGGAGGACGGGGGCAGAACACTTGTGGCCAAACGGCTCTCCTGTTTTCGTATTGCCCCCTCACTGTGCCCCCGCGCAGGCACGCGCGCAAGGGCAGCATCGACACAGGCCATTCGATTTCACGCAACTGAAACAAATTCACGCGCATTGCACCGCAACAACATGCGCCGAACAGCCGCACTCAGGCGGAAGGCCGCCGAATGATGACCGCCACGCAGAACGCGCGCGCCACGAGCGCCTGTTCGGCCGCCGATTCTGAGGGGCACCGTCGTATGTCTGTCGCAAATGTGATTCACTGATCGTGCACGATTGCCAACCCACCGAAGATCAAGGCCGTGACGATGGACGCCCTTTGAAATGTGTAGAGGACGAAAGCGACGCAGATTTCGAACCAGGCGATGGGGCTCTGATGATGTAACCACCCCCCCCGAAGGCATCTGTGTGCC
>NZ_VCNK01000044.1 GCF_006265095.1 Phaeobacter sp. B1627
CCGAAATCAGCGCCCCCGAAAACGGAGACGCCGGAACCGGCGCAGATCAACAGCCTCAGCCAGGATGACCACATCAGTTGAATTGAGCCTTCGTTTGACCCGGATCACTAGCGCCGCCTTCGTGAGTTCATCGATGATGTTCAGCCTGCGGGAGATCCGCCCGTCGTGGGTTCGGCACGGGATGAAATCATAGGACCAAGCAGGCTTCCGGCGCTCCTGTGTCAGCCTCACGCACGCCCGGTGATTGGGCAGTGTCGGACCTTCCTCGGTAATTTTACCGGTGCTTTCAGCCCCACTTTCCGCGAAGTCTCCCCAAATCCATTCGAATCGCTTATAATTCAAATGGCGCGCCGTTGGTCTGCATTCCGGTTGAAACGCGGTATTTATAGTGCCCGAAGCCGGATCGACAAGCGTTTGCAAAAGCGAGACCGACACTCTCGCAACTCTAACCTGCGATTACGCAATCGCACGTTCAAAGCCCAGCTGTTCGTCATTCGGAGCTGCGATCTGTCTTGCGGAATGAGCCTCAGGCGAATGCGCCACCGAAAAGTTTGACATCAGGTCGACCAGTTTTTTTGCGTCCGCGCCCAAGAGCTGTCCTGCGGCGTTCGTTTCCTCAACCATTGCCGCGTTTTGCTGAGTCACCTGGTCAAGTTGCGCAACCGCTATATTTGCCTCCCCCAGACCGGTTGCCTGTTCGCCCGTGGAATCAGCTATGTTACTCACAAGGTTTGAAATGTGTGTCACCCGCTCTGAAATGTTTTGCAGCGCGTGCCCGGCTCGACCAACAAGATCTACGCCGGATTTCACTTGATCGGAACTTTTGGAAATAAGGGTTTTTATTTCACGTGCCGCATCAGCCGTTCGCTGGGACAGGCCCCGAACCTCGGATGCGACCACGGCAAAACCCCGCCCGGCTTCGCCTGCGCGCGCCGCCTCAACCCCCGCATTGAGAGCCAGAAGATTGGTCTGAAACGCGATGTCATCGATCACGCTGATGATCTGAGATATCTGCGCGGAACTATCCTCTATGTCTTTCATTGCCACGACTGCATCCTCAACCACCTTTCCACTTTCCAAGGCTTGCGAGCGCGCTTCGTTGGTCGTATTGGCAGCGTCCCGTGCCCCCTCCGCCGCGGATCTTACGCTGGCGGTGAGCTGTTCGAGCGCAGCTGCCGTTTCTTCCAGTGTGGCTGCCTGACTTTCAGTACGATGAGACAGGTCGTCAGAAGCTTGATTGATTTCAGAGGATCCATTTCGAATGGACTCCGCCACGTTCACGACGTCAACGACCGTCATATTGAGTGTGTGCGCCGTTGCGTTGAAGTCCTGTTTCAGCTGAGCGTAGCCTTCGGTCAGCTCCTCTTCGATACGATATGCCAAATCGCCGGCCGCCAATCTTGCGAGACCGTTGCCGATGGCGCTTACGGCTGCGTTTTGATGTGCCTGGTTTTCCGCGCGTTCCTGCTCTGCAATGCGGGTCAGCTCTTCTTTTTCTACCAGCCCATCACGGAACACAGTCAATGCGCCTGCGATCCGCGCAATTTCGTCGCTCGAACGCTCAAATCCTTTTACAGGACTCATGTCGCCTTGAGAAAGCCGTTCCGTCGTCAGACTGATCGCATTGAGAGGTCGCACAATTAGCATGTGGCTCAGCAACAGCGTGACGACAACAAAACCGATTGCGATCCAGCCGAATTGTTCTAGCCTGCTTTTGACTTCGATCGCGTTGCTGGCAATGCCTAGGGCTTGTTCCGTAATGCCGTCCTGACTCGCCAAGCCGCGCAGGGACGCTTGGTTTGCGATCCTGAGGACCGCTTCGACTGTATCACCAACGGCTTGGTCCGCTGCACTGTCAGCTTCTATCGATTTTATCCGGAAAAAGGCCAGACCGCTATCCGGCGCTGCCATCGCAGAAATTGCATCGATTTGTTCACTCAACTGGCCCTGACCGAATGCGCGATACCCGAGTAGAGCCTGGGCGGCTTCGAACATGGATTTTTCGGCGACTTTGGCCTGATCTACACTACCGGCAGTCGCTATTTTCAAGACTTCGGTCTGAAATGCGCTGAGCAAAGAGTTGATTTCAAGCAAAGTATTCATGAAGGCAACTTCATTGTCGAGAAGCCCTTGAATAGCGTCTCGGTTCCCCGTTGCCGCGTCGTCAGCAGCAATGGTCAACTCGAACACCATATCGTCAACGGCGGAGGCCAGCAGCGTATCGGCCGTTTGGCGCGTGGACAGGATCAAGTCATTTGCCACGACTCTTCCTGCAGTGCCCTGAGGTTTCAGAACGTCGATAACTTCTTGCAGATCTTCAAATATGCCTGCGCCGAAATCCGACGCGCCCAGAATATCCATGGCACCCGCCAGCCGGTCATGAGAAGAGACGGAGAGGTCAGACAATATCGACAGCATGGCGCTGTCCTTTGTCGTCGACATGGCCAGAGACACGCCTGTCAAAAAGTTGATCTCTGCCCGCGTTTCAAGGAGCGACTGCAGCGTCGAAAATTTATTTTCGACCAGGTCCAACATCGTTTCTTCAATAGAGGAAATCGTATCTTCCCCTTGCATTGCAATATTGAAGTAGGCATCGTCTGCCGTTTCCAGCAAAATACCCTGAAGCGCGGCTGCCGTTTGTTGCAATTGCACTGTCATTGCGTTTACGCGACTTGAATTTTCAAACGCGTTGGCTCTGGCGTCGATCGAAGCAGTCAATGCGTCCGATACGCGACTTTGCTCGGTACCGAAGTCCGCTCTCTGCTCCTGCGGCAAGGCTTCAACCGCTGCCAGTAGCTTTTGGGCAGAGGTCTCGACGACTTCGGAGGCCGCCGCCAGATCTTCCATATTTCGGGCCATCAAGACCCGGATCATGGCATCCTTGGTTTTATTGGCCGCCATGATCAGGGCGCGGCTCTGGGCCAACTGGGGAAGATCGCGTCCCGTCATTTTCCCGACTTCTTCCGAAACACGGTCGAATGACTGATACGTAAGGTACCCTGCTCCGCCAGCGGTCAACATCAATGCGATCAGAATAAATGTGATTTTGCCACGAATACTCGACAGGACGTTCAGGCGGCGAAGGATTCGGAATCCCTTGGAGAGGATCATGATGGTACCTTTTAGATTAATGACTGGCAACGTCTCCTGCCCTATCCGCGGGCAGGAGGTTTCCTTCAGTGGTTTCAGGGTGCACGAGTTCTCAGAGATCTTCCTCTGATCAAGAGCCACCCCCTCCGACGATAGGCTCAAATCCCCCACTGGCCGTGATTCGCGTCAGGAAGACATCGTCCATGCCCTGATTGTCATCCGTGCCAAAGAGCATCGTGACACCACCAAGGTCGACAGTGCTCAGGCCTGCCAGGGCAGCAAGATAGCTTTCCCGCGTCAGGTCCTTGCCTGCAGCTTTCAGGCCTTCGATGGCAAGACGACCAACGATGTAGCCTTCCAATGTGACGAACCCGGGTTTGGCTTCGGCATCCGCCGCTGCGAGTGCAGCCGTGTATTGGGCAACCACTGGCAGCGATGCATCCCAGGGAAAGGGCACAACCTGGCTGATAATCACGTCCTCACCCGCATCGCCCAGTTCCTGCGCCAATGCATCGGAGCCGACGAAGGAAATATTGACGAAAGTGGCGTCAAGTTTCATCTTGCGCGAGAGCTTGATGAACTCGGCGACCGGTTTATAGGCACCGACCATCACCACTGCGTCCGGTTTTGCTTTGCGGATCTCGAGAAGCGCCTTTTTCACCGCTGTGGTGTTGCGCGTGTATGTTCCTTCAGCGGCCAATGTCATCCCGCGTTTTTCCAAAGCGGCATTGACACCCGCAAGGCCGACGCGTCCAAATCCATCATCCTGATAAAGGATCGCGATGGAATCCATGCCCTGTTGATCAACGAGATACTCGATCCACGCCTCGGTTTCGGCAAAATACGTCGCGCGCACGTTGAAAATGTTGCCGTGGCTGGCATCCCGCAGGAAGCCTGCGCCTGTGAACGGGCCGATGAATGGCATATTCGCTTCGGTCGCGATCGGTTGTGTCGCCGAAGAGGTCGGGGTCCCCACTGCTCCGATAAGTCCGATATGATTGTCGCCTTCGACGACCGATTTCACAAGACCTGCGGATTTGTCGGGTTCATAACCATCGTCCATGCTGTCGAGTTTCAGCATGCGGCCATGGATGCCTCCTGCGGCATTTGCCTCTTCAAAAGCTGCGGTTATTCCGAGCCGCATGCCGGTCCCAAGGGCGGCCGCAGGCCCTTCGAAGGCGGCAACTTGCGCAAATGTAACGCTGTCGCCCGTCACGCCCTGCCCGGCGGATGCGAGATGTGGTAATGCCAGTAGTGTCGCCGCTAGCATCGTATTTCTTAAAAACATGGCTGGAACTCCAATGGACCGATGTGATCTGACTTCGGGTACTTGCTCTATAGATGCTGCATGAGGACCCTTAAAATTATGATAATCCGGCCATTGCGCAGGGAATGAAGTGAATAGGATTTGAAGGTTTGCGAGCCTGCATCGTGGGATTCAACCGCATCATACAACCAGAAGGCGCGTTCCCTCCGCGCGGTTTATCTGCAAACGGGATCGGGTGGTTCACCTGGAACACCGGTGATTCCCTCCCCGTTTCACCGGACACCTAGGCGGCTTCGGCTTTGGCCCTGATGAACGCCCGAGGCGATATCCATTTCAGGCCGCTGTGTGGGTGGTTTTCGTCACCCCCCCCCGATCCATTTCTCAATCAATCCTTGAACCGGATTCACTGCGAGTTGGAGCTCAACCGGCGCATCAAGCCCAAAACGCTTGCGGCAATATACCTTTGAAACCATCGAAGTGGTCCAGTATCAGGCAACGCAATAGCTCTGGACTTGCAAAAACCTGCGCCCCGACAGGGGCATTGGCAGCGTGACCACCGCCATGAAGCTGAAAATTGCTGCGCAAATTGTACGATCACATCCCGCCCAAAAAGAGGGGATTGCCGCTTGATCGCAGCAGTCCGGCCATCAATCCCCCTGATGATCCCTTCCCATTCGCGCAGCGCATTCGCGGACTTCCGAGTGTTATCTGTGTCCGCGGGCGTCCCTTGCCATGCCCGAGCATACGTGACGCAGGGTCTCAGGCTAAAACTCGCGCGACATCAAACAGCGACAAGACGATCTCAGCTAGATTGGTCAGTTTCCGGATCGGTATCATCAGATGCGTCGGTCTCACCACCGTCACGTCCCAATAGTAAAAAGGGATCCAAGGCCTCCCCCTGTACCACCGCCGCCTGTCGCAGAGCGAGGTAGGAGGCTGTTTCTGCAGGAAACCGGTTCTGGATTCGCAAGTAGACGACCTGCGCCATCCGCAACTCTGACGCGGCTGCGTCAAATGCTGGCCAGTCCCCGGCCTGCTTGGCGGCATTCAGGGCGATTGCCTGAACTTCCATCGTGTCGAATGCGGCTTTCAGGGCTTTGGCACTGGCTTCAAACCGATCTTTTGCGTCGCCTGTTTCTGATTCCGACATCACGCCCGTCCGGATACCGCTGCGGGAACAAGGATCAGCACTGACTGTTGCGGGGGAGCAAGGGGCTGCGCAGCGGAGGCCAGAGAGACCATTTCAGGAAACACCTATAAAGCGCCCTCATCGAAATTGATGGTGATTTGGGATGTCGGCGACCCCGCGAATTGGGACTCGGGGGGTCGCCGATCCTGCGCGAGCCGATGACTGCACAACGCACACCAACCACATTGAAACCTGCCACTCAGGCCCGCGCTTTATTTGCGGAACGACTCAATACCATTACGAAAGGTCTACATTCTAAAAAGGCATTTCCACTCAACACAACTTCCGCACTCACAAGACCAAGTATCGCCTCAAATCAGTGGAAAAGCACTGCCGGGACTGTGATGAATGCGTGAATAACAGCGCAAATCTGCATCACGGCCCGGCGGCACGCACCTCACCCCTGAAGCGGCGCGGCCAGCCCGCCGACACCGGCACGCTCCGTTGGGGTATTCGGACCCCGCAGTGCAAAATCGGATGCCGGTGCGTAATCGGCGGGGTCTCCGACCGGCGCATCGTGCCATTCAGCCAGGGCCAAGGCCATCTGACGCGCCACAATCGGCGCCGCGACACTGGTTCCGGACAATCGCACATGGGTCGGGCCGCGCGAGCCGGCAGCCCGTCGCCCGGGCTGCGCATTGGAATCGTCGGCACAGGCATGCAAGGTCACCCCTGCCCCTTCGGCCAAAGGTCCTCCGGGCCCTGCAGAAGAGTAGAATGAGAGCTGGTCGCGATTTCCGACGGCGGCCGCCACCGTCACGATCTGCCGCCCCCCCGACAGGGCATTCAGAGTCCCAGCCCGGGTGATGGCACAGCCCGGTGTTTCCAGCTGTGTCTCCGGATATCCGCGCGCGTCAAACATGCGATACTCTGGATCGAGAAACCACGATCGTTGCCGCACCGGGTTGATCTGGCTGGGGACGTCATTTCTCAGAATGCGCAGCTCAATGTCCTGAGGCTGGCTTTGGCCAGGGGCCAGCGCTACCTCCACAGACCAATCGCCACACGGCGGCAGCGCCCGATAGGGATCGCGCGCCATATTGGGGGGAAGCGCCACCGTGACAATTTCCACCCCCTCTCCCGGATGCGTTGCGGTCTCCGGCGCAAAATCGCGCTGAAACCCGTGATAGATGCCAAACTGGGCCAAGCCGTTGGGGCCGAACTCCGGAGCCTCCAGAACCAATTGCAGCGCTGTATCCACGCGAACCGGGGCCGCCGGCATGGCGGGAGGGAAAAGTGCGGCCCCTCGCGGTGGGGTGACCTTGACCGACAGCGAAGACAGATCGGGTTTCTGCCCGCGCTGCGCCACGGCAATCTCCAAGTAGGTCGAGCCGCGATTGTCGGGTGCGACACGCACTGTCGCCCGATAGGGGCGACCGGGACTGATTTCTGACCGAGCGGCAAGACGCGATTGCAGGGTATTGCCCGCGGGCAGCACAATCCGCATCGGCACCTTGTGCGTTGTATGCCAGTAGTCCATCGCCTGCTCCAGCGCAGCAGCGATCAGATGGCCGCCGTTTTTGCCGATCCCCCCCAGACCAAAGCTGAGGTTCAGCACCAGCGGGAACGGACGCCCGGCCGCACGTATCATCTCCTCGGTTCGGCGCAGAATGTCCTGCACCCCGAGGATCATCGCCCCCGCCATGAAGGTTGCCCCGGTATCACTGACCAGCGCCGTCGGGAGATTGACCGCGAGGATGGGAAACTTCTCCGGAGCTGTGTCCATCGCATCACCCTGCCCGCCGCCAGCCGCGAGATCCGCAATATGAGTCCCGTGCAGGGCACGATAGCGAAACGGGCTGTGCCCCTCCTCACCGATCGTCGGCAAGTCGCGGTAAAACCGGTCCTCGTCAAACTCCGCCTGTTGCAGGCGCTGATCTATGTCATCGCGGCAATAGACATGCCCAAAGGGGACATCCGAGTGAGCCCCGCGCAGACAGGTACCGTCTTGCTGCCAGACGGCGGCAAACCGCGTGTGCCGACCATCGGGCAGCCGAAATGCCGGATGCGCAAAGGCGATCCCATCGTCGATGATCCCGATCACGGTGCTGTCTTCGGGCACATCCGGCAGCCCCGCCGGGGGCTCCTCCGCAGGGCCGGAGGGATCGCAATGTGCCGCCTGTGGCAGCACCGGCGCAAAAAGCGTCCGGTCCCGCAAACCGTCCCGCACCCGCGCCAACAGATCGGACAAAGGTTCGCTCCGATCCGGTACCTCGCCGCCCTGATGCAGGGCCTGCGCCTGATCGGGCGACATCAGGACCGGCGGTAAAATCGCCTCCTCATCGCCGTTTCCCAGATCCAGTGCCAGCAGGCTGGCCGCGGTATCCTGCCCCGCGGCACGCGCTTCGGCCTCAAGCGTGTACCACCAATGAGCCGCAGGATGCCGTGGCAAAGGTGCCCCCGGCTGAGCTGTTTCAACGCGCCAGTGCAACGGCATGATCAGTCCTCCTGCTCGGGGGCGCCACGACGCAGCTCCGCAACGCAGGATTGCCACAGCCAGTCCAGTTGCGGGCTGTAGCGCAATGACAGATCTTCGGTCGTCACGGTGGTAACCGTCTGACCATTGATGACACCGCCCTCACGCAGGGCCGTCATCGTATCAAAGGTATAGTCCGCCGAACCAAAGGCCGCCATATCGGCGTCGAGCTTGCGCCACGCCAACGGTGCGACCGGAGTGTCCCCGTCAGGGGCCTGGGTCTGGACCCGTGCCAGAACATACCGGGCCAACGAGTCCCCGAGCACCGCACCGGCGGCACTATCGACCGGGAAATGCACGCCGGCAACGGTGCGGCTTGCTGCGATCCGGACCGCCAGTCGGTCGCATTGGGTGTTGAACTGCTGCAGCCAGGCCGCGGTGTCTCCCTCCAGAGCGTGAGACAGCTCCACCGCCAGCGCCTTGAATAATGTGGCGAGGAACATGGCTTCGGTCGCGTGGCCACTTGGCAGCGTTCCATGCGCCGGGGTCTGGATCATCGGCTGGATCTGCGGTGCGAGGCTGGCGGGGCGCGGACAGCCAAAGCCGTGCTTTATCCGGAACTGGACGGTGGCGCAAAACCGGAGCGCCGCCTGTATGAACGCCAAAGTCGCCTTGTTGCGGGCCGGATGGATATGAGCGAGCGCCGCAAAAAACGATGTCAGATCCGTCAGCTGAACATCAATTTCGTCCATACGGTCAGCCCGAAGATCCGCATAGAAATCCAGATAGTCCAACTGCAGCGCGAAAACGTCAGGTCCCGGTGCCGCAAGCCGCATCAACTCGACCAGGGGCGCATCATGCAGCGCATCGGAATGACAGACATAGGCCACACCATGCGCATTGTCGTCATCCGAGGGCACGACATCAATAAAAACGGGAGCCATCAGCTCGTAGTCGATAACTGCGGTCTGAGGAGGGCCGGACAGATGGCCCAGATCCCTGCTGTCAAAAATATTGCGCGCCGTGACCTCTGGCGGAGCCCAGCTCCCGGATACCCCCTCACGCGTCAGCATCAGCGCAGTCATCATCGCTGCACTGTGCCCCGATCCGGTAAACGACGCGCCCGTGTGGCCGGTATGTCCGGTATGGCCTGTATGTCCGGTGTGGCCAGTATGCCCGGTGTGTCCCGTGTGGCCGGTGTGCCCCGTATGGCCTGTATGTCCAGTGTGCCCCGTGTGGCCAGTGTGCCCCGTGTGGCCAGTATGCCCAGTGTGTCCCGTATGTCCTGTGTGTCCAAATCGCGCCATTGTCCCCAGTCCTATAGATTATAAAATGAACGTTGATCCCTACGAATACCGCGTAGAAAAACAGGACAGACGCGGCGACTATCGTGAAAAAACCGTGATAAACTCAGGCGAGAAATTGCCTCAGGCGAGGCCCGCCCGCCTTAAATTTCCGGATGGGTAATCCGGCTCTGCCAGATCCCCCATGTCAAAATCGGGTTCCAGGTCGCGGATTTTCTCAACCGCGGCATCCATCGCCTTTTCATCACCGCGTTGATGTTCCAAAGCCGCCAAGTAACGGAGAGGAGGGCGAAAACTCGGCACCAGAGAATGCGCCATGAGGCTATGGACGCGGGCCGCTTCGTAGTTTCCAACCAGCGCGGCAGACACGCCGGCCTGCATCTCCCACCAGTGGCGAGATCTCGAAAATCGCCCGATCTGCAGCGCACGATGAGAGAAGCCGACCGACGCCTCGATCTGCCCGGCAGCGATTTCCGCATTCGCACGCGAGGCCCAGGCCAACGGGTTCGCAGGGTTCAAAGCCGTGGCATCCCGCGCCAGTTCGCCCGCCGCCGTAACATCCTGACCTGTCAGTAGAAAGACATGCGATGCAGCCGCTTTCAGGGCAGCATTTTCCGGTTCCTCCTGCAGGGCCCGGCGGGCAAGATTTGCAGCCAAATCCGCCTGATGCGCGGCGTCCAGATCCGTACTCTCAACGATTAAATTGGCTTGGATAAAAGCCCGCCAAGCCAAAAACACGCCCTTTGGCACCAGCTCATACGCGCGCTGCAAATCGACATCGGCCTGATCCAGATCCGATCGTTCCATACTGAAAATACTGCGCAAGGCACGAAATCCCAGAAGGCTTGCACTGATCCGGTTTTTGCGGGCTTCGCTCACCGTCAACGCATCGACTGCCGCCTCCTGCGCCCGGTAGGCGAGTTGCAGCAGGTCCTCATTTTCACAGCCCGATAGCATCTGGGTCTGCCCCCGCCAGTGCGCTGTCCAGTTTTGCACCCCGGCCCCCGCCCCCTGCATAACCACCCGCAGCAACGTCTCATGCCCGGTTTCGAGAATTTGCGTTTTCAGCAGTGTATGATTGGCCGCATCCTGATCCGACGTCGCACTTCGCACATCCAGGGGCGCCAAATCAGTGAGACCTTTTTCGATTTGGCTCTGGAACACCTCGTTTGCCACTTCCAACGCCATCTCATCCGATGAAACTTTGTTGAAATAAACAATCGGCTCGCCTCGCCGGGCATCAGTACGCGGAAACACGGTTTCCTCCGCTCCGCCCGTTTCCCGCAGTTGACTGGAAAGCTGCCGTTGTTCCGCGAGCCAGGCATCAAACGGCGCGGGCAAATCCAGTCCCTCCAGAAAGTCGTCGGCCTTCCCGCCGCTCTGCAGACGATCGGCATTTGACGACACGAGATCAGAATTCAGGGTCAGGACTCCATGCTCGGACACCACGACCTCTGGATTATCAAACGCTTTGCGGATAAGCCGCAATTCCTGTCTGAGGCTTGCGGAGGATTGAGCGCGTCCTCGCCCGTGCCACAGGAGCTGCTGCAGCCAGTCTCGCGTGCGCTGCCCCTTGCGTCCCGTCGCCAACGCAGCGATCAATGCCTTGCCGCGTTTGCTCGGAACATGCACCACAGTTCCATCCGAAGTGGTTACTTCAAACGGGCCGAATAAATTGATCCGAAAGGCAGTCTCTCCGGCCATTTGTCCGTCCCATTCCACCCGCAGTCCCATCCCGAGTATCGGAAATCTGGCCACCACCTGTCAATGCATCATAAAAACCGCATGATTCCACATGATCGCCGCAACGGTGCCTGTCATGAAACACCTGTCAGAATTGCGTTTCGAGGCGCGCCCTGTCTTCTGCTCGCCCTCTCCATCACCAGGGGGGGGCAGCCAGCCGCTCTCAACTCTATTGCAGCCCGTTGGACCGCAGAGACGTCACACCCGGCACAGCAGCGCCGCACGCACCGGCAACCGTCACACACACGGCTTGCTGCTGACCCGAAGCGCGATCACCCCAGAACAGCCGTCACCGCGCGAAGAGTGCCGGCAACGACCCGGTCAGCCTCTTCACGGGTCAGGCAAAACGGTGGCGCGAAACCAAGGATATCCCCCTGCGGCATCGCGCGGGCGATGATTTTGTCCTGCTCGAGCAGCTTCGCGGAAATCTGCGGGCCGATCTTGTCTGCAGCATCAAAGAAGACGCGGCCGTCCCTGTCTTTGACGAACTCCACGGCGCAGAGCATACCTTCGCCGCGCACATCACCGACGTTGGGATGCGCCGCCAGTGCCTCGGCCATGCTGGCGTTGAGATAGGCGCCGGTCTCGCCTGCATTTGCCACCAGGTTCAGATCGTCAAGAAGCTGCAGGTTGGCAACCCCCGCCGCAGCACCGATGGGATGGGCGGAATACGTCCAGCCGTGACCGATAGGCCCGTTCTCATCCGTTCCTCGTTCCAGCACGGACCAGACCCTGTCGCCGATAATGGAGCCCGAAAGCGGCGCATAGGCCGATGTGAGCCCTTTGGCGATGGTGATGATATCCGGCTCGATGCCATAGTGATCCGAGCCGAACATCGTCCCCAAACGCCCGAAACCGGTCACCACTTCATCAGCGACCAGAAGGATATCATTTGCCTTCAACACCGCCTGGATTGCGGGCCAGTAGCCTGCGGGCGGCGGGACTATGCCACCGGTGCCGAGAACAGGTTCGCCAATGAAGGCCGCAATGGTGTCCGCGCCTTCCCTTTCGATCAGCGCCTCAAGTTCAGCGACGCAATGCGCCACGAATTCGGCCTCGCTCTGATCCTGATTTGCCCGGCGATAGTAATACGGCGCTTCGGTGTGGAGGACCTGATCAATCGGCAGGTCGAATTTCCTGTGAAACAGCTCCAGCCCCGTCAGCGACCCCGTCACCAGCCCCGACCCGTGATAGCCCCGCCACCGAGAGATGATCTTCTTTTTCTGCGGGCGGCCGAGGATGTTGTTGTAGTACCAGATCAGCTTGATGTTCGTCTCATTCGCATCCGATCCGCCGAGACCGAAATAGACCTTGGACATGTTCTTTGGCGCGCGGTCCAGGATCATCTTTGACAATGTGATCGAGGCCTCTGTGCCATGCCCGACGTAGGAATGATAATAGGCCAGTTCCCGCGCCTGATCCGCGATGGCCTCTGCGATCTCTTGCCGGCCATACCCGACATTGACGCAGTACAGCCCGGCAAAGGCATCAAGCAGGCGGGTGCCATCCCGGTCCTCGATATAGACGCCAGATGCGGTCTTGATCACCCGCGTCGGGCTCTCTCCTCGGGCGTGCTGGGCCAAATGCGTTGAGGGATGAAAGAAATTCTCGCGATCCCATTGATCCAATTGGTCGTTCTTCAGCATCTCGTGTTCTTCCTGTTGCTCTGCCTTGCGCCTTCTGCCGCACCCGCAGCGGACATTCGGTGACCATTCTCCAGCAACGGATCAGAGGATTTCACCAAAGATCCCGGCACCGGCAGAAAAATCACCTGCCATTCAGCAGGATTTCGAACGGAGGAGGCCCTGCCCCCTTGACCGGCTTCGTAACGATATAGGTGAAATAACGGCTCAGCCCGATACGGGCCTCAAGCATTTCGTCGATCAGCCGCTGATAGGCGTCGATATCTCGGGTCACGATCTGCATCAGATAGTCGAACCCGCCGCCCAGCGCCCAACAGGCGGTCACCTCATCATAGCGTTGGATGCCCGCCTCAAAGGCACGGAAACTCGCCGCCGTATGATCCGCCAGTTCCGCCGCGACGAATACTGTCACATGAGGCGCCAGCTTCTTCAGATCGAAATGAGCCGCGTAGCCATCTATCAGCCCCGCTTTTTCGAGCTTCTTGAGCCGTTCCCAGCACGGGGTCGGGGACAGGCCGACCTGTTCTGCGAGCGCAGTTTTTGTGATGCGGCCATCGCGGGACAGGACGCGCAAAATCTGGAGGTCGCGCTGATCCAAAAGCATATCAGCCCTCGACCGCACCGATCACCGCGACGCAGTCACCGACCTTGATCAGCCCCGGAAAATGGCGGCTGATCAAAATGCCACTGCGGCGGGCGCGATAGTCCACCGGCGCCTGCCCGGTGCGGTCCCGGGGCCAAATCCGCGCCACGACCTCTCCGGCTTGAACCGGGTCCCCCAGGTCGCGCATCACCTCGAACAAACCGTCCCCTTCACTGAACACAAAACAATCGCCGTCAGGCATGCCAAGTGAAACGGTCGGGTCGATCTGCATGTCGCCCTGAAGGATGCCGAAGTGGATCAATACGTTGCGAAGCCCCTTCTTGGCAATGGCATTGCTGCGCGCCGACGCGCTGCCGCCGCCGCCAAGCTCGGTGGTGACCAGCACCTTGCCCATCTCTTCGACGGCGGTATCGTACATGCCGTCGCTATCGATCTCCAGCAGCTGTACCGAATAGGGCGCGTTGAAGGCCCGCATCGCCGCATAACATGCGTCCTGCATGACTTTGTCCTCAAGGATATGCGCCGCTGCAAAAGGCACAAAGTCCAAGGTCTTGCCGCCGGAATGAAAATCCACAGCCACATCAGCCATTGGCAGAAGGATACGTTGAAAGTAATCGGCAATTTTCTCGGTAACTGTGCCATCCGCGCGCCCTGGGAACGCCCGGTTGAGATTGCCCCGGTCGATTGGCGAGGTCCGGGTGGCCGCCTGAAACGCCGGCGTGTTGAAATAGGGCACAATGATCAACCGGCCCGTGACGTCCTCCGCTCGGGTCGTGTAGGCCAGCTCCTGCAGCGCAACGGGCCCTTCATACTCGTCCCCATGGTTGGCCCCCGTCAAAAGCGCGGTCTTGCCCGTTCCGTTCTGGATCACCGTCAGCGGGATCATGACCGACCCCCACGCGCTATCGTCGCGACTGTAGGGGAGTTTCAAAAACCCATGGTGCACCCCATCCTGATCCAGCGGTATGGTCGGAGAAATCGGATTGGGCTTCATGTCATGGTCCTTTTGCGAACGAGCACCACGCCGCCGCAGCTGACCTGGTCAATCGCCAGCAATACGAAGGTGCCGTGTGAATTCAACCCCTTTGCGTGGCGGACGCGTCAGACTACAGCACATCCGGGTCGGCCGGGTCTGCCGCTGGCGGCTCCGCAAACAGGTCGACCCAGCAGGGAATGGGCGATCCAAACGCCGGACCGAGTGGCTAGTCGCGGTCAGTGAGATCCGCAAGCGCCGGCCTCTTGAACGCCTCCATCGCGGCACGAAGTTGTTTGTGCGACGCGGCATGCCGTTCAATCGGGATACCGTCCCGCGCGGCCTCGGCAGCCTGACGCAGCGCGATCACCCCGGCAGCGGGCCCGTCCGGATGGCCCTGAATGCCGCCCCCCGCGCAAAAGATAAAATCGTCGTTCCCAAGCAAACTGCGCGCCGGCTCGATCTGCCAGACGGTCTGGGCTGAAGAGAATACGGGCATGGCGGCAAAGGCTGGTCCGCCCGTCTCGAAAACCGGGGCCTGGACCGAACGGGCAGACTGCGCAACAACCTGATCCGTCTCGGTGAACTTGCTGCCAAGCCCGTTGACGTGCAGATGATCCGCGCCAGCAAGACGCCACAGTTTCTGCCAGACGGGAAAGCTGATACCGATATCAGGCGAGCGCGAATAGAGCCCCCACCCCGCCCTATGGCCGTGTATCACATATGGCGAGCGTTCGCGCAGCGCACGCAGTCCGCTCAGGCCAACGGAAGTCACACAGACCATCGCACAATTCGCCCCGTGATTTTGCAACAGATCGAGGTTGCGCCACATCTGGTCTATCTCGTCGGTGATATTGAAGGCGTACATGACGCGTTTGCCGGTGCGCTCCTCATGGTTGTTGAGCACTTTCATCACCGCTGCAACACGCGCAGGCAGAGGGCAATGGGGCGCATTGGCCTGCAGCTCGTCATCTTTTATGAAGTCGATACCGGCTTCGGCCAGGCATTTGACGAGCGAAGCCGTATCGTCCGGGCTGAGCCCGACACAGGGCTTGACGATCGTGCCGATCAGCGGCCCCTCATGGCCGCCAAGCACCCGTCTGGTTCCGCCGACGCCGAACTGAGGGCCAGGGTTGGTGGCGGCGAAATCCAGCGGCAGACAGAGATCGACCAGCCTCACCGCAGAGAGTTCGGCAAGCTCAAAGAGATTGCCCGCAATGGTCGACAGCAGGGTCGGCAATGAGGTTCCGAAATTTTCGATCGGCCAGCTGATCCGGACCAGTCCCCGTTCGTAAATTCCGCCTCTTGCCCGGCATGGCAAAGCCGGCGTTTCGGAGGTGCCCGTGACCGTCAATTCCTCAATCCGCGCGCCATGCCGCGCCCGCAGATCATCGGTTTCCAGCGGCACCTTGGCGAAGGCTCCGGTTGATTGTTCGCTCGCCAGCACCTCGGCACCGCGTGCGATGCCCGCCGGGGATTCAATCTCATAGGTTGCCGTGACGCGGTTCATCGTCTTCCTCCTCCATCGCGGACCCAGCCGAAGTAATCCGGGCTGCCCATCTGTCCGCCCTTCAGTGCGAGTTCCAGACCATCCATCGGACCATCGGCATGCACTTTGAAAATCGACGCGCCCGGAAGGGTCGGCGCGAGAACCGACAGCGCAAAAACCTGAAGCTGGCGGGTCGCATGTCCGGATGTGTCGCCACCAGAAATGACCGCACGACGCACGCCGGTTTCTGACAGGATATCGCGCAGGATGCGCCCAAGCCTCTCTCCGATGGCCTGGTTGACCTGACCGATATCAGCGCCCGCAGTACGCAGGGCGGCCCGGAAACGCGCCACGGCCGGATCATCGGGGCCCTCGGCGGTATGGATCAGGGGATCCCTGCCCTCCGCCAGTGCTGCAAGCGCGGCTGCCCTCACCCGGTCTTCCTCCTGTCGGAGCGCGGCTTCACCTCTGCACGCCGCACTTGCGTCAAACGGGATGCAGGCAAAACCATGCGCCCTGGACCAGGCGATTTGCCCGGCAGTTGTCGCTGAGACCGAGCCCGAGACCGAAACCATCCGCGACGCCCGTCCAATGCCGCGCGGGTCTTGCGCCGGCGGCAACGCCCCGCTCGCTTGCCAATGGCGGATCAGCGCGTATTCGACGCCCTGCGAGCCGACCACGAAAGGAGATTGGTTGCGGTTTTCCCAAATCACCCGTCCGGCCGCGGTCTCGGAAGCCCTGTCCCAGCTGTCCAGGGCAATGGCGGTGAGCTCTGCTTCTTCATCCCTCTCGAGCGGCGACGGATCAGCTGCGGCTTCTGCCAAATGCTCCATCGTCAGGGCGCGTGCTGCAAGGCGCGGGGATTGCTTTGCCACATGCGCGGCGACATCCGCTTCGGACATGGGGGTGACGGGGTGGCGTGACATTACCGGGTGCTGGTCGAGACGATAGACTTTATCGCCATGCGCGGCGAACAACTGGCCAAAGACCTGATACCGTCGCATCTGCGGCGCGGCGATCAGAATAGGGACTATGGTTCCCCCGGTCGCCTCTGCACCTATTTCCAGCGCGCGGCCGATAGAGCCGATTTCCGGCGAGGAATCCAGTGTGGAGCAGACTTTATAGTGCAGGATCGCGGGTTTCATCCGCCACAGCCGGGCAAAGATTTCCGGCAGCTCCGCCTGCATCCAGTCTGGCGACTCCGCCCGCGCGGTGGAGGCGACACCGATACCGCGCAACCCCGGAAAGCGGTCCAGACGGTCAGAGGTCGGCGGTTCCAGAAACAGCATTGACGGCAGCCCGGCAAAGGACAACACCTCCATGACGGCGGCGGCGCCCGTGAAATCATCCCCGTACCAGGCCACGAGCGGCCCGGCAGGCAAGTCGCTCGGACTGATCCGGGCACTTTCGCTATCCAGCTGAGTTTCAGACGAAGTTGACATGATCAATTGATTAGTTACTGATCATACCAGTTGTCAATCTGTATTGGGCATCTTGCCACACCCGATCACGACCGCCCGGCCCCGCGCGAAACAGATCACTATGCTGCGGCACTTGTCACTATGCTGCGGCACTTGTCACTATGCTGCGGCACTTGCCCTGCGCGGCGTCTCCGCCACTCACTGGCGCGGCGCATCACCCAAACCGGATGTGCCTGACCCTGGCGCCTGCCTGCTCCGCCTGCCTCCCAAGGCCTGATGTTGGCTCACCTGCAAGGGCTCTCTTGCCGCCGACATACGACCACGCAAATCAGAAGCACGCAGAAATATATACCCTATTTTCAATGACATCGACAGGATTTTTCACATCAAACGTCTGGTCAGCTCGATAGGAAATTGCCCGGCCAGAGTGATGGTGATCATACCAGTTGACAACAGAATAATTATTCCTCAATCTCTTTACTGACCGGAGGAGGACACACGTAAACCGTGTGATCGGGTCAATTGGAGGAGCTCGAATGAAACTTAATCGCCGTCATTTCATGTCCGGTGTCACAGCGACCGCTGTGCTGCCGCTCGCCCGCCCGGCTTTTGCTGCGGAAAAAGGCCTCATGGCCATCATCACCCCAAGCCACGACAACCCGTTCTTCAAAGCCGAAGCCGTCGGTGCCGAAGCGCGCGCCATCGACCTCGGCTATGAAACGCTGATCATGGTTCACGACGATGATCCGAACAAGCAATCCGAACTGTTCGATACCGCGATTGCCCGCGGCGTGAATGCCATCATCCTCGACAATGCCGGCGCAGATGCCACTGTCGCGGCCGTCCAGCGTGCGAAAGATGCGGGCATTCCGTCCTTCCTGATCGACCGCGAAATCAAGGAATCCGGCATCGCCATCAGCCAGATTGTGTCAAACAACTACCAGGGCGCGCAGCTGGGGGCCGAAGAATTCGTACGCCTCATGGGCGAAGCGGGCAATTATGTCGAACTCGTCGGTCGCGAAGCCGACACCAACGCAGGCATCCGGTCGTCCGGCTACCACGACATTATCGACCAATACCCGGATCTTGTCATGGTGGCCCAGCAATCGGCCAACTGGTCCCAGACCGAAGGCTACGAGAAGATGGAGACCATCCTGCAGGCGAACCCGGACATCAAGGGCGTCATCTGCGGCAATGACACCATGGCCATGGGGGCCTGGGCCGCGCTTGAGACAGCCGGGCGTACCGATGTGATCGTCGTCGGCTTCGACGGCTCCAATGACGTTCGCGACTCGATCCTCGCGGGCGGGATCAAGGCAACGGTGCTGCAGCCAGCGTTCCGTCAGGCACAGATCGCGGTGGAGCAGGCCGACCAATTCCTGACCGTCGGCTCGACCGGCCAGAACGAGAAACAGCTGATGGATTGCGTGCTGATCACTGCGGAGAACGCAGCCAAGCTCGAAACCTTTGCCCTCTCGGCCTAAACGTCTCGTTTGCGGGCCGCCGGGCGACCGGGGCCCGCTGATAAAGTAAAGGACTTAGAATGCGCGATTGTCTCAAGTCGCTTGCGGTTCTGTCTTGCGTCGCGCTACTGCCTGTCGCTTGCAAAGTTGTCAAAACACCAGATCCCGAAGCCGCGTCCGCCGTGGCCCAGACCGACGAAGCCCGCATGGCAGTTTACGCAGCAGACATCTGGGACGCGAAAGTGCTGCCAATGGCGAAGGAGAGCGCGGTCCCGCTGCAAGAGCTGAAAGCCGAAATCGCAGCCAATGGTCTTGATGCCGTCGGCAATGCCTATGGCCTGCGCCCCGAAGGCGAGGCCAACCCGTGGAACTTTGTCTCCAGTGGCGAAGGCGTGATCATCGAGGCGAACACCCAGAGCCGTGCTGCCAAACTGGCGGTGGATATCGACGGAAACGGCGCCGCCGACCTCGTCGTGCAACTTGGCCCCGTGGTCCGTGGCACCGCCTTGCGCGATGCCATGCCCTTTATCATTTTCAGCGATTTTCGTGACCAGATCGAATTCGCAAAGCTCGCACGTGCGTTGAACGACCTGGCCAGCCAAAGCGTCACCCTGCCCGAGGGCGACCTGGTTGGCCGGCGTGTCGAGTTCGAGGGGGTCTACACCCTGCGCAACGCGGGCGATGCGATTGAACTCGTCCCAACCAAACTGCAGGTGCACTGATGGCGCCGGACCAGCATCCGATCGGCCTCCGGATCCGCGAAGGCACCAAAGTCTACCCGGGCACTGTGGCTCTCAAATCGGCGAATTTTGATCTGCGCATGGGGGCGGTGAACGTGCTGGTCGGAGAAAACGGCGCGGGAAAGTCGACAATGATGAAAGTCATCGCAGGCGTCGAACAGCTGACCTCCGGATCAATCTACATCGGCGAGGAAGAAGTGCATCTGACCTCAACGGAGGACGCCGCCCGCTACGGTATCGGCATCGTCTTTCAGGAGCTGAACCTTTTCCCGAACATGACCGTGGCCGACAATATTTTCATCAATCGGGAGAAAACCCGCTACGGCATAGACATTGACCGCGCGAGACAGCGCGACGAGACCCGCGCGCTGATGCGGCGGCTGGAACATGACATCGACCCTGATGCGCTTGTCGGTGATCTGAAGGTGGGACAGCAGCAAATCGTCGAGATCGCCAAAAGCCTGGCCCAGAATGCCCGCATTCTCATCCTTGACGAACCCACGTCGGCGCTGTCGGCCGCCGAAGTCGAGATCCTGTTTCGCGTGATCGACGAACTCAAGCGCGACGGTGTCGGCATCGTCTATATCTCGCACCGGCTCGAGGAACTGATCCGGGTCGGAGACTACATCACCGTGCTGCGCGATGGCGTGATCACCGGCGCGCGATCGATGGAGGGTGTGGACGTGTCATGGATCGTGCTCAACATGATCGGGGACGCAAGCAAGGATTTCCCAAAGACCCTTGATCAGCCGTTCGGCGATGAGGTGTTCCGCGCCGAGTCCGTGTATCTCCCGAATTCTTCGGGTGGCTTTACCGTCAATGGGGTCTCACTGTCGCTCAGGGCAGGCGAAATCCTCGGCGTATACGGTCTGATGGGGGCCGGGAGGACAGAGTTTGTCGAGACGGTCATGGGCCGTTATCCGCATGCGCTCGGACGGTTCTATGTCGATGGCAAGGAAGCCAAGTCGCGCCATGTCGCAGGCCGGATCGGGATGGGGCTCGCCATCATTCCCGAAGATCGAAAACAGGACGGCCTCATTCAACTGCTGTCAATCCGCGAGAATATGACGCTCTCGTCGCTCGGCGATCTTTCGAAACACGGGCATATCGACCTCTCGAAAGAGAAAAAAACAGTCGGCGATTACGTCAGGCAACTGGTGATCAAGATTGCCTCGCCGGAAAACCCGGTCTCCTCACTCTCGGGCGGCAACCAGCAGAAAGTCGTCATTGGCAAAGCGCTGATGACCCGCCCCAAAGTGCTGTTGATGGATGAGCCGTCGCGCGGCATCGACATCGGCGCCAAAGCCGAAGTGTTCCGCGTCATGCGTGAACTCGCAGCTCAGGGGCTCGGCATCATCTTCGTTACGTCCAATCTTGAAGAGGTGCTCGGCCTGTCTGACCGGATCATCGTGATGTCCAATGGCTCTATCACCGGCGAGTTTACGTCAGAAACCGCGTCCGAGACGGGTTTGATCGCGGCATCCGCCGTTGGCCACGCCGTCACTCATCAACAAAAGGAAACCGTGACATGACGGTCACTCGCACTTCGTCCGCCCCTGCGGGGGACGCCAGCGTTCTACTGGTTCTGCTCAAGGCACGGACCTTCATTGCCCTGATCCTCGTGACGGTCTTCTTTGCCATCTTCGCGCCGAACTTTCTGTCGGCGGCAAACCTCGTGATCATGTCGAAACACGTCGCACTCAATGCATTCTTGGCGGTGGGCATGACCTTTGTGATCATCTCGGGCGGGATTGATCTCTCGGTTGGCTCGATCGTGGGGCTCTGTGGGATGGTCGCGGGCTATCTGATCCTCAACGGGATCGACCTGGGGCTTGGCTGGTCGATCCAGTTCAACACGCTCGAAATCTGTCTGATCGTCTCCGCCGTGGGTATATTTATCGGCGCGATCAACGCGTTTCTCATCACCAAGCTGAATGTCGCGCCCTTTATCGCGACACTTGGCACGCTCTATGTGGCGCGCGGCGCGGCCATGTTGTCGTCGGACGGGCGAACGTTTCCGAACCTGAACGGCAACGCCGAATATGGGTCCGACACCTATCGCTGGATCGGGGCCGGTGACATTCTGGGTATTCCGGTCTCGATCTGGATGCTGATCATCATCGGCCTTCTGGCCGCCTATATCGCAGGCCGCACCCCGCTTGGCCGCTTTATCTATGCCGTCGGAGGCAACGAACGCGCGGCCGGTTTGTCAGGGGTGAAAGTCAACCATGTCAAATACTTCGTCTATATGTTTTCGGGCCTATGCGCCGCTCTGGTCGGGATCATCATATCCTCCCAGCTCGCAGCCTCCCATCCGGCGACCGGCGACACCTTCGAGCTGAACGCCATTGCCGCCGCCGTGCTTGGCGGCACATCGATGGCCGGCGGTCGAGGTCGCATTGGCGGGACGATTGTGGGGGCTTTTGTGATCGGCGTGCTCTCGGATGGTCTCGTGATGATGGGGGTGTCATCCTTCTGGCAGACAGTCATCAAAGGTCTGGTCATCATCGCAGCGGTTGTCATTGATCAGGCGCAGCAGCGCGTGCAGGCGCGGGTCGCGCTTCAGGCCCAGGCGGCCGTCGGGTAATGGAGGAAAAGTGAGATAATGAAGATTGCATTGATTGGCTGCGGCTTCTTCGCGATGAACCAGCTTCACGCCTGGAAGGACATCGACAACGTCGAAGTCGTGGCCCTCTGCGACCGCGACGAGGGGCGTCTGGCAGTCGCCTCCGCGCTTTTTGACGAGGTCAGATGCTATACGGACGCGGCGACCCTGTTTGCGGAGGGCGGTTTTGACGTTGTCGATATTGCCACGACGGTGTCCTCGCACCGAGCGCTGGTAGAGCTGGCTGCCGAACACAGGGTGCATGTCATTTGCCAAAAGCCCTTTGCCGAGACGCTGGAGGATGCCCGCGCCATGGTTGCGGCCGTCGAGACGACGGGCAAGGTGCTGATGGTGCATGAGAACTTTCGCTGGCAATCGGCTGTCCGCGCGGTGGTCGACGAGCTGCGCAGCGGAGTTATCGGCACAGCCTTTTTCGGGCGCGTCAGCTTCCGCTCCGGCTATGATGTATTCTCGGGTCAACCCTATCTGGCCGAGGGCGAACGCTTTATCATTGAGGATCTGGGCATCCATATCCTGGACATTGCGCGCGCGCTGTTCGGAGACGCCAGTCGGATCACAGCGACGACCCGGCGGATCAATCCCGCCATCAAGGGCGAAGATGTCGCCACCATGCTGCTGGAGCACGAAAGCGGCGTGACCACTGTGGTGGACTGTTCCTACGCCACCCGCCGCTCGCCCGAAACCTTTCCCGAGAGCCTGCTGGAAATCGACGGCGACAAAGGCACGATCCGGCTCGATGCCGGGTATCGCATGTCGATCCAGATTGGCGAACAGGTCACGACACGCGATGTCGCTCCGCCGGTTCTGGAATGGGCAGAACGTCCCTGGCACAACATTCAGGAAAGCGTCCGGATCATTCAGCAGCATTTCGTCGACTGCCTCGCCACGGGCGTCGCGCCGGAAACCCGCGGCCAGGACAATCTGCGAACCCTGGCACTCGTCGAAGCGGCCTATCTCTCCGCCAGGGAGGGGCGCACCATCCCGTTGACCGAGTTATGACGACCCCCATGGATCTGTACGGCACCACATGCCCACCGCCCGCGTCGGAGCAGCAGAGCGTCGGGAAGCTGTCGTTCACTCTGCAAGACGGGGCCCTGCGGCATATTACATATGACGGTGTTGAGCTGATCCGTGGCATTGCGCTTCTGGTCCGTGACCAGGACTGGGGCACCCTCGCCCCGCGTATAACGGAGGTGTCGCGCGACACATCATCGGGTCTGGGCCTCACGCTCCGGATGCTCTATCAGAGCCATGGCGCTACGCTGGAGGTCTCATTGACGATCGCCGCTGACGAGGCCGGACTCAGGGTCTCTGCGACGGGTCAGGCGGATGCACCGTTTGAGACCAACCGCGCCGGGTTCACCATCCTGCATCCTGCCAGCGTCGCTGGTTGTCCCGTTGAAATCGGCCACTCCTGCGGCAAGACAGAGACGTCGGTCTTTCCGATCCTGATCGACCCCTGGCAGCCATTTATGGACATCGTCTCGCTCACGCATGAGCGCGCCGGATTTCGGGTTCGCTGCGCATTGGCGGGCGACACGTTCGAAATGGAGGATCAGCGCCAATGGGGCGATGCCTCCTTCAAGACCTACAACCGCCCGTTGGCGCTCCCCTGGCCCTACACACTGGATCCGGGCGAGCGTTTGGAACAATCGGTACATCTGACATGGGCACGCTGCCCCACCCCGCGTGCAGACACTGCGCCCAGAAGGACAGAAGGCGCCCGCTTCCCAGACACAGCCCTGGTTCTCACCGCCGAAGACGCCCTACGGCTGGCTCAATCGCCAGAGGATATCGCCGCCGTGGCGCCTCAGCGGCTGCTCTGTCATATCGATGCCGCGCGGGGCGACACGGCCAAACAGATTGAAAACTTTGCGGCATTGCAGACCGCCCTGCCCGACCTCATCTACGATGCAGAGCTGATTTGCCTGTTCGCACGCACCGTGGCAAGAGAGCTCAGCGCCCGGAAGCAAGCGATGGACGCCGTGGGTTTTATCCCGGACAGCGTTCTTGTGTGCCCTTCGGTTGACCGCCAGTCTACGCCGCCGGGGTCTGAATGGCCCCACTGCCCCCCGCTTGCGGACATTCACGCAAAGGCCGCGCGCGTCTTCGAGGGCACTCTCCGTGGCGCCGGTATGGTCAGTTTCTTCCCCGAACTGAACCGCAAGCGCCCGCCGCTTGAGCATGTGAGTTTTGTCTCGCACGGGCTCTGTCCGATCGTGCATGCTGCCGACGACCTGTCCGTCATGGAAACGCTGGAGGCCGTGCCGGATATCACCCGGACCGCACGGGCGATCATCGGCGACCGCGACTACCGGATCGGCCCTGCGACAATCGCGATGCGCCAGAACCCATATGGCAACCGGACGATCCCGAACCCGGATCATGATCGTATCTGCATGACAGATGACGACCCCCGCCACCGCGCGGCCTTTGGCGCGGCCTACACGCTGGGTCTTGCCACCGCCCTCGCACAGGCGGATGTCTCGGTCTGGACCCCTGCGGCGCTCTATGGCCCGCGCGGCCTCTCGGGGCCAATTGCCACCGTGATAGCGGCATTGGCAAAATGCGCAGGGCAAACCGTGCATCGGGCCCGGATCACGGGTGGTCTCGCAACGCTCGACGTCGGCACGACCCGGTTTCAGGCGAACCTGACGGCGACCGAAAACAGCGGCTTGGCGCCCTATGCGTGGCGCAATTCGCAACTTGATGCACCAGCCGAGACCGACGTATACAGCCTGTGACCCGAAACCGGATGCGATGAAACAGACCATGATCCCACCAGCACACAACAAAACGCATTCGGACAAGATCATCCGGCGTAAACTGTCCGATCAGGTGGTCGAAAAATTGCGAGGGATGATCCTGTCGCACGAGGTGGAACCCGGGGACTACATGCCCTCCGAGCGGGCGCTCATGGAAAAATTCGGTGTTGGCCGCCCTGCCGTCCGCGAGGCACTTCAGTCTCTGCACAACAGCGGTCTGATCAGCATCAATCACGGCGAGCGTTCACGCGTCAATGAAATCGACGCCGGTACGGTCCTGAGCCAGTCCGATGACATCGCGCGCCTCGTCTTGAGCGCCGTTCCGGCCAATCTCGAACATCTCAAACACGCCCGACAAATGTTTGAGCTTGGCATGATCCGTGTCGCGGCGGCGAATGCAACCGCAGAGGATGTCGCGGATCTGCGGGCCATTCACGCGAAACAACAGGAAAACGTCGGGAATGCCACGGCCTTTATCGAGGCTGATATGAATTTTCACACTCGCTTGGCGGAGATGACTGGCAATCCGATCATTGTTTCAGTGTCGCGTGCGATGCTGGGTTGGCTGTTTGAATATCACGTGAGCCTGTTGCACTGGTCCGGCAAAGAGGATGTCACCCTCTCCGAGCATGCCGAGATGATCGACCTGATCGAAAAACGTGACGTTGAGGGGGCCGTGGCGACCATGTCGCGCCACCTCGCGCGCTCTGCGGGTGTGTTCGAGGTCAAATCCTAGCGCGGCCTGCGACACCCGCGCAAAAGCGCCCTCCATTTTGTCACTTCGGTTCGGTTGCCGCACAGCCAAATCGAGGGGCGCAGTCGCTGCGCCATGCGCGTTCTGTTTGCCACTCACAGATCAGGTGATGCGGCGGATCGAGGCCATGATCTCGTCACGCTCAAACACGTTTTTCCAATCCTCCCGCATCAGGGCGGGAATGCCGAACTTTATGGCCTTGTTGCAGGCATCCGAAAAGACTCCCTCCTGCACCCCGAAGATCACGGAACCAAGGATATTCATATGGCCCAAAAGGAAGTCGCGGGCACATGCTTCGGAAACGCCGGTCTTGACGACCTCGTCCATGGCCTGTTTCAAAACCACCAACAGCGACGCGCAGACTGTCTCGGATAGGCCCGGCTCAAGATAGGCCATTTGCTCGACTGTCACGCGATAGGTTGTACGAACCGGCGCATAGATGGCTTTGGAGATCTCATCTCCCAGTGCGTAATGCTCCTCGGGACCCTGCATCAGAGCATTCACCACGCCCTGCGGATGCGCGACGCCGCCGAAACGGTCGAGACGGGCGGCCTCCTCGGCTTCGTTATGGAATATCATCGGGTGGCACGGGTGGGTCACGAAATAGGTTATGTCCGCGCGTTCCGGCAAGTGACCTGCAAATGGCGCGGCGGCGTCGAGAATGACGACCATGGTGCCGGGGTTCAGTTTGTCCACGATGCTCTTGGCGACTCCACCGATCGCGGTATCCGGTACGGCAAGAAGGACTACATCTGCCGTCTCGATGGCGGCATCCACCTCCACACAGTCGACGCCGACCGCCTCTTTCAAACGCGCGCGCCCGGCCTCGCTTACCTCCACATGCGCAACATCGTAGTTCGTCTTGGTGAGATTGAGAGAGCAGCGCACCCCCATTTTGCCGCCAGCACCAAAAACAGCCACATTTGTCATTTTAGCATTCTCCTCCGAGGCCCAACACAGGTCGATCACCAACTGGTATGATCAGATAATATTAATACCAGAATGTCAATGCAGGTTGATGGCTCAGTTCGGATCGATCGACGGAGCAACGAATGAAAAGGGGACTGTTGCATTAGTCGGATGA
>NZ_VCNK01000045.1 GCF_006265095.1 Phaeobacter sp. B1627
CCCCCGCGGCGCCCTTTTTCGTGGCCGCACTAGGCTCTCCTGGCTGAAATGCCGTCCTCGATGAATTGTTTCCCCGGACGGCGTTCTACGCACCCTGTTCTGGCCCGCACGATCGCCTGAGACCTCAAGACCGGCGGCTGTTGGCCTTGTCCTGGGGACACAGAACTAGAGCTGTTACATGCGAGGCCTCTCCGACGGCATGCGCGTTGTGCGGCAGGGCGCAGACCCTGGCATGAAGAATGCGTGTGTGGGCGCGGGCGGCTCTCGACCTCCGGCCGACTCGACGGCACTGTATCGCCGGGGCGCGCGATTTTTCTCTTGCGTCCCCCGGCGCTCTCCCTTAGGAACCGCCGCATCACAGGGGTATAGCTCAGTTGGTAGAGCGACGGTCTCCAAAACCGTAGGTCTCGGGTTCGAACCCTGATGCCCCTGCCATTAAAATCAATGATATAGACCGAATGACCATTGACGGGACACCTGCATTTGGGAGTTCATTTGGGAATTTTCCCTCCGTTTCCGAACATTTCCAGCATTTTGATAGCCGACTCAGCCAGCTCCGCAGCCCTGCTTAGATAGTGCTCGTCCAGGATGGCGCTGACGTCTTTCATGCTGTGCCCGGTGATGGTGGCAATCTCTGTTCCAGCGCAACCGGCGATGGTCAAATGCTCCGATGTTGGCTGCGTTGCAACACATGTGTGTTTATGCGGCGGCGAAGGGGACCTTCTTGCCCGCTCTCCCTGCCTTGCGAGGTTGCGGGGCTGCGGAAACCGTCACATGGGTCTTCGGCTGATCTGCTTTCCAATGGTCAAACACAGCATCAAATGCGTCTTCCAGACTTCGGGTGTAGCTCTTTGCATCGAACAGGGGCGCGGTGCGGCGGTTCACGTTCAGTTTGCTGCGCAGCGCCATGAGTGCCGACGGGTCCTGCGCCAGATGCAGGGCGCGGGCTTTGTAGTCGGCCTCATCCGTTGCGATCAGCTCGGGCAGGTTTACCGCGTTCAGCAGGCTGGCGCCGACGCGGGCGGCAAACTGCTGCCCCGGAAGAGTCAGGACGGGCAGGCCGGCCCAAAGGGCATCGGAACCGGTCGTATGCGCGTTGACGGCAAAGGTATCGAGGAACAGATCCGCGACTTTTTGTCGTGCGAGATGCTCGTCCTGCGTCATGCGATCCGCAAAGACGAGACGTTCAGCAGCCACGCCGCGCGCCTCGGCCTCCCGGCGCAGATTGGCCTCGGAGGCGGGGCCGCTTGACAGAAGCCACAGGACGCTGCCCTCAACCTCGGTCAAAAGCGGCATCCAGATATCAAATTCGCGGGGCGTGATCTTGTAGCTGTTGTTGAAACAGCAGAAGATGAAGCCGTCTTCCGGCAAGCCGCAATCGCTGCGGGTGAATTGGCGTGGAGCGACTTTGCGCTCCGGGTCGTTGGGTTGGTAGCTGTGAGGCATCCGGATCAGCGATTCTTCGAAATGGCGCTCCGTGCCTGCGGGGCTGACGACGGAATCGGTGATCAGATAGTCGATCGACGGGGATCCCATGGTGCCCGGGTAGCCGAGATATGAGATCTGCACCGGGGCCAGACGCTGCGCAAATATGGAACTGCGTGACCGGCCGGTATATCCCTTGAGGTCCACCGCGATATCGAGGTTCTGGGCTTTGGCCAGATCCACCAGAGCCTGATCCGACAGGCCGAAAGCCTCGTGGAAGTGGCCAACGCTGTTTTGCACCAGGGCGCGCTGAGCGTCGTCACGCTGAGGGCCGTATGAAAAGGCGTGAATGTCGAAACGACTGGTATCATGCGCCCGCAGAACGCCACCGAGCAGGAACATCGTGGCGTGGCAGTGAAAATCCGCAGAGAAATAGCCAATGCGCAACCGCTCTGGCCGGCTGGCGGGACGGATGGGGTCCGCAGGCTTGCGCAGGGGCGGGATGATGACGGTGTCGGCATAGGCCTGAGTGCGCACGCGCAGCAGGTCGGGGTTGTCCTCCATCGCGAGCGTGGTGAAGGGGGCAACGGCCGTCCCTCGCAAGCCCAGGTGACGGCGATGCGCCTGATATTCCTGAACCCAGCCGAAATCGTTCAGCTTCGCCATGATATGCAGTTTGTATGCGCGCGCGCGATCATCATCGGGATTGGCCTCGACAAGCCTGTCAAACTGCGGCGCGGCGGCCTCAAATTCCTGATCGGAACAGAGCAATTGGCCATAGTTGAACCGGGCCTCCGGGAGGTCAGGCTGTAGCGAGAGTGCTTGGGCATAGTAGCGCTTTGCCTCGGCTGTGTTTCCCAGTTGGCGAAGGGCGTTGGCGAGATTATAGACAACAATCGCGTTGCCCGGCGCATGGCCCATCGCGGATTTCAACAGGGCGGCCGCTTCGTCGGAACGCCCGCAGCCGGTCAGGAAATTGGCGAAATTGTTCAGCGCCACAACATTGGACGGATCAAGCCCAATGGTCGTGCGGAAATGGGATTCGGCGGCGTCGGGCTTGCCTTGCTGAACATAGACCCCCGCCATGCCTGCATATGCGTCAGGAGCCGTTGGAGCGAGTTCACGGGCGCGGTTGAAACAGGTCAGCGCATCATTGAAGGCGCGGCGATGTGCGTGGCACGCTCCGAGCGTTGTCCACAGAAAGGCAGAGGAGTTATATCCCTTGAGCAGGCGCGCGCAGGCCGTGGCTGTTTCATCGATCTGACCGGCCGCGAAGACGACTGTCACATGTTCACGCATGCGGGCAGGCAGCGGATCCTCGGTTGCGGCGGGGTGAAGCCGAATCGGGGCGTCTTGCGATGTGGTTGCAAAGGCCGCAGATGGCGAGCCGACCGGCGACGGTCCTGCCAGCGGCGGGGCCTTGGGGGTGTTTGACTGGTCGTGTTCAGCATTCTGCCGGGAACTGGCGAAGGTCATGAAATTCCATCTCATTGTCGCGCTCTATGTCGTCGGCGGTGCCCTGTTCAAAGACGCAAAGGCGGTTCTCCTGCCGATCCTTTTGGTTATGAATTCCAAAAATTAAGATTGAATTGACCGTGCCGCGCCCGCGACCGTAGCCACAGGACTTGAATTCGCCGCGCCTTCCGGTTACATCGCCGGTCAGTCGACAAGAGAGAGTGTGAGAGCCCTATGGCCACCATCAACCCCGTCCAGTTCATTCAGCAGGTGCGCGCAGAAGTCAGCAAGGTCGTCTGGCCGACCCGTCGCGAGGTCCTGTTGACCACGGTCATGGTGTTCATCATGGCGGCCTTGACGGCGGTGTTCTTTGCCATCGTGGATCTGGCGATCCGCTCCGGTCTGAACGGCGTTCTCGGGATGTTCGGCTGAGATCAGCGTGGGCTGAGCGCGTATGTCAAAGGCGTGGTTGCCTCTTGATATTCGCCGCTCAGGGGGATAGTTCAGCCGACACTGAATGAGGCGTGCGGCGATTCGCACGCCGATTTTTGTTGGGCCGCAGCAATATGCTGCACGCAGATATTTTTGCAGGGATCATCCTGCACGGAACACAAGGGACGGTCAGCTTCATGGCGAAACGGTGGTATTCGGTCAGCGTTCTTTCGAACTTCGAAAAGAAAATCGCAGAACAGATTCGCGCCGCGGTCGTGGAGCAAAGTCTGGAAGACGAAATCGATGAAGTGCTGGTGCCCACCGAGGAAGTCATCGAGATCCGTCGCGGCAAGAAGGTCTCGACCGAGCGGCGGTTCATGCCGGGCTATGTTCTGGTTCACATGGAAATGTCCGATCAGGGCTATCACCTGATTTCTTCGATCAACCGCGTGACCGGGTTCCTCGGCCCCCAGGGGCGTCCGATGCCGATGCGGGATGCCGAAGTGAACGGCATTCTGAACCGGGTCCAGGAGGGCGAAGAGTCGCCGCGGACATTGATCAGCTTTGAAATCGGCGAGAAGGTCAAAGTCAATGATGGGCCGTTCGAGGACTTCGACGGTATGGTCGAGGGCGTCGACGACGAGAATCAGAAGCTGAAGGTGACAGTGTCCATCTTCGGTCGCGAAACCCCGGTCGAGCTGGACTTTGCCCAGGTCACCAAGCAAGGGTGACCCTGTTGCCGCTGCCCGGACAGGATAGGTCAGGGCAGGACGGGGCCGGAGGGGGCAGGGGCCACAATCAGACCACGGTATGCACGTCCCCCATTGGGAACTTTCGGATCGGCCTCTAGAATGGGGCCGATTTTTGTTTGTCCGGCAGGAGGCTTTGGCGCATGAAACTGATTGTGGTGTCGACCAACGCGGCACTCACCATGGGGGGCGAGGCGGTAAAGGCGCTGCAATATGTGCAGGTGCTGCTGGATCAGGGCCACGACGTGACGCTTGTGACTCATGACAGGTGCCGGGCGGCGCTGGCGGATGCCTTGCCTGGCGACCGGGTCCAATATGTGCAGGACACGCCCCTGATGAGGCTGTGCTGGCGGACGCCGGGGCTTCGCCGGTTGGTCAACGCCCTGTTCCACAGGTCGGTGGCGCGACTGTGCCGACGGTTTGATCCGTCGGATGTCGTTCTTCATTACCTGTGTCCGATCTCACCGGTGGAGCAGCGGTTCCCGCCGAAGGGGTATCGCTATGTCATCGGTCCGGTGTCGGGAAATATCTTCTTTCCACCAGAATTCCGCGATCGCGACAGCCGCGCGGGGCGGCTGCAGCAACGGATCTACCGGCCGGTGCAGCAGATCATGGGGCGGGTGTCGTCGCAATACGAGCGGGCTGACCGCGTGCTGGTGTCCGGGTACGAGCGAACGCGGCAGGCCCTGCGCTGGGCGGGGTGCCCGGAGGCGAAGATGCTGTCGGTCGCCGACGCGGGGCTGGACCGCAGCTTTTTCGACCGCGCCCGTATCCGCCCCGAACAGGCCCCACCGGAGTTCGTCTGGATCGGGCGGATGATCCCCAACAAAGGCGTGGATCTGGCCATCCGGGCGCTGGCCGCCGCCCCGGCGGACATGCGGCTCACCCTATATGGCGATGGCCCGGAGCGGCCGCAGCTGGAGGCGCTTGTCACAACTCTCGGTCTGGAGGGGCGTGTCCGGTTCGCAGGCTGGCTGGCTCATGGCGCGCTGGCAGAGACCCTGAGCCAGTTTCGTGCGTTGATCTTTCCCAGCCTGAAAGAATCCAATGGGATTGCCATGCAGGAGAGCATGGCGATCGGGTTGCCGGTTCTGACCCTGCGGTGCGGTGGCCCGGTCGGGCTTGCCACGGACGAGGAGGCGCTGTTCGTCGAGGTCGGGACCGCTGAGCAGGTGGTCCGTGACCTGACAGCGGCCATGATCCGGCTGTCGCGGAACCCGGATCTCGCGGCGGGGCTGTCGCAGGCGGGGCGGGCGCGGGCGCAGCGGAGCTTTCCGTGGGATCTGGTCGCGGCGGACTGGTATAATGCGGCGATGGGTGCCGCGCCTGCCGCGACCAGAGTGCCAAGCGGCCAAAGCGCTCCGTGTGAAACGGGGGTTGCGCCGTCAAAGGATACGGCGTAAGTGCCGCCAATCCACCTGATTGTTCAATCGGGTGTGATTCTTGTGGGAGGTCGTTGCATCGCGATGCAGCGGTCGCACCACGCAACGTTACGAGGCCAAGGGGCGCGCCCTGCGGCTGTTGAAAAGGAGATAACCAGATGGCTAAGAAGCTTGTTGGTTCGATGAAGCTGCAGGTTCCTGCAGGTCAGGCAAACCCATCCCCGCCAGTTGGCCCCGCATTGGGTCAGCGCGGCATCAACATCATGGAATTCTGCAAGGCGTTCAACGCCAAGACCGCAGACATGGAGCAAGGCGCCCCTTGCCCGACCGTGATCACCTATTATCAGGACAAGTCCTTCACCATGGACATCAAGACGCCGCCCGCGTCTTACTACCTGAAAAAGGCTGCCAACGTGAAATCCGGCGCGAACAACCCGAGCCGTGAGACCGCAGGCACCGTGACTGTCGCGCAGGTGAAGGAAATCGCTGAAGCGAAGATGAAAGATCTGAACGCGAACGATATCGAAGCCGCGATGCAGATCATCCTGGGCTCTGCCCGCTCCATGGGCATCGAGGTGAAGTAAGATGGCAAAGCTCGGTAAACGTACCCGCGCAGCGCGCGAAGCCTTCGCTGGCAAATCCAACCTCACCGTTGAAGATGCCGTCGCACTGGTGAAAGCAAACGCAACCAGCAAATTCGACGAAACCGTCGAAATCGCGCTGAACCTCGGTGTTGACACCCGCCACGCAGACCAGATGGTCCGCGGTGTGGTTGGCCTGCCGAACGGCACCGGTAAAACAATGCGTGTCGCAGTGTTCGCCCGCGGCCCCAAAGCAGAAGAAGCACAGGCCGCTGGCGCTGACGTTGTCGGCGCAGAGGACCTGATGGAAGCCATTCAGGGCGGCAACATCGATTTCGATCGCTGCATTGCCACCCCCGACATGATGCCCATCGTTGGTCGTCTGGGTAAGATCCTTGGCCCCCGCAACCTGATGCCGAACCCCAAGGTTGGCACCGTGACCATGGACGTGAAAGCGGCCGTGGAAGCTGCCAAAGGTGGTGAAGTTCAGTTCAAAGCGGAAAAAGGCGGCGTCGTCCACGCCGGTGTTGGCAAAGCGTCCTTTGACGAAGCCAAGCTGGTCGAAAACGTCCGCGCGTTCATTTCTGCCGTGTCCAAGGCAAAGCCCTCGGGCGCCAAAGGCACCTACATGAAGAAGATCGCTCTGTCGTCCACCATGGGCCCGGGCGTGACATTGGATGTGGACAACGCCGTCACCGAGTGATCTGGCGATCCGTTCCGAATGAGAGAGAGGCGGCACCCCGGTGTCGCCTTTTCTTGTTCGCGGTCCTGAGATAAATCTGTCCGGACGGCGCGGCATCCGGGTCGCGTTGCATCAAACCGGGCAGTCGCAACATATGAGCGGGGCATCCATGCAGATCTGGCGGGTCGGAGCCATCATGAATGAACCTTTGGCGGAGGTTCTGCGGTTCTGCGCGTGGTATATTGCGCTTGGGGCGGATGAAGTGGTGATCTGCTTTGACAATCCCGAAGACCCCGCATTGGAGCTGCTGTCTGATCACCCCCGGTTGCGGTGCATTGCCTGCACGCCAGAGTTCTGGGCGCGGGTTGGGCTGACCGCGGGGGATGCTTTTGTGACCCGGCAGAATGCGGCGATGACCTGGCTGTACCAGCAGTATGACGACGGCTGGTTGGTGAATGTCGATGCGGATGAATACCTGTTCCTGGAGGCGGGCGGTCTTGTGGATCTGCTGGCCGGTGTTCCCGAAGAGCTGCACTCGGTCCGTATTGTCACGGCCGAACGTCTGGTGGTTCAGCCGGGCGGAGAGATCACCTATTTTCGGCGCCCCATGAGCTATGAGGATCGGAAGTCCGTCTATGGCGCGGATGTTGAGCTGTTCGGCCCGCGCCGGGGCGGGTTGGTCGGGCACCCGCAGGGGAAAT
Source organism: Phaeobacter sp. B1627 (assembly GCF_006265095.1). Lineage (GTDB taxonomy): Bacteria > Pseudomonadota > Alphaproteobacteria > Rhodobacterales > Rhodobacteraceae > Epibacterium. The sequence goes on from NZ_VCNK01000045.1 coordinate 7,408, forward strand.
CGGTCGTGCGCTGTGGGGTTCCGGGGCTGACGCTGCGTCAGCATTGGCCACGGACCGTCAAGGGGCAGGAGCTGCGCGAACGGTTGCTTGATCATCACGATGGTGTTCACCTGCTGCATATGATCGGAGCGGAGTATCAGCTGTGGCGCAGCAAGCTCGATTGGCGCTGCGCGTCACGTGGGTTTACCGCCGGATTGACCACACGGGTTCAGGCGGCGCTTGCTGCCGACGATCCGGAAGCCGCATTGCGGTCCTTGTTCACGCGGCTCCACTGTGCCGACCCGGCGCTGTTGGAGCGCCTCGACCGCCACGGCGCGTTGCTGAGGCTGCGGTTGAATGTCGATGCGCTGGTTGAGGAGTATTTCGGAATTTCTGCTCATGCCCTGCCGTCCGGGGCCTGTGGCCCGGACGCTGGATCCTAGCGGCTTGGCCGTCCCCCGGGCCTTGCCCTTGGCTGGGTCGCCATTTAGGGCTTGGAAATCTTTTCCCGCAGGACTATGAACGCTCCACGGAGCAAAGCGTGCGATTCGTCGCGCGCTTTGTGCCTTTTCGTCCAAGATGGTGGGTGACCTGTCGATCGGGTCTTAATTTCCCTCCTGAGACGGGTAACGACCAATGAAAGATCGAGGGTTTTTCGACCTTCGGGCAATTTTGGCTCAACCCCGTAAAACGGACTTGACCGCCGGTCCCTTCGGGGAGCGGCAGAAATGAGCCGGGGCCATGCGCCCCTAACTTGGAGAGAACTGTGGATAGAGCCCAGAAAGAGAAAGTGGTCGAGGAACTCGGCCAGATCTTCGAAAGCTCTGGCGTGGTGGTCGTAGCCCACTATGTCGGTCTGACAGTTGCTGAGATGCAGGACCTGCGTGCGCGTGCTCGTGACGCTGGCGGGGCCGTGCGTGTTGCCAAGAACAGGCTCGCCAAAATCGCCCTTGAGGGTAAGCCGTGTGAAAACATGTCTGACCTGCTGACAGGGATGACCGTTCTGACCTATTCCGAGGACCCCGTGGCAGCAGCCAAGGTGGCCGAGGACTTCGCCAAGGAAAACAAGAAGTTTGAGATCCTTGGCGGTGCAATGGGTGAGAACGCTCTGGACCGTGCTGGCGTTGAAGCCGTGTCGAAAATGCCGTCCCGCGAGGAGCTCATTGCTTCTATCGCTGGCTGCATTGGCGCACCGGCCTCCAACATCGCTGGCGCGATTGGCGCACCTGCAAGCAACATCGCAAGCATCCTTTCGACCATCGAAGAGAAGGCGGAAGCTGCGTAAGCGGTTGGCACTGAATGACTGGCGTAGGGTGCAGCAAAGCCCACGTTGGAATACATACACACTGTTAAACGGAAAGAGCTGATACAATGGCTGATCTGAAAGCACTCGCGGAAAGCATCGTAGGTCTGACCCTGCTGGAAGCACAAGAACTGAAAACCATCCTCAAAGACGAGTACGGCATCGAGCCCGCAGCTGGCGGCGCAGTGATGATGGCTGGTCCTGCAGGCGGCGACGCAGCTGCTGAGGAAGAGAAAACCGAATTCGACGTCGTTCTGAAGAACGCCGGCGCATCCAAAATCAACGTGATCAAAGAAGTCCGCGCGATCACCGGTCTGGGCCTCAAAGAAGCCAAAGAACTGGTCGAAGCCGGCGGCAAGATCAAAGAAGGCGTGTCCAAGGACGAAGCCGAAGAAGTCAAAGGCAAGCTGGAAGCAGCTGGCGCCGAAGTCGAAGTGGCCTAAGCCACGCGAAAGGGGAAATGCACGCTGGATTTCACATAGAAATTTCTGCTTTATATCCCTAGCGAATTTGGCTGGATCCGGGGTGACCCGGGTCCAGCTGAACCTGTCTCAGAAAGGGGCCATTTCACCTGTATGCGGGTGGGCCCTTTTTTCAGGCGAGGTTCGTTGGATCGGGAGGCTGCCATTCGGGACGGTGGCCATGAATTGATCCAGACCGCGCTGTCTCTGACGTGCAAGATGCCGGGGCCCGGCGGCATCCTTGTGTGTTGAGAACTCTGAAAGGTGACATCTGACATGGCTCAATCGTTCCTTGGCCAGAAACGTCTTCGCAAATACTACGGCAAAATCCGCGAAGTGCTGGACATGCCGAACCTCATCGAGGTCCAGAAATCTTCATACGATCTGTTTCTGCGCTCTGGTGATGCTGAACTGCCGCTCGACGGCGAAGGCATCATGGGCGTGTTCCAATCGGTTTTCCCGATCAAGGATTTCAACGAAACCTCCGTTCTGGAGTTCGTGAAATACGCCCTTGAACGTCCCAAGTATGACGTTGACGAATGCATGCAGCGTGACATGACCTATGCGGCTCCGCTGAAGGTCACCCTGCGTCTGATCGTCTTTGATGTCGACGAGGACACCGGTGCCAAATCCGTCAAAGACATCAAGGAACAAGATGTCTTCATGGGTGACATGCCGCTGATGACGCCGAACGGGACCTTTATCGTCAACGGTACCGAGCGCGTGATCGTGTCTCAGATGCACCGCTCGCCCGGCGTGTTCTTTGACCACGACAAAGGCAAGACCCACTCCTCGGGCAAGCTGCTGTTCGCCTGCCGCATCATCCCGTACCGCGGGTCCTGGCTCGACTTTGAGTTCGATGCGAAAGATATCGTCTTTGCCCGTATCGACCGTCGCCGCAAACTGCCTGTGACCACCCTGCTTTATGCGCTGGGGCTGGACCAGGAAGGCATCATGGATGCCTATTACAACACCGTGGATTACTCGCTCGAGAAATCCCGTGGCTGGGTCACGCCGTTCTTCCCCGAACGCGTCCGTGGCACCCGTCCGACATACGATCTGGTTGATGCGAACACCGGCGAGATCATCTGCGAAGCAGGCAAGAAAGTCACGCCGCGCGCCGTGAAGAAGCTGATCGACGAAGGCAATGTGACCCAACTGCTGGTTCCGTTTGAGCATATCGTCGGCAAATATGTCGCCAAGGACATCATCAACGAAGAAACCGGCGCGATCTATGTCGAAGCCGGCGATGAGATGACGCTGGAATATGACAAGGACGGCGACATCATCGGCGGCACCGTCAAGGAGCTGCTGGATGCGGGTATCACCGACATCCCTGTTCTTGACATCGACAACGTCAATGTTGGCCCCTACATGCGCAACACCATGGCGGCGGACAAGAACATGGGCCGCGATACCGCGCTCATGGACATCTACCGCGTGATGCGCCCGGGCGAGCCGCCCACCGTCGAGGCCGCTTCGGCGCTGTTTGACACTCTGTTCTTCGACAGCGAGCGCTATGACCTGTCGGCTGTTGGTCGCGTGAAAATGAACATGCGTCTGGCCCTGGATGCGGAAGACACCCAGCGGACCCTGCGCAAGGAAGACATCGTCGCCTGTATCAAGGCGCTGGTGGAGCTGCGCGACGGCAAGGGCGACATCGACGACATCGACCACCTCGGCAACCGTCGTGTGCGGTCCGTTGGCGAGCTGATGGAAAACCAGTACCGCGTCGGCCTTCTGCGCATGGAGCGCGCGATCAAGGAACGTATGTCCTCGGTCGAGATCGACACGGTGATGCCGCAGGATCTGATCAACGCGAAACCGGCCGCCGCTGCCGTGCGCGAATTCTTCGGCTCCTCGCAGCTGTCGCAGTTCATGGACCAGACCAACCCGCTGTCGGAAGTCACCCACAAACGCCGTCTCTCGGCGCTTGGCCCCGGTGGTCTGACACGCGAGCGCGCGGGCTTTGAGGTGCGCGACGTGCACCCGACTCACTACGGCCGGATGTGCCCGATTGAAACGCCGGAAGGTCCGAACATCGGCCTGATCAACTCGCTGGCGACCTTTGCCCGGGTGAACAAATATGGCTTTATCGAAACGCCCTATCGTGTTGTGACCGATGGTGTTGTGACCGATGAAGTCCACTATATGTCGGCCACCGAGGAAATGCGTCACACCGTGGCGCAGGCGAACGCGAACCTTGATGAGAACAACAGGTTCGTCAACGATCTGGTCTCGACCCGTCAATCCGGTGACTACACGCTGGCCCCGAACGAAAGCGTTGATCTGATCGACGTCAGCCCGAAACAGCTGGTGTCCGTTGCGGCCTCGCTGATTCCGTTCCTTGAAAACGACGACGCCAACCGGGCTCTGATGGGCTCGAACATGCAACGTCAGGCGGTTCCATTGCTGCGCGCCGAGGCGCCGCTTGTGGGCACCGGCATCGAAGAAGTGGTCGCACGCGACTCCGGCGCGGCCTATATGGCGAAACGCGCAGGCATCATCGACCAGGTCGATGCGCAGCGGATCGTGATCCGGGCGACAGAAGACCTCGAGCTGGGCGACGCGGGTGTGGACATCTACCGCATGCGCAAGTTCCAGCGCTCGAACCAGAACACCTGCATCAACCAGCGCCCGCTGGTGAAGGTCGGTCAGCGTGTGTCCAAAGGTGAAGTCATCGCCGATGGACCCTCCACCGATATGGGGGAACTGGCGCTGGGTAAAAACGTGGTCGTCGCCTTCATGCCCTGGAACGGCTACAACTACGAAGACTCCATCCTGATCTCCGAGCGGATTGCCCGTGACGACGTCTTCACCTCGATCCACATCGAGGAATTCGAAGTCGCCGCCCGTGACACCAAGCTCGGCCCGGAAGAGATCACCCGCGATATTCCGAACGTCGGTGAGGAAGCCCTGCGCAACCTCGACGAGGCGGGCATCGTCTACATCGGTGCCGATGTGGAGCCGGGTGACATTCTGGTGGGCAAGATCACACCGAAGGGCGAAAGCCCGATGACGCCGGAAGAAAAGCTTCTGCGTGCCATCTTCGGTGAGAAAGCCTCTGACGTGCGGGACACCTCTTTGCGGGTGAAGCCGGGCGACTACGGAACTGTTGTCGAAGTGCGCGTCTTCAACCGCCATGGTGTGGAAAAAGACGAACGTGCGCTGCAGATCGAGCGTGAGGAAGTCGAGCGTCTGGCCCGTGACCGGGACGACGAGCTGGCGATCCTTGACCGCAACATCTATGCGCGTCTGCGCGACCTTCTGATGGGCAAGATTGCCGTCAAGGGGCCGAAAGGCGTGCGTGGCAACACCGAGATCACCGAGGATCTGCTGGACAATGTGCTGACGCGCGGCCAGTGGTGGATGCTCGCCCTTGAGGATGAGAAGGACGCCCAGATCCTGGAGGCCCTGAACGAGCAATACGAAGCACAAAAGCGTGCTCTGGATGCCCGTTTCGAAGACAAGGTCGAAAAGGTCCGTCGTGGCGACGATCTGCCGCCGGGTGTGATGAAGATGGTCAAAGTCTTCATCGCGGTGAAGCGCAAGCTGCAGCCGGGTGACAAGATGGCCGGTCGTCACGGCAACAAAGGTGTGATTTCACGCGTGGTGCCGATGGAGGACATGCCGTTCCTCGCCGATGGGACCCCGGTTGATTTCTGTCTGAACCCGCTGGGTGTTCCGTCGCGGATGAACGTTGGTCAGATCCTTGAAACCCATATGGGCTGGGCCGCGCGCGGTCTCGGCATCAAGGTGGATGACGCGCTGCAGGACTACCGTCGCACCGGCGATCTGACGCCGGTCCGCGAGGCCATGCGCCACGCCTATGGCGATGACGTCTATGAGGAAGGCCTGTCCGATATGGATGAGGTCGATCTGGTCGAAGCAGCGGGCAATGTGACCCGCGGTGTTCCGATCGCGACACCGGTCTTTGACGGTGCCAAGGAAGACGACGTCAACGACTCGCTGATCCGCGCAGGCTTTGACAAATCCGGCCAATCGATCCTGTTCGACGGCCGCACCGGCGAGCAGTTCGCCCGTCCGGTCACCGTCGGCATCAAGTATCTGCTGAAACTGCACCACCTTGTGGATGATAAAATCCACGCCCGGTCCACCGGTCCGTACTCGCTGGTTACCCAGCAGCCGCTCGGTGGTAAGGCGCAGTTCGGCGGCCAGCGCTTTGGTGAGATGGAAGTCTGGGCCCTTGAGGCCTATGGCGCCGCCTACACCCTGCAGGAGATGCTCACCGTGAAATCGGATGACGTCGCCGGCCGGACCAAGGTCTATGAATCGATCGTCAAGGGCGAGGACAACTTTGAAGCGGGCGTTCCGGAGAGCTTTAACGTTCTCGTGAAGGAAGTCCGTGGTCTCGGCCTGAATATGGAACTCCTGGATGCGGAGGTTGAGGAGTAAGGGCCGCGCGCCCTTACCCCACTCCCCCCTTCCGCAATATTTGAGGTATCAAAATGAACCAGGAACTGACGAATAATCCGTTCAACCCGCTGACGCCGCCCAAGGTCTTTGATGAAATCAAAGTCTCTTTGGCATCGCCGGAACGTATCCTGTCGTGGTCCTACGGCGAGATCAAGAAGCCGGAAACCATCAACTACCGGACGTTCAAGCCTGAGCGTGACGGTCTGTTCTGTGCGCGGATCTTTGGCCCGATCAAAGACTACGAATGTCTCTGCGGCAAATATAAGCGCATGAAATATCGCGGCGTTGTCTGCGAAAAATGCGGTGTGGAAGTCACGCTGCAGAAAGTGCGCCGCGAGCGTATGGGCCACATCGAGCTGGCCGCACCTGTTGCGCATATCTGGTTCCTGAAATCGCTGCCATCCCGCATCGGCCTGATGCTGGACATGACATTGCGTGATCTGGAACGTGTTCTGTACTTTGAAAACTACGTTGTCATCGAACCCGGTCTGACCGATCTGACCTACGGCCAGATGATGACCGAAGAAGAGTTCATGGACGCGCAGGACCAGTTCGGCATGGACGCTTTCACGGCCAATATCGGCGCTGAGGCGATCCGCGAGATGCTGGCCGCAATCGATCTCGAAGCCGAAGCGGAAACGCTGCGGGCCGAGCTGGCCGAAGCCACAGGTGAACTGAAGCCGAAAAAGATCATCAAGCGTCTGAAGGTTGTCGAATCCTTCCTCGAGTCGGGCAACCGGCCGGAGTGGATGATCATGACCGTCATTCCGGTGATCCCGCCGGAACTGCGTCCGCTGGTGCCGCTGGACGGGGGCCGCTTCGCGACCTCTGACCTCAACGATCTCTATCGTCGGGTGATCAACCGGAACAACCGCCTGAAGCGTCTGATCGAGCTGCGCGCGCCTGACATCATCGTCCGCAATGAAAAGCGGATGCTGCAGGAATCCGTCGATGCGCTGTTTGACAACGGCCGTCGCGGCCGCGTCATCACCGGAGCCAACAAGCGCCCGCTGAAATCGCTCAGCGACATGCTGAAAGGTAAGCAGGGTCGCTTCCGTCAGAACCTTTTGGGTAAACGCGTCGACTTCTCCGGTCGTTCGGTCATCGTGACCGGTCCCGAGCTGAAGCTGCATCAATGCGGCCTGCCCAAGAAGATGGCGCTGGAGCTGTTCAAACCGTTCATCTACTCGCGTCTGGAGGCCAAAGGTCTGTCCTCCACCGTGAAGCAGGCGAAAAAGCTGGTGGAAAAAGAACGTCCCGAAGTCTGGGACATCCTGGATGAGGTGATCCGCGAACACCCGGTGATGCTGAACCGGGCGCCGACGCTGCACCGTTTGGGTATCCAGGCCTTTGAACCCACGCTGATCGAAGGCAAGGCGATCCAGTTGCACCCGCTGGTCTGCTCGGCGTTCAACGCCGACTTTGACGGTGACCAGATGGCCGTGCACGTCCCGCTGAGCCTTGAGGCCCAGCTGGAAGCGCGCGTCCTGATGATGTCGACGAACAACGTTCTGTCGCCTGCGAACGGCGCGCCGATCATCGTTCCCTCGCAGGATATGATCCTCGGCCTCTATTACCTCACGCTGGAGCGCGAGGGCATGGTTGGCGAAGGCAAGGTCTTTGGCAATATGGACGAAGTCCAGCATGCGCTGGATGCGGGCGAAGTGCATCTGCACACCAAGATCACCGCGCGTATCATGCAGATCGACGAAAACGGTCTGGAGGTCTACGAACGTTTCGAGACCACACCGGGCCGGGTCCGTCTGGGTGGCCTGCTGCCGAAAAACGCCAAGGCGCCTTTCGAGCTGGTGAACCGTCTGCTGCGGAAACGCGAAGTTCAGCAGGTCATCGATACGGTCTATCGCTACTGCGGTCAGAAAGAGTCGGTGATCTTCTGTGACCAGATCATGACCATGGGCTTCCGCGAGGCGTTCAAGGCGGGCATTTCGTTCGGCAAGGACGACATGGTCATCCCCGACACCAAATGGCCGATCGTCGACGAGACGCGCGACCAGGTGAAAGACTTTGAACAGCAGTATATGGACGGCCTGATCACCCAGGGCGAAAAATACAACAAAGTCGTCGATGCATGGTCGAAGTGTAACGACCGCGTCACCGAAGCGATGATGAGCACGATCTCAGCTGACAAGCGCGACGAGAACGGTGCCGTGATGGAGCCGAACTCGGTCTACATGATGGCGCACTCCGGTGCGCGTGGGTCTGTCACCCAGATGAAGCAGCTGGGCGGGATGCGCGGTCTGATGGCGAAGCCGAATGGCGACATCATCGAGACGCCGATCATCTCGAACTTCAAAGAAGGCCTGACGGTTCTGGAGTACTTCAACTCCACCCACGGTGCCCGGAAAGGTCTGTCGGATACGGCTCTGAAGACCGCGAACTCCGGTTACCTGACCCGTCGTCTGGTCGATGTGGCACAGGACTGCATCGTGCGCGAGCGCGACTGTGGTACGGAACGCGCAATCACCGCCGAGGCAGCGGTCAACGATGGTGAGGTCGTATCCTCCATCGGTGAGCGTATCCTGGGTCGTGTTGCTGCCGAGGATGTCAAACGCCCCGGCACCGAAGAGATCCTGGTGGCCTATGGCCAGCTGATCGACGAGCGTATGGCCGACATCATCGAAGATGCGGCTGTTCCCTCCATGCGCATCCGCAGCCCGCTGACCTGTGAAAGCGAAGAAGGTGTCTGCGCCATGTGCTATGGTCGTGACCTTGCACGCGGTACCATGGTCAACTCCGGTGAAGCCGTCGGCATCATCGCGGCACAGTCGATCGGTGAACCCGGTACACAGCTGACGATGCGGACCTTCCACATCGGCGGCGTTGCTCAGGGTGGTCAGCAGTCCTTCCTCGAGGCATCCCAGTCCGGTAAGATCGTGTTCGAGAACTCCAACACGCTGACCAATGCCAACGACGAAGTTCTGGTGGTTGGCCGGAACATGAAGCTGATCATTCAGGACGAACATGGCGAGGAGCGGGCCAGCCACAAGCTGGGATACGGCACCAAGCTGTTCGTCAAGGAAGGTCAGACGATTGCGCGCGGCGACAAGCTGTTCGAATGGGACCCCTACACCCTGCCGATCATCGCCGAGAAGCCGGGTACAGCGAAATATGTTGACCTGGTCTCCGGTCTGGCTGTGCGTGACGAAACCGACGATGCCACCGGCATGACCCAGAAGATCGTGATCGACTGGCGTGCCGCTCCGAAGGGATCTGACCTGAAGCCGGAAATCATTCTGGTGGATGAGGATGGCGAACCGGTCCGCAACGCGCTTGGCAACCCGCTGACCTACCCGATGTCCGTGGACGCAATCCTGTCCTGTGAAGACGGTCAACGTATCGAAACCGGCGACGTGGTTGCACGTATTCCGCGTGAAGGTGCGAAGACCAAGGACATCACCGGTGGTCTGCCGCGTGTGGCTGAACTGTTCGAAGCCCGTCGTCCGAAAGATCACGCGATCATCGCCGAAATCGATGGTTACGTGCGCTTTGGCCGCGACTACAAGAACAAGCGCCGCATTTCGATCGAGCCCGCGGATGAGACCATGGAAGCCGTGGAATACATGGTGCCCAAGGGCAAGCACATCCCGGTTGTCGAAGGGGACTTCGTGCAAAAGGGCGACTACATCATGGACGGCAACCCGGCGCCGCATGACATCCTCTCCATCATGGGTGTCGAGGCTCTGGCGAACTACATGATCGACGAAGTGCAGGACGTCTATCGTCTGCAGGGTGTGAAGATCAACGACAAGCACATCGAGGTGATCGTTCGCCAGATGCTGCAGAAGTGGGAGATCTCGGACTCGGGCGAAACCACGCTGTTGAAAGGCGAACACGTCGACAAGCAGGAATTCGACCAGGCCAACGAAAAGGCGCTGTCGCGTGGCAAACGCCCTGCACAGGGCGCGCCGATCCTGCTGGGCATCACCAAGGCGTCGTTGCAGACGCGGTCCTTCATCTCGGCGGCGTCCTTCCAGGAAACCACGCGGGTCCTGACCGAAGCATCGGTGCAGGGCAAGCGCGACAAGCTCGTCGGTCTGAAGGAAAACGTCATTGTCGGCCGTCTGATCCCGGCCGGGACCGGGGGCGCAACACAGCAGATGCGCCACATCGCGTCCACGCGGGACAATGTGGTCCTTGAGGCCCGTCGCGAAGAAGCGGAAGCGGCGGCGGCCCTTGCCGCTCCGATGATGGATGACAGCGACGGCAGTGATGCGGATTTCCTGGTGGAAACACCGGAGAGCCGGGACTGAGAGCCGGGACTGATCAGCCTGATCGGCTCGGGACCGTCTGATTGAACGGTCTGATTGAAAACCCAAAGCCCCGCGTCCCAGTGACGCGGGGCTTTTTCGTGGCGGTCGCCCGTGCCGCGTTGCAAGGTGGGTCGGCCCGGCGCACCCCATGCGATCGCCCTTGGCAAACTTTCCGTGGCGTGATTTGACTGTGCCGACGTCAAACAGAGGGGCAGGGGGTTGTGTCGGCGACATTCAACATGGTGGGGGTGATCCGGTTTTCGCTTTTGACCCCGACATTCAATGCCGATCGATTTGCCTCTCTGGATGCGGCGGCCGCGGCTCTGTTTGCGCCGGACCGGATGGCGCTCCGATTGCATCTTTTCGAACGCCTCTGTTTGCCATCCCTGCTGCGGCAGAGTGATCCTGATTTCACCCTGGTTGTCGCGACGTCGGACCGGATGCCCCAGAAATACCTGCAGCATCTGGCGGACCTGATGGCGCCTCATGCGAATATGATCCTCTGCCCGTTCGGGCCGGACAAGCATTTCACTATCCTCAAACAGGCCTATGCACTGGTGCCCCCAGAGCGGGAGAGCCACTCCATCCTGTTTCGACTCGACGATGATGATGCATTGGACGGCGATTTCATATCACGCACAAAGCGGCTGGCGGCGGGGCTCCTGCCGTTGCAGGCCAGCGCAAAAACACCCTTCGCAATCTCTTTCAACCGCGGCATCTACCTTGTGAAATCCCAGACAGAGCCCGCGCGGGTTCTGGACAGTTGCGAAAGAGCGCCGCTGTCGGCTGGGGTCTCTCTGGTCCGCCCGGCGCGGGGGCGTGGGAACCCCTATCGCTTCAATCACCGCAAGTTGGCGCAGCACTATCCGCTGTACTCCGACATTTCGGTTCCGGCCTTCCTGCGCACGGTGCATTGGGACAACCACTCGGCGCCGACAATGATGGGGTTGACCGGTCAACATAGCGAGTCCGCCATCGATGCGGATCTGATACGCCATTTCGGCATGACACTCGCAGAACTCAAGGCGATCTAGACATGTTGCAGTCTCTGAGCCCGAACCAAAGGGGCGCCTTTTTGATGCTGGGCAGCATGGCGGCGTTCACATGCAACGATACCCTGGTGAAATTGGCAGGCGATACGGTCCCTCTTTGGCAGATCGTGGTCATCCGGGGGGCGCTGGCGAGCGTGCTTTTGCTGGGGCTGGCCAAGGTCATGGGCGCGCTGCGGTTCAGTTTCTCGCGAAGGGACTGGGGCCTGGTTCTGGCCCGATGCGGCACTGAAATGGCGGCCACCTATTTCTTTCTCACAGCGCTTCTGGAGCTGCCGCTGGCCAATGTGACAGCGGTCTTGCAGATGTTGCCCCTGACGGTGACCCTCTGCGCGGCGCTGTTCCTGCAGGAGCGGGTCGGGTGGCGGCGCAGCCTTGCCATCCTCCTTGGATTTGGCGGTATGTTGTTGATTGTGCGGCCCGGAAGTGCGGATTTCGGCCTCGCGACCGGCTATGCGCTTCTGGCCGTGGCCGCCCTCACCCTGCGGGATCTGGTGACCCGCCGGATGTCAGCCGCTGTCCCGTCCCTGACGGTGACTTTTCTGGCGGCTTTTTCGGTCATGTTGTTTGGCTGCGGCCTCGGCATTGGTGAAACCTGGCAGCCGGTGGGCCCGCGCGAATGGGGGATCCTCGTCGCGACGGGAGGTTTGATCCTGATCGCCTATCTCTGTGCCGTCATGACGATCCGCGTGGGCGAAATCTCGGCTGTTGCGCCCCTGCGTTATACGGGGCTGGTCTGGGCGCTGATCCTGGGGTGGCTGGTCTTTGGCGAGTGGCCCTCTGCGCTCACCCTGGTCGGAGCGGCCGTCGTGGTCGCCGCCGGTCTCTTCACCCTGTTGCGTGAACGCCAGGTCGCCGAAGGGGCTGCGGGTTAAGGCCGCCGATCACCGGAAAACACCTGCCGCACAAAGGCATCCCGGAGGGCAAAGCGGGCCTCGAATTCGGCTTTTTGGTCCAGGCTGAGCGGGGTGACGGGCACCGGTTTGACCGGTTTCTGACGCGAGTCATTGGAGCTGTGATGGCCGCGCACGAACATTGGCGCATCCGAGAGCGTCACGGTCGGCATGAAGCGCAGGATTTTCTCATGCGCAAAGTTCATGATGGTCACCGGGGTGCCGCCGCGCACGTACATGCCAAGGGCCGCGACATAATAGGGGCGATGGATTTCGGTCGCGCTGATCCCCTGGGGGCCGAATTCCGCCACGTAGCCCATGTTGAAATCAACCGCGACCGCTCTGTTGCGATGCATCAGGCCCGGGCAGTCGTCCACAGTCTGGCGGAGCCGTTCCACAAAATCGACAGAGATCGCGTCGTCGTCGTCATAGCGGAACTGAAGGCAGGGCGCATCGGGGTCGCGACGGGCGGCGTTGAGGATGTCCTTCATGACCTGGCGTTGTTTGCGCGGCGGGTGTTTCTCAATCCGGACCTGCGCAATATCGCGCACAAGGGCGCGCAGCCGCTCCTCGTGATGTGCCGGAAGGCTGTCGCCGATGACAACAATCAGATCGAAATCCGGGTCAGTCTGTTCCCGCAGGCAGGGAAGGGCGACTGCCTCGAACAGACGAAACCGCTCTTCCATCCGCGCCTCATTGTAGAGAAACGCCATGCGGGCCTCGGTGCTGTCGTGTTCGACCTGAAAGCCGCCCAGAGCGGGGTAGGAAAACCGGCACAGACCGATCACTTGCATCTGGCAATTCCCTTTGGCATGAAACAGGCCGACTATGCCGCCGGGGCGCCGCCTCCACAAGGGCCGCCTCCACAAGAGCGGGCGCGCGCCATATCGCAGACCGGGATGGGGGGGTAGTGTTGACAAGAGGGGCGACTCTGCATATACGCGCGCTATCCGGCTCTTGGGGGATCTCCCTTTCACGCCGATATCATATCTGTAGTGGCTCAAGGTCAGGGCACTTTTTTCACCCCGACCCTCTGTAAACCCACCGCGACGTTCACCTCGGAATGGGAGCGTTTGCGGTTTTTGCGTTTGCGTAATCGCTGCTGATGACTTCGCCGCACGTCCGGGCCCCGCGCCCGCCGCGTGCATGACATAGTGTTGCAAAACGGGGAATTAACCGGAATGCCAACGATCCAACAGCTGATCCGCAAGCCGCGTCAGCCGAAAGTAAAGCGCTCCAAGTCCATGCACCTGGAGCAGTGCCCGCAGAAACGCGGCGTCTGTACTCGTGTCTACACCACCACGCCGAAGAAACCGAACTCCGCTATGCGGAAAGTTGCGAAGGTTCGCCTGACCAACGGTTTCGAAGTGATCTCCTACATTCCGGGCGAATCCCACAACCTTCAGGAACACTCTGTGGTTCTGATCCGTGGCGGTCGTGTAAAAGACCTTCCGGGTGTCCGCTATCACATCCTGCGCGGTGTTCTGGATACCCAAGGCGTCAAAGACCGTAAGCAGCGTCGCTCCAAGTATGGCGCGAAGCGTCCTAAATAAGAAGAAGGATAGACACAGATGTCCCGTCGCCACGCTGCTGAAAAACGCGAAGTCCTGCCCGACGCCAAATATGGCGATCGTGTTCTGACTAAATTCATGAACAACCTGATGATCGACGGCAAAAAGTCGGTCGCAGAAAGAATCGTCTACAACGCGTTCGAACGTGTTGAAGGCAAAATCAAGCGCGCACCTGTCGAAGTCTTCCACGAAGCCCTCGACAACGTGAAGCCCTCCGTCGAGGTTCGCTCCCGTCGTGTGGGTGGTGCCACCTACCAGGTTCCGGTCGAAGTCCGCCCGGAGCGCCGTGAAGCGCTTGCCATCCGTTGGCTGATCAATGCGGCCCGTGGCCGCAACGAGAACACAATGGAAGAACGCCTCGCCGGTGAACTCCTCGACGCTGTACAAAGCCGGGGTACTGCCGTTAAGAAGCGCGAAGACACGCACAAGATGGCTGAAGCAAACAAAGCCTTCTCGCACTATCGCTGGTAACTCTTTAGAGGCTCATCCTAATGGCACGCGACTATCCGCTCGACCGCTACCGTAACTTCGGTATCATGGCGCACATCGATGCAGGTAAAACCACCTGCTCCGAGCGCATCCTGTTCTACACCGGCAAATCCCACAATATTGGTGAGGTGCACGATGGTGCAGCCACCATGGACTGGATGGAGCAGGAGCAGGAACGCGGGATTACCATCACCTCTGCTGCGACGACCACATTCTGGGAACGCACCGAAGATGGTGTAACCGCTGACTCTGAAAAACACCGTCTGAACATCATCGACACCCCCGGTCACGTTGACTTCACCATCGAAGTTGAACGTTCCCTGGCTGTGCTCGACGGTGCCGTCTGTGTTCTCGACGCCAACGCTGGCGTTGAACCCCAAACCGAAACCGTGTGGCGTCAGGCTGACCGCTACAAGGTGCCTCGGATGGTTTTCGTCAACAAGATGGACAAGATCGGCGCAGACTTCTTTAACTGCGTTGCGATGATCGAAGACCGGACCGGCGCGCGCGCTGTGCCGGTTGGTATTCCAATCGGTGCCGAAACCGAACTGGAAGGCCTGATCGATCTGGTCACCATGGAAGAATGGCTGTGGCAGGGTGAAGACCTTGGTGCGTCCTGGATCAAGGCTCCGATCCGTGACAGCCTGAAAGACATGGCCGACGAATGGCGTGGCAAGATGATCGAAGCGGCCGTCGAGCAAGACGACGACGCCATGGAAAACTACCTGATGGATGGCGCCGAGCCTGACGTCGCGACCCTGCGCGCCCTGCTGCGCAAAGGGACCCTCGCGATGGCTTTCGTGCCGGTTCTGGGTGGGTCCGCGTTCAAGAACAAAGGTGTTCAGCCGCTGCTCAACGCTGTGATCGACTATCTGCCCAGCCCGCTGGACGTTGTTGATTACATGGGCTTCAAACCCGGCGATGAGGACGAAGTTCGTGACATCCCGCGTCGTGCGGATGATGCGATGGCCTTCTCCGGTCTGGCGTTCAAAATCATGAACGACCCCTTTGTCGGTTCGCTGACCTTCACCCGCGTCTATTCCGGTGTGTTGAACAAGGGTGACTCGATCCTGAACTCGACCAAAGGTAAGAAAGAGCGCATCGGTCGTATGATGATGATGCACTCCAACAACCGGGAAGAGATCGAAGAAGCCTTCGCAGGCGACATCATCGCGCTGGCGGGTCTGAAGGACACCACCACCGGTGACACGCTCTGCGACGCCAAGGAACCGGTCGTTCTGGAAACCATGACCTTCCCCGATCCGGTCATCGAGATCGCGGTCGAGCCGAAGACCAAAGGCGACCAGGAAAAAATGTCCCAGGGTCTGGCCCGTCTGGCCGCAGAAGACCCGTCCTTCCGTGTTGAAACCGACATCGAGTCCGGTCAGACCATCATGAAGGGCATGGGCGAACTTCACCTGGATATTCTCGTTGATCGTCTGAAGCG
The DNA here is from genome assembly GCF_006265095.1 of Phaeobacter sp. B1627. Taxonomy (GTDB): domain Bacteria; phylum Pseudomonadota; class Alphaproteobacteria; order Rhodobacterales; family Rhodobacteraceae; genus Epibacterium. The sequence continues at coordinate 23,308 of NZ_VCNK01000045.1, forward strand.
TGAATTCAAGGTTGAAGCGAACATCGGTGCCCCTCAGGTTGCCTACCGCGAGACCATTGGTCACGAAGTCGAGCACACCTACACCCACAAGAAACAGTCGGGTGGTTCGGGTCAGTTCGCTGAGGTGAAGATGATCATCTCGCCGACAGAGGCCGGTGAAGGCTATTCCTTCGAATCCCGCATCGTTGGTGGTTCGGTCCCCAAGGAATACATTCCTGGTGTCGAAAAAGGGATCAACTCGGTCATGGACTCCGGTCCGCTGGCTGGCTTCCCCGTGATCGACTTCAAGGTTGCCTTGATCGACGGTAAGTTCCACGATGTGGACTCCAGCGTTCTGGCCTTTGAAATCGCTGCTCGTATGTGCATGCGTGAAGGGATGCGCAAAGCGGGCGCGAAACTGCTCGAGCCGATCATGAAGGTCGAAGTGATCACCCCGGAAGAATACACCGGCGGTATCATCGGCGACCTGACATCCCGTCGGGGCCAGGTGTCCGGTCAGGAACCACGTGGCAATGCGATTGCGATTGACGCAAACGTTCCGCTGGCGAACATGTTCGGCTACATCAACACACTGCGTTCCATGTCTTCGGGCCGCGCGCAGTTCACCATGCAGTTCTCGCATTACGATCCGGTGCCGCAGAACATCTCTGACGAGATCCAGTCCAAATACGCTTAAGCGTCAAGAATTGGGGGAGTGCACAGGGCTGCGCTCCCTCCTCGAACCTAAAAGGAGGCCATCATGGCTAAGGAAAAGTTTGAACG
>NZ_VCNK01000046.1 GCF_006265095.1 Phaeobacter sp. B1627
CACTTTAAAGGGGGAGGCTCAGATCGGACATGTGAGTCCTGCGCGGCGCAATCGTTGCACATTGCTGATCCTGGCCTCTGCCAGGCCCACCGCCCCTCCGTCAAGCATGGCTTGTGCGATAGTGGGCCGCCCGCATACGGCCTTGGTGACGGCCGTCACGCTGATCCCACGCGGCTTTAACCGGTCAACCAAGCACCGCGTATTCAGTCGAATTTTGTCCAGATCAACCTCTACGCGAGGTGTCGTCATATCGCAGCCGCAGGCGCACCTTTGAACAGGCCGGGATAGGCATCAACCAACATGGCAAGCAGATGTGGTTTCGGGCGGCTCAAGGCATCGGTAACAGGCAGCCCCAAGTGGTGTGACTGCGTCGTGATGAAAGTGCTGATTTCATCTTCGGACATTCCCTCATGATTGAGCGTCATGCCAATGACTTTGGTATTTGAAAAGGCTTCGATCAATGCGATTTCACTCGCAGGGCTCGGCATTGGCATATCTGGAAAATCACATCGATGCGCGCGCTTTGGCGCGTGTTGCAGAATGACGGCGTCCGGTTGACTGCCGCGCAGGATAAAGGCGGAGGTGCAAAAGGCCGGATGGCTGAGCGCCCCTTGACCTTCAATCAGGATGACGTCGGGTTGTTCTGCCTCTGAAGCCGCTAGAATTGCCCCCTCCAGCTCACCACAGCAGAACTGAGGCGGGACGGCATCTATAGCGACCCCATATTTTGCCCCCTGCATCAGCCCTGTTTGACCGGTGCCAACCAGCACGGTTTTGATACCTTTGGCGTTCAGAGCCCGCGCCAGAACAGTCGCCGTTGTCCGCTTGCCTATGGCGCAATCTGTTCCCAGCACCGCAATGCGAAGAGCATGTACATTTGCAACGCTACCGTCAAACAACCGCATTTCCTTGCTGGGTTTGGGTTTACGGATGTCACGTATGGTGACCTTGTGTTTCGAAGCAACGGCGGCAATCTCGGCGTCGTCACTTAAAAACTCGTGCAAACCGCTCACGATGTTCATGCCGAGCGCCAGTGCCGCCAGAACAACACTGCGATCCATGGATGAGAGTTTTCCTGTCGACGGCGCCAGGCCATATATCAAGGTATCCGGGATGGAGGCTTCATGAACAACCGCGTCCTCCAGAGAGGCATAAATAGGTATGTCATTGGCGGCACCATCCAGAATCAAACCGCTGTCTTTGCCATCATGCGCGCTGTCGACAACGGACAAGATGCGATAGGCTTGTGAATGCCGAATGAGCCCGTTGGCCGTCTTGCCGTCAATCTTTGCGAAGTTTCCTTCGCAGTAGATAATTGCCGTTGGTATCGTGACGTGATGAGCGTTGAAGTTAGATTGATTGCGTTCAAATTCACTCAAAGGGCGTGTTTGCATGCCATTTATCAGGCGGCGAACGGTATTTTTCGTACTCTCTTCGTTCTTCATGAAATTTCCTTTTCGATGACCCGCACTGAATGCAGTTGGCCCCTTGCTGGGGTGTTGGTTCCAAAGCTGCCGTGCCATGGGCTCAGTTGTTGAGAACGCACAAGCTTCGTGATTTCTGGAAATTCTTGTCGCATTCCCAGCGGTTTCCCGACCTGTCCAGATGGGCATTGTCGGGAATATCTATTGGCTCACAGCTCTGGCCAGAGGCTGCATATCCGCGATCGCACTTCCAGCCTGCGCCATAGGAGGCATCGTCAAAATAGGCATGATCAGGGACAATGACGGCTTCACAGCGGCCCGATTGTTCAAGAAAACCCCGTTCGCATGTCCATGGCTGGCCGAAGCTTGATCCGTTCAGATAGGCGTTTTCTGGAACCACGATGGGAACACATTCCTCGCCTTTTGCTTCAAAGCCGCGGTCGCAAATCCACAAAGCTCCGCTCGATGCATCTGCCAGGTAGGAGTGTTCGGGGAGGATGATGGTCTGGCAGGTTGCGTCAACTTTGACACGGCCGCGCAAACACCGCCATCGTTCGCCCGATGGATCCAGATATCCTCCCGCCGGAACCTCGACAGCGACACAGTTTGCCTCGCCGGTTTTGCGAAACCCCCGAAGACAGTCCCAGCCCGGCCCATATGTGCGGTTGGTACTATAGGCGTTGTCGGGCACAGTCACTTCAAAGCAGGTTTTTCCGCTCTGACGATATCCGACATCGCACTCCCACCCATCGCCGTAGCTCTTGGCGCTGGCATTCTCGGGGATTGGCTGGATTGTGTTTTGGGCGCGCGCTGTCAGTGCAGACAGAAAGACTGCAAGAATTGCCCCGAGCACCAGCAGCATGAACGAGGCCCCTCCTGGCGATAGGCGCTCAGTCCGGGAAAATGGAGGCAGTTTTGCTTGCAGCCGTGAATTACGATCCATCCAACTCAAGTCCTGCAAGACAGGCGTCCGCAAGATCGCGGTTTGGAGCATCAGTGCCTGGCAGCGTGGCCCAACCCGTGTCCATCATGGCCTTGCGTCGCGTATAACCCGCAGAATCCTTGAGTACCGCAAGTTTTGCGCTGCGCTCTGTGTCGGCTTCTGACCTATTCAAACAGACAGGAACCATTGCCAGTGTTACTTCATCAGCGGCAAAGTTTTCAGCCATCTTCTGTGCGTTGCCGCCGGTGGTCCAGCCACCCCAGTTAAAGCCCAGAATTGAGACCGAAAATGCGCCGATCAAGACACCATAAATGCCCGGTTTCATCCAATTTGGAAATGTCATTGTTGTTCCTCTGACGGAGAAAGCGCCGCCTCACTATCCATATTTCGGTTTGCAATGGCTCGATCATGTGCCAGCGCAATTTCTATGTCGCGATGATCGACGAGACGCAGGTCAGGGCCTCCCGGATCCCACTTTTTCAAAAGAGAGGTCGCAATACGGCGGTAAGCTGCAACGCTGAGGCTCTGCAGCAATTCGTCTTCGGCGAAAACTTCGTAGTCGCCCGCCGACAATTCCTCTGGGTGTCAAGCGACCACAAACGGATGAAGGAATGTCACAGGTGATGTGGTCGTGCGCGATCACATCGGCAGCTTTCCCAAACATCAAGCCCTTGCGAACAGGCGCGACAATCAAGTTTTTACATGGAGGAGTGCGGTTCACTTGTACGGCGTTGCGCCGAAACGGAAGGCAACCGAAAACTATGCAGGTTCTACATAGCCGCCGCGCCCCGAAATTGCAATGATTCAAATTTACCTGCCCGCAAGGGGAGCTCTATTGTCTGCGGAAATTCTGTCTATTTGGGTCCGCAATCCAGCTCAGTTGGGGCGCGAACTCTCTGATACACTGTATCGCCAGCATTGGATTGACCGCACAGGATTGACCGCCGAGAGGGGCATGACGCCATCCACAACGCCTGCCGGAGCGGCGGCAAAAGTTTCTTGGCGAACGGAGCAAAGGCTGCCTAAATGCGGTCAGAGACCGGAGCGCAAACGCGACAAGAGCGCGACAAGACATAGGTGCGACGTGTTGAATTTCGAGAAACAGCTTTTTGAGGGTCCCAAATGTCCACTACCGCCAATCTTCTGAGCTTGTCCCTGGCTATTGCGCTCGGCATCGCACAGACCAGCCCGGTTTTGGCGCAGGGCGACAGCAGCGAGCCCTGGACGCGGGCCTCAACCCGCGAGGTGCCCTATCCGCCCTACGGGCTAGAGATCGGCAGCGGCTGGAATTCCTTTCTCGGCCAGCGGGTGCCTGCGACCTGTGTCGATGTCATGGAAGTCGGGATTCCAAAAAGCGAGTTTTCGGTAGACTACGAATTTGTTCAGGACACCTATGCCTTTGCGAAATCCAGCAGCAGTGCAGGCAGCGGCAGCTTCAAGGGGTTTGGGTTCAAAGCCAGCGTTTCGGCCTCCGGCACCAGCCAGACCAGGGTCAACCGTGATTTCCTGTCGGCGCTGTTTCGCGCGGAATTCAACTTTGGCAGCACGCAAGCGGTACCGATGCAGCGCTTTCTTGCGCTCTTGCCCACGGGCGGGGACCCCAAACGCGATGCGGTCCGTTTGGGCCGGGCCATTCGCCTGACGGAAGAGGCCCGCGCCCTGGTCGACGCAGGCGACGTCGGGCGGTTCCTGCAGACCTGCGGGGATGCCTTTGTTCTGGCTGTGCATCGTGGGGTGCGGGTGAATGTGCTGGCGACATATTCGGGCAGCTCGCAATCGGACAAGCAGACCTTTGCCGCCAGTGTCTCCGCCAAAGGGTTTGGCGGAGCAGCCAGTTTTGCGTCCTCGGGCGAGGAAACAAATTCCGCCAGCACGAAAAATGCCGCGTTTCAGGTCTATCAGGAAGGCGGCATAGAGCCCCTGGTCGTCCCGGGCGAAATCAACGCGACCTATGATCTGGCGACGGCGCTGGACGTCAGCCGGATGCTGGAGGGGCAAAGCTCATTTTCGGCAACCGTGATGCCCTACGCCAACCTCATCGATTTCGCCGGCAAAACCGATCTGGTCGCGGCTTTGACTTTGTTTGACCGGCTGGATGATCAGCGCGCCCTCTTCTACTTTCTCGGCGACCTCGAGGCGATCCTGGCGGAAATAGACCGAGCGGATATCATCGCACAGCCTGACGCCGAACGGATCTATTCCCCCTTGCATGTCAAGGCGATGCTGCCGGTCCGATCCGTGGCGAGCACGCGGTTTCAGGTGTTTCGCTTGCTGCGTATATTGGGCAGTTCGATTGACGCCTGCTACACGACGCGCGGAACCTGCGACCCGCAGGTGATTGAAATATCCGAGGCGGAACAGAGCAGCATTCAGGCCCGGTTGACAGCTGCAGCGCAATGGCTGACCGATGAGCGGGCCGCAATTACGGCAGAGATTGCGGACCGGCAAGCGGCCCTGTCCGGATTTGTTGCATTTGGCGAGGAGGGTGTTGCAGAGCGTATTCTCGAGGATCTGTGGTCCGGAACGTCGGCCGAGGATATCTTGAACACCTATCAAAACGACTTCGTCCTGCGGCTGTCCGCGTCCAATGTGGTGGACCGTCTGAGCGCGCAGCCCAATAGCGATCTTGCAAAAAGCCTCGTCGCGCCGAGTGTTCCCGGGCAACCCTCATTGCCGCCTCAGGTGGAAATCGACCTGCCGCGCGTCTGGAATCCTGGCGCGAACGGCATTGATATGTCTGCATTTTCAGAGTTCGCACTGGTGCCTGAGATGGAAAACGAAATCCGGACGGTGTTGAATTCCCAGGTTGACGCATTGCGCGATGCATTGGAAAGCAGCCGCGAAAAGCTGCGGGAGCTGCGTGAATCCGCAGAAATCAGCCTGCGGGATTTCGAGACATATTTCGCGCCCCTGGTCGATATGAGCGCGCCCCATAGCTCCGATTGCTCCGCCGACACAAGCCGCCGCTTTGGTGATTACGGGTTTGCGCCGAAAGCGGCTGTTCTGGAAACATCGGATGACGCCCGTCTCCTCGCCGCGATCAAAATACTCAGCTCGGCTCAGCCCTGCGCCACGATTGCGATCGGCGAGTGGGCCGGGGCCCTGTATCAACTGGCGGCGGCAACGCCCTTGACCAAAGATCAACTGAACCTTGCCGAACTGACCTCCTCGTCGCAATGGGGCACGGCCGCAGAAAACTCTGATCCAGACGTGATCGAGCGCCGACGCGACTCCCTGATCGAGCATATCCGTTGGAAAACCTACGCCGAACGTCTTTACCCGCTGCGTGAGAGCCTGTGCCAGACCTCAATCGCAGAGGCCTATTGCATCGACAATCAGAGCCTGCGCTGGCTGTCCGGTCAGGTCGATCTGGCCATTGATGACGCCTGGCTGCTGGCCCCGGAAGCGGTCACCCCGCCCCCCAGAACAGAACCCCCGCGCAGCGGCCTCATCAGTTCCGGCTGCCCGCGCCAAATCGAACCGGGCGGGCGCTATGTTCCCTGGGCGTGCCAATGAAGACACTGTCGTGGCCTGAGCTGAGGCGGGTTGCGATCTCGGTGCTGGCTATTTTGGCGATGGTTTTGGCGATGAGCGAGCCGGCCTCGGCGCAATCCGGCAGCCCGCGGCCCTGGTATCTCAATGTGCGGAGTTTTTGCGAAAAACATATCCCGATGACCAATGGGCCGGACAATCCCTATTGGGAACGGGTCTTGCCCCATGTCAGAGCGAGCGCGCTAGGCATAAAGCGCGTGGGCGTCATGGCCCGGACACAATGGGGCACCTCGGTCTCCGTCGTCATGACGGTGCCGCCGCAAATCATGCGCGACATCGCAGCCAGGGGAGACGCCGCATTTCCGGGCGACAGCACAGAGATGTCGCCCGTCCAAAAGCGGACTATCGAGACAAGGGCAAGGCTGCAGGCGCAGGCTCTGATCCAGACCAAAAGCAACCTCAAAAGCATGGCGCTCTTTGCCGGAGCCGGATTGCTCACCCTGTCGGGTGTTCCGGCCGCAGGGGTTCAGGCCTTTGGCACCTTGAAGAAACTATACAAAGGCGCAACCCTCGTCGGGGCCATTGTGGCGGTGGATCAGTCAACACAATACACCGGGCCCATTCCGCAAAATACGCAGCGAACAACCATAGACCCGCGCCGTTTGGCGCAGTTCTTTTACGGCCCCGCGCGCTTGCAAAGAACCTTTTCAATTGTGACAGATGCCGAACACCCCTCTCAGAAATGGTTTATGACCCAAGTCAGTATTCTGGCAGCCGATGTCACCAAACGACCGGTCCTAATTCCCTTTTTCTCCTGCCACTACCCCATAAAGTCCTAAGGGGGGTCACCATCCCTCTGAACGCCGAGGTGAACGGTATGAAGGGGGCAAAACGGCGGGCGTTGAGGTCTGATTGGGCGTGTGATTGGGCGTGTCGAGGCGAGCCAGGGGGAGCCCAAGGGGAAAGGGCGGACACGCCGCGCGCGGCATTCGGTCAAGTCCTACTTGTCGTGGTGAGGTCATTTCGTGCATGACACTGCAATCAATCGCAGAAGGAAAACGCGACAATGGATTATGGAAAATCAGGCGCCCCCAAGGCGGGCAAGAACAGGCTGCGTCACAGCGAGCACAATGCCAAGGGCTCCGCGAAGAACCCGTTCGGGCAGCGCCCCGCAAAAGCCGACCTCCTCGCGCGTCTGAAGGCGACGGCCCAAAAGACCAAACCGGAAGGAACACCGGAGCCATAGGGACCGGAAAACAGTCCGACCATTGATGTCACGGGGACGCTCAGGTCGCGGCAGGTCACGGCAGGCGCGCCACCTGTCGCGTCACCTGTCACTGGTCCCGTTTCGCGATCCAGTCATGATCGGGATGGTTTTTGAAGCGCCAGTTCCGGCGCGGGCCTGCCATGACGTTGAGGTAGTACATCTCGTAGCCGTAGGGCGCACCGCAGGGATGGTGCCCTCTGGGGACCAGCGTCACGTCGTGGCTGGAAACCGACATGGTTTCATCCAATGCGCCATCTTCGGTCCAGACGCGCTGATGACCATAGCCCTGCTCCGGGTTCAGCCGGTGATAATAGGTCTCCTCCAGATAGGTCATATTGGGAAAATCATCCTCGTCATGGCGGTGCGGAGGATAGGAGGACCAGTGCCCGGACGGGGTGAAGACCTCTGTGACCAGCAGACTGTCGGCCACATCGCGGTCTTCCATGGCGATATTGTTGATGTAGCGGGTATTGGTGCCCTTGCCGCGTTCGGTCAGGGTGATGCCCTCCGGGCCCAGCCTTTGCGCCTTGTGGCCCGAGCGGCCCGGCGCGCTGCAGACGGCCAGCGTGCAGTCAGTCGTCGCCACCGCCTGCCAGTCGCTGTCGTTGGGCACATAGAGACAGTGGGGCGAGGTCTTTTCAAAGACGTTCATCCGCGCGCCCATCTCGCCAAAATCCTGCTCCGCAGCCCGCAGTTCCGCCTTCCCTTCGACCAGCACAAGGATGACTTCGCGGTCGCCGGTTGCCTCGGCTGCGGTCTGCCCCGCGGTCAGCCGGTAGAGGCCAAAGCCCACATAGCCCCAGTCCGGGCTTTTCGCGCCTCGGGCGCTCTGGACGGTGATGTCATGCACCTTGCCGGTGGTGCCGATGGGGCGTCTCAAGAGATCTGACATGCTGTTTCCTCCTTGCAGAACGACAAAAGCTCAGGCGATCAGCCCGGCATCACGGGCGAGGGTTTTCAGGGTCCGCAGCCCAAGCGACTGATAGTCAAACGGGTTGCGCGCGTCCGGGTCCTGCTCTGCTTCGATCACGATCCAGCCGTCATAGCCATGCCCCGCCAGCACCGCAAGGCAGCTCGCGAAGTCCACGGCGCCTTCGGGATCACCGGGCACCGTGAAGACGCCGCGCCGGACCCCTTCGAGAAAGCTCAGATGCTGTGCCCGAACCTCGGCCTTGACCGCCCGGCGGACGTTCTTGGCGTGGAAATGGCCAACCCGGTCGATATATTTCGCCAGATAGGGCGCGGGATCGGCACCGTTGGAGCCAAAATAGAAATGGCCCGCGTCAAACAGCAGCCGCGTTTGCGGCCCCGTCACCTCCATGAAGCGGTCGATTTCGGCCGGGGTTTCGACCACGGTGCCCATGTGGTGATGATAGACCATCGGCAGGCCTTCGGTGGCGCAATGGGCTGCGACGGCCTCGACCTTGGCACCGAATTCGGTCCATTGCTCGGGCGACAGGGAGGGGCTGTCGTGCAGCGGGGCAGAATCATTGCCGTGGATGGCGTTGGAGGTCTCGCAGGCGATGCAGACGCTACAGCCCATCGCCTTCAGCCGGTCCAGATGCGGCTGGATCATCGCGATCTCCTCCTCGACGGAGCGCGTCAGCAGGTTGAGCGAATACCAGGCCGAAATGAACGCCAACCCATGCGGCGCCAGCACAGCCTTCAGCTCATCCGCATGCCACGGCATCTTGTGGCCGTTCTCGATCCCGTCAAAGCCGATCTGGCCCGCCTCTGACAGGCATTGGTCCAAGGTGATATGCGCGCCAAGCGTCTGGTCATCATCGTTGGACCAGGCAATGGGGTTGGTTCCGAAGCGGATCATGGAACATGTCCTGTAGTTGAGAGGGTTGGTGTATCTTTTGGGCAGACGGGCCGCAGCCTGTCACAGAGTGTTCGGGAGCGACGGGCCTCAGCCCGTCACGGGGTGTTCGAGGGGTGACGGGCCTCAGCCCGTCACGGGGTGTTCGAGGGGCGACGGGCCTCAGCCCGTCACAGGGTATTCGGGGGCGACGGGCCTCAGCCCGTCACGGGGTGTTCGAGGGGTGACGGGCCTCAGCCCGTCACCCGGGCACGCAGCTGCGCCTCATAGGCTTTGCGTTTCTCGCGGACCTCGTCGCGCTCTGACACCTCGGGCACTGCGACA
>NZ_VCNK01000047.1 GCF_006265095.1 Phaeobacter sp. B1627
CCGGGCACGCAGCTGCGCCTCATAGGCTTTGCGTTTCTCGCGGACCTCGTCGCGCTCTGACACCTCGGGCACTGCGACATCCCACCAATATCCGCCGTCGGGGGTGCTGGGATAGGGGTCGGTGTCGATGACCACAACGAAGGGACCGGAGGCGGATCTGGCCTCGACCAGGGCCGCTTCGAGTTCGGCGATGCTGTGCACATGCACGCTCCGGGCGCCCAGCGAGGCCGCATGGGCGGCGAAATCGATGCTGGACGGGGTGACGTGGTGGGAATGCTCCAGCAGGTTGTTGAACTCCGCCCCGCCGGTGCCCATCTGCAGCCGGTTGATACAGCCATAGCCGCGGTTGTCGGTCAGCACGATCGTGAAGGGGATGCCCAGCATGGCGGCGGTCGCCAGTTCGGAATTCGCCATCATATAGCTGCCGTCGCCGACCATGCAGATGACGTCGCGCTCCGGCTGCGCCATCTTGATCCCCATGGCGCCGGCGACCTCATAGCCCATGCAGCTGAACCCGTATTCCATGTGATAGCCCCCCGCACGCGGCGCCTTCCACAGTTTGTGCAACTCGCCCGGCATGGTGCCGGCCGCGCACATCACCACCGTGTCCGGACCCGACGCGCGCTGGACGGCGCCAATGACCTGCTGGTCCGTGGGCAGCGCATTGGCGTCCTCGGGCCGGTCGGTCAGCGGATCAACCGAGGCAAACCACGCAGCCTTCAGCGCGCCATCCGGGGCCCGTGCCGCAAAATCACCCAGCGCCTGCGACAGCTCCTTGAGGCCACGCAGCGCATCGCATTGCAGCGGCATCGCGCCATGCTTCATGGCGTCATAGGCCGCGACATTGAGGCTGATCAGGTTGCGCCCGGCATTTCGGAACAGGTTCCAGGAGCCGGTGGTGAAATCCTGAAACCGGGTGCCGACGCCCAACACCAGATCCGCCGCCTCGCAGATCGCATTGGCACTGGCGGAGCCGGTGACGCCGACGGGGCCGAAATTCAGCGGATGATCCCAGGCCAGCGCGGATTTGCCCGCCTGGCTTTCCACGACGGGGATGGCGTGGGTCTCGGCAAAGCGGCGCAGCGCGTCCGTGGCCTGCGCGTAATGCACCCCGCCACCCGCCACGATCACCGGAGCGCGGGCAGCGCGGATGGCTGCCACGACCGCCGCCAACTCGCCTTCATCGGCGCCAATCCGGCGCTGGTGCCAGAGGCGGGGCTCAAAGAAGCTGGCCGGGAAATCATAGGCCTCGGCCTGCACGTCCTGACAGAAGGCCAGACAGACGGGGCCGCAGTCGGCGGGATCGGTCATGGTCGCAAAGGCGCGCGGCAGAGCGGTCAGGAGCTGCTCGGGCCGGGTGATGCGGTCGAAATACCGCACCACGGGGCGGAAACAGTCATTCGCGCTGACGGTGCCATCGCCGAAATCCTCGATCTGCTGGAGGACCGGGTCGGGGCCACGGTTTGCAAACACATCCCCAGGGAGAAGGAGGAGCGGCAAACGGTTCACATGGGCCAGCGCGGCGGCTGTCACCATATTCGTGGCGCCCGGCCCGATCGAAGAGGTCACCGCCATTGCCCGACGGCGCCCCTGTTGCTTGGCATAGGCGATGGCGGCATGGCACATCGTCTGCTCATTATGGCCGCGATAGGTCCGGATCGCGTCGCGCGCGCCATAGAGCGCCTCGCCCAGGCCGGCCACGTTGCCGTGACCGAAGATCGCCCAGATGCCATCAAGGAAGGGCACGCCATCCTCGTTCAACTGGACCGAGATATATCTGACCAATGCCTGAGCGGCTGTCAGACGGAGGGTGCCGGTCATGAGGCTTTCCTTTTTACTTCGTCGCGGGCGGTGTCCCATAGAGCGCACAGGCGGGCGTATTTCTCAGCCATGTCGCTGACGATCTCGCCATCCTCTGCCTCACCCGCCATATAGCGCCGCGCCGCATCGCCGAAAATGGTACGGCCAACGGCGAAGCCTTTGACCAGCGGATAGCGCGCAGCGATCCTGAAGCTGGCGCTGAGCGTGCTCTCATCGGCCGCCAGCCCAAGCACGACGATGCCCCGGGTATGGGGGTCGTTTTCAGTGATGGCCTGGCAGGCATTGCGCCATGCGGCGTCGGTTGTCATCGGCTCCAGCTTCCACCAGTCGGGATAGACGCCGAGATCGTAGAACCGCCGGATGATCGTCGCGGTGGTGTCATCCGTCACCTCCGCCACTTTCGACGGGATCACTTCGAACAGGAATTCCAGCCGGTTGCGTCGCGCGGCGTGGAACAGGCGCGTGACGACGGCCTCCTGCTCGGCCTTCATTTCGGGGCTGTCGTCGGGGTGATAGAAACACAGGCATTTGACCACATTGTCCAGCGGCCATTCCGACAGCCCGCCGAAATCCGGTCCGATCTCGGGCTCAAGCGTCAGCGGGCGCGAGCCGGGCCACTCCACCGGGCGGCCGATCCACAGCCCCTGCCCCGCCGCCTTGTAGAGCGCATCGCGCCCCAGCCGACTGTCACAGAGCAGACCATAGCCCGGCCTGCCCGCGGCCACCTGATTGCAGGCCTCAAGGCAGAGCGTCTTGAAGGCGCCGATGCGGGCGGGCGTGGCGCCCTCCAGATCCTCAAGCTGCATCCGGTGATCAAAGGCAAAGACCCGCATCGTCGACCAGTCGCCTTTGCGGTTGGTGGACCAATGGATCTGTTCCAGCGCGCCATCCTTGCGCAGGGCCTTTTCCCTGATCCCGCGCTTGAGAAAGAACTGCAGTTCCGTCCAGGAGGGATAGGCCGGGGTGCAGCCGTGGCGCGACACCGCAAAGGCGCCGCAGGCATTGGCGTATTTCAGCGCCGTCTGCCAGCTCTCGTCGTCCAGCCAGCCCTTGAGCAGACCGGACATGAAACCATCGCCTGCGCCAAGCACATTGAAGACCTCGATCGGGAACCCCTGCCCGGCGATGCCGTCATCGAGGCTGTCGGGGATCGCATCCTCAAACGCCACAGCCCCCGCCGCGCCGCGTTTGCACACCAGCGTCGCATCGCAGACCGCGCGCACCGCCCGCAGGGCCGCGAGGGTGTCGGTGCTGCCCCCGGCGATATGGAATTCCTCTTCGGTGCCGACGATGAGGTCGAAATGATGCAGGGTCGCCTGTAGCTTCGCCGTCACCGCATCAGAGGCGATAAACCGGTTTTCCCCATCGCCATGGCCCGACAGCCCCCAGAGATTGGGGCGGTAGTCAATATCGAGCGCCCGGCGCGCGCCGTGTTTGCCTGCCAGTTCCAGGGCCTTGAGCACCGCCGCTTCGGTGCGCGGGTTGCTCAGATGGGTGCCGGTGACCACGACAGACCGCGCGCGGGCGATGAAATCCTCTTTGATATCCTCCTCGCACAGCGCCATGTCGGCACAGTTTTCACGGTAGAAGATCAGCGGAAACTGTTCCTGATCGCGGATCCCCAGCAACACAAGCGCCGTCAGGCGGTCAGGGTCGGTGACAATGCCGCCGTCATCCACCCCTTCGCGTTTCAGTTCTTCGCGGATGAACCGGCCCATATGCTCATCCCCGACCCGGGTGATGAGCGCCGATTTCAGCCCCAGCCGGGCGGTGCCCGCCGCGATATTGGTGGGCGAGCCGCCGATATATTTCTGAAAGCTGCCCATATCTTCGAGCCGCCCGCCGATCTGCGCACCGTAGAGGTCGACGGAGGACCGGCCAATCGTAATCAGATCCAGCGGTTTGGCCATCAAACAGTCCCTCCGAGCGAGCCTTCGAGAGAGGCCAGTTCCTGGCCGCCGGCCATGAGATCCTGCAGCTCCTCTGCGGTGATCTCGCCGCGCGCCGCCGTGCCCAGCGTCTTGCCCCGGTTCAGCACCGTGAAGCGGTCCCCCACGGCAAGGGAGTGGCGCACGTTGTGGGTGATGAAGACCACGCCCACCCCCTGTTTGCGCACCCGGTCAATGGTCGCCAGCACGTTCGAGGTCTGCCGCACCCCGAGCGCCGAGGTCGGCTCGTCCAGGATCAGCACCTTGGCCCCGAAATGCACCGCGCGGGCAATGGCGACCGTCTGGCGTTCGCCACCGGACAGGGTGCCGACCGCCTGATCGGGGCCACGCAGGTTGATGCCCATCTCGCGCATGGAATTGACGCAGATCTCGTTGGCGGTGTTGATGTCCAGCCGCTTGAAGGGACCGCTGCCCTTGGTCGGTTCCCGCCCCATGAAGAAGTTGCGGGTGACCGACATCAGCGGGATCATGGCAAGATCCTGAAACACCGTGGCAATGCCGGCCTCCATCGCATCGCGGGGACTGTCGAAATTCATCGGCTTGCCATCGAGCGTGATCGAGCCCTTGGTGGGTTTGTGCACCCCCGACATCGTCTTGATGAAGGTGGATTTCCCGGCCCCGTTGTCGCCCAGCAGGCAATGGCATTCGCCGGGCACCACATCAAAGCTGACCCCGGCAAGGGCGATGATATTGCCGAAATGCTTTTCGATGTTTTCCATGTGGATGATAGGTTTGCCCATATCAACGCTCCCCCGTCACGCGCTTGCGGATGTAGTTGTTGAACAGCACCGCGATCAGCAGCATGCCGCCCAGGAAGACCTGGAACCAGTCCTGATCAAAGTTGGTATAGCTGAGGCCGATGACAACCATGCCAAAGATGATGGCCCCGAAGAAGGCCCCAATGGCGGACCCGTAGCCACCGGTCAGAAGGCAGCCGCCAATGACCGCGGCGATGATCGCTTCGAATTCCTTCATGAAGCCACGGCGAGCATCGGTCGAGCCGGAGTCCATCACGGTGATGATGGCGACAAGAGCGGCGCAGCAGGCGGTGAGCATGAACAGCGCAATCTTGACCCGGCGCACGGGCACACCGGAATTGGACGCCGCATTGCGATCGCCACCGGCGGCAAAGATCCAGTTGCCGTAGGGGGTGCGCAGCAGGATGTAGGTCGCAGCCAGAGCGATGGCGATGAACCACAGGATCTCGACCGGGATGCCCGGCACCTTGGGCGTGCCGTTCTTGAAGGTCTCGACCACGCCGATGCGGGCCAGCCAGGCAAACACACCGGAAAAGGCATCACCCGAGAACAGCGGCGTCAGGAAATCGCCCTCGATGGCATCGCGCACGCCGCGCAGCTGGGTGGAGCCGCCGGTGGCGAGTTTCAGACCCACAAGAGACACACCGCGCAACACAAAGAGAAAGGCCAGCGTCACGATGAAGGACGGCAATCCGGTCCGCAGCACAATGGAGCCGTTGACCGCCCCAACGAGGGCCGCAAAGAGAAAGGTGATCGGGATCGCCAGAAGCAGCGGCAGCCCGAAGGTCACCACGCAGGATCCAAAGATCAACCCGGCAAAGGCCACCATCGACCCGATGGAGAGGTCGAACTCGCCACCGATCATCAGCATCGCCGCGCCAATGGCGAGGATGCCGAGCTGGGCCGCAGGTGTCATGAAATTCATGATCCCCGACAGGGTGAACATGGCGCTGTCGGCGGTGAATAAAAAGAAGATGGTGACAAGAACAACGCCGGCAATTGCGCCCAACTCCGGGCGTTTCATGAGCCGCGCGCCAAAGGACTCCTTCTTGAGCCGTTCGTCGGCAACGATCTGGGCTACATCGGTCATAGCTGCCCCCCACAGAATAAGATTGAATGCAAAGAGGCCGCGGCGCGGAACGCACCGCGGCCCAATACTGTGCAACTCGGTCTGGCCGTAGCCAGGTTAGCGGATGCCCTGCGCCGACAGCTCGACCACCTGAGCCGCCTTGTCCTGCGTGATCAGGTTCGGGCCCGAGGGTACGTTGCCGCCGGGGATCAGCCCGTAGTTGGCATTCAGCGCCAGGAAGATGACCGGCAGATAGCCCTGCAGGAACTGTTGCTGATCGATCCCGAATGCCGCACGACCTTCGTCCACGGCCTCAAGGAAGCCTGCGGACAGATCGAAGGTGGCGATGTTGATGTCACCGGTGCGGCCCGCAGATTCAACCGCCGCGATCGAAGGCTCACCCACGAGCGATGCGCCAAGCCCCATGATCGTGTCGATGTCGGGGTTGGATTCCAAAGCCGCCTTGACCTTGGCTTCGACCTCGGCCGGATCGTTCTGAGTCGGGATCACATCGACGGAGCCGCCGAACCCTTCGGAGAAGCCCGCACAGCGCTGATCAAGCGAGACATTGCCGACTTCCTGGTTGACGCAGATGCCGACAGAGCCGCCCATCGATGCGAGCTTTTCGCCGGCGGCCTTGCCCGCGTCGAATTCATCCTGACCGACATGCAGCAAGGCGCCAAGCCCCTTGGAGACATCCGACCCGGAGTTCATCGAGATCACCGGAATGCCCGCTGCGACGGCGCGTTCGATTGACGGCCCGAGCGCATCGGCGTCGGGGATCGACACCACCAGACCATCGGGTTCCTGGTTCACGGCCGCATCGATCAGCTGGCTCATCGCGACCATGTCGAATGTCTCCGGCGCGCGGTAATCCACGGTGGCGCCGGAATCTGCGGCTGCCTTGTCCACACCGTTCTTGACCACTGACCAGAACGGGTCGTTGGCCTGCCCGTGCGAGACCACGATTATGTCCTGTGCCAGAGCCGGCGTGGCCACTGCAAGTGCGACTGCCGTGGCAGCCATTTTTACGAAATTGGTCATGTGTCCTCCCTTGACCGTTTGGGCCTTGGCCGTGTGGGCGATCCTCCTCGCCCGGTACCGGCCTGGCCGCTTCTATGGCGTCACGACCCTGGGCCGATCAGCGCATCCTCCACGAAACGACGCGATTCTATTCGCGCTCTCAATGGAATTTATGTTCCATTTTTCAATAAAGCAACAAAAACTTCACCCAGCGTCACTTCGCGCGGCCCCCAGCGCCACGGCAATGGTGGTGACAATGGTCATCGACGCGGTCGGAACCCGAAAGGCGCCGACGTCTACCTCGCGGGCGACAAGCTGCGCTTCGGAAATCTTGCCAAGCGGGCAATCCGCAGAGTCGGTCAGAAGAAGGACAGGCACCCGGGAGCGATGGGCGGCCTCGACAAGGCTGCGTGTCTCGGGGGCGAAGGGCGCGAATGTGACAGCAAACACCAGGTCACCCGGCTGGATAGTGGCCGAGAATTCGATCCCCGCCGCCCCGCTGTGGACCACGCAGGGCACGCCCATCTTTTGCAGCATATACCCCATGTAGCTGACCACAGCATAGGCCCGTCGCATGCCGACCAGATGCACCGTGCGCGCCTGATCGAGGCGATCGACCATCTGGGAGAGCACCTCCATATCCGTCATATTAGACAGGTAAACCAGCGACTTGTGACCAGCCTCGACAAAGTCCGCGAGAAGGCGCGCGCTGCCATTTCCGCCGCGCGCGCGCAGATGGCTGAGACGCTCCGCATAGTCGGGCCGGGACTGTGCATATTCCGCGCGAAACAGCGCCTGCATCTCGGAATACCCTGAAAAGCCAAGCGCCTGACAGAACCGCATGAAAGCAGAAGGCGCGACACCGGCCGCCGACGACATATCCGCCACCGTGGTCACCGCAACCAGGTTGATGTTGGCACGCAGATACTCGGCACATTGCCGCAGCCGTTTGGGCATGGTGGCCGACATGCGGTCTAGCCGCGCCAGCAATTCCGAGATATTTGTCGGCGCGGCCTCTGCACCCTGATTGTGATCTTCCAAGATTGAACTCCCTCTTGACAGGCTATGCTAGAAGAGTAATGACGTGAATGGAACAAATATTCCGATATTTTCAGATTGGGGTGTCAGCTATGAACACGTTGGGCCTAGGCCTAATCGGCAGCGGCGGCATGGGCAAGGCGCATGCGCAGGCCTGTCGCGCCGCGCCTCCCCCGACCTTGCGCCACGCCCGGCTTCTGATCGTCGGCGGCGCCTTCGGAACGCGCTTGCGTCCGGCCGAAAACTCCTACGTCCCGAAAGGATTGACATGACCCTGAACGTCGCTCTCTTTGGCGCTGGCCGGATCGGCAAGGTCCACGCCGCCTCGATCAAATCCGACCCGCGCGCGCGCCTGGTCGCCGTCACCGATGTCATGGAGGAGGCCGCGCAGGCGCTGGCCTCCGAACATGGAATCACGGTGCGCAGCGCGTCGGAGATCCTGGAGGATAAAAGCATCGACATTATCCTCATCGCCTCCTCCACCAACACCCATGCGGACCTCATTGAACGCGGCGTCGCGGCAGGCAAGGCCGTCTTTTGCGAAAAACCCATCGATCTTGATCTGGAGCGCGCGCGCCGGGTCCGCACCAGCGTCGCCGCCTCCGGCCGGCCGGTCATGATGGGGTTCAATCGCCGGTTCGACCCCAACTTTTCCAGTCTGCGCACGGCATTTGTGGCCGGAGAAATCGGCAAGGGCGAATTGCTGGCGGTCACCTCCTATGACCCTGCCCCGCCGCCCGTCAGCTACGTCAAGGTCTCGGGTGGCCTGTTCCGGGACATGATGATCCACGACTTTGACATGTGCTGCTGGCTGTTCGGCCTGCCGGATAAAGTGACCGCGACCGGCTCCTGCCTGGTGGACCCCGAGATTGGCGCAGCGGGCGATATCGACACCGCCGTTGTCATCCTGCACTACGGCGACGGGCGCATTGCCACCATCCGCAATTCGCGCCGCGCCGTCTTTGGCTACGATCAGCGACTGGAGCTTCTGGGGTCCGAGGGCATGCTGTCGGTGGAGAACCAGCTGGAGACGACGGTGCGCAAATCCACCACCGCCGGGGTGCAGTCTGCCAAACCGCAGCTGTTTTTCCTGGAACGCTACATGCGCGCCTATGAGACCGAATGGGCCGCCTTTGTGGACGCGCTGAGCAATGACACCCCCATGCCTGCCACC
Source organism: Phaeobacter sp. B1627 (assembly GCF_006265095.1). GTDB lineage: Bacteria > Pseudomonadota > Alphaproteobacteria > Rhodobacterales > Rhodobacteraceae > Epibacterium. The sequence goes on from NZ_VCNK01000047.1 coordinate 8,833, forward strand.
GTACAGGACGGCGTCAATGCGCTGGCTCTGGCCGAGGCCGCCAACCTGTCGCTGACAGAAGGGCGCACCGTGACCGTTACGGCGCAGATGACCGGGCAGGCCGGATAAAGCCGGAAGACGGCAGAAGAAAAAGCCCCCCGCCCGGTCGCGATTCTCGCCTGCCATAGCTTGACGCTGCTGTGCCCCTGTCACTTTGGCACTCGACAGAGGGAGCCAAACGGCAGGGAGGCAAACAACAGGGAGGCGTTGAGCGCCTCCAGGACCTGGCCCGCGTGGGGTGCCTTGCCGTTGGTTAGGGCTGGGCTGCACCGGAGTTCAAAACGTTGCGCTGTCGTCCGATCGCCAGGCAAGTGAGCCTGCCCTATCGGGGTGGCCCTGAACCACTGATCCACCGAACCTGCGCGTCCCACTCTGGCGGACCTCTGGCGAACAAGGAGTGGAGAGCCCCCAGTCGCCCGCCAGACGCAGCCCAGACCGCGATATGGCGGGCCGCTCGGCGATATTTTCGCGTCAATTGATCATTTCTCGCGCCCGACTCAACCTCCGGGCAGACCTCACGTGTATACATTTCCCCACAAGGTGATAGGCTTGCAGTGTAATGAACAGAAACAGCGATGTTGAGTGTTATGCCGCATGTTATCATTGCCGACGACAACCGGGAATTCCTCGAATTGCTTGCGACCTACTGCAGTCGGGCAGGATGGACCGTGGAAACCTGTCGCGACGGTGCCGAGTTGATGCACGTCGTGGCAGCAGGCTCCGAGCCCGGATTGCTTCTGATTGACGTGATGATGCCGGTTGTTGATGGTATCGAAGCCATAGAACGGATCTGCGACTATCCGCGCCCGTTGCGGGTTCGGTTTATGTCGGGCGGAGACAGCGCCAATCTGATCGCCGCAAAATTAATTGCAATGGCGCGGGATATGAGTGTCGGGCGAAATATTTTCAAACCGATCGAAAGAGCCGAATTTCTGAGCATCCTTGCCGAAGAAGAAGAGCATCTCCTCAGGTTCGGATCGAAAGCAGGTGTCGGCAGTTGACCGGTTCTCGGACCCCCCAATGGCCATCGTCGCCTGAGGGGGCTGCCGGTGACCTGCCCCGACGCCCCCCTGCCCTGGCCGGAGACCGGATTTGATCGTTCCTGCGATCCAGAGCCTGTCAGCTCTGACCATCTCGGGGCTGTTTTTCTATATCATATTCGCATCAAGCAAGATCCGGCGGCGCCCTGGGCTGCGGGGGGCCCTGTTCGGCCTGACGGTGGGGGTTCTGATCATTTTTCTGGGGTTGAGCTCGTTTCAAATTCAGGATCTGAAAACGCCAGTATCCGCAAAACCCGGCCCACTGTTGTTTGCGGGGTACCTTGGTGGACCGCTTGGCGCCTTGGTGGCCAGCTGCCTGAGCATCCTCTACAGACTATCGGTGGGAGGTCCTGCGCCTGCCCTGATCATTGGCACCCTCATGCACGTCGGGTTGATCCTGGTCGGACTGGGTGTCCGGGTGCTCCTCCCCCCCAGAGAGTGGCCACATGTTCGCGGCGCCGCCATCTGGGGAATGATCGTCGCCTATGTGGCGTTTCAGACGGTGCCGATCATCACCCTCGGGCTGTTTACCTCGAACGGCGAAACGATCGAAACCATCCTGTTCAACGTCGGGTTTGTGTTCGGTCTGGGCATCCTCTCCATCCTCGTGACATGGCAAGCCATTGCTCTGGCGCATCGTTTCGCCATGCAGACCAACGAAAGAATACGAATGGCCGCCCGGCTGGACCTGGCGTTGCGCACATCGGGCATCGGGCTGACCAGCCGGTTGGAAAGCAGCGAGTTCATCGATGTGGATGACGTCTGTCTCGAAATCTTCGGCCTCGACACCCACACCGCCGGCCCCATTCCCGTCAGGGATATGTGGAAGGCCGTTCACCCCGAGGACATCGAGCGCGTCCGATATATCGTCGAAACCCTGTTCCCCGAAAAGCTGAACCATACTGTTCTGGAGTGTCGTGTGATCCGCCCGTCCGACGGCGAAACCCGGCATGTGCTGGTGAATTTGGGCAGCGCCCTGGACCCGGAGACCGGCGAGCGGGAGCTGATAACCGCGATTTCCGATGTGACCGAGCTCCGTCAGATGGCAGCCACCCAAACCGAAGCATTGGGCCGGGTGGAAGCCGTCGCGAACAATATGCCCGGTGTGATCTATCAGGGCATCTGGTCGCCCAAAGGTGCGGTGAAGCATCTGTACCTGAGCAGAAAGTCCAGTGAATATTGGGGGATAGAGCCCCAGCAGGCCTATGACGACCCTGACATTCTGAATGCAGGAAAGTCCCTGACCGAAGTCAAAGCCGACGGGCAGGCCTTTTATGAGGCGGCACGCACCGGCGCACAGATATACAACCGCACCGAATCTCGCGGCCGTTGGATCGACTTTCACGGCTCTGCCACGATGATGGCCGGGGATCGTTTCCGGGTCGATGGCGTGGTGGTGGATGTGACCAAGGAGGTTCTGGCCCTGGAGGACGCGCAGCACCAGACCGAGCTGGCCAACCGGGCGCAACGCCTCGAAAGCATCGGTCAGCTCACCGGCGGAGTCGCGCATGATTTCAACAACCTGCTCGCCGTCATCATGGGCAACCTGGAGCTGCTGGCAGAAGACCTCGACGATCCGGAGCAACAGCGCAGGGTGGCTGCGGGTCTGGAAGCCACACGGCGCGGGGCCAAGTTGACGCGTAGTATGCTCGCCTTTGCCCGCCGCGCACGGCTGGATCCCGAGCCTCTGGACCTCAATACTGTAGTCCGCCATGCCCAGACCTGGATGCACCGGGCCCTGCCTGCCACCGTCGATCTGGAGACGTCGCTTCTGGCCGGTCTCTGGCAGGTCCGGCTGGATGCGGCTTCGCTGGAAAGCGCGGTCCTGAATTTGTTGCTGAACGCCCGTGATGCAATGAACGGGCATGGCAAGCTGACCATTGAAACCGCAAATGTGCGGATCGACGAAGCCTATGTGGACCGTCGCGACCAGGAGCTGCGCCCCGGCCGCTACGTCATGCTTGCCATCAGTGACACCGGGTGCGGGATTCCTCCCGCGGCGTTACACCGGATCTTTGAGCCATTCTACACCACCAAGGGACCGGGCGAAGGATCGGGGATCGGGCTGTCCATGGTCGAGGGGTTTGTCAAACAGTCCGGCGGCACGGTGCAGGTCTATACCGAGCAGAACCAGGGCACGACCTTCAAGCTCTATTTCCCCGCGACCAATGCGAAGGAAAGCCACTCTGCCGAGGCAACTCCTGGCCGCGTGTCCATGGAGGCCAATGGTCTGCGGATCCTGTTGGCGGAAGACGAGACAGCAGTGCGCGAGGTTCTGGTGTCAACACTGACATCTGCCGGGTTCGATGTCACGGCAGCGGCCAGCGGGGACGAAGCGTTGTCGATCTACAGCGCCCGGCCACAGTTCGATGCCCTCATAACCGACATCGTCATGCCGGGCACCTTGCAGGGCACGGATCTTGCACAGGCTTTGCGGAAACTCGACCCGGATTTGCCGATGATTTTCATGTCCGGCTACGCCAGCGAGGCCACGGTGCACGGCAACGGCCTGCGTCCCGAGGATATTCGCCTGATGAAGCCGGTGCCGCGAAATGAGTTGCTGACGGCCCTGGCCCAGGCGTTGCGCCGCGCCGGCCCCCTGGCGTCGGGCCCCCGGGTAATCCCCCCTAAAAATAG
>NZ_VCNK01000048.1 GCF_006265095.1 Phaeobacter sp. B1627
ATTTTTAGGGGGGATTACCGGGCTTTTGCCTTTGCTTTCTGTATCAGCGCAGCGTGCAGGGCTACCCCCGCATGATCTCGGCTATGGAAGACTACCGTCCAGCAGGTGGGGTGCTCGCTCAAGACATAATTTGATCATAGCTCGACATGATACCGCGCAACTCCGCCAATCCTCGTAATCGGCCAACAAGCGGATAGCCCGGCATCATCGGGCGATCGAGATCTGAGACAAGTGAGTGCCCATGATCCGGACGCATTGGGATAATGTGATCTTCGCGCCCCTCGGTGCGTCGCCTGCGCTCTTCGCGCATCAACGCATGCACGGCACCGACCACATCGCTGTCGCCATCCAGATGTTCCGATTCATGGAAACTTGTTTTGCGGCCATCGCTCGGTTCATGCCGCTTGGTGTTGCGCAAGTGGACAAAATGAATGCGATGGCCGAGATTTTCAACGAAGCGAACGGCATCGAAATCTGACGCCACCCCAAGCGAACCGGTACAGAGCGTGGCGCCACTTGCCGAACTGTCTACAGCGTCGAGGATGTGTTTGTAATCGCCTTCGCTGGACATGACGCGTGGCAAGCCAAGAAGGGAAAATGGAGGATCGTCGGGATGGCAACACAGGCGGATCCCCAGGTCTTCTGCCGTTGGTACGACCTCGGACAGGAAATCCACAAGGTTCGCCTGCAGCCGGCCCCTATCGATGTCCCGGTAAACATCCAAATGAGACGTCAGCGCATCAAGCGTCCAGTTTTCGTTTGCGCCAGGCAGCCCGGCGACGATGTTCTGCGACAATCGGAGCTTCGCGTCATCTGGCATAGTCGCAAAGCGTTGCTTGGCGGTCTCTTGGAACTCATCGGAATAGTCTTCCACCGCAGCAGGGCGCGCAAGGATGAAGAGGTCAAAAGCTGCGAAATCAACAAGGTCAAATCGCATCGCAGTGCCGCCGTGTTCCAGTCGCGCGGTCAGTTCCGTGCGTGTCCAATCCAGAACGGGCATGAAATTGTAACACACCGTCCGAAGACCGCATGCCGCAAGGTTTCTCAAGCTTTGGCGATAGTTTTCGAAGTGATCCCGATAGTTTCCAGATTGAGACTTTATCTGCTCCGAGACCACCAGGCTTTCAACGACATCCCACTGGAGGCCGGTTGGCCGGCCGTTGAAATGGCTGATCTCCCCCTGTCTTTGCCTGATCTCATCCTGAGACCAGATATTTCCGGTTGGCACATGATGCAAAGCGCTCACAATGCCCTCAGCACCGGTCATACGCACTTCCGAGATAGTGATCTCGTCAGCAGGGCCAAACCATCGCCATGTCTGTTTCATCGACCTTCTCCCAAGCTATTGCGCGCGCAGTGTGAGACCACTCTCGGTGTCAAACAGGTGCATCGTCTTCTCCGCTGCCCCGACGGAGATCATCTCGCCCGGCTCGACCGTGGTTTGACCGGCGCTGTGAATGGTGATCCCTGTCCCGTCGGCAAGCCGGCCATACAGATATGACTCCGTACCCAACTGCTCGACGGTTCTCACTTCCATCTGCAGGCTTCCGTCCGGCTTGGGTTGCAGGTCTTTGGGGCGAATGCCGAGTGTGACCTTTTGACCAGACACCTGATTGAAGCCATCGGAAGGGATTGCGATTGCTTCTCCCGTTGCGAGCGTCAGCGAATTCACATTGTTGTCGTCGATGGTACCTTCGATGAAATTCATCTTGGGTGAACCGATAAAGCCAGCAACGAAGAGATTGATCGGGTTGTTGAAGAGCTCCAGAGGGGCGCCAAACTGCTCAAGCGCACCAAGGCGCAGCACTGCAATTTTGTCGGCCATGGTCATGGCTTCCACCTGATCGTGGGTGACGTAGATCATGGTGTTCCCCAGCCGCTTGTGTAGGGCTGCGATCTCGCCGCGCATATCGACACGCAACTCAGCATCGAGATTGGACAATGGCTCATCAAACAGGAAAACCCGAGGTTCACGCACCACCGCTCTGCCGATGGCAACCCGCTGCCTCTGGCCTCCTGACAGGTCTTTCGGCTTGCGATCCAGAAGCTGATCGATCTGCAGCATGGCAGAGACTTCGGCCACTTTGGTTTCGATTTCAGCCTTTGGCGTGCCTATGTTTTCCAGGCCAAACGACAGATTTTGGCGCACTGTCATATGCGGATATAGCGCGTAGGATTGGAACACCATGGCCAGGCCACGGTCAGCAGCCGGGATGTCGTTTACAACCTCACTGTCAATAACCACTTCGCCGTCCGTGATATCCTCCAGGCCTGAGATCATCCGCAGCAGTGTCGACTTGCCACATCCAGATGGCCCGACAAATACGCAGAACTCCCCATGCGAAATGTCGAGGTCTATGCCCTTGATGACGTGCGCGGCCCCATATGACTTTTTGACTTTCTTCAGCCCAATACTCGCCATCTCGGCAGTCTCCTTATTTTATTTTCCGCCTGTCGAGGCGATACCGGTTGCAATGTATTTCTGCAGGAACATGAACACCGTCGCGATGGGCAGAAGCGTCAACACAGTCATTGCCAGGAGGTTGTTCCACTGGGTTTGCATTTCACCGTGAAATGAGTTGAGGGCCAGTTGGAGCGTGAACTTCTCACTTTGGTTCAAGACGATCAGCGGCCAGAGGAAATCGTTCCACCGCCACATGATCGCGAGGATCGAGAGCACAGCAATGGCGGGCGCCGACAATGGAATAATGATCCGCCAGAAGATCTTCCATTCGCTGGCCTTGTCCATACGGGCCGCGTCAATGATCTCATCAGGAATGGTAATCATGTACTGTCGCAGCAAGAAGACGCCCGTTGGGGTCGCTGCGCCCGGGACGATCACGCCCCAGAGACTGTTCAGCATTCCCAGTTCCTTGGTAACGAGAAACAGCGGCACCAGAATGACCGTCTGCGGCACCATCAATGTGCCCACAACCAGCATCAAAACGCCCGTCTGTCCGCGAAATTTGTATTTCGAGAGCGCAAATGCAGCCATCGCATTGACCAGAACCATGATCAGCGTGGCCATCACGGTGATAAAGGTAGAGTTCCAGAAGAACCTCAAGAAATTGAACCGTTCAAACAGTTCGGTGTAGTTTTCCCAAGCGAAGCTGAGTTTTTCGAGAGGCTCGCGATCCGCGACATCGACCCTGAGTTTCTCGGAAGGATTGGCAGGGTCCACCATCTGCGCAACCAAGCCGACGCGGCGGATTTGGGCAAGTGTTTTGCCCGCGTGCTCGCCGCTTTGGATATCAAAGAGTGCCAGGGGCTCGTCGTATCCGTCCACGGCCATGGTCTCCTGCGCATAAGGCAAGAAGCGAGGCGGGAACCGGGACAGTTCTGCTTCTGTTTTGAACGAGGACATCGCAAGCCAGATCACCGGCGCGAACATCACGAAGATACCTAGAAACAGATAGCTGTAAGTGACCCAGTCGGTCCAATCCATGCGACCGTTGCCACGCCGCGTCCGCGTCAGAAATCCCCAAACATTACCCATTGAAACTTCTCCGGTTGGCGCGCATCTGCAATGCGGTCAGCACGATCAGAACGAAGGCCAGCATCATCGATGCGGCCGAAGCCAGACCGAACAGACGCGGTGCACCTGCAAATCCTGTTTGATAGATATACTGAACAATCAGTGTTGTAGCCGAACCGGGGCCGCCGCCGGTAAAGGCAAAGACCTCATCAAACGTTTGCACACCTTTGATGAGGGCGAGCACAAGCACCACCAGCATCGTTGGCGCCAGGAGCGGCATCGTAATGCGGCGGAAAGTGCGCCAGGGGCTCGCACGATCCATCAGCGCGGCCTCATAAACGTCGCGCGGGATTGCCTGCAGGCCTGACAGCAGGATGAGCGTGTAAAACCCCATATGGGCCCAGACCGAGAGAAACACGGACCAACCGAAGGCCCAGGTGCTGTCGAGCATCCACGAGTGGCCTTCCAATCCGACGCCTTCCAATACGGCGTTCAGTACGCCGTGCTTCTGGAGAACCCACTTCCAGATCAGCGCAACGACAACCGGAGACAACAGCACCGGAAAGAAGAACACCGCACGAAAGAACCCTCTGGCTCGGATTTTTTGGTTCAGAATGAGGGCTGTCAACAGCGAGAGCCCCACCATAAAGCCGACCTGCAGGATCACGAACCACACAGTGTTCCATACGGCTCGCCAGAAAAAGTCGCTCCGGCATGTGTCTGGATCGAGAAAATTGCCGCAGTCGCCCAACGTCCGGAAGTTCTGCATTCCGACGAAAGGCCTGTCTTCGAGCAGGATCTTGTCGCCCCCTGTCAGCGCATAGACGGCACTGATAAAGATCGGCAGAAAGGTGAATACGCCGAACAAGATCAAGTTGGGCGCAAGAAACACCCAGGCCAACCGATTGATTCCCAGCTTATGTTGCAGGAACAGCATCGGAATCTCGACAATCCGCATTATTGAAGAAAGCACGCTCAGCATATCAGCCTCAAAGTTTTTTTGACGGGTCACGGCAGCCGAGAGCGCCGTGACCCAATTTCGCGTCGTGTGTTTACTTGGTCTCTGCCAGAACAGCCGCGAGATCGTCTTTCGCTCGGTTCATGGCGTCTTCCAATGGAAGCTCACCCACGATGGCTTGCGTCACGCGCTGGACGGTGATGTTGAACATCGCCCGGTTTTGAGGATGGCCCTGATAGGCAAATGCAATAGGTGAAATCTTTGGCAATTGAGCGCCCCAGGCATTCAGCGCGGCCGCCGCAGTGTCAGACGCATCAACGTAGTCGACACCGCTTTCAGCGACCCCGAGGTGCGCTGGAATGTTCCGCGTTCGTGCGGTCATTTCTGTGTAGTTCAGCTCACGCGCCAGGAAGTCGAGCGCTTTTGCGACCATTTCAGGATGTTTGGTCTGCTTGAAGCCAACCAAACCTGACCCACCGGGCATACCGGTGCAACCACCAACGCCACATGGCGAACCAACAACTTGCCAATCAAAGAAATCGCCGATCTCTTCATCAAACCGGCCCACTTGCCAGCTACCTGCGTAGTAGTAGACGAGTTCGCCGTTGATGAATTCCTTCGATGCGTCCTGATAGGAGTTGCCGCCCTGACCTGCCCACACTTCGCGTGCCATGGTGCCATCTTCATGCCAGCCGACAAATTTGGCGACATAGGCCTCAAAGGCGTCATCGACCAGTATCGGGTCACCATTCTCATCAAAGTATTGTGCACCGTAGGAAATCGCCGGGCCGGCAATTCGGTGGCCTGAGCGATCCATTGCCATTGGGTATTCAACCCCGGTTTTTTCCGCGACTTCGCGCGTTGCCGCCGCCCAGGTATCCCAATCGGCATCCGCCGCAGGCACGGCAACGCCAGCCTGATCGAACAAAGTCCTGTTGATGTAGGCCCCGGTAATAGTCAACTGCGTGTGCAAACCATAGATGCCGGTGTCATCCGGACCCGCACGATACCAGTTCAGGAAGTCGCCAAAGCTGTTGTTCCAGTAGTCGGCATCAACATAGGGCGTGAGGTCGAGGTAATACTCATTCAAGCCACCAAGATCCGTTACACCGGCAATGTCCGGACCTGTTCCGGCCGCAAGCTGTACCGGCAAGTTTTCCAGAATGGCGTTATATGGAACCACGTCCATCACAATGTCGACGCCGGGGTTCTCTTCTTCGAAACCGGTCAGGATGTCTTCCCAGATTTCACAGCCATTTCCATCTGCTCCGCACATGACACGGATTTCTTGTGCAGAGGCTGAGCCAGCGGCCAACATGAGTGTCGCACCGGCAAGTGCGGTTGATAGTTTAAGTTTCAATTGGGTCTCCTCCCCATTTGACGTTGGTTTGGTCGTTTGATTGTCAGATCATGCAGGCGACCACCCGCTATAAAGTGCTTCCTCCTTCCCTATAGGAAGTTGCACCAGCCGCCCCTCCCGAGCGGACGTATAAATGGCCGTAACCAGCTCGATTGAGCGGCGGCCGTCTTCGAAGGTAACCTCCTTACCCCCATTGTCGCTCAAGGCATCTGCGATCGCGTCCAGGAACCCCGCAAACCCAGCGTAGGGTGCTGCGACCTCGGCCAAAACGCGATCAACGTCTTCTTGCTTGGTTGCGCCCCGCGCGGTGAAGTGCCAGATGCCTTCGGCCGGCGCGTAGGGGTTTGATCCACTTTCGGCGGTCAATCCCTCAAAGCACAGCTTCAACCGCGAGGTATCGGGGGCGGCACCGAGCGTGACCGAACTCGTCACCAATGCGCCGCTTTCCATCCGCAATGACACTGCGGCGCAATCTTCAACCTCAATGTCGTTCACACGCGTGTCGGTGAAGGCCGCAACTTGTGCCACGGGCCCCAGGATGTTGCTTAAAATGTCGTGAGAATGGATTGCATGGCCCAGCAGAGCCCCGCCGGACTCACCCTCCCAGGTTCCGCGCCAGGCAACGTCATAGTAGGGCTTTTCGCGGTTCCAATGGGTTTCAGCGCTGGCAACAAGGGCCTTGCCCGCCAACCCGGCCTCCATGAGGGCCGACAATTGCGAGAAGGCCAGGCCGAACCGATACTGGAACACCGGAAAAACCTTGCCGCCGGTCTTCTCAATCGCGGCCTGCATCAGCGCCACTTCGGCCAGGGAGCGTCCGATCGGTTTTTCGCAAACGACATTCTTGCCAGCCTCCAATGCCTTGATAACCACGGGAGCATGTAGGTGCGGCGGCAAACAGACATCGACGAGGTCGATGTCCGGATCGGACAAAACAGCCGCTATGTCGCTGACAATTTGGATTTTTGGATCATTCTCGGTCGCCGCTGCAGCGCGCGTGGTGTCCAGGTCACACATGAACTTGACGTCAAACCGTTCCGGCAGTCGCCGATACCCATCCAGATGGGCTTTCCCAATGCCGGAGCCAAGAATTGCGACTTTGATCATGACAGTTGCCCCTCTGCGATGGCCTGGGCCGTTAACGCAAGCTCGCAGACCTTGAATGCATGCGCCTGCGTCATTGCGGTCTCGGTTCTGTTGCGGATGTCGTCGGTCAACCGTGTGAAGTAGGGCATGCCTGCATCACTTGCGTTGATCTTTTCGCAGCGCGTTCCGTTGGTGAGGATCAGATGATCGGTGCCATCGTCGCCACCGACATCCACATACTTGCGAAGCTCAATGTAGCCTTCGGTCCCAAGAATAGTGAGGCGACCATCGCCCCAGGTGGGCAACGCATCCGGGGTGAACCAATCCAGTCGGATGTAGCCATGTCCGTGCTCGCTCTTTAGAGCGAGCTCACCAAAGTCCTGCAGACCCGGATCACCCTGATTGGCAAAATTGCGCACATTCGCCATCGTGATCTCAGCATCGGTAGAGCCTGTGAAATACAGGAACTGGTCGATCTGGTGGCTTCCGATGTCCGTCAGGATGCCGCCATAGGCATCGCGATCAAAAAACCAATCCGGGCGCGTTTGACGGTTCAGGCGGTGTGGTCCGAAACCTACGGTTTGAACAACCTTGCCAATCGCGCCATCGGCAACGAGTTCGGCCGCTTTGGTCACACATGGAACTTCGAAACGTTCCGAAAAGTCGATGGTCCAGATGCGTTTTGTGCGTGCAACGCAGGCTTTGATGTCGTCGAGCTGCGCCAGGGTGGTACAGCCCGGCTTGTCACTCATGACATCCTTGCCCGCATCCATCGCCTTGATGGCCCAAGCTGCCCGGTCTCGTGGGATGCCAGACAGCATGATCAGCTCGATACTGGGATCAGCCAGCAGTTCCTCTGCCGTTTCAACGCGCGGCACATTAGGAAACCGCTTGGTAAAACCTTCAGTTGGCTCCGGATTGCCTTCGGTGAACCAGCCGACGAATTCGCCCCCGGCTTCGATCATATTCTGGGCCATGCCGAAAATATGCCGGTGATCAATTCCGATGGCTGCGAATTTAAGTGCGTTTGTCATGAATTTAGATACTCGATTTTTCCGTTCTTGGAAGAGCGCGTTATTGCTTCAATCAGGTTGTGTGCCGCCATCGCGTCCTCACCAGAGGCAAAAGGCGCTGCAGCGCCGGTCACGACCCTTGCGAAATTTTCTATGATGGTTTGATGCCAGTCATGGGTGAAGGCCATCGGGTCAGCACCGCCGCCTGTCGAGGCTTCGTCGCCGTGGACGCTCTTCTCGCCATCGCGCGGGTTCACTTTCAACTGACCCGACTCCAGATGCAGGGTGGCATTCTGAAAATGGAGGGTGATCGACTCTGCGCCGCCCGGATAGCTCGCCGTACTTGCAACCAGCGATCCGACCGCGCCGTTGGTGAACTCGAGACCTGCGACAACGAAGTCCTCGGATTCCATGTGATGAAACCTCGTGGTCTTTGCCATCGCCTGCACCGACATCACAGGCCCGGTCAGGCTGAGTGCGAGGTCAATCGTGTGAATGGCTTGACTGATCAGGACGCCGCCGCCATCGCGCTCATAGGTGCCCCGCCCCGGCTCATCATAATAGGCTTGCTCACGCCACCACGGCACGTTCATCTCAACCAACCCGAGCGGCCCAAGCTCGCCTGATTTGATCATCTCTGCCGCGATCTGAGATGCCGAACGTGCGCGATGCTGGAAGACGATCCCGAGCTTTACTCCTGCGGACTTGCAGGCATCTACAATGTCCCGAGATTCCCCGGCTGTACGCCCAATTGGCTTTTCCAGAAGGATGTGCTTGCCCGCCTGCGCGAGGGGTTCGATCAACTCAAGTCGAACATTGGGCGGTGTGGCGATGATGACAAAGTCAATCTCGGGATCGGACGCAATCGCATCAACGGATCCATAGGTGATCACATCATGGCCAAGCTGACTGGATGCGTCCTTTGCCAGAGCATCCGCGCGTGCGTTTGACCTTGAGGAAATGCCCTTCAGGCGAACTTTCTGGGCCGCATCCACACATGCCGCGACATGCGTCTTTGCGACCATACCAGCTCCGATCAGAGCAATTACCGGCCGTTTTGTTGTGTCCATATCCATCCCTGCGGAGCGTTTTTCAGAATGTTTGCATTCCTGTATACCGGTTGTCAACCGGTGGAATTCCGGTATACAGACTGAGAAATCTGGATGCGCTGGAGGCAAACTTGAGCAAACGAGCAAAGGTAGTTTCACTGCCCCGAAAGTACGTCCAAAAGATCGACCCGTATCGCCCGGCCGCGGAGCAGATCGCCTCATCGATTAAGTTGGCGGTCCTTGAGATGAGCTTGAAGCCCGGGCAAATTATCTCTGAAACAGAGATCGGCAATGTCTACGGGGCGTCACGAACCCCTGTGCGGGAAGCCTTTACCTGGCTGAGGGACCAAGGCCTGATCGTCACCTATCCAAGCCGCGGGAATTTCGTCTCCAGGCTCTCCATCCCGCAGATCAAGGGCGCACAGTTTGCCCGCGAGTCGCTTGAGGTCTCCATTGCAGAGCTGCTGTGTGATGAAGGTCTGAGTGGCGAAACTGTACACGAGATCGAGGCCAATCTTGCCTCCCAGGATGAAATGTTGAAATCGGGAAATGGCACGGCCTTTCGCACCCTCGATGACAACTTCCATCTGGCACTTGCTGACGCGGTTGGACACCCTCGGATTTGTGACATCATCCAAAAGGAAAAGGCCTATTTGGATCGATTGCGAGTGTTGTCCCTCACCAGCATGGATCACATCGCGGAGCTGGTCAAAGATCACCGAAACATCTTCGACGCGATCCAATCGGGAGACAAGCCTGCGGCGCGTCAGCACGTGCGCCTGCATCTTCGCCGCGTTCTCAGCACTCTTTCCGAACTCTTTGAGGCGCATCGCGAATACTTCGACGACTATTGACGGACTGCATCATGGTCCGACCGGTATGGACCTGTCATTCTATCCAATGTGCCTCTCCTGCCCGGGGCAAGGCAGGTGAAGTGGTCCCAGAACCAGTCAGCCGCACCCGCAGCATCCGGTCTTCCCGTATTTGCTGAGAAAGATGCAGATCGACCGTCCGAACCAGCTTTGGTGCGCCGACATCACCTTCGTGCCGGTCAGGAATGGCTCCCTGGCTGGACCAATACATCATCAACAGGATCGAGGAGGCCCAACACTTTGCCACACACGTGGCTCTGGACTTACAGCAATGACCGACCGAACATGGGCATCGGCGGCATCACACCCGCAATGAAACTGAAAATGGCTGCGTAAGTTCTACGACCTCGTCCAGTTAAAATCGGGAGGATTACCGAGCCTTATGCGGGCTGGGGGAATTGCCTTTACCGATTGGCCGTTGCTGGGTACAATCTATTGGCATGTTGGGCTTGAAGTAACTGATTAAAATGGAATTCTTTGGAGGCAGGAATGACGGAATTACAGATGCTCAGCATCGGCGACTTCGAGAAGTTTCTCAATAAAACATTCGATGTGCGATCTGTCTCGCCGGAACTGACGCTGGATCTCGTTGAGGTCAAGCTTATGGGGCAGGGGGAGCGCCCAGGAGGTGCATTTTCCACACTTTGGCAGGGCCCCAAAGACCCTTTTCTGGGTCAGTCGACACATAAGCTTTACCAGGAAGAGTTTGGCGAACAGGACGTGTTTCTGGTTCCTGTCGCTGAGAAGGAAGCAGGAATCCAATACGAAGCGGTGTTTACCTGATTGCGCCTCTGACCGGTTAGGGGTTTGCGGACCAGATCAAGAGGTCGTAGACGCCTTTGTCTTCTTGTTTCTCAAACCCCAGTCTTCGATAGAGTTTCATGGCTGGATTTTCTTTCTCCACATGAATACTGACGGCTTTTTGCAAGGCTGCGGCTTCTGTCATCAGGTCCTCCAGGATGCCCCCCCCGATTCCGAAGCCACGCGCGAGAGGTGAAAGAGTAATGTCTATGATCCTGTGCTCTTTTTGCCAGCGTTCAAGGTAGAGCCGTCCGACCGGCGCCTCCTCTATCTGAATAATCAACCAGAGCGCGGCGGGGTAATGGGCCTGATAATGCTGATGCTGCGCCTCGAATTGCATTGTGACAAAGGCTTGCTTCTCGGCTTCGGACCATGGTGTGCGATTCAGTTCGACCTCACGGGTTGATCGATAGAGCGCCATAAGAAACGGAGTGTCCTCGTCGTGGATGCATCTATAGGATACCCCGAACTCTGCCGCGCGCTTTATCAGCGGGAAACGCGCCTTGTGCAGAGGTGGAATTTCCGGCTGTGTGACCGCGTCGCGTGCCATCGTCATGAGGGCGGGTTTGGAGTGACATCCTCGGTCAGGGCGATCGCGGCCAAGTCCGTGCCCAAAGGCACCCAAGTCGCGGACCAATGCGCAAGCGTTTGTTGCTTGAGGTAGGACGCCGCGCCTGTCGCCGTCTCAAGCGCAAAGAGATCCAAGTTTGTATCCGCATTGGGCTGCAAAAAAAGCGCGCTATCATTGGCGACATGCGCAATAATTTGCGGAGAGGACCATTGCTGATCTGCCTCTGGGGTCTGATACTTCGCGTAAACTGGGCTGTTCGCACCAGATCCGACCTGAGCAACCAGATAGAGAGCGTTATTGGACGCGGTTCCGATGGCCATCGTATGGACTGGATCCGCGAAAGAGGCAAAAAGCGCCCAGTCGGAGAATTTATCGACACTGACCTGCAGCTGCACCCTCATGTAAATCTTGCTGCCGATACTGGCAAAGATGTGAACAAGGTCATTCACGCCGAGGTCACAGACCAACTGGTCGAAGCCGGTCAAACCACCGGAGATATCTTCCCAACCTTCCCAGTCTTCCGGCAACAGGGGGCGAATGCTGCTCTGTATGTTCATGTAGGGAACGTTATTGTCATTTAGACCGGTGAGAATAATCCGCCCATCCGCGTTTTGGGTGCCGGTCAACGTGCTGACCGCGCCGGGCAACCGTTGCCAGTCCGACCAAATCTGACTTGGCGGTGCCGCGACTGGGGCCGTCACCTCAATCGGATCTGTTGTCCCGGGGGGCACAACGGTGGTGGTCTCTTCCTTTACGGTGTTGGCGTTTTGGTACTTCCACCATATCGCATTGTCGGGCGCAGAACTGGTGCAGAACACATTGGCCCGGCCGGTGACCCCTTTGATCAGGAATGTGTCGAGATAGCCGGTAACGCCGTCTGGTTTGCCGAGATCCAGCGGGTCCGCAAAGCGATCCGCGACATTATCGCCCCGTGCTTCATGTATATAGATCAGATCGTCATTGGCGCTGTTCACCGCAAGCAAGCTGACGTAGCCATCCTGGGAAACCGAAGCGTTGAGGTGATCATGCAGGTAGCTGAGCGTGGTCAGATTTTTGAAATCGCTTGCAAAACCAACATTCTGATCAGTCTGATCCTTGTAGACCAAGCTCCCACCTGAGGTGATCGCGCCAAAAAATATCCGAAAATAGCTTGGCTCCACATTCGCGCTGCCTGCAAAGTCTTCTGGATTAGCGTTTTCAACTGACATATCGATATGTCCTTCCAATAAGCGTGTCTGAACCTCGCACTTGCCGGTTTTCTCCAAAGGGTCATCTGGCCACAGTTGCGAGGCAAGCCGAAGCTAGCCGCGTGACGGATAGAGACCGACAAGCGCGATGATGAAGTTCATCACAAGAAATGGCTGCAAGTTGTTGTGCGCTTGACTTCCCCCGGCCCAGCCCACTGCGTTCGGGCTAAACAAATTTTCGCTCGCTGTTTCTGCTGGGTGGTAAAGGTCGTCACGAGACGTTCGAGCCACCGCAGTTGCTGTCGAAGGTATATTGGTCGTCCCGCTGCTGTTTCCAACTGCGCGAGCAGTGTGGCTGTGAGATGGCATTTGCTGCTCGGTCAAGCTAACCATTTCCGAGCCCCCACGCTCTCCTAGTCTGCGCGATGTCAGCCCTGGCCCCCGTCCGGGATGCATTGGTGCGCGCCCCTCAAGGTTAGGCAGTGCCGTGGTTGAGCGCCCATCTCCCCCGTAGATGGTTCCAATCAGCGAAAACAAGGCCGTATTCTGAGAGATGGGCAGTAACTGACCGTCACAAAAGGCCCAGCCGCGCGGCGCAAAATTACCGGCAAAGATCCGGACTTCTGCAATAAATGGATCAGACATATTCGCCTCCTAGTGCCGTGACGGGTAGATGCCGAACAGCGCCACAATGAAATGCAGACAAAGAAATGGCATCAGGTTCGTGTGCGACCGACTTCCCCCGGTGTGGGTGATCATCGCCGATGCCATGTTTGTGTCCTGGTCGGCCTCAGTATAGAAATTGACGCCGACACCTTCCGCAGCCAGATGGTCTTGGGGGGAGGTCGACACTGCGGGTTGCCGAATGGCGTTAAACGTGTGGCTATGACTTGGCAATTGATTGGTGGTGAGAGTAACAGTTTCGGATCCAGACCTTGACCCAAGGCGCCTGGGGGTGAGCCCTGGGCCGGTCCCGGCATGGATCGGCAAGCGCCCGCGCAGATCCGGCAGGCCAAAAGTTGTTCTCCCGTCACCACCGTAAATCGTGCCTAAGAGCGAAAAAAGCGCATCGTTTTGCGAAACTGCCAAGAGTTGCCCGTCGCAAAAGGCCCAGCCTCGAGGCGCAAAAGTTCCTGCAAACATACGAATTTCACCTACAAAGGGTTCTGCCATCCTATGTCCTTTCCAGGGTTAGTTGCGCGAGGGGAAAAGCCCCTGCAGGGCAATACAGAAATTTACTGTGGTATAGGGCTGCATGTTGTTGTGCGCCTGACCCCCTCCAGCATTGGTGATCGTTCCAGAACGCAAAGCGACTGATCCGCCACCCGCTGGGGGGCTATAGGCAAAGTCGGGATCCAGCTCTTGGGCAAACATATTGCCTGCCGGCAAGCCGGAATTCGCGGTTTTGCCAATGGCCATTGCCTCATGCGTGTGCTGTGGCATTTCCACCACGGACAGGGCATGTGTTTCTTCACCGGACTTCTGGCCGACCCGATGGCCGTTGCCTGGGTGAACCGGCGTGCGTCCCCTTAGATCGGGCAGTGCAAAAGAAGTTCGACCGTCTCCGCCATAGGTCGTCCCCAGGAGCGAATAAAGCGATTGATTCTGATTGATCGGCAGGATCTGCCCGTCGCACAATGCCCAGCCTCGTGGCGGAAAGTTAAAGCCCACCATACGGACTTCTGCAAGAAATGGCTCCGACATAACTCCCCCTCAAGTTCTTCAAGTATGCCAAATTTAATTTTTGCTTCGAAAAAATACGGGACGCGCAATCTCAAATGGCTGCGCGTCATCTGGCCATGTGCCGTCGGTTCCGACGTCAATGGCATACAGTCACACGAGTTGTTTCCAAAAATCAACAATGAAATGTCAAGTCGGCTCAAGATACTATTGGACTGAGGCAAGGGCTGTTCTGTAGAACTTTTTATGAAGGGGCTCTGCGCTTGATTTGGCAAGGGGAGCCTGCTATTTTGCGAAAAAATATCGAATCTTTTACAATCTAGGCGCGCGCCTTGGAGGGGCCGCTTGTCGGAATCTGGAAGAGGCGCATCTCGACCTCGGGCTGCTAAATGCCGCCGAAATTCGATCTCTGTGAGCATGACATAAGTAAGTATTTGATATTAATCATTAATATTATCTCGCATCTCGTCGAAGTGCGGCCGCGTATGGGGGCTACTTTGTCTGCGGCCTGCCCGGATTCAACCGATGCGTTATACCGACCGCATGCTGAGCCGCTGTGATGTGACGGCGATGTGACGTCTTAACCCCAATTCAATGCAGGCGCTAAAAATACAGTTCAGTATCAGGCGGTTGTGTTTTAAATTCCGATGTGGGCTTGCTGGATGGTATGCTTGATGTGAATGTGGAGGCGCAACTCGCGTTTGGAGCCGATTCTCATCGGATCATCCATTGCAAATGGGACTAGGCTTTCGGGATTGGTCGGGTTTATCTGCGCCGTCCGTGCCTTTAGGAAAACGGCGGGTCCTGTAAAATTCCCTTGTAATTTCGCTCTCTTGCCACAAAGATCACATTTGCAGTTTTCATGTTGATCTCTGGTTGATTTTTGCTCGCGAATTGAATTCTGTATTAGAGTTTTTTGGTTTGGAATGAATTCATGATTGACCAGTGCCAGTCACTAAAGAAGCTAACAACAAACAAAGGCGCGTCCTGGTCGCGAACCTTGTTTCGAGCGCTCGCGATTGTTGCGTTGTCCTGCCTACTCACTTTGGGGCTTGTCCCTGTCCAAGCCCAGGCCGCTTTCACAGATTGCCCTGTGAACAATGTTCCATCTGATCCGATCAATTTGAACCTGACAGATGGCGTCTGTACTGGGGAAAGCACGGCGGACGACCCATATGATGACGATTTTATCGCGATTCGCGCAAACCCAGCACCTTTGACTGAATTTGAACTGTTTGATCTTGCTGCGGGCGCTGACACCAGAGACCTGATTTACAGCGTCAGCAATGGCTCGCACCAAGGTACTCTGCAGCGAGGCGGAACGACTGTTCTTCCAAATATCGACTGTTCAGGGGGCTGTGTGATTACAGGCACCCATGGCGGGGTGGCATTCCCGTCCTTTACATATACGCAGACTGGCGGTTCTGGCACGGTTGGCGCGGCGCCGGCTTCGGAGGCGGAGATCGACAATCTCAC
>NZ_VCNK01000049.1 GCF_006265095.1 Phaeobacter sp. B1627
GCGAGCGCGCGCCTTAGGTCGGCCTAGGCTATAGCTGCAGCTTGGGCTGATGGGCGCAGCTGGCGGGGGGGGCAGCCCAAGCGGCATTCGTGTCGGCGCAGCATGACGCTACTCCCCAACTATCCCGGCGTCTGTGCGTGAGAACAAGATTCATGTCAATTTTTCGCAATGCGCTCAATAAGATGAACGTCACTTCGAAGTGTTTTTCTGTTGCGCCATTCGGAAAAATTAGACTATGACACCTTCAGGGGATAGCCCCTGAATCTGAGGAGGCCCGTGGGCATCATCTATTTCACAGAAGGCGCAACCATGAACCTTGAGGACTTCGCCAAACGACTTCCCAAGAACTTCACCGAGCAGGAATTCGTCGATCTGATGAACCAGGTGATTGACCTGAAAACAATCGTCGACCTTCCTGCGGCAGAACGAAGTGCCTTGTTCAATGGCGTCCAGTATCTCGTCGACTTCATCATGTTGGCCCGAGAAGCGAACGGGGAGCTTCACTCCCATGAGGGCCATCCTGTGGTGAATTATGGGGGGCCCTTCATCCCGCATGTGCTGGTGCGGCCGGAGGGTTTCGAGATGGATCGTACAGCGCTTGAGACCTTCGGGGTTGGGGAGGCCGAAAAATATTTCGGGGATGGGTAAGCCTCTGTCGAAAAGGGCCGGGTTGCTGCCGCCCTGCGCTACTTCTGAGCCACACATGCCCACACCATCGTGCCGGGGGATTTGACCAGGTCGGCCATGCGGTCTTGGAGGCGGAAGATCTCGTCCGGATACCGAACGCCCGGACTCGGCCTTGGACTACCAGACACCTGCTGATTACGCGCGGGCCCTGACCACCGCAATCGCCCGTCCCACTGTGCGAGATGATGGCTCCGCGCGTCGGGCGATTGCTCACCCTACGCCGATCGGCGTAAATACCCACCGGGCTCCGGTCGCGGCTGGATGAAAGACCCGTAGCAGGTCATTCGCAACTGAGTAGACCGCACCGCCCCCTTCCATGAAGTTGTGGTCGGCGAATTGTCATGGGGGGGTGCTTCCGGGCCGTCTTCTGGCGGCGTCGGGCAATTGCTCTCAGCGAGGAGGGTCTGTCTGGAGGTCAGTCGCTGAACGCGCGGGTGACAAGCGCCCCATGGGGGCCTGTCGACATGCTGGCAATTACCGAAGGAATGTAAGCGACCACAGGGTCAACTGCACTCCCAGACGACCCCAATCATGTGATCGTCGCGGTCGCTCCCGTTCCAGAGCATCGTAAAGTTGATGCCAGGTTCCGGAGGGTTCTGGTGTTCATGTCGGTCTTCGGTGTTTCTAACTCACCAAGAATTATAAGATGACACTTGGAAAATACATATGCGCCTGGTGGGAATGGTATGCGGAATTTGTGGATAAGCCAAGTGGCAGATATCGCCAACGATAGTGTCGGCCAGGCGCTGGCCAGTGCCGACTTGCCGAAGAGTGTCCACCTCAAGCGGCCCGCGGGACCGTCGCGCGATGGCTGATTTCGAAGTTCACGTCGATCTGAATGGCCGCCTGCATCCTGTCGGATTCGCGCACAGCAACCGTGTGCGCGGTGGTGAAACCATCCTGTTCGAGTACGATCCGGCATGGCTGAAGGATGCGGAGCGGTTCTCGCTTGAGCCTGCTCTCCCCATTACGCGGGGCGCTTTTGCGCCACCGGCGGGGCTGTCGACCTTTGGCTCGATTGGTGACTCCGCGCCCGACACCTGGGGACGCCGCTTCATGCAGCGCGCGGAACGACGCAGCGCCGAACGGGATCGCCGTGCGGTGCGCACGTTGACTGAAAGCGATTATCTCCTGAGTGTCGCCGACGAGACCCGGCTTTGCAATGGGTGTCGTCGCAGAGATCGGCCAACCTTCAGCGGCCTAAGGTCAACTAAATGTGCCTGGAGTAGCTGGAACGCGTTGCCGTGGCCTCTCGGGTTACTTCGCGGCGAGCAGCGCGCGTCAAACCGGTGCCTGAGCCAAGTTTGAAGGGGCCATGGCGATGCCATGGCCCCTTGTTCTGCCTTCTCAATCAACTGTGCTATCCTTGGGGCTCCGCAAGACCCCAAGCGAAGCGACCGCGGTCGTGCCGCTGGCGTCGCGAACGAGCGTCCGGGCCTATCTTCCGAAGGGTGGCCCAAAGCGGCCAGCGTCAAGACCCGCGGCACCTCATTCGGTGCTTCAACAAGGAGATTGGCTATTTTGTGTGGAGACGAAATGCGTCAAGTGAATTTGCTAGAACCGAGACATTCCTGGCAATGCCCAACAGAGCGTCTCGGCAGTCTCTAAGTTGCCCCAGAAGAACTCCCCACCCAAGCTTTCCAATTGGCCATGGGATTCACGCTTGAATTGCGCTTCAACTTCTTCCGCCGCCTTCTAGCTCGGAAACGGCTGTGAAGTCGCTCGTATCGACCAGCGACCAGGAGCGGCTGGGGGGATGCCGACATTTAGTTCGGCCTCCCGCCTCTTCGGAGCATTGGTGACGCAAATTTTCATGGCTACCGACCTGTTCCCGAAAGTCTTCTTTTTTCCGACGAAACTGTGACCATCGCCATCGTATACGGCGAGGTAAAGATAGGATTCGCCATCTTCGTATACGGTTGTCCTTTCACCGAAGCTGGCAGGAAAGGCCCGTGAAGGTTCGAAGACCTTCGCGAAAGGCACCACCACCGCTTTGTTTTCCTCAATAGGCGGTTCGCCGAAGACATTGACCTCCCTCACCCTGATCTTGAGGGCCTGTGCGGTCTCACTTTCATCCAGATCGGCTCCATGCACTGCCAGCGCCTGGCCAGCCTCCGGGCGATACGAATTGAAGGCGATCCGCGAGATCATCATTTTCTCTTCGGCCCGCCATGCACGGCGCACAGGGATGGCATAGGTCCATTTCTCGGCCCAGCCAGTGCTACGCTTTCGTTCCAGCCCTTCCTCAGAGGATTTTTCGAAGTCACGGATTGGTGTCGCGTCGACTTCCAGGAACCCCAAAACGTATGAGCGGAGGGATTTCTCCGTCTCCGCTGTGCTGGCGCCGTAGATCATGATGAGATCGCCGTCGTTTAGCTTGCGCAGATAGGCGTCTCGTGCGTTCTCCTGGGTCCCACCCTACATAGCCGTCGTCTTCGGGGCCGAACCCATAGAAGGAGCGGATACGGATACGTTTTCCTTCTGGCAGAACGGTTTTCATGCTTGTCCTCCAACCCTAACGGAACGCTCTCGGCTCTGGTTTTCGGTCATACGGGTGGCTCCCTGACTTCGGGCAGACGCCCCTCTGGAGTTACATCTTGTGAAATCTGCGATAGCCGCGACAAAGAAATTGGTCTTTGTCCGTTCTTCTGCATGCGGCCCGCAGCTGTCCACGCCAAACTACCAGGGCCGTTGAAGACAACCCTCAGCGGGCCGCCAATAGGCCGGTGCAGAACGATCAGGTGTTCGGGTTCGTGGCGGATTGCGACGCTGCGGCCTTGGGTGAGTTTGATTTCTACATTCCGCCCGCAGCGGGATCGGGCATCGTGGCCCATGGTTGAGGCCGGATTAAGATCCAGATCAAAAATGTAGGCCGCTGCGACTTCACCGATGCTGCCGACGAGATGGCCATCGAGCGTGAATTTCCGGCCGGGGAAAATGCTCTCCAGACCATCGGCTGCGGCATAGAGGTCGTCGAGAAGGTTTGCAACGTGACCCCAATTTACGTCGTCGGTCATTCCGCAGCCTCCAGCACTTCGCTGGCTGGCTCCAAGGCCTCTTTGAGGAGCGCTTCGAGAAGGCGGGTGCGGGTGGTGTCGGTGGTGGTCAGGGCGGCCTCCAGCTGGTCGCAGAGGTTCATGAGCGCGTCAAGTTTGGCCACGATACGGTGTTGTTCAGACAGGGGCGGAAGGGCCACCAACAAAGTCTCGACACCGCCTACCCGAAGATGTTGAACGGTCATTCCAAGCGGTTTGTCCTGAACCCTTTCCATCAAATTCGGGTCCCGGAGGGAATACAACATGAACCTCGGGTCGATCGTATCCGGCACCAGCCTTGCAAGCATCATGCGTTGCCCGAGACAGATTTTCTCGCCTTCAGGAATTATGCAAACTTCGCCCATGGGAGCTTCTCTGGTAATCAGAATATCTCCGGGCTGCGGCTTTCCACGCAGGCTCCAAGCTTCGTATGTGGCTTCGGTTACGAACTTCTGGTCGTTCGAGTTCATTTTACCATCGCGCACGTTCGTCGTGCGGATGAGCCTGATACCCTTGTCGGAATACGGCGCAGTTTTGTTTTTGCAGTCGATGACCATCAGTGAAGATTGTTGAAGCGTGGTCCAGCACCACCCGTCTGGGAGCGCTGGAAGACCGGGCGGGACAATCTGCTGTTTCTGCTTCTTGCGCTGGGTCTTCGCTTCCGACGGATTTGGATAGTCGGCGGCAAGATACTCCTCTCGCTGATCCTCAATCCTCTTCACGAGCTGGCTGGCGGGCTCATCCGCCGGGTCCTGCTCAACCAGTTTCCCATGGACAGCGAGGTTGAGGATGGTTTGGCGGAGGGTTTTGATCTGGTCGGGGCGGGTAGTGAGGGGCGGCAGGGCTTCGAGGGCGAAGCGGGCGTGGGCGGCAAAATTCTCGGGCGAGGTGTCGGGGGCGGTCAGGCAGGCGAGGCTGGCGGCGGTGAGCTTGTCGCGCACCTCCTCCCGCGTCGTGCGGACCTCCTCCAGCCGATCACAGAGCGCCATGAGCTCATCAACCTTGGCGACGATCCGGTGTTGCTCTGGCTCGGGTGGCAAGCCAATGGGCAAGGAGAGCAAGATGCTTTGGTTCAAGTTTTGCATCGTCGCGCCAACCGCACTTCCGGCGAGGTAGTGTCGAGAGTATGGCGAGCCGATCAAAAGCACCAAATACTTGGCAAACAACAGTTTCGACGGCCGGAGTATCAGGCTTCCTGTGCCGCAGAGCCATCCAGCTTCAGTCTCGTCAACAAGCGCGCAACGACCCATCTCACCGCGCCGTGCCATCACAATGTCGCCTCTTTGCAATTTGAACGAAGCCAGTCGGTCAAGTGTGTTCGCACCGACGGCCATTTCGGCGACAGGTCGGATAGCCTCATTCACAATCGAAGCCGGATTGATTACTGGAACACCGCCCACAGCGTAGTCTGATTTCTTCAGCGAGCTGCCAAAGGGGCCGGTCTGAAGTTCATCCAGAACGTCCACCATCAACAGTGCGTGCCAGTGTTCAGGAATTTCCAATCCGATTTCGCGTGTTGCTCCTTTTGGTGCCTTGGCGGGCTTGATGAGACCTGCTTTTTCTTTCTCCGCTTTGTCGGCGGCAATGAGGCGAGCCAACTCAGCCCCGTTGCCTTCGGTCAAAATTGGCTCCACCAGCTTCCCGCGCACTGCCAGATCCAGCACGAACCGCCGCAGCCGTGCGATGGCATCCGGTGCTTCGCTGATCTGCTCGTAGACCTCCAGCAACCGTTCCGCATTCATGGTTTGGCGAACTCCTCAAACGAAGGGCCATTCTTCAGGCGGAATTCCACCTCGTAGGACTGGAACGACACTGATGGCACGACTGTGAGTGCGTAGTGCAGTTGCGGATCACCGTCGGTGGCGACGACAAGGCCCTCGACCGTTTCACCGTTTTCACTCAGGTGTTTCTGCACCCAGCCCATATAGCGAAGCACTTGGCCGACCACCGCATCCGAAGACTTCTCGCGCTTCAGCTCGATCACGAGCCAGCGCGGCTCGCGCTTATGCTTGGCCAGCAGGTCAATACGTCCGATGGGGGTGCGGAATTCATAGCCAGCCTCGGGCTCTCCGTCGCGAGTGTAGATGTCCCACTCCTGCGCAAGGTCCAGCATGTCCCAGTTGTCAAACATGTAGTCATGCAGGTGGCGTTCGAGGGCGAAGCGGGTGGTCTTGGTATTGGATGTCGGGGTGGGGGTATCCGCTGCGATTGGGGCGGGCTGATCGGTGTCGTCGTCCTCTGCATCGGAATGAAGGAACCACCAGACCGCATCGAGGGTCCAGAGATCGACATCAAGCGCGGAGGCCAAGTGAAGGAGGACTTCGTTCACGGCGGCGTAGCGTTGGCCAAAACTGGCTCCGCGTGGAGTTTGCGGCAGGAGGCCAAGTTCAAGCAGCCCGTCGTGGGAGGTGTTGTTCCAAACGCCATATCGATCAGGGTAAGCGACATGCAGGATCGCGGTAATGATGCCTTTGCCCATCCCTTTGATGTCGGTGACTGGCTGCATGCGTTTCGCGATTGGGCGGGTTTCATCAACCAGATGAGTAAGCGCCGCCCGGGTGGTGGGCATGTCCGCGCAGACTCGGTTGACTTGGCGGTTCAGGCCGGACCAGTGCCGGTTGTTTTCGAAGTAGAGGAACGAGCGCAGAACATCTTCGTCGATTGTGCCGATGGTTTCGGGTTGGAAGGCGGGCCTGTAGCGCGCGAGGACTTCGTCCTTGGCCTCCAGAATTTCCAAGGTGTCTGGCCGGTCCAGCATTGCGGCCTTCGCCGCGCGCAAACGGCCCAGGGCACTTTCGGGAAGGGATAGCAGTGTCATCGTGCCAGTGCCTCAGTTAGAATGGCCTTCAGCTCTGCGCGCAGGCTTTCGACAGAGGCCTCAGCCTTGGTCAGATCGTTCAGCAGTTCTTCTGGGTCGCCATGATCATCCTCGACGACATGCGGATTCTTGATGTCGAGGTTAAACCCACGTTCGCGAATGGTGTCGATCGAGACTTTCCAGGCTCGCACGCCTTCCTCGCGGCCTTCACGCGTGGGGCCGCCCCACCATGCGGCGCAGTCGTCCAGATGCTCCAGCCGGATTGGCTTGGTCATGGAATAGGCCTTCTGCGTCTCGGGGACGCGGTGCTCCCAATACCAGATGTCCTGGGTGGGGGAGCCTTTTTCGAAGAACAGCAGATTGGTGCCGATGGAGGCGTAGGGTTTGAATACCGAGTTCGGCAAGCGCACGATGGTGTGCAGGTTGCATTCGGCCAACAGGTGTTCCTTGAGGCGCGTCTTGATGCCTTCACCGAAGAGCGAGCCGTCTGGAAGGACCACGGCGGCGCGGCCGTTCTTCTTCAGCAGCCGGATGATGAGGGCGAGGAAGAGGTCGGCGGTCTCGCGTGTCTTGAACTGCGGGAAGTTGTTTTCGATCCCGTCCTCTTCCTTGCCGCCGAAGGGCGGGTTGGAAAGGATGATGTCGACGCGCTCGTCCTTGGTCCAACTGATCAGTGGGCGCGCCAGGGTGTTGTCGTGCTTGACCCAGGATGGCTCCTCAATGTTGTGGAGCAGCATGTTGGTTGTGCAGAGCATGTGCGGCAGTGGCTTTTTCTCCACTGCTCGGAGGGAGGCCTGCATCGTTGCCTCATCCTCGGGCCGTTTGACGTAGTGCTCGCGCATGTGGCGCATGGCGCAGGTCAGAAAGCCGCCGGTGCCGCAGGCTGGGTCCATCAGGATCTCGCCCGGTTTCGGGTCCAGTTGCTGGACCATGAAGGCGGTAACGGCGCGGGGGGTGTAATATTCGCCAGCGTTGCCCGCATTCTGAAGGTCGTTCAGGAGTTGTTCGTAGAGGTCCCCGAAATGCTGGCGCTCGGTCAAGCTGTTGAAATCGACCTCGGAGATCTTGTTGATCACCTGGCGCATGAGTTGCCCAGATTTCATGTAGTTGTAGGCGTCCTCGAAGACTGAGCGCACAACACGGGCTCGGGGCGTGGTTGCCGGCAGTTCCTTCAGGATTGGGAACAGTTGTGTGTTGACGAAGTCCAGAAGCTCGTCGCCGGTGATGCCTTCTGGATCGGCTGCCCAGGCGCGCCATTGAAGGTGCTCGGGGATGGGCGAGGTGTAGTCGTCGCGCGTAAATTCGAGCGCCTCGTCTTGGTCGTCAATGATCTTGAGGAAGAACATCCAGACGAGCTGTGACAAACGCTGAGCGTCGCCGTCGACACCAACGTCTTTGCGCATGACGTCCTGGATGGATTTGACGAGGTTTCTCATGGACATGGATTAGTCACCCAGCATAGCTTTAATCTGTTTTGATACGTCCATAAACGGATCATGCTTGTCGGGGTAGAGCGCTTGGGTCGAAATCTTCGGGAAAGTGTTCCGGCTCCAGAAGGATTTTTTGTCGAACTTAAACTTCGCAAGAAGCCTCCGCCCGAAATCAACCTCAAATAGAGAATAGTTCTGCTTTTCAGTATATACGCTGATATCAGGGTATTCTCCGAGTAAGTATCCTTCCTGAATATGAGGGCGACGAGCTTGCGGGGGGCACACGCTTGAGAGCCTTACTACCTGAAGACCAGCCTCCATATCAGTGGTGATCGTTCCAGAGATGTTTGGCACACCCAGTGCGAAAACGTATCCATCCCCGCCATCTTGAAGGGAAGCGAATGAGGCGGCAACTCGTAGTGAGTATGTCACGTCAAGCAATGGAGTCTCGCATATTTCATAGTGCTGTAGGATAGACCAACGCAGGATGCGATACTTTTTTATCCTTTCGTTGCCAGCTATTGGAGCCTGTTGCCAATGATCTATGAGTAGACGTTCTGCTCTGTGTAGCCTCGAAAAGCGTGCCTCAATTGGAGATCTCCCTACCACCCTGTCGCGGCCGCGGAAAATGCCAGGGCGTATCGAGGAAAGGTTGTCTTCATCTCTGTAGTCGTGGGCTTGTCCCCTGAAGACCAGCACGTATTCGGGGTTCAGATACTGAATTTCTGCTATTTTGTTGGCGAGCTCCAGATAGCTCTGCACTTGGATTGCTTCCGACTTTCGAATTTGATTGCACGTTAGCTCAACGGGAACGCCGCCGTTTTGCGGAATCTGCAAGAGCCTTGATCTTCCAATGGTTCGCATCAGGCGCTTTCTTCGTAAAGGGATTTTTGCAATTCATGGATTGCCCGCAGGTAATCGGGTTTCTTGCCGAAGGCGCGCATCAACTCGATCGGCGTGCCCATATGGGAGAATGGGTTGATCTGGAGAATGTTCGTGTCGTCGAGGGTCAGAACGCCTTCGTCAGCGTATTTCTCAAGCAAAGCATCCAGAACCGCCCGCGCTTGGTTTCCATAGCGATTGAAAACGTCCCGCTTCTTTACGTTCTCGGCTCGTTCGCGGCGGGTTAGAGGCTTGGCGTCGAAAGCGACATGGCAAACGAGATCGAAGGGATCGAGATCGGCGTCAATCTGCCGACCGATCAAATCGAGGTCGAGGCCTTCCTCAGCCAGTTCATCAAGGATCGCCTGCTTACGGTCCTCATCGTGCCAACGCCGCAAAAAATCATCCATGGAGGCGAACCGGCGAGTCAGATGCTTGCGGGTGAAATCACGGAGGCTTTCGGTTACGAGTTTTCCGTCGGCGTCGAGATACTCGACTCGCTCTTTCACAATGCTTGCGCCGATGCCGTCCACGTAAATCTTCTTTCGAGGACCTTTGTTTTTCCCTTCATCCTCGCCGCCGTTGGGGCCGCCCTTTGGACCCGGCACCCCAGGATTCACCACAATCGTCTCGCCGTCACTGTCGCCCCCCTCCGGTGAAGGGTCTGTGTCATCAGGAGGGGCGATTGGGTCACTGGGGCCAGGTTGATAGATCTGAACGGGATCGCCGTCGAAATCGGGGTCGGCAAAATGGGACGTCGCTCCCCGGAAATCCATCAAAGTGAAAAAATACTTACCCGTGTCCTCATGCACCCGCGTTCCACGCCCGACGATCTGTTTGAACTCCGTCATGGAGCCAATCTCACGGTCGAGAACGATTAGGCGGCAGGTCTGTGCATCCACTCCGGTGCTGAGTAGGCGTGAGGTGGTGACGACGACGGGATAGGGAGCTTCGGGGTCGATGAAATTTGCGAGCTGGTTGAGTCCATCTTTGTCGTCGCCAGTTATTCTCATCACGTAGCGTGGGTCAGATTGAACGAGGTCCTGGTTTTCATTGATCAGGGCCTGACGCATGCGACCGGCATGTTCTTGATCGATGCAAAAGACGATCGCCTTTTGCATCCGGTCTCCGTTTTCCTTCAGGAATTGTGTGACCCGCTTCGCAACCAGTTTGGTGCGGTCGTCGATGACAAGGGTCCGATCGAAGTCTTTGACGTTGTAGAGGCGATCCTCGACTTCGTTCCCATCGCGGTCCAGTTGGCCTTTTTTAGGGCGATAGCCTTCGATGTCTCGATCCACATGGCATTTGATAACCTTATATGGTGCGAGGAAGCCGTCGTCGATTCCTTCCTTGAGGGTATAGGAGTAAACTGGTTCTCCGAAGTAGTTGATGTTCGACGCGTATTCCGTCTCCTTCGGGGTGGCTGTTAGGCCAATCTGCGTTGCACTGGAGAAGTGTTCGAGAATCTCACGCCAAGCGGAATCTTCAGCCGCGCTCCCCCGGTGGCATTCGTCGATGATAATCAGGTCGAAAAAATCCGGGCTGAGTTCGCGGTAGATCTTCTGACTTTCGGCGGGGCCGGTCAGCGCCTGATAGAGGCCCAAATAGATCTCGTAGGCGGTATTGATCCGGCGGCGCCGGTCCATGGCAAGTGTTAGCTTCTCTTCGGTTCCATCCGGTCGTTCGATTGTCTTTGCACTTGTTGACAGCTTTGCCATCGAGCCGATGAACGGTCGGAAGTCATTGACCATGGTCTGATCGACGAGGACGTTGCGATCAGCCAAGAATAAGACACGTTTCTTGCGACCAGATTTCCAGAGACGCCAGATGATCTGAAAAGCGGTGAAGGTCTTGCCCGTTCCTGTCGCCATGACGAGCAGTAGCCGATCTTGACCTTTGGCAATGGCCTCCAGTGAAGCATTCACGGCATTGATCTGATAATAGCGGGGTTCTTTGCCACTATCGAAATAGGGGTAGTGAGCAGTCTTAGCTTGATCCGCGCTGAGTCCTTTCCATGCCAACAGTTTCGCTTCGAGTTCGGCAGGCGCGGGAAACTCTTCGAGTGTAAGGTTCTGTTCAGTATCTGAAGACTGGCCAGTTCGATCATGGAAAACAAAACCATCTCCATTGGACGAGAAGGCAAACGGGACACGCAGCATTTCTGCATAGCTCAATGCCTGCTGTATGCCGTCGCCCACGGCGTGCCGGTTGTCTTTCGCCTCGATCACGGCAATCGGAATATTGGGCTTGAGATAGAGAACGTAATCGGCGCGTTTCTTTTGCCCCCGTGCCACAAGTTTGCCGCGCACGATGATCCTGCCCACAGTAAGACTTTTCTCTTCTGAAATTTGGGTTCGCAAATCCCATCCGGCATTCATCAATGCTGGGAGAATAAATTTGCTGCAAATATCGCGCTCGGAGAGAAGGCGCTTGTCCATGATGGCCTACCACTAAAAATAAGCCCCAGAGTAACTCGTTAAACGTGTAGCGCAAGTGTGTTAGCTGAAAGGCCCTACGCCGCCGTGGTTTGGCGAAATTTCAAACCTACACAACCTGGTGAAGGAGAGACGCGCGCTTCCAACCGTGCTATGCTTACCAGATGGACCACAATGCTAATAGCATCCGTGCCAAGTTGTATGCGGCCCGTCCCGAGCTCGCGGTCTTTCGCTCGCGGCCGTGGTGGCAGCGTCGCCTGCTTCATCTGGTATGGCTGGTTTTTCCGAACTGGTTGCCCCCGCGAGAGCGAGCTGCGGCACTGCGCCGGTAGCGAAGAAACCTTGGGTCTCCTTCCAGTGCATACGAGCAGACCATTCGCGGAGCATGGTCATCCCGCCTACGATGGCCATCCGCCGACCCACAGATCAGCGCCCTCCAGATGAAACATTTCGATCGAGGCTGGCTACGTCCGAGATAGGCCTTGGCAGGCGTCGCAGCGCTGATCACACCGGTGCTGCGGGAATTGCACTTCGACCGCCCGAGGATCGCCCGGCTTTCACGGCCACGACCGACCTGGCGCGACTTGAGCATGGTGAGGAGCACGTCGCCTTCCCATGTTGAAAGGGCTCGCGATGAATATTGATCATTCCCATCGAACGCAGAACGTCCTCAGATCTCTCCGCAAGGAAGTTGATCCGGTCCAGATCGTTCTGAGAGTTGGTGTAGGAAATCTTCAAGCGAGGCACGCCATTTGCATCCAGGCTGTCTGTCAGCTCAATCTGATTGTGAGACCATGGCTCCTCCCCAGCGATGTAGTGCAGCCTGAGAAGCTTTCGGTTCTCATTGGGCGTTGGAAGATTTGCCTCATAAATCATTCCACCCAATCCGGTTGGCACATCAGCATGGGAGTAAAACTTGTCCGAAAATACGGTTGCGTGCGGGCCCGCATGCGGTCCGTCGAAATCCGACGGAATATCTCCAACATACCCTGTGGAATAGCCACTAATTTTGAAAGAAAGACCCTTCCCAATTAGGCCTGACCGAAAGAGCGTTGGTTGGCCGATATGAATAGAGGAAGACCTCAGAAAAACAGCGGCAGACTGAATTGCATTCGCGCAAAGAATTACCTTACTGGCGGGAATATTCAGGATGTCTGCAGTGAATGTAATAAAGCACTCAACACCATCTATGTGAGCCTCACGACTTGACAGAACTCTACTAACAAAAATACCATACCGAACATCAATTGAGCCGGATAAACCCTCGTCGTAAAAAAGACTTCTGGAAAGGATTGATGCTTTTGCGCCAATTGGGCAGACGCGCTCATCACAAGCTGAGCAGGAAATACATCCCGAAGCTTCACCAGGGGCATCGATAGCCAAAGGTATTCTCTTTGGTTGCATCCCCAATTCCTCTAGGGAAGCAAATAGCTGACGACCACGTCCAGAAAGTTGAAATTCTGGATGGCCTGAAGTACCGCTCACTCGAAGAAGAGATTCAACCTCAGAGTAAGCTTCTGACAGATCGGATATGGAAATTGGCCAATCGATTTCCATGTCTGAGGCCAAGAAACGCGACGCAGTTAGGTCCTCGGCTCGGTACCTGAATGTAATCGCGTCATAGAACTGCATACCGCCACCGACGCAGCACGCCGTCCAGGGATCTGTATCGAGTTTACCCCTCGCACCATATGCCATGGAGTATGGTGCTTGATGGTCGCGATGTATCGCACCTGGTGAGGCGACTGGGCCAAGTTCAAGCACCAGTACGGCCTGCCCCTTCTCAGCGAATGTACGTGCAGCCATCACGCCGGAAGGGCCAGAGCCGACGATCACGACGTCATACTTCGACCAGGTAAGTGGCCCAGATGATATGTGTTGGATGTTTTCCACGATATTTCCCAAGGCAATATTTCCCCATCGCGCGCCATTCGAAATGCCGCACGTGATACGTTGTAAATCGCCTTCAATTTGAGGCTTGATTAGCTCTAGCTGTAATTGCCGCTATCCAGCTTTATTAAGCCGCCAGTCAATTTTCAAAAAAAATCGCACCACCCGAAGGATGTAGACGGCCAACAAGCATATTGATTGCTCTTATGTGTAAAGCCAAACATTGTCATTCTCTTTTGCAAGGGGTGGCTGTACTCGTCACAAACCCAGCCGGGTCATTTTAACCACCATCCACTTATTTCCTTAAATCGACCTGCTATTGAAAGAATTGAGATTGAGTCCCGATTCTGCAACATGTAATTTTCTGTAAATCGGGAGATTGGGAGGGCGCGTCATGAGTCATTTGACAGTACGCCTGATCCGCTCGAGTTTCGGCTGCTTTTATCACTTGATCCGTGACGTTTTTCATGTTGGAGAACTTCTCTAAATGCCATGAAGCCCAGCAATGTCGCCGCGGAAGTCAACCCCAAGCAAAATCCAATCCATATTCCTGCGACCTGGAGATTTGAATGTAGAGCGAGTAAAACTCCTCCCCCGATGCCGATCACCCAATAGCAGGATGCACTCAAGATCATCGGAATAACAGTTTGCTTCAATCCTCGAAGCGCGTTGATGAAGAGAATTTGCCAGGCATCCATTAGGAAGAACGGTGCGGTCCAGATTAAGAGCGAGCCCATGAGATCTAGGGTCTCTTCATCGGTTCCGGCACTTGTAAAAAGAAGTACGGTTTCATCAACGAAGAGGGACACGATGACTGCCAGAAATAAGGCGGTTGAGCCAACCATTCTTATGCCTAGGTAAAGCGCCTGCCGCAGATTTCCGCCTGATGTACGTCTATCCGCCATGCGCGCTGACAGAACCTCGCCTAAAGCGCCACTGGCCGCATAGTTCAACTCCATGACCGCAAAGACGACGGTGCCCGCAGCGAGCCATTGACCGGAATGCATACCTAGGAGGTATAGAACAACGATGAAGAGCATGCTCTCTAGTGCCTGCTGAGCTCCGGAGGCCCAGCCAAGAGATGCAATTTCTCGCGCGCGCAGAAAAACGTTCTTTGTGCTTTGCCCGTGAAACGAGACATAGCCGGTTCGGGACACATGAATCGATAGGACGAGGCTTGCCGCGACGTTTACGGCCACCGTTGCAACTGCAGCGCCCTGAACTTCCATGCCGTCCCAGGATCCGATCCCATGCACCAGAATGACGCTCCCCAAGAGGTTCCCGCCCACGATACCAACAGAAATCCAGGTGATGACCCCTGTGCGAGATTGCACGTTCAGGACATTTTTGAGGAGCGAGAACAGCAAGGCGGGCGGCAGGGCCCAAACTAGGATCATTGCGTATTCGGCAAATAGAGACGTCAACGTAGCCTCATACCCGCCCAACTCAAGGATCCTTGGAGTGAGATGGGCAGCGATCACTGCGATGGCGGTAACTGGAACAATCAGCAATATTGATGCGAGACTAACTTCTCCGCACTTCTTGCGAGATGGGTGTTCTGCAATCAAGACCGCCCCGAGAGAGAGGACCGCGAACCCCACAACTAAGATTGAGAGCAAGATGGTCTTGCCCAAGCCCACAGCTGCGAGAGGCTGAGTTCCCAAAGACCCAACGACGGCCAGATCCGTGATTCCGACCAAGATTTCTGTCAGATAAAATGCGCCAATTGGAAGCGCTGTGCGCGACACGTTCCAAGCAGTCAACGAATTTTCAGATGTTCTTTCAGTAAGCATAGGTCACCCGTGCGATTGCACGGTCACCCGGGGAGCTGATGACCAAGGACCACCGGAGATAGCCGGTGGGGCAGCTTACCGAGGAATCGTTTAGCACAACTCAGGACAAGATTTCTACCTTGAATTGCAGTTTTCTTGCGATGGTTAGAATGTC
>NZ_VCNK01000005.1 GCF_006265095.1 Phaeobacter sp. B1627
TGGCCAAGAGGGGCAAAGCCCTTGGGGGATCAGATCACCCCTATTTCTGCAAGCGCCTGAGATAATTCTGCAGGCAAGGGGGGCTCAGATCCGCGCTCTTCGGTCAGGTCGGCGGGGGAGTCCTCAGGTTTGAGGTAGCGCCAACCCTGAAAAGGGCGCTTTGGTGCGGTGTGAGTGCGATGAACCTCCGGATCCAAAACGATGGCACAGCGACGTATCGCATCTTCTCCTCTGATTTCATCCAGCCGCAGGATGCGTTGTCGGCATTGAATCAGGCCCTTGATGACCCAATAGATCGAGCCTCCAGCGAGTATCTCTGATTCACGTTTTGGCCACATACGGGTGACGTGCCGGGGTTTGCCATCCTCCCAGCGCCGCGCGTATTGCGCTTGCCAGTCAATCAGGCTCTCCACACTTTCAGAGCCGACAGAGAGCTTCAAAAGATGTACGTGCTTATCCACAGTTTATCCCCAGAGTCGTCCAGAACTACAACACCATATTGTAGGTGTCATGTAGCGGGCGACAAGGTGTTGTGTTAAGATTGTGAAGAAAATACTAATGTCAGTGTAATTCATCGTTGAGGCATACGGGCTCAGCCGCTAATCAGGCCGCCACGCCTTTAACCGACCGACCATAGGGATTCGCCATATGAGCCGCTTTGCCGCCCCCATCGCCGAGCAGATCTGGGATATGAAATACCGCTTCAAGGAAGCCAACGGGACACCGATCGATGTGACCGTAGAGGACACCTGGCGGCGTATTGCCCGGGATCTTGCCCGGGCAGAAGCAAAGCCCGATGTGTGGGAAGAAAAATTCTATGCCGCTCTTGAGGATTTCCAGTATCTGCCCGCAGGTCGGATCACCGCAGGGGCAGGGACTGCGCGCCAGGTGACATTGTTCAACTGTTTCGTGATGGGGACAGTGCCGGACAGCATGGGCGGCATCTTTGACATGCTGAAAGAGGCGGCGCTGACGATGCAGCAGGGCGGCGGCATCGGCTATGATTTCTCGACCATCCGGCCGCGCGGCGCGGACGTCAAAGGCGTGGCGGCGGATGCTTCGGGGCCGTTGAGTTTCATGGACGTCTGGGACGCGATGTGTCGGACCATCATGTCGGCCGGGTCGCGCCGTGGGGCGATGATGGCGACCATGCGCTGTGACCATCCGGACGTCGAACAATTCATCACTGCCAAGTCTGATCCTGCAAGGTTGCGCATGTTCAACATGTCGGTTCTGGTGACGGATCCCTTCATGGAAGCGGTCAAGGCGGATGGCCCCTGGGAGCTGGTCTTTGGGGACAAGGTTTATCACACGGTGCAGGCGCGGGATCTGTGGAACAAGATCATGCAGGCGACCTATGATTTTGCCGAACCGGGCGTGATCTTCATCGACCGGATCAATAGCGCCAACAACCTGAACTATGTCGAGCAGATCGCAGCCACCAACCCCTGTGGCGAACAGCCGTTGCCCCCCTATGGAGCGTGTCTGCTCGGGTCGATCAACCTGGCGCGCCTGGTCACCAATCCATTTGAAAAAGACGCGGAACTGGACCCTGACGCGTTGAAGGAGCTGGTGGCAACCGCCGTTCGGATGATGGACAATGTGGTGGATGTGTCGAAGTTCCCGCTCGATGCACAGGCGCAGGAGGCCCAGAACAAGCGGCGTATCGGGCTTGGCGTGACGGGGCTGGCGGATGCTCTGTTGATGCTGGGTCTGCGCTATGGCTCTGACGAGGCGGCGCGTCAGACCGATCTCTGGCTGCACGCGATCGCCCGCGCCGCGTATCTGGCGTCGGTGGATCTGGCCAAGGAAAAGGGGGCCTTTCCGCTGTTTGATGCCGAGGGGTATCTGGCCTCCGGAAACATGATGAACATGGATGACGATGTCCGTGACGCAATCCGCGAGCACGGTATCCGAAACGCGCTTTTGACCTCGATTGCGCCGACGGGCACCATCAGTCTCTATGCGGGCAACGTGTCTTCGGGGATCGAGCCGGTCTTTGCCTATGCCTATACCCGCAAAGTGCTGCAGAAAGACGGGTCTCGCACTGAAGAAGAGGTGGTGGATTACGCGGTGCAGATGTTCCGCGAGAAGTTTGGCGCCGATGCCGAGCTGCCCGCGTATTTCGTCAACGCACAGACGCTCGCGCCATCGGACCATGTCAAGATGCAGGCGGCAGCGCAGAAGTGGATCGACTCATCGATTTCGAAGACGATCAACTGCCCCGAGGATATATCGTTTGACGAATTCAAGGATGTCTACATGCAGGCCTGGGATCAGGGCTGCAAGGGCTGCACCACATACCGTCCGAATGATGTCACCGGCTCGGTGCTGACTGTCTCGGAGAGCGCAGATACGGCACCGGGTGAAAGCGCGGCTGCCCCACAGGAGAGCGACAGCGCGGAAGTGGTCTACATGTCCGAACCGCTGGACCGGCCGCAGAGCCTGGAGGGCCACACCTACAAGCTGAAATGGCCTGACAGCGAGCACGCGATCTATCTGACGATCAATGACATCATCATCAACAGCCACCGGCGGCCTTTTGAGGTCTTCATCAATTCCAAGAACATGGAACACTATGCGTGGACATTGGCGTTGACCCGGATGATTTCGGCGGTTTTCCGTCGCGGCGGGGATGTGTCCTTTGTGGTGGAGGAATTGAAAGCCGTGTTTGATCCGCGCGGCGGGGCCTGGATGCAAGGAAAGTACATACCATCGATGCTGGCGGCCATTGGCGGTGTGATCGAGACGCATATGATCAAGACCGGTTTCATCGAAGGCGAGGGAATGGGGTTGAAGACCGATCCGACGGCGGAGGTGGTGAACCTGACGCAACCGCGAGGCAAAGCCTGCCCGAGCTGCGGTCAATATGATTTGCAAATGGTAGAGGGCTGCATGACCTGCCGCAGCTGTGGCCACTCCAAATGCGGGTGATCGGTTAGAGTTCTCGTGTTGTCTGATGTCTGACCTACGATAAAATGTCCA
>NZ_VCNK01000050.1 GCF_006265095.1 Phaeobacter sp. B1627
GGAGATTCAATGCAACAGTCCCGATGTGCCGATCCTCTCCCGCCTGAGCCAATTGCTCGAAGTGTTGCAAGGCGTCTGGCCACCAAGGACGTAGTTCCACAGTGAATTTCCTCGTCATAACTTAGCTATGCCCGATTGTGCCTTCGTCGCCAATCGTTTAAATGTGCTGTGCGCACCGCAGGCTCCTTAGCTCAGCTGGATAGAGCATCCGCCTTCTAAGCGGACGGCCGAGGGTTCGAGTCCTTCAGGGGCCGCGCGGTGCGCCAATTTGCCAATAAGGCATAAGCTTGCACGTTTCGGCGGTTTTCATGCACACCCCGTGTCAAGAGACTTGGGG
This sequence comes from Phaeobacter sp. B1627, assembly GCF_006265095.1. Classification (GTDB taxonomy): domain Bacteria; phylum Pseudomonadota; class Alphaproteobacteria; order Rhodobacterales; family Rhodobacteraceae; genus Epibacterium. Next base: position 338 of record NZ_VCNK01000050.1, read on the forward strand.
TTCCGTGTCGAAGGTTTCTTCTAAAGCACTGGGATGGAACGGTATTTCAGCACAACCCGTGGCTAGCGGTCACTTTCCTTCCTGAGATTTCAGGAGTGCCACAACCGGCTCAACAGCGTTTCGAAGATAGACCGGTCCGACATCCAAGCCGTTTGGGCGGAACGGCTGGAGCCCCTCGCACTGAAAAACGGCCCGAATTGTGTTCAAATGCGCACCGGTTTCAGCCGACAACATCGATGGTGTCGTATAGCTGGTCTCAAACGCAGCGATGTCGTCGCGGTTCATGCGCCATTCCCGACGCCTGGTCGTAGGATTCAAAACCAACATCGCAGGCGTGTGACCACCTTCGATCAGAGCCAGGAATTGACCTTTCCCGCGAATACCCGCCGACCGGGCGAAGGCCGCTGCGGTCATCTCTCCCTGGTTGGTCGATGGCTTGCGCTTCGGCGCAACCTTCGCCTTGAACGCAGCAACCTCAGTGCTTTCCACCACAAGCCCGTGGTAGCCGAACACGTCCGAACGCTTCCCGAGGCGCAGAGAACCAGCCCTGATAGCCGCAATGATCCCGCCAACAGGAAGGTCCAGCCGCTTGTGAGCGAGTTGGATTGTCTCCCACCCTGGCTCCTCTGAGGCAACCGGCTGCGCATAGGCCTCCAACTCCTCAAGAAGAGCTTGGCCATCCGCGATCCGCCAAGGCGATTTTATCGTTGCAACTTTGGTCCTCGGGACGAGAACACCGTCTGCCTTCAACCCGTTCAATTCGGCCAGGGTCGCGCCGATGGCTCGTCGTAGCGCAATTGGGCCGACCAATGTCGGGACTTCATCAAGGACGTGCTGCCAGGCCTTCGCATCAAAGGTCTTGCGGGCGTCAGCACGCGCGTCACTGGGCGCGAACGCGCCTGCTTCTGTCAGGAAATCATTCAGAACAGCCGGGCCGATGCCGGTTTCCTTGGATGCTGATGTAAGGGAGTGTAGGCGCCGCTCTGTCACGGCCTGACCGAGAAGGTCATCACCTGACGCCAACGGCCAGATTTCCAGAAAATAGTCACGCAGGATCCCGCGAAAGCCCGCGAAGGCATCGTCATCAAGATAGATGCCCTTGAGATGTTTGAAGAGCGGACCCAATTCGCCCTGAGTCACGATGTGGCCGCCGTCCTGTGACCGCATGAGGATGTCCAGAGCCGCTCGGACCCCATCAGGGCCTTGCGAGACATAGGCAAAGCCCGTGGCCTTGGCGCGCCGATCGTCCGGGGCCTCGCCCTGTTTGCGCAGCAAGGCTGCACCGATAAACTCAAAGAGCGTGATCGCCGGAAACATCGGCTGTGAGGCCAGCCATGTCTTGTCCGCAGCGATACCCTGCGAGAGACGCTTATCAAGCCAAAGGTCATAGTCGGTAGGATCAATGCGCGCGCAGTCGAATGATCCTGCTCGCAGGTCTGGCAGGATTTCCGCCAATCTCGCTCCAACGTCATCCCGTTCGATGGGGCGCGCGCTGGACCATAAGGGAACCAGCGGATGGTGGTGACGGTGGCAAATATCAACACCTCTGCAAAGCCAGTCGCCCCGCAAGGCAATGTGCCGCAACGGATAGGGCTGATCAGCTGCCTGCTCACGCATGCAGTGTGGACAGCCCCGAATGATCGGATTTCGCAGGGCCCGCGAGACGAAGACTTCCTTTCGAAACCGCATCCGGACGCCTCCGATGCGTTCACCTGTCCAGGAGAGCAGCTCGGTGAGCTGTATGGCAGACAGCCCTGCGCGTTTTGCAAAAATCGCGACGGCCTCTTCGTCCTGCTCCAGGATACGACGAAAGGTGGTACCGAGATCGAGGGCGAAGTTGACAGCGTCGGTTCCATTCAGGATTGCCATGCGCGAGAACAGCGACGGGAGCGTCTCGCGATCAACGGGCTCCACTGTAAGGGCGAGTTTCCTCAGCAAGTACACCTCCTGGGTGCTAAAACGCCCCAACTGTTGCGATACGCGGCTCCATAGCCGTTTCGGGATCGGAAGCGAAGTCGCCATTCGCTGCAAGCGCAGATGGAAACATGTGCCATGCGGGACCTGATAGGTATGCTACCGACGTGAACGGCCCAAATGTATGTGTCGGCTGCTGTTCGCAATCGAGAATTTGGCACGATTTCGGAAATCGCTCATATGTATCCGGCCTGTTGATCGGCTCCCGGGCCGTGGCCTTGATGGGGTTACGCATGCGCCGTGGTCTCATTACCGGCAAGGTCCATTATGACCATTTGGGCCGTCAGACTCTGGGGGCGTATCTTCTCCGTTCCATGCTGTCCTCTCTATCGCGAACTCCTTGGTGCCCGTGGAAGGCGTCAGATCGCTTCCATGGCCGCGTCTTTTGGCGCGTCGAACCGGGTGCCGTGCCGCAGAAGGCTCCAGGCGATTCGAGCGAGTTTGTTGGCAAGCGCAATGGCCGCTTTGTTTCGCGGCATACGGGCGATCGCCTCGGTCAGCCACGGGCCGAAACTGAAGTCGGACCATCGGTGTGGGCGCATCATGATTACTTTCGCCGCCTGCACGAACAGCATCCTCAGATAGCGGCTGCCACGCTTGGTGATCCGGCCGAGGATCGTTCGGCCACCGGTACTGAATTGTCGGGGCACCAGGCCAACCCATGCCGCGAAATCACGTCCTCGATCGAAGGCCTCACCTTTGCCGATGGCCGCGACCATCGCCGTCGATATCATCGGCCCGATGCCGGGTATTGTCATATAGCGCGACAATCAAGATAAGATTCTATGTTGCGACATCGGTGACGGTATCACCTTGATTGCCGCTGGCAAGGTTTTCGTCGGCGGGTGATTGTCGCGTATGATGCTGGGCGTCCGCGCCTGCGTTTGGCTTCAAGCGCCGAACGCCGTCGATAGCTCTCCACGTCCATTTCGAAGATGCTCGCGTGGTGGACGAGCCGGTCCACAGCCGCGAGCGTCATCGCGGGATCGGGGAAGACCTTGTTCCATTCTCCGAAGGGCTGATTGGCCGTGATCGTGATCGAGCGCCGCTCGTATCGGCCCGAGATGAGCTCGAACAGAACGCTTGTTTCTGCCTGGTCCTTGGTGACGTAGGCGAGGTCATCAAGGATGAGCAGGTCGTACTTGTCGAGCTTGGAGATGGCCGCCTCGAGCTGAAGCTCCCGGCGTGCGACCTGAAGCTTTTGGACGAGGTCGGTTGCCCGCAAGCACGGTGGCCCCAAAACGGCGGGTCTGGCGCAAGATCTATCTCGGGATTGATGAGGAAACACTGGAGATCCGCGCCGTAGAGATCACCGGGAGCCATATCGGTGACGCACCGGTGCTGCCCGACCTGCTCGGCCAGATCCCGGCGAGCGAGCAGATCGGGAGCGTCACCGCAGACGGAGCCTACGACCCGGGGCTTCGCCCATTCAGGGCTGAATTGGTCCACTGGATCAATTCCGGGACGCCCTTCACCCCGCAAATGCCACGATGCCATCGCTGACCGTGGCGCCCACGCTGTCATTCCGCTCCGCAAGAACGCCAAATCGTGGAAGGCTATCACCGCTGGCGCGGTCGCACGAAACGAAGCACTGCGGACAGCGAAATACCTCGGCCGTGCGAGCTGGCCACGATGGAGCGGATATCACCGCCGAAGCCGTGTCGAAACGAATATGCATTGCGTGAAACTGCTGGGCCAGCGGCTCATGGCTCGGGACTTCGACCGTCAGGTCGCCGAGCTCCAGGTCCGCATCGCCGTCCTGAACGGCTACACCGCGCTCAGCATCCCTGGCACAGAAGCCGTGGGATAAGTCTGTACGGGGAAAGGGGAACCCCGGCCATCAGGCGATTTGCGCAACAGAGCCCTATGACACCCGTGATCAGCTGCGGACGCACCTCGCAGACTTCATGGCAGCTTACAACTTCGCGCGCAGGCTCAAGACCCTCAACGGGCTCACACCCTACGAATACATCTGCAAGATCTGGACTTCAGAACCAGACAGTTTCATCTTGAACCCGATCCACCAAATGCCGGGACTGAACACCTAGAATGCTCGTCACGTGCTTTTTGCCGCGTCGATCACCAATCCCACGGAAAAGGTTTACGGGCAAGG
>NZ_VCNK01000051.1 GCF_006265095.1 Phaeobacter sp. B1627
AATGCTCGTCACGTGCTTTTTGCCGCGTCGATCACCAATCCCACGGAAAAGGTTTACGGGCAAGGATTTATCGTATCGAAATACCGTGGCGCACGGTCATCACATTGCATCGCCGTGTTCCCAATGCGCGGCCACGGTCGGCGGCGACGTTACGCCTCGACGCCTGCAACATCTGGCTTCCCCACTTCAGCGAAGTGGACAGGATGATTGGGACCAAGCTTGATGAAATCCTCTATCATATCAATTGCCTTTGCCAGTCCGGCCTTGTCGAGACAGCACTCCCAGACCACGAGGATGCGCCACCCCTCCTCCAAGAGCCTCTCGACCGCAGCAGCGTCTCTTTCAACATTGGCCCGAAACTTCTCCGCCCAAAAGGAGGCATTACTGGACGGATTGGTGGCCTTGGAACAACCGGAGTGACGATGCCAGAAACAGCCATGAACCTGTATCGCAATCTTCCATTTCGGCAACACGATATCTGGTCGCCCAGGAAGTCGTTTGTCATGAATGCGAAATCGGAAGCCTCGCGCATGCAATGCCCGGCGGGCAAGCATCTCCGGCTTCGTGTTCGTTGCCCTGATCCCCGCCATCATTCGTGATCGCGTTTTCTTGTCCACCACATCCGTCATGAGGGAAATGTAGCCATTTGGACCCCATTTTCCACCTGGCATTGATAGCAAAACCTGGTAGAGATGCGCGTCCAGGAAGGATTGCCATGACCCGGAAATTTGCCATCATTGATCTATTTGCGGGACCCGGTGGCCTCGGTGAGGGCTTCTCGCGGGCTGGTTGTGCATCCGATGCAGGGATGAAGATCCATCTGTCGGTCGAAATGGATGACCACGCCATCCAGACGCTGCGATTGCGCGCTTTCCTGCGGTCCTTCGACGAGTTTCCTCAGGAATACTACAATGCGCTGAACAAGGGCGCACCTTTTCCTGACTGGTCGGAACTCTATCCATCGAACTGGAAGTTGGCGGAACAGGAGGTCAGGAAGCGGGTTCTGGGTGGGGACGGCGTGTTCGAAGAGCTGGCTGTCGAACTCGACCACGCCCGCGAAGCGCACGGAGGAAACACGATCCTGATCGGGGGGCCGCCCTGCCAAGCCTATTCCCTCGCGGGGCGTTCAAGGAACAAGGGCAAGGCTGATTACGTGCCGGAGCAGGATGAGCGGCACTACCTGTATCGAGAATACGTGCGAATTCTGGATCACCTGAATCCGGCGGCCTTTGTCATGGAGAATGTCAAAGGCATGCTATCGAGCAAGGTCGATGGCGGGGGCATCTTCAGCAGGGTTCTGGATGATCTCGAGGCTTCGGGGGACGGGTATCGACTGCTCCCCCTGGCTCAACCGACACCCGAAGATGGCAGCCGGGCTGAGGCGCGCAGCTTCCTTATCCGAGCCGAAGACCATGGTGTTCCTCAGGCTCGCCATCGTGTCATCATCCTCGGGATACGCAAGGATATCGCGGCAGGTCTGGATTTGAATGGCCCGATCCTGGGGGAACCCCAGCCGCCGGTCACGGTCGGCGAGGCCATCACCGGCATGTGGAAATTGAGAAGCGGTTTGAGCCGACAGGACAGCGTTGACAGTTGGCACCACGCTGTCCGTGAGCAGGCCCTCGCCATCGCGAATGCCAGTGGAATCCCCGATGATGTACAAGCAATCGCGCGCGCGATCGCCTCGGCCAACGATCTGCCTCACCATCGCAGCAGTGGTTGGAAGGGTGAGAAAACAACAATGCCGGATCATCTCCAAGCTTGGTTTTCTGACGACCGGTTGCGCACAACACTCCAGCACGAGACCCGCGGCCACATTCCGGAAGACCTCGGGCGGTACATGTATTCAGCCGCCTACACTCATGTATTCAAGAAAGCCCCGAAGCTGATCGAGTTACCTGAGTTTCTGCAGCCGAAACACAAAAATCGCAGCTCCGGAGACTTCGCCGACCGTTTCCGGACGCAGGCAGCAGGCAGGCCGTCAACGACCGTGACCAGCCACATCTCGAAGGACGGACACTACTTCATCCATCCGGATCCGAAGCAATGCCGCGCGCTGACTGTGCGCGAGGCAGCACGTTTGCAGACGTTCCCGGACAACTACTGGTTCTGCGGCCCACGAACGAAGCAGTATCATCAGGTCGGCAACGCGGTTCCACCCTACCTTGCATATCAAATCGCAACGGCCGTCATGCGGTTGCTGTCGTGAAAACGATGCGACGAAGGCCGATCATTCGGCCGCCGTCGCCTCTTCAGTGATACCGAAGCCGTTGCTCTCCAGCTTGGCAAGCGCCTTGATTGCAACTGCGGTCTGGTTCTCGGTGGGGATACGGTCAGGAATTTTCGCGCAGATTCCCAAGACCTGATATTCCATGGGAGTCAAAAGCTTGTGGCTCCGCCCCCAGTTTCGTGCTTCGTCCCAGAGCTTCGGCCCGAGTTCGATCACCCGAGTTTGATCCTCGACGCTCTTGGTCAATTCGACGTCATCCTTGATCGCGTCGTCCTCACTGCGCGCTTCCTCGGGAGCTATCAGCATTCCCTTGAAGTCTTTCGGGTAATCCAGCTTCGTTTTTCTGAAACGCTCCCAGCAGGCCTGCTTCTTGGCCCATTCGCTCATGTTCCGGATGCCTTCCGGCGGGCTGGTGATCAGGCTCTGTGCTTCGGCGGCGGCGACCAGCAGCGCCTCTTCCAAGGCGGTTGGTACGGTCTGCATGCGCCAGACCCGTTGGAGATCGACTTGCTTCTCTGCGGCTTCGGCGTCGTGCGCGACCTTTGCGATGGCATAGGTGACGATGTTCGCCCGGTAGCCACCTTCATACCATTCCTGTGCCGAGACCAGTTTTTCCAGCCTGCGGAAGATGATGGCCTTCGCAATCAATTGACGATACCAGACTTCGTCCACCCGGGCACCGCTCTTGCCCCAGACTTTCTGGATCACCTTGGCGAATTCCGCGAAGTTCTTCTGAGCCCCCTTTGAGACCTCTTCAGGACGCCCGCTCCATGAGTTCTCGAACTTGGCCAGGTCGGTCTTGGTGAAGAACTGCGACTTCGGGAATTCGGCATCCCATTTGTTTCTCTGAGCGGAGGTCTTCTTGGCGCGTTCGTCTGCGAACTGACCGCGCGCCCGTTCGTAGAACCATTTGGTCTCCCGGTATCCATCCGCTCCAGCCGGCGCGAGGATCTTCCGAGATAGTTCTTCAACGCGAATGTGAAACGGGTGGTTGGCAAAGAAGTCCGCGGCGTTGACCTTGTTCTGGCTGTTGGCGCATTCCGAGATCTGCGGGACCACCGTCGGTGCAAGTGTCGGAGGAACGACATTCAGTTTCATCTGGACATAGATGTCTTTAAGACCTTCGCCAGCCAGCTTGCGGGCAGCATGGATTGAGGCTGTAGTCTGACCTCCATTTACGATCTGAAGGTTTTCGGCGCGGGTAATCACCAGACCGTCTTCGGTCTTCTCGCAGATGACATTTTCGGCTGTGGCGGAAAGCCCGTTGTTATAGGCAAAAAACATCTGGGGATCATCCTTGATGGTTTCCCTGATGCCTCTGTTCACCTTGCCGCGCGCCTGAAGGAAGCTCCTCACGTTGGCTTCCAGCAGACGGGCACCCCATCGATCGTAAATCTGGGCAAGCTGCGCACCCGGAATGACCGCGAGATAGCTTTCGAGTGCCGTATCCGCCCCAGACGCCCGGAGAACCGGCACTGCACCACCGAATTCTCCGGCGAAATCAATCGTCAGATCTTCGCGGGCTCTGCCCTGTTCGAGGTATGCCTGAAGGCGTTTCAGGTCCCACGAACTGTAAGTGACGGGCTTGCCGCCAATTTCACCTGCGGGTTTGGCGTCCGCCTTCGCCCGGTTGTCCGAATTTGTGACATAGATCAGTTTGATCTTTTCGATGAGCGGCCACCGAGTCTGGATGAGCTCGACCAGTTGCGCGGCATTGCTGGTTTCTTCCAGATCATCGAGGAATTGCTCCGTCCTCGAGTGTCTCAGGAACTCCACCAATTTCGAAAACTGCGTTTGCAGGTGCTTGCCATCAGTTTTTCGAACCTTCGGCGTAATCTGGAAGTCTGTCAGGATCAGTGCAAGCTCACCGTTGGTGTCACGTGGATCGCCGCTGTAACCGCTGACCTGCAACGTGACCCTCCCCCGCTTGCCAGCGAAGTGGCAGTAGTCGGCTTCCTCGATCTCGCCGGCTTCGTTGAGGATCTCTCCAACCTTTTCGAAGAAGGCTTCCTGGACATAGGCCCCCATCGCATCGGCGTCACCTTGGACATCCGCGATGAGACTCTGATGGAATTCCTCAACCTCCAACATCCGGTATCTCCCCCAATAGCAATGTCTTCAAATCTGTTGTCGTCTCGAAGCCGGTGCAGGCATCAAGGCGTATTGAATAGGCCAGTTCTTCGGTCCCTGCCGGCAGCGGCGGGACGATCCTCGGGAAGCCCTCGACGACCAGAAACAGCCGTGCCGCTCCGAGGTGCCAGCGTCGCTCCAGTTCGACGGCGTCTTCGGCGTAGGGACTTTCGGCGATGCGTTGCTCCCACACGTCCAGCGCCGCAACATCATCTTCGAACAGCTTCGCCGTTCTGTCCACATGATCCTTCAGGTTGTCACCCTCGGAATCCAGTGCGGTGTCCACATCTTGGACATGAAGGAACAGCTGGGCTCCGACGATGTCCATCAGTTGGGCCTCGGACGAAATCCGGATCTTCGGATGGGCCGCGCTCCTCCGCGCCTTGACCTCGAAGAACGTGCCGGGAAGCTCGAAGTCCTTCGCGCTGTCGTCCGGCCCCTTCCAGGCTTCCACCGCCTTACTTGGGCCGACAACAGCGACGAGTTCGCGCAGGAATGCAAGTTCGCCGACCAGGCCACGTTGGACTTCCAGCGGCATTCCCTGCTTGCCGCCCCGCAGAAGATGGTGCCAGCGCATGGCCCGTCGAACGGCGCGGCCGAGTGCCCCCTGAAGATCGGCGGCCTCTTCACCCGCCGAAACCACGTCCCGACAAAGTGTTTCGAACAGGTCGATATGGGCGGATTCGGACAGCGTGATGCAAAGGTGGTTGGCGCCCTCGACGACCCGGTAGAAAACGCCGACATGCTTGAGCTTCGGCAATGGGCGCACCTCTTCGACGGCACCCGGGAGGCGCAGCACCAAACCCGGAGATCCGTCAGGCATCCTCACCCAAAAGAAGTCGAACCGCCCCTTGCTGTCGACACGTCGCGCCTCATTCTCCGCGAGGCTGGCCCAAGGTCCCTCAATCATCCTCATATGCGCCATCGTCGTCCTCGTCGGTGCCGTAAATTTCGCGGAACTTCACCATGTTGATGATGTATTCCACCCGATCGTTCGGTTTGGCGGACGGGGGAAGGCTGATGCTCCAACCGATCACAGGACGCTGAGGCAGCCGGTCGAGCACGCTCTTGTCGCGCAACTGATCAATGTCCTTTTCCTCAGGCTGGCGAACCTGCACGACATGAAGCACGAACAGTGGCTTGTCGCGAACCTGACGATAGATCCTGTCAGGAAACGAAGGGCGCTTTTCCTCGTCCGTTCCATCGAGTTTCTCAGCGACAAGATATGCTGCCTCAGCTTGCTTGGCCTTTTCGTCGTCGACCCCGATACGCTCTACTCCACGGGATGCGATACGGCCGCGCTTGCCACTCATGGACAGAAGATGATCGCCGAGGTCGGCGTAACCGACACGGCGCATCTGCGGTCCGACGGTCCAGCCGGCAATGTCAAAGTTGTCGGCCTCGCTCTTCACGTCGGTGACCAGAACATCCCACATTTTCAGTTCGTCGTCTTGCCGATCGCGTATGTAGCCACGTACCGGCCCGGGTTGGGTCAGGAAGGCTTGTTCATGGTTGCGCCAAGCGAGCAGAAACTGGTCGATCAATTCGACCGGTACGTCCTTCAAAAGATGCCCACCTTTCACCTTGTCTGATGCCGCCGGTCCATGTCCTCGCGCGGCCATGCCCTCCAGTAGGCGAACAGCAGCTTCATGGTTCGCTTCAAGTTCCTTTGGTTTGGCCGTGATCTTTGCGGTCTCGACCCAGGCGTTGGACAGGCCGATCAGGATGTGTTTCTGGCCTGACCCCATTTTGTTGCGGGCCGTCACCAAGAGCGAGGCCGGGTGGCTGCGCACGGCCAAACCGAAGTCGGAAGGCGTCGCCTTGGCTTTCTCCATCTTCTTCAACTCGAGATGCAGTTCCTCGCTCGCCTCTGCGATGTGGGCATACCAGTCGATCGCTTCAGAGGGCATCCAGATGCGGCACAAATCCTCGTAGCCGCCGCGATACCCGAACCAGCGGCCCATCTGCATCAGCGTGTCATACATCATCGTGTTGCGCAGGAACCAAGTGACCGTCAGCCCTTCGAGCGTGAGGCCCCGCGACAGCGAAAATCCACCGACTGCAATGACCGTCTGACCCACGCTGGAATCTCCGGAATAGTCGAGGCCGTTGGCGCGGCTGTTCACCTCGACGACCTTCGCCGCGGCGACCGCTTGAAGCATGGCCGCAAGCACCTTGGACCAGCCCGGCTCGGCGTCGAAATACTCCTTCTCCCAAGTCTCGTGCAGATCGGCAATCATCGCGTCACGCAAAGCGGCGTCACCACGCGCACCATTGACACGCAGAGAGTCCTGGATGGCGCCGACGTAGTGGTGCAACCGGTTCCGCAGCAGCCCCTGCACCTTCGTGAAACGGCTCGCATTCACCAGCATCGAGCAGTGTTTCGAGGCTTGGTCGCGCAGATTCCGGATTGTCCGCGCGATCAGAAACGCTCGCACGGCCTCCTTCAGGCTTTCAGGCAATTCATCGACCGTCTGGTCGATACGGTGCTTCATCGGCAGAACGTCTTCGTTGTCAGTGATGTAGCGTAGCCAGACAGGGTCGCCGTCATCGGGAATTCCGTCGATGAAGATCTTCTTCGCGCCGAAGTAGTTCGACGGTGCATCCAGCCCCACGATGAAATGCTTCGGGAAGAGGTCTTCCTTGAGCGCTTCGTCATACTGTTCCGGGTCAACAAAAATGTTGGCGAAGGGCGTCGCGGTGTAGCCGACGTAACAGCTGCGGTGAAACATGTTCAGTAGATCCCGGATCTGCCCGTTAATCTTGGTAATCTCGTCCTTCGAGTACTTCGTGTTGATCGAAGCGTTGTCGGCCTCGTCATCGATCAGCAGCATCGGCTGGTCGATCATCTGATCGTCGCCCCTGGCACTGTTCTCGCGAAGCCAGTCCAGCAGGTTGCGGAGCGTGTTGTGGTTTTTCTTGATGACCAGAACCACCGGCACCTTGTAGGAATCGATCTGGCTTGTGTTGGTGGACGCCGTGTCCTTGCGGAAGTCGGCGAGTGTATTCGTCAAGCCAACCGGGACATGGCGGTCATCGAACAGCCCGACACCGATGGCACGGTTGCCTTTCTTGCCCTGCGTTGCCAGCCGCCCGGTATCGCGACCGATGAAGCCTTCGTCGATCCTTTCCTGGGTTTGGTTGCGCAGATTGTTGTGGATGCCCGCGATCACGACGATCAAACGGTAACCTGCGTCCGCCGCCTTGCAGATCAAGCCGGTGTAGTTCGCCGTCTTGCCGCTCTGGACGTGACCGACAACCATCCCCCGGCGATCCCATTTCTCGTCGAGTCCCGGATTGCCCAAGCGACCGAGGATGCGGTCAGTCAGTTCGTCAGTGGTGGTGATGACGTCTTGTGGCAGGCCGTTTTTGTGCAGCAGCTTTTTGTAACGGTCCCAGTAGAACGGGTCGATGGACGCCTTGGCCTCGTCCAACCAAGGTCGAAAGCTCTCGTCATCGACCATCGCCCCGAGCCCCATGGTGATGCCGAAACGCTCCTCAATGTCACGTGCGAGCTGCTCAAGGGCATCCGGCGCGGCATTCACGTGCAACGCCACATTCATCGTCGTTATGAAGGTCCGCAGTTCGGTGCCGCTTTTGCGCTGATGCGCCAGTGATTGCGAAACGACATCATCAAGGTGCTTGAGCTCTGCGGTCACGAGGGTTCTCCCTGTATTTCTTCGACAAGCCGTCGAATCGCGTCCTTGTGGTGGATGAACGGCTCGGTCGAGCATAAAGCTCGCACCACGTCATTTCCTGTCATGTTCGAATGCAGCAAAGCCCTGATGGCGATCTCGGCCGAGTCGGCGAAATCCGCGAAATCTGCCGCGTCTTGCGTCACATCCTCGGCGCCGCCCAGCATGTCCGCATGCAATGCAGCAATGGGCAAGCCGCTACCCAGAAGACTGATGCAGGTCCTGAACCCATGCCGAAAATCTTCAGGCAGCACGGCGGCGAAACCGGTGATCGAGGGGTGCTCGACATTGGGGCGGTAGACGATGCCACCATCCTTCTGGACGCGGTTCCAGAGCGGGAGATACTCATCGGACACGAGCTTTCGCCCCCGGCGCTGGTAGGTTCGCTTCGAAGTTCCTTGGAGCCGTTCAACGATTTTCCGCAGACGTTCGCGAACAACTGGCGGCATTTGGGCCGATGCCTTGCGGACGTCGATCTTCCAGTCCGAGTCCATGGTGTTCGGGATGTCGACACGCACCCTTGCTAGTTTCGTCAGTTCTGTCTGCCGTGCGAGGCCCAGCCAACTGCCGGCGATGATGAGACGGCGCTCACGATAGATGTAGAAGCCTTGGGACCTTAGATGGCCTTCGGGGCCACCGAGGTCTTCCCAAGCCGTCTTCGACATCTTTTTGTGATGGGGAAGAGTAAAGCACTGGGTAACCACTTCGCCGTTGAGCAGCGGCAAGATATCTTCGGGATCCGTCTGCGTTGCCGGGTGATCCGTCGCAAAGGGGTCTATCGGCAAGAGCTTTCGGTCGTTCAGCAGTATCCGCAGAGCGGGTTTGCTGCCCTCCATGTAGCGATGGAAGCAGAGCCGCAAGTGGCGCTCCGCACCCGAAATGGCCTTGTTGATTTCAGCTGAGCGCTTTGCAACATCATTCCGGAAGTTCGTCGAGAGCCGATCGAGCTTGCGCCAAAGCACAATGGTCCCGGCATTCGGCAGCCTGTCCGCAGCGGGTATATCTGTCAGGTCATCCTCGAGGTCTACGCGCCAGTCATTGCTCTCCGCAACCTTGTCGAGTTCCCATGTCGCGGCAGATGTCTGACCATCCTTCCTGGAGATTACGGTCAACTGGCGGCATTGCGAAAAGCTCGCGCTCTTCAAGCCCAACCCGAACCGTCCGAGATCATGACCTTCGCGTTCCTGAAGCGGATTTTTCGTCCCAGGCCGCATTGCTTCAATCAACTCGGGTTCGGTCATGCCTGTCCCGTTGTCGACGATTGCGATCCACGGTTCATCTGTCGCCGTTTCTGCGAGAATTTCGACTTTGGTCGCCTTGGCAGTCACCGAATTGTCGATGACATCTGCCATTGCAGTTTCCAAGGTATAACCGAAATCCCTCATACCTTCGATCAGTGATGCCGCGTACGGAGTCGCGTCTGCCTGTCGTTTTGTTGTACGCACAACCATTCTTCTCTGCGTTTGAGCAACACATTTTCGCTATGGCCCCCTCTCGCGAGCCGTTGCATTTCAATGTGAACACACGGCACACGTAAGTTGAAGATGAAAAAACATTTTCTTTTGGAGCGTTGCGATGGCCGTGAGCCCTTTGGAATGTGAGCCTCAGCCAGACTCAAGGTGAGGTGCCCCTAGATTTGTAGACGCTTTGCCCCCTTAACTTTGAGGCAAGGAGGCCGACATGGGGACAAGCAATTACAGCGACGAGTTCAAGCGGGATGCAGTGCAACAGATTGCAGTGCGGGGCTATCCGGTTCGGGAGGTTTCCCGGCGATTGGGGGTCAGTACGCATTCCCTTTACAAGTGGATGAAGCTGTTCGGCGATCCGGCTCCAAAGAAGCCTGAAGTGGTCCCAGAAAACTGG
>NZ_VCNK01000052.1 GCF_006265095.1 Phaeobacter sp. B1627
CACTTTAAAGGGGGAGGCTCAGCGCGCGCCCCGTGGATCAACATCCTCCGCAAATACCTGTCGCCTCGTTTGCTGATACCGAACAGGCGGGCCTTGCCGCCGCTTGAGTGCTGCTTTGGTACCAGGCCCACGCCCTGTCTCGAACTGCTTTGCGTCGCCAATGGCAGCGACAATGGCAGAGGCCGTGATGGGGCCGACCCCTGGCATGCGCATCAGTCGTCGAGCATCAGCATCCCGCCATGCATGTTGTTCGATCAGTTTGGTCAGCCCATCGATGCGCGCATTGAGACCATTCAGCTGATGGCACAGCCCGCCGAGAATGCCGTCTGCGATCTCGGGCATTTGCAGCTGGTCGTCAGTCCCATGCTCTCGGGCAAACGTCGGCACGGTCTGGATACCCGTCGGCAGAATGTGCCCGAACTCCCTCAGGATACTGAGGATCATATTCACGACCTGGGAGAGCTGCGCACGACGAGATCCCGGACACGATGGATGGCGAAAACAGCTCGCTGATCTTCTGATTTGATCTCGACAAACGCCCTCTCGGCGATGCAGACATCGCCTGTCTGGTAATACATGGTGGGGCGACGTAGGGCTTCACAGATCGCTTCGGCATCTGCCGCATCTGTCTGTCTTGCCGCGCTTCACATAGGGTTTGACGTAGGCGGCAGGCATGGGCCGAACATCATGGCCCAGCTTGCGGAGCTCTCGGCCCCAATGATGCGCAGAGCCACAGGCTTTCATGCCGACCACACATTCCGGCAAGGTCTCGAAGAATGCCAAAAGCTTCGCCCGCTTGATCTGTTTGTTGATGATCTTGCGTCCCTCGGCCGAAACGCAGTGTACCTGGAAAACATCCTCGGCCAAATCCAGGCCCACGGTCTTTACTGTCGTTGGGTGGCTCCTTTCCTTGCAGTCGATGACAATTGCACTTTGGCACGTTCGAGGCCGGTGGGCAGGAGCCATCCACCTCATCCGCTCTCGGCTTCTACGGCCACGCGTTTGGCCAGCACCAAGATCAGCATCACAGCAATGAACAGAAACACGGCACCGACTGACCATGCCACAGGCGTAGAGTAGATTTCAGCGACAGTTCCGGCCAAAACCAGGCCCGATGCGGCCCCCAGTTGTTGTATCAGCGATCTCAGAGAGAGGAGGGTCGAGCGCTGACGGTCTTCTACACAGCGATGCAGAATGCTGCTGGCCGGCGTCTCAGAAACACCGAGGATCACGGAATACAGGACGAATACCGTCACGAATCCTATGATGCCCCCTTGTAACGCCAGGCCTATCTGAGCGACGCCCGCGCAAGCGAAGGTCGCCGCCAGTGTCATGGCATGCCGCCGCTTGAAGATCCGGCTGATGTATGGAGACAAAGATGCTCCGAATGCGATGGAGAAGAAATAGGTCGCAGTGACGGCACCGATGACGGTGTTTGCGTAGCCCTCGTCCAACATGGGTTTTGCATGGGTCGGCCAGATCACCTCGACCGGGTTGGTTGCCATCAGAAAGAAGGCCAACGCGGCCAGAAGCATCGAAAGAGCGGGATGCCCAAGAGCCAAAAGGCTCGCGTCCCTGATCACTGTTGGGACATTGGCGAAGCCGTGCATGAGAGCGGTGACGTCTCTGGGGCGCGGTTTTTCGACAATGGCCAATATGGTGAAAACAAATACGCCGAGCATCACGATGATGCTTGCCAGGTAGGATACATCATAGATGCAGAGCCCGAGGCTTTTTGCGGCCTCGCCAAAAATATCGGGCAGCAGCCCTCCCACGACGGCGCCAACGGCCAAACCGACGGCGTTGGCCCATTGCGCTTTGGCCAGTGCGGGCTGGACATCCACGTCGGGTGCTGCGGCCTTGAACGTTTCCACAAACCAAGCATCGAGCGTGCCTGACCTGAGCGCGCGTCCAAAACCGATGAATGCAAACGAAAGCACCAAAACATTGAAATCACGCGTCGAGAGAAACAGCAGGAGCGAAATCAAGCTGGCGACGACCGCCGCCAAAAAGACCGGCTTGCGGCCTATGCTGTCGGCGAGGCCACCGAACGGCAGCTCCGTGGCCATCGTCGTGATTGAGTAAACCCCGAACAGAAGCGAGATCTGAACGAGGTCCAGGCCACGGTCAGTCAATGCCAGTGCAACGACGGCGACTGTCAGTCCCATCGCAAATCGGTCAAGGAACTGGTGAATTTGAAACACGCGAATGTGCCGTCTCGCTGACGCGTTCAGTGCGGCGAAAGAGAACTCGATTTCGGTAGCCATCTTTGCAGCATCGGCGTTGCTGTCGACGTGCACAATACCTCAGGTGATCAGGAACCTATTCCCCGCAACCAAGCTGCCGTTCGAACAGGTCCAAGGAATGGCCGCCTTGTCTAAGGTTTGTGGCTGCTGGATGCGTGCCATCCCGCGGCGATAAATCTGACAAGGAGGAAAGCGCAGGGCGGATTTACGTGCAATGGGGAGTGTGGCTCAGTCCCATGCCGTTGATGCCCTGAACTGCGGCCCCCACGACGTTCAGCAGCGCAGATGCGCGTGAGGTGCAACGCATGTGCCCGCCGTTTCCCCTCCTGATCGAGACGCAGAACCCGGTCAATGCCGCAGGGTTCCAGGCGAGCATGTATCAGAACGTCGCTCTCTTTGAGGCCGAGGATTCGAACATCTGCCGCGCCCTCGCACACGCCACCCTGCTGGTGGATGCAAGCGCCTTAGTACCGGGCGCGTCGGCGTGTGCGACCGACACTATGCTTTCGGCCATCGTCGGCGTCATTCGGGTTCAGCCTGATCTGACCTGAGACTGTGCATGGCAGGCCCAGTCTCGCAGGATCTTCGTGGCCTCGGCGTCCAGATGTTGCTCGGCTGGCATAATCCTCTCCGCAACCGGACGCCCGCATTCATGGGTCAGACGGTCCACATCCACCGGAAAGCGCGCGGCCTCGGGCAGATGGGCGAGGGCGCCACCGGCCTGCGCCATGTCGGCGGCGTAGTATAGCGCGGTGATCCCGGCGATGTTCATCGCGGCCACGCAAAGAGCGCAGGGCTCGCAACTGGAATATAGCTCACTCCCGCGCAGATCGACCGTTTCAAGATTGCGGCAGGCGTCGCGGATCGCTTCGGTTTCGCCATGGGAAGTCGGGTCATGGTTCATCACGGAGCGGTTGATCCCCTCACCGACGATCTTGCCATTCTTGACGATGACCGCGCCAAAGGGCTCGGTGCCGGGGGTGTCGAGCGCCTCTGCCGAGATCTCGATGGCGCGGCGCAGGAAGGTTTCATTGTACATCGGGGGCTCCTTGTTCTGCCGCGAAACAGGCGACGCGGCGGTTGTGGACTTTCGCGCTGCGCTGCGGGCGTTCGGTCTTGCACCGGTCGAAGGCCCGCGGGCAACGCGGGTGAAAGCTGCATCCTGAGGGGGGCGAGACTGGCGAAGGGACCTCGCCGACCATCGGGCTGCGGTCGCGCTTGGGCGCTTCGAGATTGGGGATCGTTTCAAGCAGCAGCCCGGTATAGGGATGCAGCGGGTTGGCAAAGAGATCGGCGGTCGGCTGGATCTCGACGATGCGGCCCAGGTACATCACCGCAATCACATCGGCCATGTGCCGCACCACGCTCAGGTCATGGCTGATGAAGAGATAGGTAAGGTCCATCTTTTTCTGCAGCCGCTTCATCAGATTGAGCACCTGCGCCTGCACCGAGACATCCAGCGCCGACGTGGGCTCGTCGCAGACAAGGAATTCCGGATCGCCCGCCAGCGCGCGGGCGATGGAGATGCGTTGCCGCTGGCCGCCGGAGAATTCATGTGGGAACTTCAGCCCGTCGGCGGGCGCCAACCCCACGGTGCGCAACAGCTCGTCCACACGCGCCGATACCTCGGCCTCGGGCGTATCGGGGCTCAGCGTGCGCAGCGGTTCGGCAATGATCCGGGCCACGCGCCAGCGCGGGTTGAGGCTGGCAAAAGGGTCCTGAAAGATCATCTGCAGCCGGTCACGGTCTCCGTGGAACCGAATGCTGCCGCCAGAGGGCGAGTGCAGCCCGGTGACCAGCTTGGCAATGGTGCTCTTGCCACAGCCCGACTCGCCCACCAAGGCCAGGGTCTGGCCGCGCTGGATGACGAAATCGACGCCATCGACGGCGCGCAGGGTCTTGCGCGGTTTGCGCTCGATCAGGCGATTGAGCCAAGGGGCCGAGACGTCGAAGCGGCGTTCCAGCGCATCGACTTCGAGGATGGCATTGTTGCGGAGGGTCATGCGGCTTCTCCAGGGGTGAGGGTGGTTCCGGCCTGCGCCAGCCAACAGGCGGCGCCGGTGATGTCGCCACGGGCGATTCGCGGCACCTCCTCCCGGCAACGCGGCCCGGCATGGGCGCAGCGCGGGTTGAAGGCGCAGCCCGGCGGGATGGCATTGAGACGCGGCATCGAGCCGGGGATCATTTGCAATTCCTCCACGTCCGTGCGCAGCGACGGGATCGAGCCCATGAGCCCCTTGGTATAGGGATGCTGCGGACGCCGCACCACATCGTCCACGGCGCCGATCTCGGCCAGACGACCGGCATACATCACCGCCACCCGATCGGCGGTTTCAGCGATCACCCCCATGTCGTGGGTCACCAGCATAACCGCCGTGCCCCGCTCACGGCAGAGGCGTTTCAGCAGCGCGGTGATCTGAGCCTGGATCGAGACGTCAAGCGCGGTGGTCGGCTCGTCCGCCACGATCAATTCCGGCTCGGCACAGAGTGCCAGGGCGATCACGATCCGCTGCCGCATACCGCCAGAGAATTGGTGCGGATAGCTGTCGATGCGTTCTTCGACCGCCGGGATGCCCACCTCGCGCATCAGTTCTCTGGCACGCTCGCGGGCAGCGGGCTTGTCGAGGTCGGTATGCAGGCGGATGGTCTCGACCAGTTGGTCGCCGACGCGGAACAGCGGATTGAGGGAGGTCAGAGGGTCCTGAAATATCGCGCCGATCCGGCGGCCGCGCACCGCTTGCATGGCGCGGTCATCGAGGTCGTCGATCCGGTCGCCCGACAGGTGGATGCTGCCTGCAGCGATCCGGCCCGGCGGCTCAAGAAGCCCGAGGATCGACATGCCGGTCATGGATTTCCCGGCACCGGATTCACCGACCATGCCCAGGATCTCGCCGCGCTGGATTTGCAGGGAGATGCCATCGACAGCGGTCAGCAGGCCCTTGCGGGTGGGAAATTCGACGCACAGGTTCTGCACGTCGAGAACAACATCGCTCATGGCGCGGCCCTCTCGTAGCTGGGGGTGAAGATTTCGGAAACAGGCGGGTGACCGACGGTGCGGCCAGGGTATTTCGCGATCAGCCCGTCGAACTGCGCCTGGGCGCGGGCGGCGTCGGCTGTCTCATCAATGCCGGGGATCACGCCATCGGCCATCACCCTTCGCCCATCAATGAACACGTCGCGAACGTCGCGGCCCGAGGCAGAGGTCATCAGCGTCTGCACCGGGTCCGGCGTCTGCAAGGTGCGGCTCAGGTCGGTCACCGTGATGTCGGCCTTTGCTCCGGGAGCAAGGCGGCCAAGATCGGGTCGTTTCAACGCCGCGGCACCGCCCAGCGTGGCTGCATCGAACATGTCTTCAGACCGGATCGCCTCCATGCCGTCGGCCAGCCGCGCGGTCATCATGCCGATCTGCAAGTTGAGGATCATGTCGGCTGGGTGCGTGTCGGTGCCAAGGCCGATGGTGATGCCCCTGGCGCGTGCTTTGGGGAAACTCTTCAGCATCCCGCCGTGCCGGGCGCTAACCAACGGGCAATGCACCAAACTGGCCCCGGCCCCGGCGATCAGGTCGAATTCGGTCTCGGTGGCCTGTGTGCCATGCGGCAACAGCCAGTTCGGATGCAATGCGTCGATTTGGTGCAGCCATTCGATCGGCGCGCAGCCGTGTTGTTCGCGTACAAGTCGCAGTTCAACCGGCGATTGGCTGCAATGCTGGCGCACCGGCGCGCCCATTTCGTCGGCAATGTCAGATGTGCGCCGCAACAGTGTTTCCGTGCAGGTCTCAATCCGATCAGGAGCAAACATGGCCCGGATGCGACCGCCGGCGATACCGTCGATGCGGGCGGCGAAATCGGCGGCCTCGGCCAGCCCCTGCAACCCGCGCGCCTCGTCAAACACAGCGCGGATATTGCCCCACTCATCCGTCACCTGCCCGCCGCTGCGATAGGCGGGACCGAGGTAGACACGCAAGCCAAGCTCTTCAGCGGCGGCGGCGGCGGCGTCGAACTCGGCGACCGTCTCGCCCCATGCACGGTAGAACAGCGATGCGATGGGCAGCGCCGTGGTAATGCCGTTGCGGATCAGATGGGCAAAGGCATGGTGTTTTTGGAATGCCAGTTCTTCGGACGTATACATTTCGTAGGGTCCGCGCTTGACATAGCTTTCGGGCCAGACACGGCCCTTTTTCCATGCAGGGCCGTTGTCATAGCCAAGGATCGTGGTGTCGAGATCGGACAGCGCATCAAGGTCGATAAACCCGGGCGAAATCACCGCCGCACCGTAGTCGATCCGTCGCGCGACCGGCCCGTCAAAGGACGCGCCCACATGCAGCACATCGGTCCCTTCGATTGCCACCACGCCGTTTTCATGGACGACATGGCGGCCATCACTGTGGCCGATCACCCATTGCGCGCAAAGGAGTGTGCGGCCCTGCATCACCCTCTCCATCACGGGGCCTCGATCACGCAGGCCCCGTCGCGTGCGATGATCGCGCCGCCCTTGAGGACCAGCTTGCGCGGCGCACGGGTCACAATGGCCTCGGCCAGTGTCTCGCCCTCGAGCAACACGCAATCGGCAGGGCACCCCACGTCCAGCCCGTAGCCCTCGACACCCATGATCGCCGCGCCGCCATATGTACAGATGTCCAGCGCCAGCGCGAGTTCGTCATCGCGGCGCAGGTTGTTGCGCATGCCAATGTGCATCGCTTTTTCCAGCATGTCCGAATTTCCATATGGACCCCAAGTGTCGCGAATGCCGTCACAACCCGCCCCGGTCAGAATGCCAAGCGCGCTCAGCTCCTTGACCGCAGGCACCGGGGCCGAGGCCGGCGCGGTGGTCAGGATGTGAATGCGGTTCTCTGCCAGCTTTTCCTGCAGGCCCGTCACATAGCCACGGTCCACTGCGCCAAGGCAGAAGGCATGGGAAATCGAAACCATCCCCTGCATCCCCAGCGCTTGCGTGCGGTTGATAATTTCCTCCATCGAGAACCAGCCAAGCGCATCGCGTTCATGCAGGTGAATGTCTATTTGCTTGCCGTGTTTATCGGCCAGTTCGAACACCGTATCGAGGTGCCCCTTGGGGTCATGCTCCATGCCGCAGGGGTCGATGCCCCCGACCAGGTCCGCGCCCAGGGCCAGCGCCTCGTCCATCAGATCGGCGGTGCCGGGGCGGGTCATCATGCCGGACTGGGGAAAGGCCACGATCTGGATGTCCACCATGCCGGAAAGTTTCTCTCGCGTCGCCATGACGCCCTCAATTCCGGCCAGTCCGTGATGCGTGTCGACATCCACATGGCTGCGGATATGGGTGCAGCCATGCGACATGGCGAGGATGGCGTGGCGCTCGCTCTGGACCTGCGGATCAAGGCCGAGCGAGACCTTCACCTCGCGCTCGTTGTTGATCTTGTCGATCAGGCGCGGGCCGACCTCGTTTCGATACCACGGCAGGCCGAGCAGTGACTTGTCGAGATGGGTATGGGCCTCGATCAGCCCGGGGATCAGGATACGCCCGCCGCCGTCGATCACCTCGGCCCCTTCGGGTGCATCAACGGAGAACACACCGTCGACGATATGCAGGTCTGTTGCCGGGCCACCCATCGGGCGCACATTCTTGAGGGTCTTGGAAATCACTGTAATCACCGCAGTTTGGGGTTGAGGGCATCGCGCAGCCAATCGCCGATCATGTTGACCGACAGCACGATCAGGCAGAGCTGGATCGACGGGAACACCACGATCCACCACAGGCCGGAGAAGAGATACTGATTGCCGATGCGGATAAGCGTACCGAGTGACGGCTGGTCCGGCGGCATGCCCACGCCAAGGAACGAAAGCGTCGCCTCAGACAGGATCGCAAGGCCAAAGTTCAGCGTGGCCGCCACCAGGATCGGCGTCAGGCAGTTGGGCAGGATGTGGTGCAGCATGATCCGCCAGGGTTTCACCCGGATCAGCTTGGCCGCCTGGACGTATTCCTTCTTTGCCTCGACCATGGCCGAGGCGCGTACCGTGCGGGCATATTGCACCCAGGACGGCACCGCGATGGCAACGATCAGGATCGGCGCGGCCAGCACATCCTTCAGTCCCGTGGGCAGCGATGCGCTGGCGATGGCGGTGATCAGGATGGCGATCAGGATGAAGGGCATCGACAGAAGGACATCGCCAACCCGCATGATGACGTTGTCGATCCAGCCGCCGAAATAGCCCGCCACCAGCCCCAGCGCGAGGCCCACGGCCAGCGCCAGCAGGACCGATGCGAAACCGATGATCAGCGAAATGCGCGAGCCGTAAAGCACCGCCGACAGAATGTCGCGACCCTGCGTGTCGGTGCCCAGAACGAAGGGCCATTGGCCGCCTGCCTCCCAGATCGGCGGGATCTCGGAATTCCACAGCTCCAGCGCCGCCAGGTCATAGGGGTTCTGCGGGGTGATCCAGGGGGCAAGAAAGGCAGTCAGCGCCACCAATGCCAAGAGCGCAGCGGCAAAGATCGCCGAAGGATGCGCGCGGAAGGAATGCCACAGGTCGCTGTCGCGCAGAAGGGTCAGCCGCGAAGGGCGCTTCGGTGCGGCGGGGGTGGTTTGTGGGATTGTGTTGTCCATGGGGCTCTCCGGTTCAGCCATTGCCACGGGCACTGTCGTCGCGCAGGCGCGGATCGACCCAGGCATAGGTGATGTCGACAAGGGTGTTCAGGACGACGAAAATCAGGGAAACGATCAGCAGATAAGCGGCCATCACCGGCAGATCGACAAAGGTCACCGCCTGGATGAAGAGCATCCCCATCCCCGGCCACTGAAACACCGTCTCGGTCACGAGGGCAAAGGCGATCAGGTTGCCGATCTGCATCCCCGTCAGGGTGATCACCGGCATCAGGCAATTGCGCAATGCGTGGCGCCACTGCACCCGTCGTGTCGGCACGCCACGGGCGCGGGCGAACTTGATGTAATCGGCGCGCAGCGTTTCGAGCATCTCGGCCCGCACCAGGCGCATCACCAGCGTCACCTGAAAGGTCGAGAGCGAGATCGCGGGCAGCACCAGCGCGGCCCGCCCCGACGGCGTGAGAAGTCCGGTCGACCACCAGCCGATGTCCACCGTTGCGCCCCGTCCAAAGGCGGGCAGCCAACCAAGCGACACGGAAAAGGCCAGGATCAACAGGATGCCCACCACGAAACTTGGCAAAGACACCCCGATGATCGATCCCAATTGCAACGCATTGGCCAAGCGACTGTCGCGATAGACGGCCGTGATCACCCCTGCCGGGATGCCAACCACGAGCGAGATCACCGTGGCCACCAGCACCAATTCGAAGGTGGCCGGGAACCGTTCCTTTATAAGCACCATCACATCCTGCTGGTTGCGATAGGACACTCCGAAATCACCCTGCACCGCGTTGGTGACGAACCGGGTGTACTGGGTGACGAAACCGTCGTTCAGCCCCAGCCGTTCGCGCAGCTCGATACGGTCCTGCAGTGTGGCTTGCTCGTTGACCATCATTTCGACCGGATCTCCAAAGAAACGGAAGATCACAAAGGCCAATAACGCCACCGCGAGCATGACGAAGGCCGCGTTGGCCGTGCGTTTGAGAAGAAAGGCAATCATTCCGTTGTCCAATCTGATGTTGCGGCGATCGAATGTGCCGGGCTGACCAAGGCGCGATCAGCCCGGCACCGGGCGTCAGGAGCCCTCAGCCATCCGGGCAAACCAGAGCCGCGGCTTGGCATCGGGGAAGAGTGGCATCTCGGAAACGCCCTCGGTCACCGCCCAGGCCATCGGCTGTTGATGCAGCGGGATCATGATAATCTCGTCCTTCACCATCTGCAGGGCCTCGGTCTGCAACGCCAGCCGCGCCTCAAGCTCCAGTTCGCTGCCGGCCGCGTCGATCAGCGCGTCCAGTTCGGGGTAGGACCAGCCGCCCCAGTTGAACACGCCCGCATTGCCGTCCTTCGAATGGAAGATCTGCAGCAGCGGCGAATAGCTGTCGAGCAGCGGCAGCGTGGCCCATCCCAGCGTGTAGATGTCGGTCTTTGCATTGGTGCGCTTGGGAGATTGCACCGCGCGCGGTGCCACGTCCAGCTTGGGCGACAGGCCGATCCGGCTCCACATTGAGGCGATGGCCTGACAGAACTGCTCTTCGTTCACCAACCCGTCGCTGAGGCAGTTGAATTCGAACTCCAACCCCTCGGGCACGCCCGCCTCGGCAAGCAGGGCCTTCGACGCCTCGGGGTCGTAGCCAGGCAGCTCGTCCAGCGCCTCGGTATAGCCGGGGATCGGCGGTGCGACGGTGGCACCGGCATTGCGGGACTTGCCGCGCATCACCTTCTGCTGGATCAGGTCAAGGTCGATCGCCTTGTACAGCGCCTCGCGCACGGGCTTCTCGACAAAGGGGTTCGGCTCGCCGGTGGTCAGCGTCTCGCGAAAGGGAAAGCCGATCATCACGGTGCGCAGATCAACACCTTCCAGCACTTCGACATTCGGCGCGGCGGCCAGGCGCGGCAGGTCCTGCACCGGCGCGTCATTGGTAAAGCTGATCTCACCCGATAACAGAGCGGCGACGCGGGTCGCGGCCGAGTTCACCGGCGTCAACTCGATGCGGTCAAGGTTGTGCTGCGGCTCGTCCCACCAATCGGCATTGACGACAAAGACCGTCTTGGCATCGGGCTGGCGGCTTTCGACGATGAAGGGTCCGGTGCCATTGGCGTTGTATGTCGCATACCCTTCGGTGCCCGCGCCCACGTCGGTCGGCATCAGCGCGTCGTTCTCGGTCATCCATTCCGCGTCGAAGATATGGATATTGGTCAGATCGTTCAGCAGAAGCGGATAGGTCCCGTTCAGGGTGATATCGACCGTCAGGTCGTCCACTACCTTGGAGCTGACATATGCTGGAAGGTTGCCCTTCAGCGGCGAGGTCTCGTGGCTGACGCGGGCCAGCGAAGCGACCACATCCTCAGCGGTGAATGAATTGCCATTGTGGAAGGTCACGCCCTCGCGCAGCTTGAACCGCCAGGTGATCTTGTCATCAAGGATTTCCCAGCTTTCCGCCAGCGCCGGCTCGATCTTCAGATCCTTGTTGTAGCGCACCAGCCCTTCGTAGACGTGGTTGAGCACGTTGATGGTGAAGCTATCGCCGAAGGAATAGGGGTCAAGCGAGCCGATATCGCGGTTGGCGCCCCATTTCAGCACGTTCTCGGCCTGCGCTGCGCCCGAAAAAGTCGCAACTGCCGCAGTCGCAAGCAGGAGGTGTCGAAGTGTCATGTGTCTGTCCCTTTCCTCGATGGATTGTCTCTTGCGGTTGGTCAAAATTGGATACGATGTAGCTTGGATTGCACAACGGACCTCCCAACGCAAGTAAATTGTATCCGATTGACTGGCTGAACTGTATGCGGTATTGATTGTGCAAATTCGATAGGCAGAGCAGATCATGAGTGAGAACAAGACGACGCTGACCGACGCGGTACATGACCTGCTGCGTAAGGCAATCATCGAGCAGGCATTGAAACCGGGCATGCGGCTACCCGAAGACACCGTGGGCGAGCAATTCGGCGTCTCGCGCACCATCGTGCGCCACGCGCTGGTGCGGCTTGAGCATGAGGGGTTGGTGGTTACCCGACGGAATCGCGGCGCCTTTGTTGCAGAACCCAGCCGTGACGAGGCACAGCATGTCTTCGAGGTGCGGCGTTGCTTGGAAAATGACGTGATTAGAATACTTTGCGAGCGAATGCCGCGTAGTGGATATGACCGTCTCGAAGCGCATGTGCGTCAGGAAGAGGCGGTCAAGGGCAAGGATGGTCCGGTGTCGATTCGCCTCGCTGGCGAGTTCCATGTCCTGCTGGCTGAGCTTACCGGCAACCCGGTTCTCACGCGCTACGTTGCCGAGGTCGTGCTGCGCTGTTCCCTGATCATGTCGCTCTATGCGCGCAGCCACTCCTCTGATTGCGCGGTCGATGAACATTCGCAGATCATTGATGCAATCCGCGCTGGCGATGCTGCACGCGCAATTGTGATCATGGAACACCATCTTGGTGCCGTTGCCGACCGCGCCGAGTTTTCTGCCCGGCCGGATAGTATCCAATTGATTCTTTCACACTACGGCAAGGAGCTGGCCCAATGACCCTGCACAACGGCTATTACGGCTTCGATTTCGCCGATCTCTCTGCCCGCGAGGCCTACAAGGTGATGATCGGAACAATTGTGCCGCGCCCGATCGCCTGGGTCACCACCGTCTCTACCGACGGGGTGGTCAATGCCGCGCCATATTCCTTTTTCAACTGCCTTTCCGCCGATCCACCGATCCTCGCGCTTGGGGTCGAAAACAAGCCGGACCGCAGTTTCAAGGATACGGCCTACAACATCCGGATGACGAACTGCTTCACCGTCAACATCGTCGACCGCGCCAATGTCGAGGCGATGGCGGTGACGGCCGCGGCCTTCGCCCCCGAGGTGGACGAGCTGGAGATGGCCGGTTTGACGGCGGCACCTGGCGATCGGGTGGCGTGCCCCCGCATTGCCGAAGCGCCGGTCGCTTTCGAGTGCGAACGCTACCTCGGCATCGCAGTCAGTTCCGCACGCGAGATCATCCTGGGACGGATCGTTCGTGCCCATATCCGCGAAGACATCATCGACCCGGCCACCTTCTATTCCGATCACGAGAAACTCGACGCGCTGGGACGAATGGGCGGAAACGGGTATTCCGGCACCTTTGACTACTTTGATCTGCCGACACCCTCGGCCGAGGACCTGCGCCGCCCAGGCAAGAAACAGGTTCGGGTCGGCAATACCTGAAGACCGCATCGGGTGTCGTCTGCGCCCTTTCAAAGGGGCGCCCGGAAAGACCTTTCACGTTGGGGAAGCCGTTCGTCTTGCGACACATCAAACGCGAACAAGACCCATCCAGCCCGTCCTCAAACGCTCGGCCTGCTGCACGATGGAAGGAATGGCCGCAATGATGAACTGCGCCGCAGCGTCTTGCAGTGACCCTCAATAGCCTGTGTGGTCGCCTGCATGGCAGAACATTCTTGAAGTGATTCGCGCTGGTCAGAAGCAGACGTGAGTTCGGCCTGTTTACGCGGGGCAAGCGGCCGCTTCCGTCTGAGCGATGCAAGCATGGCCTTTCGGCAGTGGGGGGGGCTCAGATCACGTCCCAAACAGCCTTCCTGCCCCGCAATCGAGTTGCAGTGCACGGGTCGCAACCAGCCCGTTTGCAACAATCGCGCGATCCCTTTGGCATCCCGCCCGTCGGTCTTGATCGGCATCGCCTTTGGCGTCCTCGCAGCTGCGCGGACGGCCCCGGCCATAGAGCACGCCCCACATCGAAGTCGGCATCAGATCAAATCAAACCATAGCATTGGCAACACTATGAAATCGTGACTTATTTGCATCATGAGCAAAGGCGTCAGGCTGGCCAACCCATCTTATGTCCCAGCGACTTGCACTCCCTGAGTCCTTCTGCGTAATGCTCGCCCCACGCGCGGAAAAATACAGTGCGGACAGGGCTTTGCAAGGGGATGCAAAATTTCCAACCGACTGCGCCACATCTTCATACTTTGCCAACCGTTGCGCGGCTAGAGCTCAGACCTATTGAACGGACAACGCAGACCTTGAGTGCAGGACTAGATATGAAACGAGATATTTTTAGCCGGGCAAGAGCCGCTTTGGTTGCTGGACTATCAGCCGTACCGCTGATGGCTCCTACGATCGGCCACGGGTTTACTGATGCGGATTATGTGAACGACTCTGAACTGATAGGCCCCTCGTGTACTGTACGGATGACTGTATCTGCGTCGCAATTTGCTGCCGTCTACATTGAGTGGCCACAATACGTCGCTGGCGGAATGTATTATCTGTCTGGAAACTTAACCAGCTGGCCCACGATGACCGTCAGCAACCTTGCAACCTGCCTTGGCACGTCTGAAAGCAACATTTCCAATTACACGGCACATGTTGCCGACGCCACATTTGCAACCGAGACCTACTTGGGATTCTCCTTCTCCCTGGCGACACCGACTACCCATTTGACTGCGGGGCACCATGAGTTCTCGGTAAACGGGCATGCCATGGATGTGGAAGCCCCGGTTTTGACCGCCCCGAGTGCGCAGACC
>NZ_VCNK01000053.1 GCF_006265095.1 Phaeobacter sp. B1627
CCGAAATCAGCGCCCCCGAAAACAGAGACGTCGCATGAAATCGGCGGACAACTCCTTTGACAAAAAGCGGGGATGTCTGAGACTGAGCGTTGAGCTCCGCTGATTCGAGGGGAACGCGAACGGATATGGCGGAAGAGAAGCGTCGTCTGGAGCGCGTGTAAGCCGAGATGAGCATGCGAAGCGACCTGCGGAATGGATGAGATCACGAACGCCATGCGTTCGATAGAGTGTCCTCCAAGCCTAGTTTCGGGGTCCATCCCAAGGTATTCTGCACTTTGGTGCAGTCAAGGGCCAGGAGGATTGCCTCATGTAGTTGGGTCTCCGGGCTGTTTGCGCCCGTGACCTGCCCCCCTGCCGTTCCCTCGTTCATAACGAGAAACTGCAGGTTTCTGATGTGCTACCCAACGTGCCCTCGGCCGTTGTTGGAGTTTCCGCAGTTCCATCAGGTCTGTCGGGACCTTGTTCCCGATAGCCCCGTGCGGGCGTTCTTCATTGCCGTCTCTACGCCAAGCCTCCAACTTTATCGGCGGTATCCGCAAGGCTCATGAACCAGTGCGCGTTCAGGCACTCCGCCCGGAACCGGCCATTGAACGCCTCGATGAAGGCGTTGTCGGTAGGTTTGCCCGGACGGGAGAAGTCCAATGTCGCATCGTTGGCATAGGCCCAAAGGTCCATATCCTTGGAGATGAACGCGCTGCCTTGGTCAACACGGATGGTGGCTGGGTAGCCGGTGCGCTTGCATATTTGCTCAAGCGTCGCGACCACGCCCTCCCCGCGATATGTGAACCAAGCATCAAGCACCGGGACATAGCGTGGGACGGTGTCGACGACCGTCAGAACCCGAATTTTCCGGCCTGTCGCCAACTGATCATGAACGCCTTCTGCGCGTCCGTGAACTTTGATGCCTTCATGCGGTTCCGCTCCTCTCCCAGCCAGGGAATCTCTGCGGA
>NZ_VCNK01000054.1 GCF_006265095.1 Phaeobacter sp. B1627
GTCATCGATGACATTTAGCGCCTCGGGCTCCAGTCCAACAATCCACCATTGATGCGGCCAACTTCGCCTTGCGGCTTTTCAACGAAGCCGGCCGCGTCATCGTTGTGGAGTTCCAGCAGGCCGAGATGACCATACATCCCAAGTTTACCACGTCAAAGCCTCTCAACCTCAGGAGATATCCCGTTGCCCAGCGCATCAACGGGCTTTGTCCGCGTGATCTCCGAAGGTTCATTTTCCACGAGCGGCGCCGCGGCGGGGATCCGGCGATCATCCAGACACGATCTTGAAGGGCTTCAGCGGAGGGCTGCCGATCGATGGCTATGCTCGCCATACCCGCTTGTCCGCATGCGCAATTCCTCAAGTGAGCCGGACCCAGTTTCCCAAAACAAAGCTGCCGTCCGAATAGGCGCGAAGAGCAGCAGCAGAGCCCGCACGTCAGTCCCTACGCAACCTCAAACAACACATTCTTCAACATAGAATGAGCCAGTAGGAGGCATGAAGCCAAACCTGAATGCAACTTCGCTCGAACGCAGACCTGCACGAAGAAGCATAGCCAGTTCAAACCGCCATTTTTTTCACAGGCTCGGGCTGGAGAAGGAAAATTTAATCTCCATTTAGACTTATTGAGTTTAAAATTCCTAAAAATTACGAGTAGGCTGCGTCAGCCCGTGCACAATTGAGATCGCCCGATGTCCCGCCTGAACGCTTCCAAGGATCTCAGCCTCAAGTCGCTGGAACTATTCCAGACCTGCGCGCGGGATGGCTCGCTGCAGGCGGCCGCCCAGGAGGCGGGGCTGACCGTCAGTACCGTGTCCCACCATTTGCGCAGCCTCGAAGAGCATCTCGGCGTCGAGCTCTTCAATCACGCCCGCAGGCCGATGGCGCTGACGCCGAAGGGGCAGACCTTTCTGCGCAACATAGAAGGGGCACTCCTCGCGATCCGCAAAGCCAAGGCCGAAGCCTCCGCCGGCAGCGTGGCTGATGCAAGCTTTCTGCGGCTCGGCACGATTGAGGACTTCGACAGCGACATCATCCCAGAACTGGCCGTGTTCCTCTCGGCTAGCATGCCGACCTGCGATTTTATGTATCATACTGGCTCAAGCCACGACATTCTCGAAATGCTGCGCAACCGAAAGCTTGATATCGCCATCATCACCGCGCCCGACGAACGGCTGAGCGATCTTCGTGATCGGCCCCTGCTGCGTGATCCCTTTGTGGCCGTACTGCCGCGGGTCACCCAGCAATCGCTGAGCGAGATTGTCGAGGGGCAAAGCAAGCTGCCTTTGCTGCGCTTTTCCAGCAATCTGATGATCGCCCGTCAGATCGAATCGCAACTGCGCCGAATTGGGGTCACGGCGCCGCATCGGTTCGAATGCAGCAATAATCAGACCCTGATGGCTATGGTCGCCGCCGGGGCAGGCTGGACGATCACCACCCCGATGTTGTTCTCGCGCGCAAAGCGGTTTCACGCGAGAGTGCGGATGCACTGTTTTCTTCCGGGCAAGAATTTCGCGCGCACCCTGGCGCTGGTGTCGACGCCGGATTGCTCGCGCGCGGTCGTCGAACTCGTCGACAGCAAAATGCGGCGACTGTTTCAGGAGCACGCCCTGGCTCCGTTTCACCGCAGTGACCCCTGGCTTGGGGACAGTTTCAAGCTGATCGACTGAGGCCTGTCTTTCCGACGCCTCGCAAATGGTTTGTTGTTCATCTCAGGCAATCAAATTCTAACTGTGATTTTTTGATAAGCAGCCGAGTTCCTGTTGCGAGGGCGACAACGGCTGGTCCTACTCCCGGATAAAATGGATCGGAGGCGCACCCCATGAAATCGCGGGCCAAGGTTGTTGTTATCGGTGGCGGCATTGCCGGCTGTTCGACCCTATACCACCTCACGCGGGAAGGCTGGAGCGATGTGGTGCTGGTCGAGCGCAATGAGCTCACCTCGGGGACGACATGGCATTCGGCCGCGCAGGTGACGAATTTCGGTGCCAACCAGACGATGGTGGGGCTGAAAACGCATTCGATCAAGCTATACAAGGAGTTGTCGGAGAACCCGGAATATCCGATCAACTATCACTATGCCGATGGCGGCATTCGGCTGGCCAATACCGAAGCGCAGATGATGGGATATCGCCACTTCGCGTCCATGGCGCGCGGTATGGGAGTCGACCTTGAGGTCATCGACGCGGAGGAATGTGCCCGCCGTCACCCGCTGGTTTCGACCACCAACCTGATGGGCGGGCTGTGGGATCCGCTGGACGGCGACATCGACCCGGCGCAGCTCTGCCAGGCTCTGGCGTATCACGCCCGCAAGGCCGGGGCCGAGGTCTACCGAGAGACCCCCGTCACCGCGCTGACCCAGCACAAGGACGACACCTGGACCGTACACACGGAACAAGGTGATATCGATTGCGATATTGTCGTCAACGCCTGCGGCTACCGTGTGAACGAGGTGGGGGCAATGATGGGCGTACATCACCCCGTCGCCTCGATGGAACATCAGTATTTCCTGACCGAGGACATCCCAGCAGTTGCCGAGGCCGGGCATCGGATGCCACTGCTGCGCTGCCCGATCTCGGACTACTACAGTCGTCAGGAAAAAAACGGCCTGCTGGTCGGCTTCTATGAACAGGACTGCAGGACCTGGGGCATGGATGGTATCGATCCGAACTTCGTCAATGCCCTTTGTCCGAACGATCTCGACCGTGTCATGGATGTGATGGAGGGCGCCTTTGAACGGATGCCCGTCCTGGCCGAAACCGGTATCCGCTCCATCGTCAACGGCCCGATTACCTATACCATCGACGGCGCGCCACTGGTCGGCCCGATCCCCGGCAAGCGCAACGCTTTCTGCATCATAGGACTGCGGGCCGGGCTGGGCGAAGGCGGTGGGCATGGCTGGTTGCTGGCGCAACAGATCGTCCATGGCGAGGCCTGCTACGACACTTGGGTCATCGATCCGCGCCGCTTTACCGGCCACGCCAATGTGGAACTCACCGCGCTCAAAGCGATCGAAGATTACCAGAACGAATTCCGCTTTCATTTCCCGAATGAACACCGCCCGGCGGGTCGCCTCGCCAAGACCACGCCGCTGACGCCGGTCTTTTCGGCAGAAGGTGCCGAGTTCACCACCGTGAATGGCTGGGAGCGGGTCGATTTCATCAAGCCGTCGCCGGAGTTTCACACCACGCTCGGCTTCAACTTTGATGAGGCCTTCGACATTGTCGCGGCCGAGGTGAAGAACCTGCAGGAAAACGTCGGCCTCTGCGAGGTCAGCGGATTCAACCGGTTCGAGATCACCGGCGCGGATCGACACGCCTTCCTCGACCGAATGTTCTGCAGTGGAGTGCCGAAACGGGATGGTCGGGTCGGCCTTGGCTACCTGCTGAACCATCACGGGCATGTCAAAGGCGAGGCCACGGTGGCCAATATTCCCGCCTCGGACCGGGGGGACTCGCGGGTCTGGTATGGGTCGGCCGCGGCCAGCGAATACCACGACATGGACTGGCTGACGGCTCACCTTGACCCGGATGAGGACGTGCAGATCCGCAGTCTGACCAACGAGCTGACCATCCTCGTCCTTGCCGGCCCCAAAGCGCGCGACGTGCTGTCGACCTGCGCGCGCGGCGACTGGTCGACAGCGGCGTTCCCCTGGCTCAGCGTCCGCGAATGCTTCATCGGCTTCGCTCCGGCGACGGTGCTTGGTGTCAGCTTTTCGGGTGAACTGGCCTATGAGATCCATGTGCCCAACGCTGCACTCTATGCGGCCTACCTGGCTCTGCGCAAAGCCGGCGAGGCGCATGGGCTCAGGCTCTTTGGCGCGCGGGCCGTCGAAACAATGCGGATGGAGAAGGGCTTCATGCATTGGAAGACCGATCTCATCACAGAATTTGACCCCTTCGAGACTGCGCTCGATCGGTTCGTGAAACCTGAAAAAGCAGACTTCATCGGCAAGGGTGCCCTGCATCGGCGGATGGCGGAAGGTCTGCGCAAGAAACTTGTGACGCTGAAGGTCGACGCCACAAATGCTCCGGCCCATAGCGGTGCCTCGCTGATGCGGGCGGGCAAGGTGGTCGGCACCATCACGTCGGGCAACTGGGGGCACCGGGTCGGCATGAACCTCGCCTATGCCTTCGTGGATCCGTCCCTGGCTGCACCGGGCACGCAGATCGACCTCGATTTTTACGGTGAGTTGGTGGGCACCGAAGTGATCCTGCCGTCGCCATACGATCCGTCCTTCGCACTGATGCGCTCGTGAGTGGCGCCAGCGTGCCGCGCGATCTGATGACCGGAGCCTTTGCGGCCAAACGCCATTTGACGGACCGGCAGCTCAAACTGGGGGCCGGGCCTTCTCCGGTCCCCCGGGACCAGATCCCCCATGCTCCAGGGCATCGACACAACCGATGCGCAGGCCGACGCGATCCATGCCCATTCCCAACAGAAGCAGAGTTGACCCCATGGCCATTACATACCTAAAGAAAGCGAACGCCCGCCCGGCGGTCGAACACAAGGATCTCCGGGACATCGTGGCCGCCATGCTGGCCAATATCGATCAGGGTGGCGAAGAGGCGGTGCGCGACTTTGCCCGCGAGCTCGACCACTGGAGCGGTGACATTGTGGTGTCTGCAGACGCCCGCGCCGCCGCCTGCGCCCGTGTGCCCGAAGCGATCAAGGACGACATCCGGTTTGCCCATAGCAACATCCGCCGCTTTGCCGAGGCACAGAAAGCCACCATGGGCGAATGCGAGGTTGAAGTGATGCCAGGGCTGATCGCCGGGCAGAAGCAGATCCCCGTCTCGAGTGCGGGATGCTACGTGCCCGGCGGGCGCTACAGCCATATCGCCAGCGCGCTGATGACTGTCACCACCGCCAAGGTCGCGGGGGTGCCTCATATCACCGCCTGCTCGCCGACGCGGACCGATGTCGGTATTCCCGATGCCATCGTCTTTGCGATGGACCTCTGCGGGGCTGACCTGATCCTCAATCTTGGTGGTGTACAGGGCGTTGCGGCCATGTCCAGGGGGCTCTTTGGCGGCAGGCCTGCGGATATCATTGTCGGCCCCGGCAATAGTTATGTGGCCGAAGCCAAGCGGATGCTCTTTGGCGAGGTCGGCATCGATATGTTCGCAGGCCCCACGGACTCGCTCGTCGTGGCGGATCACACAGCCTCATCCGAGACCGTGGCCTGGGACCTCGTCAGTCAGGCAGAACACGGGATCGACAGCCCGGTCTGGCTGGTCGCAACGGACAAGGCGCTGGCCGACGCGGTGATTGCCCACGTTCCTGTCATGATCGACAGCCTGCCGGACCCGAATGCCGCCGCCGCCCGCATGGCCTGGGATGAACGGGCCGAGGTCATCCTGTGCGACAGCCGCGAGGAGGCAGCACAGGTGGCTGACCGCTACGCACCCGAACACCTGCAGGTGCAGGCCGAGGATCTTGACTGGTGGCTGGGCCGCCTCATGGCCTATGGCTCATTGTTCCTGGGCGCGGAGACGACGGTGGCTTTTGGTGACAAGACGTCGGGCCCCAACCACGTTCTGCCCACCAGCGGCGCCGCGCGCTATACAGGCGGGCTGTCGGTGCATAAATTCACCAAGACAGTGACCTGGCAGCGCTGCAACGCGGCGGCCTCGCACGAACTGGCGTTGCGCACCGCACGGATCAGCCGAACCGAAGGAATGGAGGGCCACGCCCGCTCCGCCGAACTGCGCCTCCTGGCGCAACCGGCCTGATCGCGTTTCCCGGGGCGTCCCGCGGCGCCGCACAGATCCGCCCCGGCGGCGGTTGCAAAAGACCCGGTTGGCGGACCGGACGAGGTCCCCCTCACCGACGGCGACAGCAACGGCGAGATCGACTGCTGCGCCACATCGCGGATCTCGCCGCAGTTCGGCGGGCTGCTGCGTGCCACTGTCATCTGCGTTGCCGCGACCTTCACATCCGGGCATATCCGGGCATCCCGGTGCGCGACCTTTGCACTTTGCCCTGCGGCGCGGTATCAGGATACCCTCCTGTCGAAGGGGAACATCGAGCCGCAGGCATCGCTCTGGCCTGCGAAACAGGGCTGGATACGGCTCAGGCGGCGCGGCGCAAGTCGCTGATCTCATCCGCCAGATCCTGCGCCAGCCGCTGCATCGCTTCCGGGTCGGTTTCCCGCTGGGCTTGAATTTTCAGGCCAAAGACATAGGTCTGCATCCGCCGTGCCAAACGTGCAGGATCCGCATCCTGGGGCAATTCACCCGCCGCTACCGCCCTGGCGAAACCCTGCGCCAGCAATCGCCGCACGGTTTCAAGATGCGCAAGCACGACATTGCGCAGCTCGGGCCGATCCATCTGTATTTCCAGAAGGGATTTCACCAACATGCAGGCGGTCGACGGTTTTTCGCAATGGTCCAGCCCCCCCAGCGACAGCAGGTAGCTGCGCAACGCCGTCAGCGCAGACGGGGCATCGGCAATCATCGCGGTCAGCTCCGCCTCCATCCGCCCGGCATAAAGGTCGAGCGCCGCGCGAAACAGCGCCTCCTTGCTGCGGAACGCGGCATAGATCGACCCAGGCCGCATCTGCAAAGCCTGCTCCAGATCCTTGAGAGATGTCGCCGAGTAGCCCTTGACCCAGAATAGGGTCATGGCGGCCTCCAGAGCGGCGTCACGGTCATATGCGGGTTCACGCGCCATAGGGCTGAATACACCTTTCAGCGCGCGCCAGATAGGTCAAAACCGACGGCTCACCTATTTTTGAGCGATCACTCTTTTATTACTTGAGCGATCGCTCAAAAACCTTCATGCCTGTCGCCATCACCGTCGCCAACCGCGACAGAAAAGGAGACATTCATGTCCACACTCGACCGCCTCGACGAAACCAACGCCCCGGAAAAATCCATCCCGCTGATCGAAAAGTCCAAGGCTGCGTTTGGCCGTCTGCCGGGCCTGCACAGCGTGCTAGCCGGATCGCCCGCCGCCTTTGAGGGCTACCAGGTGCTGCACCGCCTTTTCGCCGAAGAAACCGCTTTTGATGCAGATGAAAAGACCGTGGTCTGGCAGACGATCAACGTCGAGCATCAGTGCCACTACTGCGTGCCCGCCCACACCGGCATCGCCAAGATGATGAAGGTCAGTGACGAAATTTCTGACGCGCTGAGGGACGAAACGCCGCTTCCCACGCCGAAGCTGGAGGCGCTGCGGACCTTCACGCTTGCTATGATCCGCGAGCGCGGCAACGTCGATGATGCCACGCTTCAGGCGTTTTATGATGCAGGCTTCGAACAGCGCCACGTGCTCGATGTGATCCTTGGTCTGGCACAGAAGGTGATGAGCAACTACACCAACCACATCGCAGAAACACCCGTCGATGCGGTAATGCAGAAGTTCGCTTGGGAGCCGAATTCGGATCGGTAAGGATCGTTGCCCCGGCGAGTTGTGAGCGCCGGGGCCAAACCATCAACGCCGTCACATTCTATTGTGCTGCGCTCATATCCTAAGCAACCAGAACCTTTGCAATACGTCGGGACCAGATCGCGTGCACTTGGCACGGCAGGTGCAAATACGCGCCCGCTATCCCCAGGATCTCCGTCCGCAGCCGCTTGACCGCAGACCGGGCTGCGCTGCCCCATATCCGCAAATGCCAGGACGCGGATGCCAACCGAGGCGCTCGCGCAGTCAATCCACCATGCAAGCCACCACGCGAGAATGCCAAACCCCAGAGGCCCACGAGGACCGGAACTGTCGCCAGAACCGGAGCGGTCAACATATCGCGATACCTGATCCGCGCCCTCTGGCAACGGTGCGATGGAGACCATCTCCGAAGCCGCGTTGAGAAAAATATGCAGCGCATGAAGCTAATGGGCCAATCGCTCTTGGCGCGTGACTTTGAACGGCAGGTCGCAGCGATCCAGATCCGCATCGCCATGCTCAACCGCTATACTGCGCTTGGTATATGCGTCACCGAGCCCGCAGGATAACCGCGTCCGGGGTAAGGGGAAGCCCGCAATTTATCCACTCATGCAACAAAACCCACCACATGCCATCAAGTTTCACCATCAGCGTGCGGCGTCCCACACGGCAGGATTGGACAAAGGCGTCGCAGGGAGCAGGACGTCCTTAATGTGATCCCTGTCCATTTGGGCTGCTGCGAGATTGGACCCGAGCGGGGTCGGCTTTGTGACGCTCCAAAACATTGGCCGACGGACGTCTGCGCCCTCAGGAGTATCCTGTTTTTTAGGCAAAGCGTAGCCGGAGCGGCCGCGGTTTCCACCTGTTGGGTGAAGGACTGGCGAAAATTATTGACTGTTTGGTAAAAAAATGGACAGTCGAAGGTGTTGATAGGTTGAGGACACGCTATGACAAATGTACTTGCTACAAATTTTACAGGTCTTGAGTTTGTAAATCCATTTGTGCTGGCGTCCGCGCCGCCGACGGAAAGCAAACGAAAAATCATGAAGGCCTTT
Source organism: Phaeobacter sp. B1627 (assembly GCF_006265095.1). Taxonomy (GTDB): domain Bacteria; phylum Pseudomonadota; class Alphaproteobacteria; order Rhodobacterales; family Rhodobacteraceae; genus Epibacterium. Next base: position 8,442 of record NZ_VCNK01000054.1, read on the forward strand.
GAATCGGGTTGGGGCGGCGTCGTGACCAAAACGATTGGTTTGCATCCGGTTGAAAACGTTGCCGGGCCCAAAACCATCTACCAACGCACAAGTGAGGCAAAGCCCTATGTGTCGCGCACGAAACGCGCAGACACTGTGTCTCACTCGTCCTGGAACTGGGAGTTGATTTCCGATCAGCCGCTTGAACTGTGGTTGCCTGATCTGGAGGAAATCAAAAGAACTTATCCGGACCGTATGCTCATCGCCTCGATCATGGCCGGTGCAGGTAGCGAAGAGGAAATGAACAATTGGCGCAAACTTGCGACCGAATGCGTGAATGTCGGATGTGACGCGCTGGAGTTGAACCTCTCCTGTCCTCACATGGATCGCAAGGATATGGGCGCCAATGTTGCGAATGACCAGGACATCATCAGATCAATCCTGAAGGCTGTAACCGATGTGGTCAGCGTTCCGATTTGGGTGAAACTCACGCCGTCAACATCGACACTGGTTGAGGCCGCTGCGGTGGCCTATGCTTCGGGTGCGTCGTCGATATCCCTTTGCAATACCTTTCCTTCTTTGCCTCTGATGGATCCCGAAACGTTGAAATTTGAGGTTGAGGTGGATGGACTTGTGACGTCAGGCGGGCAAGGCGGGTTGGCAATTTTGAACCAGGCCTTGCAGCGTGTGTCGGATATTTCGCGCGCTTTTCCGGAAAATTCGATATCCGGCATCGGCGGGATAAAGGGCTTTCACGAAGCGTTTAATTTCATCGTACACGGGGCAGGAAACCTGCAGGTGTGCACAGCGGCGATGGAAGAAAAAGGCAGCGGTGGTGTTGGTGTCAAGCTGATACAAGAGTTGAAGGACGATCTGAGCGACTATTTGCAGCGCAAAGGCTATTCCTCTATCGAAGAGTTCAGGGGAATAGCACGTGAGCGGATTGTTGAACATTCTCAGATCCGTAGAAAGAGCGAGGACTATAACGGTGGCTACGTGAAATCGGCGTAGCCTCGTCGCCTCGCAAGTCCCCTATGTCTCCGGCACTTTCCCGTGAGCGACCTGTCACCGTCCAGGCCTGTGGTCTCGGACGGTGCAGTGTTTATTGCCAGGACCAGTCTGATTTGCGCCAGCGCTGATCCTTGATGGCTTGCGTTGGCCGGACAAAAGCGGTTGTCGAGAGCAGGAAAATCGAAGCGCTCCGCACTGAAAAAATGCCCTCTCAACGCTAGATACGCAGATCCGCCGCTACCGTTTTCGTTTTTTTAAACGTTTTAGTGCCTTCTGGCATAATGTAAAAGAGTGGAGAGTGACACGGTGTCCAGCAGTGTATTACGTTCGGCAACCATTGCTCTGGGTGCGATGGCAACTGCGGTGTTCTGCGACAGAGCGGAGGCCGAAACTTTGCGCATCGGAGGCACCGGGGTCGCACTCGGCAGTATAGCGGTTCTCGTTGACGCGTTTGAGGCGCAGCACCCTGGCTCCAAAATCGAAGTACTTCCAAGCCTGGGAAGCGGCGGTGGCATCAAGGCGGTTATCGCTCAGGCAATTGACCTGGGTCTCAGTTCCAGACCTCTGAAAGATAAGGAAATCCAAGGCGGCGCAACGGCCAGAAGCTACGCCCAGACATCGATGGTTTTTGCCACATCTGCCGGAAACGAAGCCTCTATAATCACACCACAGGACATCGTCGAGATCTATTCCGGAGTGGCCAACCAATGGCCGGACGGGAGCCCAATTCGCTTGGTTATGCGTCCGCCATCCGAGGGGGACATCCAAATCATAAGGGGCCTATCCCCAGAAATAGATATGGCTGTCGATGTTGCATTCGAACGCTCCGAATCCTTCGTTGCCATGACGGACCAGGAGAACGCAGAGACGCTTGAACGACTTGAGGGGTCTTTCGGCCTTATGGCCATTGGTCAGATTAAGGCGGAGGGCCGCCAACTGAAAGCTCTGACGCTCGTCACCCCGCAGGCCGAGGGCGCCACCTCGGGTCCTGACGATGCGTTTTTGAAAACACTGTATTTGGTGTCCAGCGAGGCAGCGTCACCACTGGCCGTTGAGTTTCAAAATTTCATCTTCTCTGATGAGGCACAAACAATCCTGTCTTCATACGAATTCAATCCAGTAAACTGACTGACGCCATGGAGAAATTTGGTAAAACGTCAGATGTGGAGGGTCTGGATCCCCGTATTCTTAAAGTGACCACTATAACTGCATTGATTGCAGCAGTGGCTGTCGCAGTCGTCGTTCCAATCCTCCATTTCTATTTTGGATACCAGTTCATCAAGGGTGGTTCGATAGCCGAAGTGGAAATGAATGCGCGCGCCGTGACACAGATTGTAGGTCGCAATCCGACTTTATGGCAATTTGAAACACTTAGAATTAGTGACATCCTTGAAGGTCCGAATAACGAAAGAGAAGGCTGGAAGGTTATTGGCGCGGGTGGTGAAGTCATAGCCGCCGTCGGGCGCGAATTCACGTCACGGCCGATCATTCGCGCAACAGCTCCGATATATGATGCCGGAATTGAAGTGGCGCGTCTTGAGGTTGTTCAGAGCCTCAGGGAGTTGCTGATGCGCAGCTTCTTTGTGTCGATGTTTTCCGGAAGTCTTGGGGTTGTTATATTTGCCGCGATTCGCATTTTGCCGCTTGGTCTCCTGAAGCGGGCGATTGACCGCGCTTCCTATCTCGCAAGCCATGACCCGCTCACTAAATTACCAAATAGAACGCTATTCAACGACCGATTGATGAACGCCATTGCAGAGGCCGAACATCTTGAATGTGGGCTGGCCGTATTGTGTTTGGATCTGGATCATTTCAAGGATGTAAACGATATACTCGGGCACGGCGCCGGCGACATTTTACTGGAGAAGGCAGCGGAGAGGATGAGCGGTGTTCTTGGTCGCAGTGATTTCCTGGCGCGTCTTGGGGGCGATGAATTCGCTATTATTCAATGGACTGCCGACCAGCCGAATGGCGCAACAGATCTCGCGAACAAGCTTATTGCCGAATTGGCAAGGCCGTTTGACCTCGACGGAAACGAGACAGTGATTGGCACAAGTGTTGGAATTACGGTATACGATAGGGGCATGAAGGGGGATGGTGCCGATGCACAACGGCTCCTTCAGCAAGCAGATTTAGCACTTTATCGTGCCAAGAACGACTGTAGAGGCTCGCTTCAATTCTTCGCCGAAGAAATGAATCGAAAACTACTTGCGCGCAAAAAGCTTGAACATGATTTGCGTCGAGCCATCGCTGAAGATGAACTGGAGCTGAACTTTCAGCCGCAAGTTGATTTGACCACGAACGAGGTGTCAGGTGTTGAAGCGCTCCTACGTTGGAACCATCCGACCGAAGGTCGGATATCTCCCGATCAGTTTATTACTTTGGCGGAAGAGACGGGTCTAATCATTCCGATCGGTGAATATGTAATAAGAAAGGCTTGCTATCACTCCCGTGATTGGCCTCACTTGAAATTCGCTGTAAATGTATCACCGATACAGTTCAGGCAGGGCAATCTTGTCGAAACCATAAGGTCGGCCCTTGAAGCTGAAGAAGTTGCACCGGGAAGGTTGGAAATTGAAATTACCGAGGGGATTCTTCTGCAGAACACAGATGAAACGATATCGATCTTGAATCAAATCAAATCTATGGGGGTCCGCATAGCCATGGATGACTTCGGCACAGGCTATTCTAGTTTGAGCTATCTGCGTCGATTTGATTTTGACAAAATTAAAATTGATAGATCATTCATTTCTGGGTTGGGTGAAAGTAGAGATGCAGATTGCATTATTCAGGCAGTTATAGATCTCGGCGTGTCTTTGGGAATGAAGTCCAATGCCGAAGGGGTGGAGACAGTTGAACAAGCGCGAATCCTTAAAGCAAGGGGGTGTGAGGAAGTTCAAGGTTTCTTCTTCGGGAAGCCAATGACATCGAAAGGCATACAGGAGTTGGTTCTTGACCAGGAATGGATGTTGGTTGCAGATTCAACTAAGGAAAAAATGTCTTTAGGAAATAAGTACAATCTCAATGGCCGTGAAGGCTCTAGATAGCTCCACCGTTTCCCTCTGCGTGGCATGGCTTTGATGATGTGAGAGGTGGCTCGGTCTGTTTGAACGGGACGGTTGCATGAGTCGGATGAGTACAGTCGCGGG
>NZ_VCNK01000055.1 GCF_006265095.1 Phaeobacter sp. B1627
ATGTTCCGCAATGGGCTGCGCCCCTCGGGGCTGATCAAGTTCAAGGAATGGCTGAACGTCGAGGAACGCGCCGCTGCCGAGGCGATCGTGGAGAAATACCTAGGCGCCGTGAACGCGGGCAAGCCCTTCATTGCCGAAGGGGGGCTGGAATATGAACAGATTACAATCTCGCCGGAGGATGCGCAGATGCTGGAGACGCGGCAGTTCTCGGTCGAGGAAATCTGCCGCTTCTTTCAGGTGCCGCCTGCCTTGATCGGCCATGCGGGGGCCTCGACGGCCTGGCCCACCAGCGTGGATCAGCAGGTGCTGATGTTCACCAAATTCTACCTGCGCCGCCGGGTGAAACGGATCGAGCAGGCGGTGGACAAGCAGCTTCTGACGGCGGCGGATCGGGCAGCGGGGATCTCGGGGCGGATCAATATGGACGCCTTGCTGCGCGGGGACAGTGCCAGCCGGGCCAGCTTTTACCAGACCATGGTCCAGATTGGCGGCATGACCATAAACGAGCTGCGCGCCCGCGAGGGCCTGCCGCCTGTGGCGGGCGGCGATGTGGTGCGCGCGCAAATGCAGAACATACCGATTACCGAAACAGGACAGAGCTGATGTGGATGGAGACAAAAGAGATGGCCTTTGACCTCAAGTCGGTGGCGGACAGCGGCGCGATCGAGGGCTATGCCAGCCTGTTTGGCGAGGTGGACAATGGCGGCGATATCGTCGCTCCGGGCGCCTATGGCGCCAGCCTGGCCCGACTGGATGCGCAAGGGCGCAAGGTCAAGATGCTCTGGCAGCATGATCCGGCGGTGCCGATCGGGGTCTGGGATGAGCTGGGCGAGGATGAGCGCGGGCTCTGGGTCAAGGGGCGCATTCTGACAGAGGTGGAGAAGGGCCGCGAGGCGCTGGCGCTGATCGCGGCGGGCTCGATTGACGGGCTGTCGATCGGCTACCGGACGGTCTCGGCGCAAAAGGACGCAAGCGGCAATCGCGTGTTGAAAGAGGTCGACCTGTGGGAGGTGTCCCTGGTGACTTTCCCGATGCTGGTGTCGGCGCGGGTGGCCGCCAAACGCGATGTGCCGGCGGAGATTATTCAAAAGCTGAAGGCCGGGGACCGGCTGACAGAGCGGGAATTCGAGACAGCGGTCAAGGGTCTTGGCCTGTCCAATTCCCAGGCGGAGCGTGCCGCGCGCATCCACCTGAAAGGGCAGGGGGATCCTGCCACAGCGGAGACGGAAGCCAGGGTCTTTATGGCGGCCCTGATGGGCTCGTAACCCACAGCAAACACACATCTTTTAAAAGGAGGGATCCCCATGCCGGGAGAGACCAAATCCGCTGCAGAGCTGGCAGTGGACATGAAAGCCGCGTTCGAACGCAAATTTGACGCGGTGAAAGAGATCGCCGAGACCGCCATTGGCAAGGCCGAGGCGGGCGAGGCGCTGAACCAGGCCATGAAGGAAAAGGCCGATGAGGCGCTTGCCGAGCTTGGCGGCCTCAAGGGCAGCCTGGCCGAGCTGGAGCAAAAGCTTGATCGCAGAGGGGACGAAGGGGCCGAGCAGGCCAGATCCATCGGCGCGCGGTTTACCGAATGCGATGAGTTCAAGAGCTTTCAGGCCAATCCGCGCAAAGGCGACAGCGCGTCACTGGACGTGAAAGCCGATCTCACCACCACCACCGGCGGCGCCGGGGGGCTCGGGGCGGTGGTTCATGCGGCTCATCGCCCTGGCATGATGGCGCTGCCGCAGCGTCGCATGACCGTGCGCGGCCTGCTGATGCCGGGGCAGACGGATGCGGCCATGATCGATTATGACCGCGAGACCGGATTTGCCAATAATGCGGACATGGTGGCCGAGGGCGGGCTGAAGCCTCAGTCTGATTTTAGCGTTGAGGAAGTGCAGACCCGCACCAAGGTGATTGCGCATTGGATGCGCGCGTCCAAACAAACCCTGTCGGATGTGGCGCAGGTGCGCTCGATCATCGACAATCGCCTGCTCTACGGGCTCGCCTTCAAGGAAGAACAGCAGCTTCTCTACGGCGACAATACCGGCGAAAACCTGCATGGGATTGTGCCGCAGGCCACGGCCTTTGCCCAGCCCGCGGGCCTTGCTGAGGGCAGCTCGATCGACAAGGTGCGCTATATGGCGCTGCAGGCGGTGCTGGCGGAATATCCCGCCACCGGCATCGTGATGCACCCCATCGACTGGGCGTGGATCGAGACCCTGAAGGACGGCGAAGGGCGCTATATCATCGGCAATCCGCAGGGCACGCTGGCGCCCACCCTGTGGGGGCTGCCGGTCGTGACCACCCCGGCCATGGTGCAGGACAAGGTGCTGGTGGGGGCGTTTGATATGGGGGCGCAGATCTTTGATCAATGGGCCTCGCGCATCGAGAGCGGCTTTCAGAATGACGACTTTGTGCGCAACAAGGTGACGATCCTCGCCGAAGAGCGTCTGGCGCTGGCGATCTACCGGCCGGAGAGCTTCATCTACGGCGACTTTGGCCGCGTGGCGGACTGATCGCGACATCGCGACCGGAGGGGCGGTGAGGCCGCCTGTCCGGTCTTTCTCACAAATGAGGTGATCTCATGGACTATACTGTGTTGCGCCCGCATCAGGGCGACAAATGGTATGGGCAGGGCGCGCGGCGCAGAGCCCATGCAAGCGATGTGGCGCATCTGGTGACAGCGGGCGTGCTGGCGCCCGCAGCGCCGGACCACAGCGGTGATGCCGCGCCGGACACCAAGGGGGCTGTGCCTCAGAACACGGCGGCGGCTCCTCCTCCCGAAACGGCGACTGCACCTGTGGCTGAAGCTGCGGTGAAAGATCAGACCTGATGGCGGTGCGCGCGATGTGGCTGGAGCGGACCTCGGGCGGGGGCGTGCCGCTGATCTCGCTGGAGGAGGCCAAGGACACACTCCGGATTATCTCGCCTGCCGGTGAAATCCCCGAGCTGGACGCTCAGATCAGCCGCGCCATTGCCGCCGCCTCGACGGTGCTGGATGTGGATGCGGACGGCTTTGGCGGATTGGGCTTTCCGCTCACGTCGCAGACCTGGGTGCGCAAGGGGAGCTGCTTCAGTGACGGCTTCCTGCATCTGCCATTCGCGCGGATCACATCTGTTGACGCCCTGCGCTATCTGGATCCAAGTGGCGCCACAGCCACGGTGCCGGTCGACGGCTATGCTCTGGTGGGGCGGGGACGGTCGCGTCATGTGGCTTTGGTGGGGGGCTATTGCTGGCCCGCTGTGGCGGATCGGCCCGACGCGGTCTCTCTGGAGTTTACGGCCGGGTTTGCCTCGGTCGCGGCGGTGCCTGAGGACATCCGGGCAGCCGTCTGCGAGCTGGTGAAGCTCTACTATGATCACCCCCTGGCGGATGCGGCATTGGGTGTTCCGCGTCAGGTGCAGGAGGGCATTGACCGGCTGACGCATCGCTACCGGGCCTTTGCGATATGAGGCCGGTCACGTCACCGACGCTCGACCGGCTGGTGCAGATCCTCGCGCCGCAGGTGGAGACAAATCCGCTGGGCGAGACCCTGCGCACGGGCTGGGCTGTGCTGACACGGGCCTGGGCCCAAGTGACGCCGGTCTCGGATGGCGAGCGGCTGCGCGCGGCGGCGGTGGAGCAGAAAACCGACGCGCGGTTTGTCCTGCGTGCGCTCAGATATATGGCTCAGGTCGATGGCACCTATGGCCTGCGCTTTGACGGTGCGGACTGGCAGATCACCGGCGTCAAACCCCTTGGCCGGACGTATGTGGAGATCACCGCCTGGCGGCTCAAGGCGCGAGGTCTGCGGGATGGCGGTCAAGATGCGCATTGAAGGCGCGGGCGATATTGAGCGGGCCTTGGCGGAGCTGGCGCGCGGCACGGCGAAGGGGGTGATGCGGCGGGCGATGAAGAAGAGCCTGAAGCCGGTGGCGGATCTGGCGGGCGGTGTGTCCCCGTTCACCATTGCGGTGACCAGCAAGCTGACGGCGCGCCAGCGAAAGGAGGCGCGCGGCGATCGGGGCCGCAGCAAGGTGGTCTTGTATGTGGGGCCGGTGCAGCCGGATGGCGCGGATGCGCCCCATGCCCATCTCTATGAGTTCGGAACCGGGGTGCGGGTGCAGGCCTCGACAGGGCGGTCGACCGGCGCGATGCCCGCACGCCCGTTTCTGCGGCCTGCCTGGGACGCAGGCCAGGCGGTGATGCTGGCCACGCTGCGCCGCGAGGTCTGGGCGGAGATTGAAAAATCCGTGGAGCGCGCCCGGCGCAAGGCGGCGCGGGCCAGCCGATGAGCATGGAACGCGAGGTGAAGGAGCTGCTGCAGGCGCTTGGCGCTCCGGTGGTCTGGGGGGCGTTTGACGCGGATGTGGGCTATCCGCGCATCACGCTGCAGCGGATCTCGACCGTGACCGGCTATTCCCTGCAGGGGCGGGTGAATGTGGAAACGGCGCGGGTGCAGGTCACTATCGCCGCCCGGAGCTACGGGGGGCTGCTGGAGCTGGCGCCGCTGGTCTCCTCGGCCCTGACCGATCTGCGGGGCGGGTCGGTGATCCGCATCAAAGAACTGTCCCGGCGGGATTCCCTGGTGGAGACCGGCGGCGATGTGATCCGGCTGCAAATGCTGGATATGCAGGTGCGCTACCGCGCCTGAACGGGCCGGGTGACCGGCTCTCTTTCCAAACATGATGAAAGGAAAACACCATGGCAGAGAATGTCATTGCAGGCGATCTGGTGGAGATCGAATGGTCCGCCGAGGACGTGGATGAAAGTTTTGCCGCCATTCAGGGCTGCAAGACCGTGGGCATTCCGGAGGAAAACCCGGAATACCGCGACCGGACCTCGCTGGACAGTCCGGGGCGCTCGCGCGAGTGGGGCGTGGGGATGACGGACACCGGCGAAGTGACGCTGAGCTGTTTTTACTCGACCGCCTTGTACAAGCAGGCCGCGGCCTACAAGGCGTCGCGCCAGCCGGTGTACTTTCGTGTCACCCTGCCTGCAGGGCCGGGTCAGGCGACGGGGGATGCCTTCCGGTTCAGGGCCTTCGTCAACCCCTCGATGCCCTCGACGGATGTGGACGGCGACCTGATGACGGATCTCAAACTGCGCCCGACCGGGCTCATTGACTGGACGGAAGGGGCGGCAGCATGATCCCTGCAGCAACTTTGAAGCTGGGCAAGGTGACCCACAAACTGCGGCTGACCACTGCTGCGCTGATGCGGTTTGAGGAGGATAACGAGGGCCAGCCCTTTGATGTGCTGCTGGACCGGCTGATCCAGGGGCAGGGCGGGATCAGGCTTCTGGTCTCGGCGCTGGCGGCGGGGCTGGAGGATGGCCAGGGCGTGTCCAAAGACGAGGCCATGGCTATGGTCGATGCGGCGGGGGGCGCGCGCCGGGTGGTGCCCTTTGTCGCCGAGGCGATCGGCAAGGCCTTTCCGGCGCCGAATACGGGGCAGGGCGCGGATGCAGCCACAAAACCGGGCGCGGATGCAGCGGCGGGAAAGGCGCGCGCTCCGGCGGGGGCGTAGACTGGTCGGCGCTGCTGTCGGCGTGGTGTGAACTGGGCCAGCATCACGCCGATTTCTACGGCGTCACCTTCCGCGAATATGACCTGATCACGCGGGGCCGGAGCCGGGCCAGGGAGGCGGAGCTGGACGCGCGCCGGGTGCTCAATCAGGAGCTGGGGGTGCTGGTCAGCCACGCCTTCCACAGCCCCAAATCCATGCCGGATTTTACCAGGGCAGCAGGCCGCAAGACCTGCCGCGAGGCCGATGCGGCGCAGGATCTCGAAACCCTGCGCGCGGGCCTGATGACCATGCACTTTCACAGCAAAAAGGGGGCATAGATGTCCGCAGTTATTGGCGCGCTGCGCGGCGTGCTCACGATGGAGTCCGCAGCCTTCGAGACGGGGGCAAAACGGGCGCAGGCCACCATGGGCCGGGTGGAGCGGCGGATGCTGGCGCTGGCGGGCAGGATGGAGGGGGCCGGGCGGCGGATGGCGCTCGGCCTCACCCTGCCGATGGCGGGGGCGGCGACGGTCGCGGTGCGATCGAGCCTGCGGATCGTGGATGCCCAGGCCAAGATGGCGCAGTCGCTGGGCACCACGGTCACCTCAATGCAGGTGCTGGAGCGGGCGGCGGATCTGTCGGGCGTGGCCATGGGCGAGGTGCAGCAGGCGACGCTGCAGCTGACCAAACGGCTGAGCCAGGCGGCGGGGGGCACCGGCGCGGCGGCCAAGGCGCTGGAGCGGCTGCATCTGTCGGCGTCCGGGCTGCAGGCGCTGCCTCTGGATCAGCGGCTGCAGCAGGTGCAGAGCGCGCTGGCGCAATATGTGCCGGAGGCGGAGCGGGCGGCGGTGGCCTCGGAGCTGTTTGGCAGCCGGGCGGGGCTGATCTTCACCCGCATTGACGGCGCGGCGCTGCGCATGGCGGCGCAGGATGTGAGCCGCTTTGGCGTGGCGGTCTCCGAGGTGGATGCGGCGCAGATCGAGCTGACCAATGACGCGCTGTCGCGGATGTCTCTGGCGGGGCGGGGTCTGGCCAATCAGGTGACGGTGGCGCTGGCGCCTGCGCTTCAGGGGCTGAGCGACCGGGTTGCGGAAGTGGCGGGCTGGTTCAATGATCTGTCGGAGGGCAGCAAGCGGGTCATCGCCACCAGCGCATTGATCGCGGGCACGCTGGGGCCTGCGGCATTGGCGCTGGGGCTGGTGCTGAAGGTGACGGCGCCGCTGACCCTTGCCATGGGCGGCATGATCTCCACGGTGGCGCTGGCGCCTTTGCGTTTTGCGGCGGCGGCAAAGTCGGCGATCGCGCTGGAGCTGGCGCTTGGGGCGACCTCGACCAGGGCGGCGGTTGCGGGCGTGGCGATGAAAGGCCTGCAGCGCGGTCTGGTTCTGCTGCGGGGTGCGGTGATTGCCACCGGCATCGGGGCGCTGGTGGTGGGGGCTGGCTATCTCGCCATGAAATTCCACGCCCTGGTGGGGGCCACCGGCGGCTGGGGCGCGGCGCTGCAGGCGCTCGGCGATCTGGCGCGCGGGATCTGGGAGGGGATCACCACCGGCGCGCAGGCGATCGAGCCTGCGCTGTCTGCGGTCTGGTCCTCGGTCAAGGCGGGGTTCGTGACGATGATCGCCGGGGTGCAGGAGACCTGGGCCGGGTTCCTGCATCGGATGGCCGAAGGCGCACGGGTGGCGGGGCAGGACGGCCTGGCGCTGTCGCTGCACGGCTCTGCGGTGGAGGCGGCGAGCGCGGTTCATGCCCTGACCCTGCAGGTGGAGGCGCATCAGGCGGCGGCGGAGAATGCGCGCAAGACGGCGGCGGATCTGGCAAAACAGGGCTGGGGCAAGGCCAGCGCGGCGCTGAAGACGCTGACCCTGCAGATGGGATCGGCCAATGCGGAGCTGGATGCGGGCGATGACAGCGCCGATGCTCTGAAGGAGAAACTGGGCGCATTGGGGGAGGTGCTGGATGACGGATCCGGCGGCGGTGTCAGCGGCGGTTTGACCAAAACCACCGATGCGGCGGAGGATCTGCAGCAGGAATTGCGCGGGCCGCTGTCGGCGGCGGTGGATGGCGTCTCGCGGAGCTTTGGCGATTGGGTCTCCGGTGGCTTTCGGGACTTCAGAGCCATGTGGGACGGCATCCGGGAGGCGGCAAAACGCGGGCTTTCCGATCTCATGGCGATGTTTGCGGAAAACCAGATCCGGATCGCCCTGGGGCTGTCGCTCGGGGGCGCGGGCACTGCGGCCAATGCGGCGGGCGGCCTGCTGAGTGGCGGTGACAGCGGCGGGCTTTTGTCCGGTCTGTTGGGGCAGGGGGCAAGTGGTCTCCTGGGCGGCGGTGGCCTGTTGGCCGGGCTTGGTTCCGGGCTGGGCGGGGGCTTTCAGGCCGCGCTCGGGCTTGGCGGCTACGCCAGTGCCGGCATTTTGAACATAGGGGCCAATGCGGCGCTGGCCTCTGCGGCGACGGGGGCGGGCGCGCTTGTGTCCACGATCGGGGCGGCGCTTCCGGTTCTGGGGATCCTCGCGGGCGGTTTTGCCCTCTTCGACAAGGCCTTCGGGCGCAGCTTTGACTTCTCCGCGCTGGAGGGCACGGTGGGGGCAGGCGGCGCGGGTGATTTTGAGGGCTACACCCGCGACCGCTACCGGGGCGGCTGGTTCCGCAGCGACCGCAATGTCTATGGCAGTGTCGACGGCGATCTGGATGCGGCGCTGGACCTGCAGGTCAGCGGCCTCACCTCCGGGCTTTTGTCCATGGCGGAGGCTCTGGGGCTGGGGTCTGACGCGCTGGCGGAGTATGAGGGCTATCATCTCTCGGTGATGACTTCGGGGCGCACGCAGGAGCAGATCCAGGCGGATATCGCCGAACATATGGCGGCGGCCACGGAACAAATGGCCGATCTGATCCTCGGCACTGATGACTTCCTGCGCGCGGGCGAGACCGCCACCGAGACGCTGTCGCGGCTCTCGGGCAGTCTGGTGGCGGTGAATGACGCCATGGATCTGCTGGACCAGAGCGCCTTTGACGTGTCGCTGGCGGGGGCGGATCTGGCCTCGGATCTGGTGGATCAGTTTGGCGGCGCGGAGCAGCTTTCGGCCTCGGTCACCAGCTATTTTACCGGCTTTTATTCGGGGGCCGAACAGAGCGAGGCCGTCCTGCGCCGCCTGCGCGCGGAGTTCGAGGGGCTGGGCCTTGCGATGCCCGCCTCCCGCGATGCTTTCCGCGAGATCGTCGACAGCCTCGATCTGACCAGCGCCAGCGGTCAGGCGCTCTATGCGCAGCTGCTGGGGCTGGCGGGGGCGCTGGATGAGGTGCTGCCCGAGGTCAGCGCCTTCACGGCGGAGCTGGCGGGACTGGCGGAGGAGGTCGGCGGCGAGGTGGGCACCCGGATCGATGCGGCGCGCGATATGGTCTCCGAGGCCCGGGCGGCGGCAGAGGAGTGGCGGCGCACGGCGGCGGGGCTGCGCGGCTTTGTCTCGGATCTGGTCAATACGGATCTGAGCGCGGCCAGCAGCGCGCAGGGCGCAGGCGTGCTGCGGGCGCGGCTCGATGCGGGGTTTGCCGCTGTTCAGGCGGGCGATGCGGCGGCAGCGGCGGCGCTGCCGGATCTGGCGCGCGCCTATCTGCAGAGCGCGCGCGACGGTGCAGGATCAGAACTGGAGTATCGCCGGATCGCAGCCGAGGTACAGGCGCAGATGAGCTTTGCCGCCGGTCTGGCGGATCTGGAATCCGGCAATGATGAGGTGCTGGCGGGACTGTATGAAGCCCAGATCGAGGTGCTGACCTCGCTGGGGAACTTCCTGCAGCTGGAGGGTCTGACCGGCGATCAGGTGGCGGCCTTGAGCGACGGCGTGCAGGCGCTGGCGGCGGATTGGGATGGCACGGTGGCGGCCTTTGAGGCGTCGCTCGCGGCGCTGGAGCAGGCCATCGAGGGGGCCGAGGCCTTCAGCTATGACGATCTGGTGGGGGCGCTGGATGTGGCGGTCAGCCTCGATGATCAGGCGCCTGCCTGGCTGCGCGATCTGGTGGAGCAGGCGGAGACCGGCATCCGCACCACGCTGGATTTTGTCATCCGGCGCGATGACCTGACGCCTGCGGATCGCTGGATTGCCACCCATGCGCTCTCGCAGCATGTGGCGACGCTGGATCTGGTGCTGGGGGCGGATCTGGATGCGGACAGCCGCCAGCTGGCGCTGACCACGGCGGCGGATCTGCGCCGGAGCCTGATGCTGGATCTGGGCCGGGATCTCGATCCCGAGACCCGGGCGCTGGTGCTGACCCGCGCGGCCAATCTGTCGCGGCGGGTGAATGTGGCGCTGACCGGGGCGGGGGCGGAGACCGTGGCGCAGCTGACGGCGCTGGCCGGGCTGATCGGCACAGGTGGTACAGGTCGGCTGAGTTTTGGCGGCGGCGTGGTGCTGGAGGCGGATCAGGTCTTTGCCGATCTCGCCAGCCAGACCGGACGGCTGCGCGAGCCGATGGACCGGCTGCGCGGCATGCTGGGCGAGCTGCGCGATGCGGTCGAGGCGGACCGGCGCGCCCGCGAGGTGCAGGCGCAGGTTGTCGCATTGCAGGCGCAGGGGCAGGGGCTGGCGGCCGGTCTGTCTGATCGCAGTGAGGCGGCGGGGCTTGTGGCGCAGGTCGAGGCGCTGGAGGCGGCGACCGGTGTCAGCCTGACCCGGTCGGGCGGGCAGGATGCGGAGCTGCGGCTCTCGGATGTGTCTGGCCGCATTCTCTATGATGCGGATTACCTGACCTACGGCGCGGGATCCGACCTTGCGGGGTTCCGCGCGGCCTTTCGGGGGGCTGATGGGCTGGAAGCGCAGATCCGGGCCTACAACAGCCGCTATTCCGAGGATGCGGATCAGGTGGAGGCCTTGCGATCGCAGATCCGCAGTCTCGGCGCCATTCCCGCTTTTGCGCGCGGCGGTGCCCACCAGGGCGGTGCGCGGATCGTCGGCGAGCGCGGCTGGGAAGTCGAGACCACCGGCCCCTCGCGCATCCACAGCCACGCGGAGTCGGTGGCGATGCTGGACAACCGACCGCTGGCCAGGGGGCTGGAAGAGCTGACCCGGCATGTGGTGGCGCAGGGGCAGGTGATGCGGATGATCCTCGACCGGATCGCCAATCAGATCGACGATTGGGACGAGGCCGGGATGCCGGGGGAGCGCAGCTGATGGACTTCAATATTGTCGCGCCCATGGCGGTGACCGAGGCGGAGCTGGTGGCCTCCAACATCGCGGAGGAGGACCACCCGGTCTGGGATGCGGGCGCGACCTACGCAAAGGGCGCGCTGGTGATCTCCACCGCAAGCCACCGGATCTATGAGAGCATTGTGGACGGCAATACCGGCGCGGACCCAACCACCGATGATGGAAGCGCCTGGCTGGAGGTCGGGGTCACCAACCGCTGGCGGGCCTTCGATCAGCGCCGCTCAAACGTCGCGCTGCGGGCGGATCTGATCACCTATTCGGTGGTCCCTTCGCAGGATTGCGATGCGATTGCCCTGTTTGGGCTGACGGCGGGCAGCGTGCGGATCGAGGTCTGGGACGGGGCCACATCGATCTATGATGAGACCTTTGTGATGGTCGACAAGGGCAATGTGGTCAGCGCCTATACCTGGTTCTTCGGCGGCGTGATCTATGCGCGCCAGAAGGTTCTGGGGGGCTTTCCCGGCTATATCGGCCACCGGATCGACATCAGCATCGAGGCGCGCGGGGCGGTGGCGCAGGTCGGCCATATCGTTCTGGGGCGCAACCACCTGCTGGGCCGGGTGCTGAACCTGCCGAGGGTCCAGTTCGTCAGCCACAGCCGCAAGGGCTATGACGATTTTGGCAATGAGATCCTGGTCAAGCGCGGCTCCACCCGCAAGGTGGATCTGTCGCTCCTGGTGCCGACCCATCAGGCGCCGCGCATCATGGATATCGTGGCCGAGATCGATGGGCTGGCGACGGCGTTTTATGTCTCCGGCGCGGCGCCGTCCTACGGGCTTGAGGGCCTGGGCTTTGTCGATGACCACAGCCAGCCGATCGATGTGGCGGGCGAGTCCGTCTTTCCGCTGATTATCAAAACCCTGAAATAGGAGAGTGCCCCAAATGAGCATTCCAGGCTTCTCGGCGTTTCCCGAGATCCCGCAGCGCAGCACGCCGGAGGCGGATTTTGACGCCAGGATGTCGGCGCTGTTCCAGCATTTTGCGATCACCCATCGCGCAGAAATGCTGGCCTTCATTGACTTTCTGGAAAACAACTCCACCGTGATTGGCGCGGCGCTGAACGGCACCACCATCGGCCTGAACACGCCGGCGGCCGCCAGGTTCACCACGGTCGAGGCCGGGAGCCTGTCCGGGGAGGCCGTTCAATCCAGCCCTGCGGATGCCTCGGCTGGCAAACTGTTGCAGACTGGGGCGGGCGGTCTTCTTGCGACCAATCCGCCGACCCTTTCGGACCCGGCGCAGCTGGACGTTCCTGCCGGGATTTACAGCATCGCTGCGGCGGATGGCTGGCCTTTCGACGGGACCTTGCTGCAGCTCCGCCGCAACGCAGGCCGGGGGCTGCAGATCGCCGCACGCGGCTCCTCTGCTGCGCCGAACGCATCGAGCGAGGTTCATGTCCGGACCTCGGGCAATGCCTTCGGGGGCTGGGCGCGGCTGATCCATTCTGAACACCTGGTTGGTACGGTCGCACATTCTGCGGGCAAGCCTGTCGGCGCGGTGATCGAGCGCGGCA
>NZ_VCNK01000056.1 GCF_006265095.1 Phaeobacter sp. B1627
TAGCTCAGCTGGGAGAGCGCCTGATTTGCATTCAGGAGGTCAGGAGTTCGATCCTCCTAGGCTCCACCAAATTCCATTGGGATTTGATGTCGCCTGGGGCGTTTGTTCGCTGATCTGCAAGCAGATGGGCGTTAGTTCCACCACTTTGCCAGCGGCCCTTATAGAATGGGTCGGTAGCTCAGGTGGTTAGAGCGCACGCCTGATAAGCGTGAGGTCGGAGGTTCAAGTCCTCCTCGACCCACCATTCTCGCTTTTTCTGACGTTTATCCAATATATCGAAGGGTTCGATTTGACCTTCAAGCTGCATCGGTGATGCATTTTGAATGTCCAATCGGACTTGTCTCCACTGCCTGTTGGCAGTTGGGTTTGATATCGTGAAGAGAGAAACAATCAACAACACCGTTGATCGCCCCGAGTGTGGGGATGATCTCATTTTGGTGCCATATCTTCGGGTATGGCGAGCTTTGGAATACGTCATGTTTCCTCAGACGCTCCGAAGTCTGCCAGATTGAAATGACGGTAGTTGTCCAAGTCAAGTACACTAACCCGGTTCTTATTCCGCAAGGTTTGAGAGCCATTGTTCTTCTGTCCGCCTGGGATCGACATCACAGGCATGGGATGGAAGAGCGGGAAAGTATGCTTTTTGGTTCAGAAGCAGAGACCTGGCTCCTTACCAGCTGTCAGGTCGCGATTGTCAGGTTGTTCTGGCGCATTGTTATTTTGGCCCCGTCAAAGGGTTCATAAGTAGCGAGGCGGTAGGACATCATCCTGGCTGTCTCTTTCTGGATCAGATCAAGCGCGAGAAGGGCGTTTGGTGGATGCCTTGGCAGTAAGAGGCGATGAAGGACGTGATACTCTGCGATAAGTCATGGTGAGCCGAGAATAGGCTTTGACCCATGAATTTCCGAATGGGGCAACCCACTTGAATGTTTGATATAATTGCTCTTCGGGGCAGCTTATATCTGGCATAATCAAGTACTTATAGACTGAATACATAGGTTTATAAGAGCAAACCCGGGGAACTGAAACATCTAAGTACCCGGAGGAAAGGACATCAATAGAGACTTCGTTAGTAGCGGCGAGCGAACGCGAACCAGCCGAGCCTGATGAGTGACCAGAACATGTTGGGAAGCATGGCCATAGCGGGTGACAGCCCCGTATGGGAAGCTCTGAAGGACGTATTAAGTAGGGCGGAACACGTGAAATTCTGTCTGAAGATCGGAGGACCACCTCCGAAGGCTAAGTACTCCTTACTGACCGATAGCGAACCAGTACCGTGAGGGAAAGGTGAAAAGCACCCCGACGAGGGGAGTGAAACAGTACCTGAAACCGAACGCCTACAATCAGTTGGAGGCCCCTTGAGGGCTGACAGCGTACCTTTTGTATAATGGGTCATCGACTTGGTCTCACGAGCAAGCTTAAGCCGTTAGGTGTAGGCGCAGCGAAAGCGAGTCTTAATAGGGCGCATGAGTTCGTGGGATCAGACCCGAAACCGAGTGATCTAGGCATGACCAGGATGAAGGTGCAGTAACATGCACTGGAGGTCCGAACCCACACCTGTTGAAAAAGGTCGGGATGAGTTGTGCCTAGGGGTGAAAGGCCAATCAAACTCGGAGATAGCTGGTTCTCTGCGAAATCTATTTAGGTAGAGCGTCATCCGAATACCCCGGGGGGTAGAGCACTGGATGGGTAATGGGGCCCCACAGGCTTACTGATCCTAACCAAACTCCGAATACCCGGGAGTACTAGATGGCAGACACACTGCGGATGCTAACGTCCGTAGTGGAGAGGGAAACAACCCTGACCTCCGGCTAAGGCCCCTAATTCATGGCTAAGTGGGAAAGCAGGTGAGACGTCCAAAACAACCAGGAGGTTGGCTTAGAAGCAGCCATCCTTTAAAGATAGCGTAACAGCTCACTGGTCTAATTAAGATGTCTTGCGGCGAAGATGTAACGGGGCTCAAGCCATGAGCCGAAGCCGAGGATGCACATAGTGCATGGTAGCAGAGCGTAGTGTGACATAGTTCCATGTCTCTTTTACTCATTGGATGTGATCTGGTTGGTTATGAGGAGCGCGGTCAAACGTGCTCAAGTAGCGAAGCGGTAGCACATCACATAATGAGTGTCGGAGACACGGAGCTTTCGATGAAGCGGGCGTGTGAGCGATCCCGTGGAGAGATCACTAGCGAGAATGATGACATGAGTAGCGACAAAGAGTGTGAGAGACACTCTCGCCGAAAGTCCAAGGGTTCCTGCTTAAAGCTAATCTGAGCAGGGTAAGCCGGCCCCTAAGCCGAGGCCGAAAGGCGTAGGCGATGGGAACCACGTTAATATTCGTGGGCCAGGAGGATGTGACGGATTGCGACTGTAGTTTGCCCTTATCGGATTGGGTGAGCTGCTGAGCAGTCCCTGGAAATAGCCCTCCATCAGACCGTACCCTAAACCGACACAGGTGGACTGGTAGAGAATACCAAGGCGCTTGAGAGAACGATGTTGAAGGAACTCGGCAAAATACCTCCGTAAGTTCGCGAGAAGGAGGCCCGGTTTCTAGGCAACTGGAAGCTGGGGGCACAAACCAGGGGGTGGCGACTGTTTATTAAAAACACAGGGCTCTGCGAAGTCGCAAGACGACGTATAGGGTCTGACGCCTGCCCGGTGCCTGAAGGTTAAAAGGAGGGGTGAGAGCTCCGAATTGAAGCCCAGGTAAACGGCGGCCGTAACTATAACGGTCCTAAGGTAGCGAAATTCCTTGTCGGGTAAGTTCCGACCTGCACGAATGGCGTAACGACTTCCCCGCTGTCTCCAACATCGACTCAGCGAAATTGAATTGCCTGTCAAGATGCAGGCTTCCCGCGGTTAGACGGAAAGACCCCGTGCACCTTTACTACAGCTTCGCACTGGCATCAGGATTGTGACGTGCAGGATAGGTGGTAGGCATCGAAACCGTGACGCTAGTCGCGGTGGAGCCTCCCTTGAGATACCACCCTTCGCACTCTTGATGTCTAACCGCGGTCCGTTATCCGGATCCGGGACCCTGCGTGGCGGGTAGTTTGACTGGGGCGGTCGCCTCCTAAAGCGTAACGGAGGCGCGCGAAGGTTGGCTCAGAGCGGTCGGAAATCGCTCGTTGAGTGCAATGGCAAAAGCCAGCCTGACTGCGAGACTGACAAGTCGAGCAGAGACGAAAGTCGGCCATAGTGATCCGGTGGTCCCGAGTGGAAGGGCCATCGCTCAACGGATAAAAGGTACGCCGGGGATAACAGGCTGATACTGCCCAAGAGTCCATATCGACGGCAGTGTTTGGCACCTCGATGTCGGCTCATCTCATCCTGGGGCTGGAGCAGGTCCCAAGGGTACGGCTGTTCGCCGTTTAAAGAGGTACGTGAGCTGGGTTTAGAACGTCGTGAGACAGTTCGGTCCCTATCTGCCGTGGGTGTAGGATACTTGAGAGGAGTTGCCCCTAGTACGAGAGGACCGGGGTGAACGAACCACTGGTGGACCAGTTATCGTGCCAACGGTAGTGCTGGGTAGCTATGTTCGGAAAGGATAACCGCTGAAGGCATCTAAGCGGGAAGCCCCCCTCAAAACAAGGTATCCCTGAGGGCCGTGGAAGACCACCACGTCAATAGGCCGGAGATGTAAGCGCAGCAATGCGTTCAGTTGACCGGTACTAATCGCCCGATTGGCTTGATCTGATCCAGAAAAAGACAGCCACACCAAAAAGCAAAACCTTGGCTTGGACAACATGTTGATTTTAAACAATCTGCGACTTGGGTCGTCCCGTAGCAATCAACGCTGCGTGACATAACTTGGGTGCGGCAACGCGCATTTACTTCGTAAATACGCTGCCTGCCGCCTCCAAATAAAAACCCAACATCGCAGATCATGGGTTTTTATTTGGTTTGGTGGCCAGAGCACAAGCGAAACACCCGGTCCCTTCCCGAACCCGGAAGTTAAGCGCTGTTGCGCCGATGGTACTGCGTCTTAAGGCGTGGGAGAGTAGGGCACCGCCAAACCTAATAAAAACCCAAATCTCTCGTAACGATACAAAAAACAAACACCGCGGGATGGAGCAGCCAGGTAGCTCGTCAGGCTCATAACCTGAAGGTCGTAGGTTCAAATCCTACTCCCGCAACCATCGTTTCCGACACAGCCCTCGCAAAACGCGGGGGTTTTGTTGCATTCAGACCTCCCAAACTCAGAATCCCCGCAAGTTCGCCAACCAACTCAATGGCATGGCCATTGCGCGCTGCCGCATCCGGCACCATCAGAACCTCTGAAATCAACCCCCGAAGCGCCTCGGAGGCTTCCCGCTTCACCTCCGGCGCGTTCAGCGAACGGGCGAGATCTTCGATCAGCTCGCGGTACCGCGCAGACAGGCTTGGGTGCAGCCGCAGGGCAGGGGGCTCGGGGCTCTCCGCCAACACCGATTGCAGTCTCGACTGCTCCGCTTCCAGCTCGCTCATCTTCGCCTTCATCGAGGCGTGGTACATGCCGTCTTCAATGGCCTTGAGGATGCCAGCTATCTTGGTCTCGATCAGAGTGAGCGCGTTCGCTGCCTTCTGCCGGTCCTGCGCCGCGCCGGCGGCTGACGCGTTGAAGGCTTTCCGGTACTCCTCCGTGAAATGGCCGAGCAGTTCCGGGGAAAGAAGCCGGTGCTTTAGCCCGGACAGGACCCGATCTTCGACCACTTCGCGCTCGATGGTCGCGCGATTGCTGCAGATCGCGGCCCCTTTGTTGCGGGCGGCGGCGCAGCCATAGCGGGTTTTGTTGATCAGCGTGTAGCTGGCGCCGCAGCAGCCGCAGCGCAGCAGGCCAGACAGCAGATAGGTCGGGCGGCGCGCCCGTTCCGGTCGTGGGCGGTCTGTCAGGATCCCGGCCGGGTTCATCGCTTGCCGCACGTGGTCCTGGCGGGCCTTGACGCGACTCCAAAGGGCGTCGTCAACGATCCTCAGGTCGGGAACGGTCTTTGTCTTCCACTCGGAAGGAGGATTTTGTCGCGACTGGCGTTTGCCGGTGTCGGGGTTGCGATCATAGGTCAGCCGGTTCCAGACCCGTAGACCGGTGTAGAGTTCATTGTTGAGGATGCCGGTGCCACGCTTCACGTTCCCTGAAATCGTCGAGGGGTTCCAGGTTCCGGTGCCTTTGCCGCTTTGCGGGGCGGCGATGCGCTCGGCGTTCAAGGCCGTGGCAATGGCGCGCGCGGACTGCCCCGCCGCGTATTCTTGGAAAATCCGGTTCACGACTTCGGCCTCAGACGGATCGATGGTCAGATCACCGGTGGTGGCCGTTCCATCCGCGCGGATCTCTCGCTTTACACGATATCCATAGCTGAGGCCGCCGGCAGACTTGCCCGCGACAACGCGGCCTTCCAGGCCTCGGCGGGTTTTTTGAGCGATGTCCTTGATATAGAGTGCGGAGACAAGACCGCCGACTCCGACCTTCAACTCGTCCAGGTCCTGATCTGCGACCGTGTGCAAGCGAACCCCGAAGAAGCTCATGCGCTTGAACAAAGACGCGGTGTCGGCTTGATCCCGCGACAGGCGGTTGAGGCTTTCGGCCACGATAATGTCGACTTCGCCGCGCTCTGCGGCCTGTAAAAGGCGCAAGTAATCAGGACGTTGGCTGGTGGTGCCGCTGATGCCGCGATCGGCGAAGACTTCGGAGACCTGCCATCCCTTTTGGTCGCAGTGGCGGCGGCAGAGACGGAGCTGGTCCTCAACGGAGGTCTCTTTTTGCTTGTCGGTGGAATAGCGAGCGTAGATCGCAGCGCGAAGAGGGGCGGTGGCTGGCATGGATCAGTCCTTTTGTTCTGGGCCCTTCCTCATCTTTGCAGCGTCCTCTTCTGCGGCATGGCGCGCGAGCAGGCGGACAAGAAAGAGGAAGGCAGGGGGTGTTGCTGCATCATTGCCCGCCCGCACAGGGTTAGATGGGCCAGTTCGGGCAAATCTCTCTTGGTCTCGTGCCATTGGCCGAGGTCTCCTACCCGCTCGCGGGCTGGCCCGAAGCGCTGATGATACAAGGTTAGTGCCGGGGTGCGGCTGTTCCCTTGATCATAGAGGGTGCGGCAGGTGACGAGGACCCGAAACTCATGGCCAAGGGCGGCTTCAGATCGCTATTATGTGGATAACCTCCCTTCCTGAGGCGGAAGAGAGGCAGGAGTGGGCGCGTCGGGTCGCCTCTGGGAGGCAAGGGTCTAATGCTCTGATCCGTCAATGTTTTACCTAGAGAGAGTTCTCCGTGTTTTGAGAGCGATTGATTGGGGGGCGGAGGGTTTGTCAAATACAATTGCGCAAATCGTGTGCAAACCCGCCTTGTGTCAGCTCGGATTGAAACCAGCTTGCGGGCTGTCAATCGGGGCGCGGGCAGGGGGGATCAGATCGTGCAGCCATGGATGGAGGGCATCGGCATCCATCTCCCGCACCTCGAACAGGTGGGCTGCAAGGCGTTCCAAGCGGTCGCGGTGCGGCTCAAGCAAGCGCATGGCCCGGCGCTCCATTTTGTCGAGCTTGACCCGCAGGTGGTCTTTGTCGTGTTGTGTCAGGCGAGACATGTCAGCCTCGCCGAGCCAGCTGTTGCCATGGATGCCAAGTCCTGCCTGGCGATCGCAGCTCAGAAGCAGCTGCGTGGCGAGTTGCAGGTCGCTGCCGCCTTCGCCACCGGCGCCCGCGCTGATGGTGCCGAGTGTCAGCCGCTCGGACGCCCGCCCAGCCAGTAGAATTGTCATCTCATCCTCAAACTCGCTGAGTAGCCCCTCATGTACCACATTGGACCGGTGGGTCTGCCCAGTGCCGTTTGACAGCAGCATTTGCGTCACGGGCACGGCCCCCAGGAGGGCTGCTGCAATCGCATGGCCACACTCATGCAGAGCGATCCGGCGCTGGCGTGCGCGCGTCTGCGGTGTCGCGGCAGGCCTATGTGCCAGCACCCAAGCGGCATCAAAACGTCGGCCTGCCCGACGTGCGGTCGACCGGGCTGATCGCAACTGCGCATCGATCGCTGCGGGCGTCTGCCCGGCGAATTCGAGCGCCAGCTCTTCCAACTTTGTGTCCCCGGGGAGCACGCGGGCGATCATGTGCCGGACCTGGGCGAGCGGTG
>NZ_VCNK01000057.1 GCF_006265095.1 Phaeobacter sp. B1627
TCCCCGGGGAGCACGCGGGCGATCATGTGCCGGACCTGGGCGAGCGGTGGGCGCCCGAGTTCCGCGTGCTGGTCGAACCTCCCGGCCCGCTGGATCGCGGCATCAAGGTTCCCGGGGTGGTTGCAGGCGCCGATGAGCAGCACGCCTTCTTCCCGCATCAGCGCATCCACTTCTGCCAAAAAATGGTTGATGACATTCCTGCGGTAATTGCTGTTGTGCTTGTCGGCACTGTCGCGGGACCCCGCCGCGTCGATCTCATCAACAAACAGGACGCACGGCTTTTGGCTGATGGCTTCGGCAAAACATTTGGTCATCGCGCCCAACATGTCCCCAAGG
>NZ_VCNK01000058.1 GCF_006265095.1 Phaeobacter sp. B1627
ACTGATGGCTTCGGAAAAGCTTGTGGTCATCGCGCCTAACATGTCCCCAAGGTGCCCTGCGGCTTGCCAGGCACCGAACGATCCCTGGATGAGCGGCACATCGGCTGATGCAGCGATGGCGCGCGCGAGGAAAGATTTTCCGGTTCCTGGTTCTCCGCTGATCAAGAGCGAATGTGAAATCTCCGACCATTTGGCCTCGCCTGCGCGCCAGGCCGCGAGATCGTCGACCAACCCTTCGGCGGTTCGGTGCGCGGGCGAGTTCCCTTTGATATCGGCCAGTGTCATAACGTTGGGATCAACTGGCGCGCGCAACAGATCCGACATGTGTTTTGCAGCCCCTGCCGCCGTTGATGCGCGCAGGCTGGCGAGGAGGATCGGTGTGTCCAGCGCTTTGAGGGCAGCATTGTGCGGCAGAAGCGGGCGCAGCAGATCGCGGTCGATCTTCCGGGTCGCACTATGGGTCTCGGCCAGAAGCATCAGCATCATCTCCCCATCAAGGGCGGCGAGCCGCTGAGCTTTGGGAAGAATATGGCGCAGGTTTGGATCGAGCTGCAGCCCATCGGGAAGAAGAATGAGCAGGGGATGAGGTTGCGCCAGACTCGATAGAAGTTTGCGTTTAAACTCGCGTTGGCCGTTGGGGGCGAGCGTGCCTGAGCTGCTGACCGCTGGGTAAATGATCTGCAGGGCAGGAGAAGACACGCTTTTTGCGGCATAGGTTTGCGCCGCCCAGCCTGCGGGCAGAAAAAGGCGCCCGATCTGGGTGGCGGCAGCCTCCATCTGACTCATTTTGAAACCATCGATCACGTTGACAGCACCCGGTGCCAGCACCTGCGCGCAGAAACCCTGATGCGTGCCGAAGATGGCGGCGAGTTGCAGGCACACCAGGATCTTGTCAGCCGGAATACGTTGTTTTGGCCTGTCGTTGCCATTCTGATCCATTGCCCAGCCATCGGTGCCCGCCTCACGCAGTTCGGCGAGCTCCTGGCTGTCGCGATGTTGCGCTTCCTCAAGTTCGCTCAGGGCGTCCAGGAGGTTGCGGGCGGGCGGATCCTCGACAGGGACGATCTGCTTTGCTTCATCGAAGAGATCGTTGGTGACGACAGTTTCGGCATGGCGCAAGCGGCGCAGGATATCGCGGGCATAGGGGGCCCAGCTCTGAGTATTGGACATGAGCGTTCTCCATAGGTTCGGGGTCGACCAAGGCCGATTGAAAGAGTCAGGTGAGGGGGCCGGGGTCAGGCGTCTGGCAGGAGGGGCAGCGTGTCGAGCATATCGAGGATGACCGGTTCCAGATCTGCGCTGTAGATCTCTGACCTGACACGCAGCCACGGCGCATAAATCTCGGGTGCGATCATGGAGCCGGGATGGTCGCGTTTGAGAGTGGCGTGCATCTGCTTTTCCGCGCAAAGCGCTTTGTGGCCGGTCGGTACAGCGACGCTGTGCAAGATCTCCGCTTGCAGGTCCGGGCGCCGTTTGAGCTGATAGTTCAACCGGCTCTGCGGATTCCGGGAAAAGCCCAGCTTCACGACGGGTGCCTGTCCTGGCAGTGTAAACCGCATGCAATAAATGTAACTGGGGGCTGAGGCCCAGCCTTGGCCACAGGCTTCGCAATTGAAGCGTCCACTTTGCATATTCGAGCGGGCGATCATCTGTTCATGGCCGCAGCTGTGTCGATAGGTCCGATAGTTCACGTCGCGGGTGGGTGCTGCACCGAGGAGACCCCAGCCCCGCGCCTCCGCTTCCGACTGTTCCTTCGCGTTCTGGCAGATCTCGCAGCGGTGTGAGCATTCGCCGTCAGCGATGCGCTTGATAAGCTCGAACTGACGCCGCAGCTTGTGGCCGCAGGGGGC
>NZ_VCNK01000059.1 GCF_006265095.1 Phaeobacter sp. B1627
TTCCTTCGCGTTCTGGCAGATCTCGCAGCGGTGTGAGCATTCGCCGTCAGCGATGCGCTTGATAAGCTCGAACTGACGCCGCAGCTTGTGGCCGCAGGGGGCTTCATAAAAGCCATAGTGGCGATCTTCCGTGTCACGTTGCAGGAAGGCCAACCCTGCAGCGGTCGCATCTTCGCGCCAGCGTGTTTCCACGCAATGGGGGCAGATGGGCTGGTTGTTCATCACAACATAGAGCTTGCAGATGTGCAGCTCCCCGCAGGCATGACACTCAAGCTCGAGATGATAGCGATCCTCAACGCGCTGCAGGATATCGAAGCCGTTCGCTTGCGCGGCCTCGGCCCAATGGGCGTGAATGACCGACGGGAATGACTGGGTAGATGGTGTTTGTTGGCAATGGGTCATAGTGACCTCCATGACTGGGGGAGGCGTGCTGGCGCGGGGCGCCAGACGGGACATGCTATATTGCAGAACACCGCTGTCGCTGACGGTGCATCGCAGCGGCGTCGTTCTGGTAAAAAAGGATGCGGGGTCAGGCCGGGGCTGCTACGGGCGTGCTGGGTAGATCAGAGCCGTTGTCCAGGGGAGCAAGGGGCAGAGGGTCTTCGGCGAATTCGCCCAGATCCGCCATCGCATGCACGTGATCCTGATGGACTTCCAGCATCTGCTGTACACGATGGCCAACTGGGTCGTTCTCAAAGCAGACAAAGAAATGGTCATGGCTGCCAAGGAGGGCGTAGAGTGCGGTGAAGTCGGTACCTGTCTTGCAGGTAATGAGCGCACGGGTGAGCAAAGAGATCCGCTGGAGCGGCTTGTCTGCGGCCCGCGAAACTGGTGCTGCCGTAATCGACGCGATGCGATCAAGCACATTTTTCCGTGCCGTTTCGGCATCAGAGACCCAGGCGACAAAAGCCGGATCGAAAGAGTTCACGCATTCAATGTCGCGCTCGCATTCGATGTACTGCGCAAGTGCGCCGTTCAACTTGCTGAAGGTCCGCGAAATTGGGGTGTGAGTAAAATGGGTATGTGGTTCCGTCACGCGCAGAGGCGTG
>NZ_VCNK01000006.1 GCF_006265095.1 Phaeobacter sp. B1627
GAAAAGCTGGGACCACTTCAATCAGCCTTAGGGAGTGAATATCAGCCGGTGGATTTCGTCGATCTGGCGGGACATGACGCGGATCCGGTCGCTGCGCTCTGACGGCGCCGGCGCGATTCGCGAGGGGGCGACATTCCCGTCCACTGGAGGGTTGCAACAAGCGCATGGCCGTGTTTTGAAAAAAGCAATGTGGGAGGGTTGAAAATCTGCCTCGGAATTCCGTTGTTCAGGCTGCTTCAGCAAGAAAGTGCCGATATAACAACGACCTCGGCAGAGTGAACCGACCCGTTTAGGGGGCAGATTTTTCAAGCCCTGTTTCAGAATTTCTTACGTGTTAGCCCTGCAATCGGTCGCATCCGGGGATGGAGGATGGCCGACTGACAATTGACACAGGAGCACTCAGAAGATGAGCACCAAAACGATTGCAGCGGGTTCGAGCGCACTTGCGCTGACAGCCCTCCTCGCAGCTCCCGCACTGGCGGGCCCCACCTATACATCGGACAATGGCGGCAGCTTTCGCTGGTATGGCCAGCTGAACCCGACGTTCCAGTCTTATGACGACGGACAGGAAGAGTTCAGCCGTCTCGTCGACAACGCCAACTCCGGCTCGCGCCTCGGGTTCTGGGTTGAGCAGCCCTTTGGCGAGAACACATTGAAATTCCGCTTTGAGACCTCCTTGTCTCTGCGGTCTTCTGACGGTGTGAACCAGAACGGTCAGGGCGATATCACCGACTGGACCCGCAGCGATCTGCGCCATGTCGACCTGCAGTGGCACACGGCGCGGGCCGGTGTCTTCTCTATCGGTCAGGGCTCGATGGCGGCTGACGGCGCCACCGGTATCGATCTGTCGGGCACGGGCGTTGCCGCCAATGCGTCGGTGGCAGATGCCGCGGGCGGCTATTTCCTGCGCGATGTGGCGGGCAATCTGACCGGGGTTGAGGTCGGGGACGTGTTTGCCACCTATGATGGCTCGCGCCGGGGCCGGATCCGCTACGATTCTCCGAGCTTCGCCGGATTTACCGTCTCTGCCTCCTATGGCGAGGACATCCTGACCGAAGATGCCGATACCGAGCAGTATGACATTGCCCTGAACTACGCCAATGAAGACCTCGGCGATTTCACCGTTGCGGGTGCGCTGGCGGTCAACTGGACCGACCGCTCCGGCTCCGAGCGCCGCGACACCATCGCATCGGCCGCGGTTCTGCACGAACCCACCGGCCTGTCCCTGAGCGTTGCGGGCGGTGATCGTGACACGGGCGGCAACTATGGATTTGTGAAGCTCGGCTACACAGCCTCGTTGCTGCCGGTCGGCCAGACGTCCTTCTCAGTGGACTACTATGACGGCTCCGATATGGCGTCAGTGGGCGATACCGCCGAATCCTTCGGCATCGCAGCGGTGCAGAAGTTCGACAAACAGAACCTCGAGGCCTATGTCGCCTACCGCGAATATTCCTACGATGACACCGCCACCACCTATCAGGACGGTCAGGCCATCCTCGCGGGCGCGCGCTGGAAGTTCTGACCCTTGCGGGCCCCCGCGACCGGTCGGTTTTTTACCTCGTGACCTGATCGGTTTGGGCCAGCCCAATTCGGCACCGCCCTCCGGAGCATCTCCGGGGGGCGTTTGCTGTTTGGGGGCGGGATCACCCGGGGGCATTCGTGAAAGAGCCGGCCAAAACCCGTCAAACCGCGCCTTTGGGCAGCTTCTTGCGCCGTTCGGGGTCAATGGCCCTTGCACCGCGCGGCGCGGAACAATAGAAGGCCACAAATTGTCTGGGGGCGGAGTCTGCGCGCGCGCCCCGAATCTCTATGGGGAATATGATGCAGGTTACTGAAACTCTGAACGAAGGTCTGAAGCGCGGCTACGCTATCACCATTCCGGCGACCGACCTGGAAGAAAAGGTCAAAGTCAAACTGACCGAAGCGCAGCCCGAAATCGAGATGAAGGGCTTCCGCAAGGGTAAAGTTCCGATGCCGCTGCTGAAGAAACAGTTCGGCCCGCGCCTCATGGGCGAAGTCATGCAGGAAGCTGTCGATGGTGCGATGAGCAAGCACTTCGAAGAGTCCGGCGACCGTCCCGCGATGCAGCCCGACGTCAAGATGACCAACGAAGACTGGAAAGAAGGCGACGACGTCCAGGTCGAAATGTCCTACGAGGCGCTGCCTGAAATCCCCGAAGTTGACCTGTCCGGCGTGGCGCTGGAAAAGCTGGTCGTGAAGGCCGAAGCCGAAGCCGTCACCGAAGCATTGGACAATCTCGCAGCCACGGCACAGGATTTCGAAGCCCGCGAAGAGGGTGCCGCATCCGAGGATGGTGACCAGGTCGTGATCGATTTCGTCGGCAAGGTCGACGGCGAAGCATTCGACGGCGGTTCTGCGGAAGATTATCCTCTGACGCTGGGCTCCAACTCCTTCATTCCCGGCTTCGAAGAGCAGCTGGTGGGCGTGAAGGTCGGCGACGAAAAAGAAGTCAACGTGACCTTCCCCGAAGAATACGGCGCCGAGAACCTCGCGGGCAAAGACGCCGTTTTCACCTGCACCGTCAAGGAAATCAAAGCCCCGAAAGCGGCAGAGATCAACGACGAGCTGGCGAAGAAATTCGGTGCCGAGGATCTTGACCAGCTCAAGGGGCAGATCTCCGAGCGCCTCGAAGCCGAATACGCAGGCGCTGCGCGTCAGGTGATGAAACGCGCCGCGCTTGATGCGCTGGCCGATCTGGTCTCCTTCGATCTGCCGCCCTCGCTGGTAGAAGCCGAAGCCAACCAGATTGCGCACCAGTTGTGGCATGAAGAGAACCCCGAGGTTCAGGGCCACGATCACCCCGAAATCGAAGCGACAGAAGAGCACATCTCTCTGGCGGAGCGTCGGGTGCGTCTGGGGCTTCTGCTCGCCGAGATGGGTCAGAAAGCCGAAGTCGAAGTGACCGACCAGGAAATGACCCAGGCGATCATGCAGCAGGCACGCCAGTACCCGGGCCAGGAACGTCAGTTCTTTGAGTTCATTCAGCAGAACGCCCAGATGCAGCAGCAGCTGCGCGCGCCGATCTTCGAAGACAAAGTGATCGATCTGGTGTTCGAAAAGGCCAACGTGACCGAGAAAGAAGTGTCGAAAGAAGACCTTCAGAAGGCCGTCGAGGCTCTGGAAGAAGAATAAATCCGGTCACCGACTACCGGTTTTCGGAGAGGGCTGCCCCAAGGGGCGGCCCTTTTTGGTCAAGCGAGTGGCTCGAAGGCGCAGAGGCGGGCGCCCATCGTGCGCGGCACCTTCGGCCGCTCGGGTGTTGGCCCGCGGTCGGTCCTGTATCCGTCCTCAGCACGCCCTTTCGCGCTCGGGCGGCGCCGGGGTCACCGAAGCCCCGTTTCCTCAAGCAGTCCGCGTCGTTTGGCTTCATAATAATAGCCGCGAGAGTAATGCCGGACCGCCTTGTCCTGACTGCCATCCGCCAGCATCCATGCCCCGCGCAGGTAGCGGACCGCGTATTTCAGGTTGGTATCCGCATCGAGCAGATCCGCAGGTTGGCCATCGAACCCCATGGATTGGGCGGTCGCCGGAAGGATCTGCAACAGCCCATAGTAGGGTCTGTTGGTAGCCCAGGGCCGATGCGTGCTTTCGCGGATCGCCAGCCGGTGCACAAGGCTGCGCGGCACGTCGTAGTGATCTGCCCAGAAATTGATCTTTTTCCGCAACTCCGGGGTTTCATTGGGAAAGAGCGGCGGGCTGTAGCGGCGTGCGACTGGCTCGGTGCTGGCGCAGCCCGACACGGAACTCAGGGCCAGAGTGCTGAGGGAAAAGGCCGCCAGCGAGGACAGAAAGTGACGACGGTGCATGTATGGGATCTCGGAGTTGTTGCGTTGCGAGCAGGTTAGTCACGAATCTCTGCTCGGCAAGTCCGGCAAAACACGGAGCGCAAAGCTTTGCCGATTTGGCTTTCGGATGGGCTGGATGCCGCCTGTCACGCGCCGGGGTGCCGTGCATTTGGAGCTGGGATGCCTTGCATTTGAACATATCCTGTCATGCGCTGGCCCTGGATTGGAGCGGCGCTGGCCGTGGAGGGGGTGTGGGCAGGTCGGAAACAGGCCGGGAACAGGCCGTGGACAGGTCGTGCGCGGCTCTCATCAGAAATTGCGCGCAAAACCAGTGCTCTACGGAAAGGTGTCGCTGTTGGCGCCCAAATGGACCCGGATATTTGCACATCGCCCCACGGCCGGAAATAGGCAAGAGGATGCGGCTCTGTCGCTTGCAAAAGCAGGGATCTATCCGTTCCGAAACGGCGCAAATTTTCAACAAGGGTGATCGAAAGTTTCGATGCATTTTCGGAAATTAGGAACTCATTCAGGAGTGTTAAAATTGTAGGAAGTGTCCTTGTGGCCGTTAAGGATTGAGAAAGCTCCCATATGCCAATGTCACGGTGCATCTGGTAACGGATGGCGCTGACACCGCGAGGTGGGATGCAGGTTTAGGACGGGACCACTCGCCCCCGTACAACGGGAAAACCTGAATAAGGGTAGATAAAAAATACTACCCTCCCACTAAAGATAGGTGCTCTATGTCCAGCATTCTGACAAACAACGGCGCAATGGTTGCGTTGCAGACCCTGAAATCCGTCAATGACGAACTGAACGATACACAGACCAGCATTTCCACCGGTAAAGAGATCGGGACTGCGAAAGACAACTCTGCCGTTTGGGCAATTTCCAAGACCATGGAATCAGACATCGCTGGTTTCGAAGCCATCGAAGAAGGTCTCGCAATTGGTGAAGCAACCGTTGCCGTTGCCTCTGCGGGCGCAGAGCAGATCGTTGAAAAACTGACCGAAATCAAAGAGCTGATCGTTTCTGCTCAGTCGGAAAACGTTGATCACGCGACGATCCAGACCGACATCGACTCCAAGGTTGAGCAGGTCGAGGCGATCATCTCCGCCGCGCAGTTCAACGGCGCCAACCTGTTGAAAGACACCGTTGACGGTACTGAATCTTCGCTGGGTGTTCTGGCTTCTCTCGACCGTGTGGGCGCGGGTGGTACCGTGACTGCTGTTGAAATCTCCATCGACGCAGTGGGCTTTGAGTCCAGCCTGGATCTCGCCAGTGACCTGACCTCCATCACCGACACAGACACCGCGGCCTCCGCTCTGGGTGAAATCGAGGAATTCCTGCAGACTGCAATCACCGGCGCCGCTGCGCTGGGTGCTGATGCTGCACGCCTGGAAGATCAGTCGAAATTCGTCAGCGAACTGGTCGACGCCATGTCCCTGGGTGTCTCCACAATGACGGACACCAACATGGAAGAAGCCTCCGCACGCCTCTCCGCTCTGCAGACACAGCAGGATCTGGCCATTCAGTCGCTGACCATCGCGAACGAAGCGCCGAGCTCGCTGCAGCAGCTCTTCCGCTAAAATATCTGATCCGTCAGATTGCCGCCGCCGGTCCCTTTGGATCGGCGGCGCTACGCGTTTTTATCAATGAATTTTATCTATATATTTCCCTAACGCCCGTCAAAATATGAATATTTCGAAAATCGTCAGGTGGGGTGTTAATACTTTGGTAAGCTCAACTGGTTAACTTTATTTTCGCATCTCTATGAAGGTGGCACCATCCTCAATAAATCCGGGACGGTAGGGTCTGAAGGGCGCATTGGTAGTCTCTGAACAGGGACGAACACGGACGGGTGCGAAACCTGTCCCCCCTGAGATGGAACACCAATATGTCGAGTATCTTGTCAAATTTCGGGGCCATGATCGCCCTGCGCACGCTCAAGGGCGTGAATACAGAGCTGACAGACGTTCAAACCGCCGTCTCCACCGGAAAACAGATTGGAACCGCCAAGGATAACTCTGCGGTCTGGGCCATCGCCAAAACAATGGAGTCCGATATCGCGGGCTTTCGCTCCATTGAGGATGGGTTGGCTTTGGGCGAGGCAACGGTGGCCGTCGCCTCGGCCGGGGCGGAGCAGATCGTTGAAACGCTCACCGAGATCAAGGAGCTGATCGTTTCGGCGCAGTCGGAAAACGTGGATCACGACACCATCCAGACCGATATCAGCGCCAAAGTGGAGCAGATCGAAGCGATTATTGCCGCAGCCCAGTTTAACGGGGCAAACCTCTTGTCGAGCGACCTGGACGGCAGTGGGGGAACCCAATTGGGAATTCTCGCCTCCCTCAGCCGTGTAGGACCCGGTGGTACAGTCACGGCGAGCGAAATCACGGTCAACTCCGTCGATTTTGAATCCAGCCTCGATCTGACGAGCAATTTGACCAATATCACCGATACTGCGTCAGCCGCGTCGGCGCTGGAGGAGATCGAAACATTTCTGCAAACGGCGATCACCGGTGCAGCGGCCCTGGGCGCCTCGGCCTCGCGCTTGTCCGATCAGTCTGATTTTGTCAGCAAATTAGCGGACTCTATGCGCCTTGGCGTCTCGGCGATGGTGGATACCGACATGGAAGAGGCGTCTGCCCGCCTGTCGGCCTTGAAGACCCAGCAGGAGCTGGCAATTCAGTCGCTGACCATCGCAAATGACGCCCCGCGACAGATCCTGCAGCTGTTCCGTTCATAACGACGTGGGGCCTGGCCCCCGTAAGGGCAGTTCCGCCATAGACGCCAGTACCGCGGTCCCGCAGTTGCGCCTGTCATCGAACACAGAACAAACACTGCCAAGACATAAGAAAGGGCCGCCCGATCGGGGCGGCCCTGACGTTTTACACGTAGTCGATCCGATGGATCAGACGTTTGCGTCGTCTTCCGAAGCAGCGTCCGCAGCGGCCGGAACATCGCCATCGTCGTCGTCGGAAGCGGCGCCACCGATGTCGTCGAACAGCTCGGCGATTTCGAATTCTGCTGCGGCTTCTTCTTCAGCGGCCAGTTCCTGAATGGACTTGCCAGTTGCCTGCAGTTCGGCTTCTTCCGGGGACCGTGCTACGTTGAGCAGGATGGTCACCATCACCTCAGGGTGCAGGTGAACTTCTGCTTCGTGCAGGCCCAGAGATTTGATCGGCTCACGAATGATGACCTGCTTGCGGTCGATCGTGAAGCCTTCCTCGGTTGCAACATCAGCCGCGTCACGGTTGGACACGGAGCCATAGAGGTTGCCCCCATCGGAAGCGGAGCGAATCACAACGAACTGCTGACCACCGAGCTTGTCGCCCAGGGCTTCGGCTTCTTTTTTGGTTTCCAGGTTGCGTGCTTCAAGCTGCGCTTTCTGGGCCTCAAAGGATGCGATGTTCGCTTCAGAAGCGGTCTTCGCCTTGCCCTGCGGCAGCAGGAAGTTGCGCGCGAAGCCGGGTTTGACGTCTACGACGTCGCCCATCTGGCCGAGCTTTGCAACGCGTTCAAGAAGGATAACTTGCATGTGTCAGTCTCCTTACTTCACAGCGTAGGGCAGCAGGGCGAGGAAACGTGCGCGTTTGATCGCACGGGACAGTTCACGCTGCTTTTTGGCCGAAACGGCGGTGATACGGCTGGGAACGATCTTGCCGCGCTCAGAGATGTAGCGCTGCAGAAGACGGGTGTCTTTGTAATCGATCTTGGGTGCATTGTCGCCCGAGAAGGGGCAAACTTTGCGGCGGCGGAAAAACGGTTTGGCTGCCATGATTTAGCGTCCTTTTCTCAAGCTCAGATCAACGGCGCTCGCGGCGGTCGCCACGGTCACCACGGTCGCGTTCGTCACGTTTCTGCATCTGCACGGACGGGCCTTCTGCATGTTCTTCGACCTTGATGGTCAGAACGCGCATCACGTCGTCATGCAGGCGCATCAGGCGCTCCATTTCCTGGATCGCCGCAGCAGGTGCGTCGGTCTTCAGAAAGGCATAGTGACCTTTGCGGTTTTTGTTGATCTTGTAGGCCATCGTTTTGACGCCCCAGTACTCCTGCTCGACCAGCTTACCGCCGTTGTCGGACAGTACAGCACCGAAATGTTCGATGAGGCCCTCTGCTTGCGTGTTGGACAAGTCCTGACGCGCAATCATAACATGCTCATAGAAAGGCATGCGATCTCCTGTTTGTGTCTGGGCGCATTTCATAGGCAGGGCAAATAGGCCTTCCGCTGCCCCACCACGAGAGTCTGCGCGGATCAAATAGATACGGAAGGAAGCCACCGCATAGACGGCTTTGCCTCAAAGCGCAAGCCATCGCCCGCACAGATTCCCTGCACAGAGTAGAGGCAATCGTCTGGATCGCGCGCGGGGGCGGGGGGAGCGTGCACGGATTTCCAAAGGGATGCCATACTGCCGCCCCAATTTTCGGAGAAGTCTTGGTTAACAGAACGTGAATGGGTGCCATCCGGTGCCTGCAGATCCACGAGGGAGGCCGCCATGACCGCGCTTGATCAGAACGTTGCCAATTACAGCCCAGTCGCCGCGTTTGGCAGGGTGTCGGGCTTTCCCGCCGGTGCGCCTGTGCAGGTCAGTGTGCGGCCGGGCGAGTCCTTTTCTTCCATGTTGCTGCGCCTGCTCGGTGGCTGCATGGTGTTGTCCTCGACCGGTATCTGGCTGGTACCCAATGCCGGCGAAGATCCCAGTCTGGCGCTGATCCGGATTGGCATTTCCGTGGTTCTGCTGTTTCTCGGCCTGTGTCTGATGCTATCGCGCGAGCGGACAATCCTGCCGGAGTTTCAGTTCGATTCCCGCAACCTGGAAATGCGCGCGGAGGAGACCGACGCTGACGGGCGTGTGGTGGTGCTGTTGCGGCGCAGCTATGCGTCGATGGGGGCTGTCCGGTTTACCGACAGGTCCGTTCAGATCCTGGAGCACGACGGCACCTTGCTGATCGAGGTGCCGCTGGACGGGCGCAGCACACGGCAGCTGTTGTTGGCACAGTTGAAACCGCATCTGCATGTCGTGACCTAGCGCAGGAACGTTGGCGGGGGCGTGCCTCTGGACATCTTTGGAAGAGAGAGAAAAGGGTGCATTCATGCGCCTTTTTGCCTTTGACCGGCAGGAACGTCGCGGGGTGGTCACTTTGATGTGACATGCCCGCGAATAATTTCCCGGCTACAGGTGTTCATGTACCAACAGACTATGTTGGGATTTGCAGAATAGAAGACACTGCGTGCATGGCCGACATTGTGTACATACCGCCTGACGATCATTCATCAACGATATCTGGAGCCCAGACCCATGAAAAAGATCCTGCTTGCTGCCGCTGTCATCGGCACCGTTGCGACCTCTGCCTTTGCCGCGCCGGAGAAATATGTTCTGGACGCAAGCCACAGCCAGGTTGTTTTCAACTATAACCACCTCGGTTATTCCACCACCTACGGCATGTTCTCCGGTTTCGAAGGCGAGATCATGTTCGATCAGGAAGATCCGGCGCAGTCCTCTGTGTCCGTTTCCATGCCGGTCACCTCGATGATCACCGGCTGGGAGGCGCGCTTCGGTCACTTCATGTCCGACGACTTCTTTGGGGCAACCGATGACGAGATGGTCACCTTCACCTCGACCGGAATCGAAGTGACCGGCGAAAATACCGCCGACATCACCGGCGATCTGACACTGAATGGTGTGACCAAATCCGTCGTTCTCAACGCAAAACTGAACCAGACCGGCGAACACCCGATGGCCAAGAAACCCTGGGCCGGGTTCGATGCCACCACGACGCTGGTGCGCTCCGAATACGAACTGGGCCAATTCGCCCCCTTCGTCAGCGACGAAGTGCAGCTGTTCATCTCTATCGAGGCGATGAAGGCCGAATAATCACATCGCCTTCGCGATGCTCAAAGAGCCATCGGTCTGACCAGGGCCGGTGGTTTTTTGTATTGGGGTCAATGCTCTGATTGACAAGCCTGTATCGGCCCGGTGCAACTGCTGCCGGGGGGCGAAGGGAAGCCGAGGGGATACCGGAGATATGCAGACAGACGGGGGACTTGGGGTGACACGGGGTGACATATGGCGGCGTGGCGCGTGACGCGGGTATTTGATCATCTGATCCTTCTGTGCGGTTGCATTGTGATGGTGGGACCGGTGGTCGCCCTTGGGGCAGAGCTTCTGTCGAGCGGCGACATCTGGCCTCAGCTGCGGGACCTTGTGGCGGCGGACCAGATTCTCGGCTATCGGCTGGGCCTCGGGCCGATGCTGATGAATTCGCTCCTGCTGGCGCTTGGCGTTGCGGGGCTGGCCTGTCTGTTGTCCCTGCCGGCCGCCTATGCGCTGGTATTTTTCCGACTGCCCGCGCGCGAGTGGATCTTCGGGATCATGCTGCTGGCGATGTTCTTCCCCATTGAGACCCGCATCCTGCCGAGTTTTGCGGTGGTGCATGAACTGGGGCTGCTGAACACGCGCGCCGGGATGGTTTTGCCGATTGTCGCCAGCGGTTTTGGCGTTCTGGTGTTTCGCCAATTCCTCCGGCAGGTCCCCAACGAGGTGATCGAGGCCGCCCGGCTGGACGGGGCCGGGCCGCTCCGGTGTCTGTGGGATATTCTGGTGCCGATGTCTGCGCCGATGCTGGCGGCCTTGTTCGCGATCTTCTTTGTCATGGGCTGGAACCAATATGTCTGGCCGATGATGCTGGCCACTACGCGTCAGGACATGGTGACGGTGGTCAGTGGCGTCGCGCGTGCCGGGCCGGGCGCTGTCGAGGGCCAGGCGCTGGCGCTTCTGGCGCTGCTGCCACCGGGGGTGGTGATGCTGGTATCGCAGCGCTGGCTGATGCGCGGGCTGACCTCGGGCATTCACTGATCCGGGCGCAGCCAGAAGGGTCAGCGAAGGGATCGGAGCAGCCGCGAGAGGCCTTCATGAGGGCCCCATCCGTTCTGTCCGCCCCGATCTCTCTGACCTCTCTGTCCACTCCGCCGCGCAGGGATACATCGCGCGGCGGTTTGATTTCGGCCCTGATCTACCGCTGCCGGGTGGCCTGCAGATCTACCGTGATATCCACATCAAAGGCCAGCGTGGCCTCATCCTTGGTGCCGGCGCCGACGTTGAAATCCATGCGGCTGACCGTGGTGCGCCCGCTCATACTGGCGATGTCGCCGTCGATCTGAAGGGTGAAGGGCAGGGTGGTCGGCACCGTCTGGTCGCGGATGGTCAGTGTCCCCCGCGCCTCGTAGCTGTCATCCTCGAGCTTCATGATGTCCGCCGCAAAGACCGCCGTGGGAAAGGTCTCGGCGTCAAAATAGTCGGCGCCCATGGCCTGTCCCGTCACGGATCCCAGCGTCAGCGAGGGAATGGCGATCGTCACCTCCACATCGCCTGCGGGACCGGGCGCGGCAGGGGCGTCGAAATTGATGTTGGCACTCCAATCGGCGAAGCTGCCGCTGACCGCGCTGCCCATCTGGACGATCTCTATGCCGAGGGTGCCGCTGTCCACGATCCAGCCCGACTCTGCGGCGGAGGCGGTGCCACCCGATGCGGCGACCGGGGCGCCTTGGGTGCTGAGGAACAGCCCGCTGCTGCCGCCGAGGACGCATATCCAGACCAGTATGGCGGTGACCATGGGCAGGGCCGAATGATGCTGCGCGGGCGGTTCCGGCAAGGCGCGCTGCCCCGGCAACATGCGGAGCAGGGTGCTGTCCTTGTCGATGACGTGATGTTTCAGCGCCCCCGCAACATGTGCGATCAGCGTCAGAGCCAAAAGCACCATGGCGAAATAATGGATGGTCGCGAACAGCTCCGAGATGAAGTCCGATTTTGGCACCAATGGCAGATTCTGGCCAAAGGGCCACCAGATCGGCGCAAACCCGGCTGCCGCCGCATGGTGGATCCACCCCGACAGAGGCACGATCACCATCGAGCCATAGAGCACCCAATGCGCGGTTTCGGCGGCCCAGGATTCCAGTTTGCGGTCCGGGTGCAACAGCCCCGGCTTTTCCTGCGTGAGGGCCCAGAGAATGCGCAGAAGGGCTGTGAAAAACACCGCGACGCCAATGGTTTTATGTAATGAGAATAGCAAGATAGCGCGATCAATAGTGGATTGCGCGCCATCGAATTCCGGGCTTTGGATATGGTGGGCCGTTTCATGAGCAAAATAGCCGAGGGGAAAGGCTGTCAAAATCAACAGCGCCGTCAGCCAGTGAAAGCTCTTGGCCACCGCGCCGTAGCTGAGATGAGTGTTTTGGCGGGACATGGGGCAGGGGTCCTTTTGGATGTCTAACTCGTCATAACGTAGCAACACGTCAGATCGGTGCAATATTCACAACCCTTCGTTCCTGCACAGACCAGGTGCGCAGGCCGCGGGCACAGATTTCGCGGAACCGAATGCTTGTACGCAGCGTCAGCCCCGTCTAAACCACCGGGAAAGACAGTTTTATGAATGAGGGCCTGCATGTCGATCGCATTCGTTTTTCCCGGACAGGGCGCGCAAACCATCACAATGGGCAAGGCCCTCGCAGAGGCCTATCCGGCCGCGCGCGCTGTGTTCGACGAGGTGGACGAGGCTCTGGGTGAACGGCTGAGCGCTTTGATCTGGGAGGGCGAGATCGAGACTCTGACCCTGACGCAGAACGCACAGCCTGCATTGATGGCCACCTCCATGGCGGCCATGCGGGCGCTGGAGGCCGAGGGCATCACCATCAGCACCGCCGCATTTGTCGCCGGTCACTCGCTCGGCGAATATTCCGCGCTGGCGGCGGCGGGCGCCCTGAGCCTCGCGGATACTGCCCGTCTGCTGCGGACCCGGGGGCAGGCGATGCAAAGCGCGGTTCCCGTGGGTGTCGGTGCGATGGCCGCTCTGCTGGGGCTGGATTTCGAAACCGTCAAGGTCGTGGCTGCCGAGGCCGCCGCCGAGGGCGAGGTTGTGCAGGCCGCCAATGACAATGATCCCACGCAGGTCGTGGTGTCCGGACACAAGGCCGCCGTCGAGCGCGCCGCCGAGATCGCCAAGGCCAGGGGCGCAAAGCGGGCCGTGATGCTGCCGGTTTCGGCGCCGTTTCACTGTGCGCTGATGCAGCCCGCGGCCGATGTCATGGCCGAAGCCCTCGCCGCGGTCGAGATCAAGACCCCGGCCGTTCCCCTGATTGCCAACGTCCGGGCCGAGGCGGTGACCGACCCGGACACCATCCGGGCGCTTCTGGTGGAACAGGTCACGGGCTCCGTGCGCTGGCGCGAAAGCGTCCAGACGATGGCCGCCAAAGGGGTCACTGAATTCTGGGAAATCGGCGCGGGCAAGGCTCTGTCCGGCATGATCCGAAAAATCGACCGCACTCTCGCCTCGCGTCAGGTGGGGACGGATACCGACGTCAAGGCCGCGCTCGAGGCATGAGAGATTTCAGGTGCGCCCAGGCGGTCGCACCCCGTTCTGAGATAGGGAAGAAGACATGTTTGATCTGACTGGCAAAAACGCGCTCATCACAGGGGCATCGGGCGGCATCGGCGGCGATATTGCCCGCGCTCTGCATGGTGCCGGTGCCACTGTGGCGCTCTCTGGCACACGGGAGGGTCCGCTGCAGGATCTGGCGGCCGAACTGGGCGAACGGGCCCATGTGCTGACCTGCAACCTGTCCGACAAGGACGCGGTGGAGGCGCTGCCGAAACAGGCGGCAGAAGCGATGGGCTCTGTCGATATTCTGGTGAACAACGCAGGCATCACCAAGGACAATCTGTTCATGCGGATGAAAGACGAGGAATGGCAGAGCGTTCTGGATGTGAACCTGACCTCCACCATGCGTCTGTGCCGGGGCGTCCTGCGCGGCATGATGAAGGCGCGCTGGGGCCGGATCGTCAACATCTCCTCGATCGTCGGGACGACCGGCAACCCCGGTCAGGGCAACTATGCGGCCTCCAAGGCGGGCATGGTCGGCATGTCCAAATCGCTGGCATATGAGGTCGCCAACCGTGGCATCACCGTCAATGCAGTGGCACCCGGCTTTATCGCGACGGCGATGACGGACAAGCTGAACGACACGCAGAAAGAGTCAATTCTGGCGCAGATTCCCGCAGCCCGGATGGGGGATTCGAAGGAAATCGCTGCTGCAGTGCTCTATTTGGCCTCGCCAGAGGCCGCCTATGTTACCGGTACCACGCTGCATGTGAACGGCGGCATGGCGATGATCTGACGGCATCTTCGGCGCGGGCGTTCAAAGCTGCGCATGGGCTTCGCTGATTTTGATAATAATCAATGGGTTAACCCTCTCTGTTGTGCGCTGCGTCCTGCAGGAAAGCGGCTTCGGATGGGGGAAATGCCCAGGTTGCCCCGGATCATGCGGTGAAGAGCGGATGCCGCGCCTGCAATGGGATTTTACCGGCTGGAAATCATTTGCGTTGGCTTGTGTCTGTGCTATAGGCCCACCATCTTTCGTGTTGGCCTGCCTTGTGCGGCGCCGACGCAGCCTCATGTTATATGGGGTACCCACCGCCCGCCTGGGCAACGAATAACCCTCCCGAGTGGGCAAGGGCAACACCGGGCACAGAGCCCTGAAAAAATGAGGAATAGACATGAGCGACGTCGCAGATCGCGTGAAGAAGATCGTTGTAGAGCACCTGGGTGTGGAAGAGGACAAAGTGACCGAGAGCGCCTCCTTCATCGACGACCTCGGTGCGGACAGCCTCGACACCGTTGAGCTGGTCATGGCGTTCGAAGAAGAGTTCGGCATCGAGATCCCGGACGATGCAGCCGAAACCATCCAGACCTTCGGCGACGCAGTGAAATTCATCTCCGAAGCGTCCTGAACCGGACAGTTTCGAGAAGCTCACGAATTCGTGATTGCTGAGACGGCGCTTTCCTCAAGGAAAGCGCCGTTTTTTTGTTGCCGAGGCCCTCCGTGTCAGCCTCTGCCCGACTGGTTCTGCTCACACAGAGGCCGTCCCGTGCTATACTTCTCGCCAAAATGAACAACGCGGAGACGACGGACCATGATGATTTATCCCACGATGGAACTTCTGGACGGGCACTGCGTCACCCTCGACAAGGGAAACCTTGATGCGCCGCAGGTCTGGCATGTGGACCCTGTCGCGACGGCCAGGGGCTTTGCGGAGGCCGGGGCGCAGTGGATGCATCTGACTGACTTCAATGCGCTGCAGGGCGACAACAGCAATGAGGCGCTCGTCGAAGAGATCATTCGCACCGCAGGCATTCCGGTGCAACTCGGCGGTGGCATCCGCTCGCGGGAGCGCGCAGAACATTGGATCGGCAAAGGCTCAGGCCGCGTCGTGATCGGCACGCTGGCGGCCTATGATCCCGCAGCGGTGGCGGAACTGGCCAAATATCACCCGGATCAGATCGTTCTGGCCATCGACATCTGGCAGGGGCAGGTGATGACCGAAGGCTGGCGCAAGGCCGGCGCCTGGACGCCGGAGGCCTTTATCGACGCCTTTGAAAACCTCCCCTTTGCAGGCATTCTGGTGACCGACATCGACAGTGATATGAGCGATGTCGAGGCGCAGCTCGGCTTGATTTCCGGGCTGGCGGCCAAGGCCAAATCGCCGGTGATTGCCAGCGGCGTGGTGCGGACCGGCGATGACATTTCGCGGTTGAAATACGTCCAGAATATCGCAGGCGCACTGGTGGGGCGGGCCTTGTTCAACAAAACGCTGTCGGTCGAGGCCGCATTGGCCATCGCCCAGCCCGAGGCCGAACCCGTCGCCGAATTCCTCTGACCCGGATCGGACCTCCGCCCCGAAGCAGTCCGGGATCGCCGCGAATTGGTCTGACAAAGAGCGGATTTGCGTTGACACCAGATGTCCACCGACAAAGAACAGGCCGCCGACGAATTCTCCGCCTACGGCCTGCCTGATCGAAAGAGCCTCATGCTGGAGAACTCCGGTTCTTTGCTTCGTCCACTTTCAAGTATTGGCCGAGAATGTTACCAAAATCTTAGGGGCTGTGGATAACTCCTTATGAATTGAGGTAATTCCGCCGGATGCCGTCAGAAGAATTTCCTGCTCTTGCACCTTTTGGCCATTCCAAGCTATTTGGGTGGACGAATTGCTTAAGTCTGAGGAGAGCAAGGAATGCGTCGAGTAGTTGTTACCGGATTGGGTCTTGTGACCCCATTGGCCACCGGTGTCGAGGAGACCTGGGCGCGGCTTCTGGACGGCCAGTCGGGCGGTGGTCCGATCACGCGCTTCGATACCGCCGCCAGCGGGGTTGCGACAACCTATGCGTGCGAGGTGACCCGCGGTGACGGCACGGACGGCACCTTCAACCCGGATGACTGGGTGGTGAAGAAAGATCAGAAGAAGATCGACGACTTCATCCTCTACGGTATTGCTGCGGCGGAAATGGCGGTCAAGGATGC
Organism: Phaeobacter sp. B1627; assembly: GCF_006265095.1. Classification (GTDB taxonomy): domain Bacteria; phylum Pseudomonadota; class Alphaproteobacteria; order Rhodobacterales; family Rhodobacteraceae; genus Epibacterium. Next base: position 16,162 of record NZ_VCNK01000006.1, read on the forward strand.
CAACTGGACGCCCGAGGACGAAGAGAGCCTGTTGCGCACCGGTGTGATGATCGGATCCGGGATTGGCGGCCTCAGCTCGATTGCCGATACCGCCGTCCTGATCAAGGAACGCGGCGTGCGCCGGGTCTCTCCGTTCTTCATTCCCGGTGCTCTGATCAACCTGATCTCCGGCCAGGTTTCGATCCGCTACGGCTTTAAAGGGCCAAACCATTCCGTCGTCACGGCCTGCTCCACCGGGGCCCACGCCATTGGCGACGCCTCCCGGATGATCCGCTCCGGCGATGCCGACGTGATGATCGCGGGCGGCGCCGAGGCCGCCATTTGTGAAATCGGCATCGCGGGCTTCAACGCGTGCAAGGCCCTGTCGACCAAATTCGCAGAGGATCCCGCCAAGGCCTCGCGCCCCTATGATGCGGACCGCGACGGTTTCGTCATGGGCGAGGGGGCGGGCATCGTTGTGCTCGAGGAATACGAACACGCCAAGGCGCGCGGCGCCAAGATCTACGGCGAGGTGCTGGGCTATGGTCTGTCCGGCGACGCCTATCACATCACCGCGCCCTCCGAGGACGGCGACGGCGCCGAGCGTTCGATGCGCGCAGCCCTCGCCAATGCGGGCCTCGACCCGGCCGATGTCGACTATATCAACGCGCATGGCACATCGACCATGGCCGATACCATCGAACTTGCGGCGGTCGAACGCCTGCTGGGGGAGGCTGCAGCCAAGGCCACCATGTCATCGACCAAATCGGCCACCGGACACCTTTTGGGCGCGGCCGGCGCAATCGAGGCGATCTTCTCGCTGCTGGCCATCCGCGACCAGGTCGCGCCGCCGACCATCAACCTCGACACGCCGGCAGTGGAGACCCCGCTGGATCTCGCGGCCAACGCCAAACGTCCGCGCAAGATTGACGTGGCCTTGTCGAACTCCTTCGGCTTTGGTGGCACCAATGCCTCGGTGGTTTTCGGAAAAGTGAGCGACTGACATGTGGCGCAGCCTGGCCTCGAATATGCTCACGGTGCTGATCGTGGGGCTCTTTTTGTTCGCAGGCCTGATCCTGTGGGGCAAAAGGGAATTCTCTTCCGAGGGACCATTGGCAGAGGCCATCTGCCTGCGGGTGGAACGCGGCTCCAATATGTCCCGGGTCAGTCAGCAATTGCAGCGCGATGGCGCCCTGTCCAACGGGGCCATCTTCCGCATCGGGGTGAAATATTCCGAAAAAGAGCAGGACCTGAAAGCCGGCAGCTATCTGGTGCAACCCGGCGCTTCGATGGAAACCATCGTGGATCAGATCACCCGTGGCGGCGCCTCCACCTGCGGCACGGAAATCGTCTACCGCGTCGGGGTCACCCGCATTCTCGCCGAAGTCCGCGAGCTGGATCCCGCCACCAATGCCTATGTTGAACGGGCGGAATTCACCCCCGGCGTCGACGCGGTTCCGGCCGTCTACACTGAAAAGAAGGCCGATGCCGACACCCGCTACCGGATCGCTCTCGCCGAAGGGGTGACCAGCTGGCAGGTGGTACAGGCGCTCAATGCAATGGATGTGCTGGCGGGCGATCCCGGTCGCCGCCCGGAGGAGGGCAGCCTGGCACCGGATAGCTACGAGGTACGCCCGGGCACCGAGCGCGCCGCCGTCCTTGCAGAGATGCAGGCCCGCCAGGACAAACGCATTGCCGAAGTCTGGGAAACCCGCAGCCCGGACGCCGCCGTCAACAGCCCCGAGGAAATGCTGATCCTGGCCTCGATCATCGAAAAGGAAACCGGGGTGCCCGAAGAACGCGGCCTGGTCGCCTCGGTCTTCACCAACCGGTTGCAGCGCGGCATGCGCCTGCAGACCGACCCCACGGTGATCTACGGCGTCACCAAGGGCGAAGGCGTTCTGGGACGCGGCCTGCGCCAGAGCGAGCTGCGCGGCGTCACCCCCTGGAACACCTATGTGATCGAAGGTCTGCCCCCCACTCCCATCGCCAACCCGGGTCTCGACAGCCTGTTGGCTGCGGTGAACCCGGAGCAGACAGACTTTGTCTTCTTTGTCGCCGACGGCACCGGCGGGCATGCCTTTGCCAAAACCCTCGAAGAGCACAACCGCAATGTGGCGAAATGGCGCCAGATCGAGGCGGGCGCGGGCAACGACTGACCGCCTTCACCGGCCTCCGTGAACGGACGACACCAAATGAACGACACTCAAAAGGGGGGCTGCACGGCGCCCCTTTTGCCATTCTCCATTCATCTTTTCACCTAAATACCTCGGAGCGCGAGGCAGAGCCTCGCATCTGTGGCGGATGTTGCGGGCGGCGCGGACTCCGGGGGCACCGTATCTAAATCCGGATCCGCTATAGCTACTTCCGGCAACTGGAAAACGTGGAGGTCAGGGTCAGCCGTCTGGACGGACGCTGATCCAGCCTCCCGTTTCTCTTTTCGGACCTCAGAACAGAGGCTTCCCCCCTCATGACTTCACATACTTCCGAAACGCTGATCGACATCAGCGCGGACCTTTTGCGATCTCTGCACGACAGTCTCCGACGGGCGCGCAAGGCGAGCGAAACCTACCTCGCCCAATTCGAAGCAGAGCAGGACATCAATCCCGACACCGCAACCCTGAAGCCGCAGATCGCCAAGCTCGACGGTCTCATCCGTGACATCCAGAAGGTGGAGAAAACCCTTGTCGATCATGAAAAAACCTCTGGTGCCACCGGCATGGTGGCCTTCGACCTCCGTGCCGCCCGCGATGAGATCGAGCGCCGCCTGGCTGGCCTGCGTGCCGCCATTCATGACGCGGATGCTGCTGGAGGAGATGGATGAGGCAGCGCTGGCGGCAGCGCCCTACCTGTTTGATCTCTGGGCCTTCCCGCATCAGGCCCCCCCGGACGGAGACTGGCGCTCCTGGGTCATTCTCGGCGGCCGTGGTGCGGGCAAGACCCGTGCCGGTGCGGAATGGGTGCGCGCCCAGGTCGAAGGCCCGGGCCGCTTCGATGCCGGCCGGTCCCGGCGGGTGGCGCTGGTGGGCGAGACCTATGATCAGGTCCGCGATGTCATGATCCAGGGCGACAGCGGCATCCTCGCCTGCTCGCCGCCGGACCGCCGCCCGGAATGGCGCGCGGGCGAACGCAAGCTGTGCTGGCCGAATGGGGCAACCGCGCAGGCCTTCTCGGCCTCGGACCCCGAAGCCCTGCGCGGGCCTCAGTTCGATGCGGCCTGGGTGGATGAGCTGGCGAAATGGAAGCGCGGCCAGGAGGCCTGGGACATGCTGCAATTCGCCCTGCGACTCGGGCAATCGCCGCAGGTCTGTGTCACCACCACCCCGCGCAACGCGGCTGTTTTGCGACGGCTTCTGGACAGCCCCTCGACGGTGACCACCCATGCCCCGACCGAGGCCAACCGGGCCAATCTGGCGGCCTCCTTCCTCACCGAGGTGCGGGCGCGCTATGCAGGCTCGCGTCTGGCGCGTCAGGAACTGGACGGGCTGATGCTGGTGGATGTGGAAGGGGCCTTCTGGTCGGCGGCACAGATCGAGGCGCTGATGCGGACCGAAGCGCCGCCGCTCGACCGCATCGTCGTGGCCGTGGACCCGGCCGTCAGCGCCCACAAGGGATCGGACGCCTGCGGTATTGTCGTGGTCGGCGCACAGATTCAGGGGCCGCCGCAGAACTGGCGGGCCTATGTGCTGGCCGATTGCACGGTGCAGGGCGAGGGCCCGCTGGGCTGGGCCACCGCTGCCATCGCCGCGCGCGAGCGGTTTCAGGCCGACCGGCTGGTGGCAGAGGTCAACCAGGGCGGCGCTCTGGTGGAAACGGTGCTGCGGCAGGTCGATCCGATGGTGCCCTTCACGCCGCTGCATGCAAGCCGGGGCAAAGCCGCCCGCGCCGAGCCTGTCTCCGCGCTCTATGAACAGGGGCGGGTCTTCCATCTGCCGGGCCTGAACGCCCTCGAAGACCAGATGTGCCAGATGACGCCGCAGGGCTATCAGGGGGATGGCTCCCCGGATCGCCTCGATGCGCTGGTCTGGGCGCTCTATGCGCTGCTGGTCGAACCGGCCGCGCGGCTCCGCTGCCCTAGGGCACGCGCCATCTGAGCCACCTCCGCCCAGGCATAACACCTGTGAAACGCCCGCATCTCGCGGGCGTTTTGCTTTTTTATCAACTGGATACATCCCCACCCGTGCCCCCTGTTGCCCGCCTGTTGCGCTCCCGGCGTACGCCCTGCTGGGGTGATCTTCAGACGCATTTGGCAAGTTGTGTCTCAAGCGACGGGCAGATGCCCCGATGGATCAGACGGACAGCAAAGGAGTGGACCATGGTCTTTGACCTGCTGCGGCGCAAGGGACAGGGAATTGAACAGGCTGCGGACCGCGATGTCCCGCAGCAAAAGGCCAGCGCTGCGGCGCGGGTCTTGCCGATGGGCGCGGGCACCCAGGCCGCCTGGGGTCCTCGGGATACGGTGTCACTGACCCGCGTCGGCTTTCTCGGCAACCCGGTCGGCCACCGCGCGGTAAAGCTCATCGCCGAGGCTGCCGCCGCCCTGCCGCTGGTGTTGCAGAACGCCGAACAACGGTTCGACAGCCATCCGCTGCTGACCCTGCTCAGCCGTCCCAACGCGGCGATGGCGCGGGCCGAGATGCTAGAGGCGCTCTATGCGAACCTGCTGCTGTCCGGCAACGCCTATCTGGAGGCCGTCGCGGCAGAGGACGGCTGGCCGGTGGAGCTGCATGTGCTGCGGCCCGACCGGATGCGGGTGGTGCCGGGCGCCGACGGCTGGCCCGTCGCCTATGACTATAGCGTCGGCGCCAGGACCCACCGCTTTGGCATCGACCCGGCGCGTCCTTCGATCTGCCATCTCAAGAGCTTTCACCCGCTTGACGATCACTACGGCCTTGCCCCGATGCAGGCTGCGGCGATGGCCGTCGAGGTGCACGGCGCTGCGGCGCGCTGGTCGAAATCATTGCTGGACAATGCCGCCCAACCCTCGGGCGCGCTGGTGTGGTCCGGATCTGACGGGCAGGGGCTGATGGCCGACGATCAGTTCCGCCGCCTCACCGAAGAGATCGAGGCCAATTTCCAGGGCGCGCGCAATGCCGGCCGGCCCATGGTGCTCGAAGGGGGGCTGGATTGGAAACCGATGGGATTTTCGCCGTCGGACATGGAATTCCACCGCACCAAGGACGCCGCCGCACGGGAAATCGCACAGGCCTTCGGGGTGCCACCGATGCTGCTCGGGATCCCGGGCGAGGCGACCTACGCCAACTACCAGGAGGCCAACCGCGCCTTTTATCGCCTGACGGTGCTGCCGCTGGCGACGCGGGTGGCGGCCAAACTCTCCGACTGGCTGATGCGCTTTGGCGACGAGGTGGTGGAGCTGAAACCCGATATCGATCAGGTCCAGGCGCTGGCGGCGGAACGCGAAACGCAGTGGCGGCGCGTGTCAGAGGCGGATTTCCTCAGCGAGGCTGAAAAACGTCAGCTGTTGGGCCTGCCGGCCCGGCCCATGGAGGGCGACAATGAGTGACATCCCGATGCCACCCTTCGACTGCACCCCGGGGATGCGCCTGAGTGCGCACGAGCGTGTCTCGGAGATCCGACAGGAGGCGATCAACCGGCGTCTGGATCGGATGGAACGGATGATGGAGCGGCTGGAAAAGCGGCTCTGGCTCACCGTTTACGGCGTCGCGGCGGTGATCCTGGCACAGGCGTTCCAGGGCTTTATCGCCGTGCAGCTTCCCTGAGGGAGTTCGGTAAAAATGACAACCTTTCAGAAGGGTAGAGTGACATGATGATACAGGAAGAGCCGCATCTGGAAACCAAATTCGCCCGTTTCGGCGAAGGGCTCGCGCTGACCGAGGGCGAAGTGATCGATGGCTATGCCAGCCTGTTCGGCACACCGGATCAAGGCCGCGACATCGTCAATCGCGGGGCCTATGCGACCTCCCTTGCCCTGCACGCCAAGCGCGGTAGCAAGATCAAGATGCTCTGGCAGCATGATCCGGCCCATCCCATCGGCGTCTGGGATGAGGTGGTCGAAGATGAGGTCGGCCTGCGCGTCAAGGGCCGCCTGTTGACCGAAACCCAAAAGGGGGCCGAAGCCGCGGCTTTGGTGCGGGCGGGGGCAATCGAGGGGCTGTCCATCGGCTACCGAACGGTAAGGGCCAGCCGCGACAAGGAAGGCCATCGCCGTCTTGAAGAGCTGCAACTTTGGGAGGTGTCGCTGGTGACCTTCCCGATGCTGCCATCGGCGCGGCTGGTGCGACAGGCGTCACACCCGTCAGCGCCCCCTGCGCAATCGGCAAAATCCGACGCCCCGGACGAAGGTCTGCGGGCCTTGGCCGAAGCCCTGCGCGCAGCCATCACTTGCTGATCCAGACGAGGAAAGGACCAGAGCATGACAGATCATCAATTCGTGGCCGACGAGGGGCCCGATGCGGCCTCCCCACCGCCGGGTGCTGCACAGGAGGTGAAACAGGCCGTTTCCCAATTTGTGCAGCATTTCAAGGGGTTTCAAGACGACGTTGCACGTAAACTCAAACAGACGGAAGAGCGTATGACCATGTTGGATCGTAAAACCCAAACTGCGGCACGGCCGCATCTGGCTGCCGCAGAGGCGGAAGGCGCACCGCATCAGAAGGCCATGCAGGCCTATCTGCGCATTGGCAATGAAGATGGCTTTCGCGGCCTTGAGCTGGAGGGCAAGGCCCTGTCCAGCGCCGTGAACTCCGATGGTGGCTTTCTGGTCGACCCGCAGACCGCCGATGTGGTGAAATCGGTGCTGCAGTCCACCGCTTCGATCCGGGCAGTGGCCTCTGTGGTCAATGTGGAGGCGACTTCCTTTGACGTGCTGATCGACCATACGGACGTGGGCGCCGGCTGGGCGACGGAAACTGGCTCCGTGACCGAAACGGCAAGCCCGGTGATCGACCGTATCGTCATTCCGCTGCATGAACTCTCCGCTTTGCCAAAGGCCTCGCAGCGGCTTTTGGACGACAGCGCCTTTGATATCGAGGGCTGGCTTGCGGGCCGTATCGCGGATAAATTTGCCCGCGCCGAGGCACAGTCCTTCATCTCGGGCGACGGGGTCGACAAGCCGACGGGCATTCTGCATCACACAGCGGTTGACAATGACAGCTGGACCTGGGGCGCGCTTGGCTATGTGGCCACCGGCACCGACGGCGACATCGGGTCGGCGGATGCGATCATCAATCTCGTCTATGCGCTGGATGCCCGCTACCGGGCCGGTGCGAGCTTTGTGATGAACTCCAAAACCGCCGGTTTGATCCGCAAGCTGAAGGATGCCGATGGCCGGTTCCTCTGGTCCGATGGTCTGGCAGCGGGGGAGCCTGCGCGGTTGATGGGCTATCCGGTTCTGGTGGCCGAAGACATGCCGGATGTGGCCTCTGACAGCTTTTCCATGGCCTTTGGCGATTTTGGCGCGGGCTACACGATTGCCGAACGCCCGGACCTGCGCATCCTGCGTGATCCCTTCTCGGCGAAACCGCATGTGCTGTTTTACGCGACAAAGCGGGTCGGCGGGGACGTCAGCGACTTTGCCGCGATCAAATTGATGAAATTCGGGGTGAGCTGACCGCTCATTTCCGGATGACGGAACCGGCAGCCCGGTTTCGTCGGCGGGTGCGTGCCCCCAGGGGCTGTCGTCCAGTTGCTCCCCTCCGTCCGAGCGGCAGACCCGGCGCGCACCCGTCCCAACCCTATCCATGACGGAGAAACGGTATTCCAGCGGAGTGAAGGCATGATTTTGCACGAGACAACACCGGTGCCCGACAGCGCTTTGCCGCTTGAGGCGTTCAAGGCGCATTTGCGACTCGGGACTGGCTTTGGCGAGGACAGCCTGCAGGATGCGGTGCTCCTGGCCTTTTTGCGGGCAAGTCTTGCGGCAGTGGAGGGGCGCACCGGCAAGGCCCTGCTGGCGCGGACGTTTGAATGGCGACTGAACGCCTGGCCTGCGACAGTGACCCTGCCGGTGGCGCCGGTGCGCGACGTCTCGCAGGTGGCCATGGTCGGTCCAACCGGCGCGGAAACGGTACTGCCTGCCGAGAGCTACAGCGTCGCGCCCGACAGCCACGCGCCGCGGCTGGAGCCGCTGTCCGGCCAGTTTCCCGCCGTGCCGACGGGCGGAGGGGTGCTGTTGCGCTTTGCTGCGGGGCTGGGCGAGACCTGGGACGACTTGCCCGCCGATCTGGCGCAGGCGGTGTTCCTGCTGGCGGCCCATTATTACGAATACCGCGATGACACCAGCCTGCATGCGGGCTGCATGCCGTTTGGTGTGGCCAGCCTGCTGGATCGCCACCGCGTTCCGCGCCTGAGCCTGGGCCGTTCGGCCGGGGGGCAGCGATGACTGCGCCGCGCCTGAACCGGCCGCTTCGTCTCGAAGATCCGCAGGCCATTGGCGACGGCGCCGGAGGCTTTCGGATCAACTGGGCTCAGCTCGGGGTCCTGTGGGCCGATGTCGAGGCGCTCAGCGGCCGCGAAACCGGACGCCGCGGCACGCCGGTGTCGCTGCAACGCTATCGGATCACCCTGCGCGCGGCGCCTGTGGGCTCGCCTGCGCGTCCGAAACCGGACCAGCGGTTTCGCGAAGGAACCCGCCTGTTCAAGATCGATGCCGTGGCTGAACATGATCGCGATGGGCGGTATCTGACCTGTCTTGCCACCGAGGAGCTGGCCACATGACCTATGCCCTGTCCGAGGCCCTGCAGCAGGCCGTGTACCAACAGCTGATCGCAGATCCGGCACTGACCGCCGAGGTCGGCACCGCGATCTACGACATGTTGCCCGCAGGCAGCTTGCCCGCGCTTTATGTGACGCTCGGCGCGGAAACGGTGCGGGACCGTTCTGATGTCAGCGGTGCGGGGGCGCTCCATCGTTTCACCGTGACCGTGGTTGCCAATACCACCGGATTCAGCGCTGCGAAACGGGCGGCGGCGGCGGTCTCGGATGCGCTTGTCGATGCGCCCCTGACCCTGATCCGCGGTCAGCTGGTGGGGCTGTGGTTTGACCGGGCCACGGCGGCGCGGCAGTCCAACGGCGATCGCAGCATTGCGCTGCGGTTTTCGGCGAGACTCGAAGACTCTTGATATTTTTGAATGCGTTAGCATAAGGAGCTAAACAGATGACCGCTCAAAACGGCAAGGACCTTCTGATCAAGGTGGACATGACCGGCACCGGCAGTTTCACCACAATTGCGGGGCTGCGCGCCACGCGTATCAGCTTCAATGCGGAAAGCGTCGATGTGACGAGCCTCGACAGTGCGGGCGGGTGGCGTGAGCTGCTCGGCGGCGCCGGGGTGCGATCGGCTAACCTGTCCGGCTCGGGGGTGTTTCGCGACGCGGACACGGATGAACGGGCGCGGCAATTGTTCTTTGAGGGCGAAACACCGGAGTTCCAGGTGGTGATCCCCGATTTCGGCACCGTGCAGGGGCTGTTTCAACTGACCGCCCTGGAATACGCGGGCAGCCACAATGGTGAGGCCACCTACGAGCTGTCGCTGGCCTCCGCCGGTGCGCTGACCTTTACCGCAGCCTGAGGAGGGGAGCGCAATGGCCAATCCCTTGGCAGGCGAAGTGGCACTGGTGGTGGATGGGCAGCGTCATATCCTGAAGCTGACCCTCGGCGCATTGGCGGAACTCGAAGCGGAGCTCGGCGAGGGTGACTTGATCTCTCTGGTGCAACGCTTTGAAACCGGGCGGTTTTCCTCGGGCGATCTGCTGGCGCTGCTGGCGGCGGGCATGCGGGGCGGCGGGGCAGAGATGTCGCGTCAAACCCTCGCCACCGCCGGGATCGACGGTGGCGTGATGCAGGCGGCCAGCGTCGCGGCCCAGCTCCTCGCGCTCAGTTTCGCGGCTCCGGTGGCGCCCTGATGGCGGCGCTCGACTGGCCTGCGCTGATGCGGGCGGGATTGGTGGGGCTGCGGCTGACGCCCGAAGCCTTCTGGCGTCTGACTCCGGCGGAGCTGCGGTTGATGCTCAATCTGGATCCGGACGCCGCGCCCATGGACCGGGATCGCCTGTCCCGTCTGATGGCCGCTTTTCCCGACCGGGATCACAATACGAACAAGATGGAGTAACCCATGGCCGAACAGACATTTTCCGACTTCGATGCCCAGAGTGGGCAACTTGAAGACAGCCTTGGTGACGCCGCGGGAATGGCCGCTCAGTTCACCGCGGAAATGGACCGGGTGCGCGCCGCTTTTGCGGCAACCCAGGCCGATGCGGCGGATTTCGAAACCGGGCTCAGCCGGGGTCTGCGGCGCGCCATGAAGGATCTGGTGGTCGATGGCGACTCGCTCGGCGATGCGCTGGAAGGGCTCGCCCGCAGCATGATCCGCACCACCTATAATTCCGCCATGCGGCCGGTGACGGACCATCTGGGCGGCCTGGTCAGCGATGGGATCGGCGCGCTTGTGGGCGGCATCCTGCCCTTTGCCGACGGCGCGGCCTTCAGCCAGGGCAAGGTCACCCCGTTTGCGCGCGGTGGCGTGGTGTCGTCGCCGGTGCAGTTTCCCATGCGCGGCGGACTCGGGCTGATGGGCGAAGCGGGGCCGGAGGCGATCCTGCCGCTGGCGCGCGGGGCTGACGGCAGCCTCGGTGTCAAATCCCAGTCCGGTCGTGGCGGCACCACGGTGGTGATGAATGTCACCAGCCCCGATGTCGCGGGTTTTGCCCGGTCCAAAGGTCAGATCGCCGCGCAGATGAGCCGCATGCTCGCCCGTGGCAACCGCAACAGGTAAGGAGGGTAATGTCATGAGTTTTCACGAAATTCGCTTCCCGGAGACGCTCTCTTTCGGCTCTGTTGGCGGGCCGGAACGGCGCACGGATGTGGTCACCCTGGCCAATGGTCACGAGGAACGCAACACCCCCTGGGCCCATTCCCGGCGGCGCTATGATGCGGGGCTGGGGCTACGGGCGCTGGAGGATATCGCCCAGTTGATCGCCTTTTTCGAGGCGCGTCAGGGGCAGTTGCATGGATTTCGCTGGAAGGATTGGACCGATTATTCCTCGGCGGTTCCCGGCCATGAGGTCACATTCGAGGACCAGACGATTGCAACCTGCGACGGTGCCACCCAGGTGTTCCAGCTGGCCAAGCAATACCGCTCCGGCGCCTATACCTATCTACGCCCGATTGCGAAACCTGTGGCGGGGACGGTGCGGCTCGGTATCGACGAAGAAGCGCTGGTCGAGGGGGTGGATTACGAGCTTGACCTGACAACCGGTCTGGTCACCCTGAGCTACGCGCCGGAGATCGGCCGCCGGATCAATGCGGGCTTTGAATTTGATGTGCCGGTGCGGTTTGACACCGACCGGATCCTGACCAGCGTGGCCTCGTTTCAGGCCGGCGAAGCGCCGAATGTGCCCGTTGTCGAGGTCCGGGTCTGATGGCGGGGGACACCAGCGCGCTGGCGGCGCATCTGAAAACCGGGACGACCAGCCTGTGCCGGGCCTGGGCGGTCACGCGGGCCGATGGGGTGGCGCTTGGCTTCACCGATCATGACCGCGACCTGAGCTTTGACGGTATCGTCTTTCGCGCCGGGACCGGGCTGACCGCGCGCAGTCTGATGCAAAGCACCGGCCTGTCGGTCGACAATACCGAGGCCTTGGGGGCGCTGAACTCCGAGGCCGTCCGCGAGGCCGACATCGAGGCCGGCCGCTATGACAGCGCCGAGGTCCGCGCCTGGCTGGTGAACTGGTCGGATGTGACCCAGCGGGTGCTGCAGTTTCGCGGTGCCCTGGGCGAGATCCGTCGCGCCGGTGGAGCGTTTGAGGCCGAATTGCGGGGCCTGACCGAGGGGCTGAACCAGCCGCTGGGACGGGTGTTTCAAAAACCCTGCAGCGCGGTTCTGGGCGATAGCGCCTGCCGCTTTGACGTGACCACGGCGGGCTATAGCGCCGAGGTCGCCGTTCAGGAGGTGCAGGAGGGGCAGAGCTTCACCTGGGCCGAGCTGGACGGGTTCGGCCCCGAGTGGTTCGCCGGCGGTCGGCTGACGGTTCTGGACGGGCCGGCTCAGGGCCTGTGGTCCGCGATCCGCAGCGACACGAGCGTGCCGGAGGGCCGCCGGATCACCCTGTGGCAACCGCTCCGCGCAGCGGTGACGGCGGGGGACCGGGTGCGGCTGACGGCAGGCTGCGACAAACGCCAGGCGACCTGCCGGCTGAAGTTCGACAACCTGATGAACTATCAGGGATTTCCCGACATTCCCGGCGAGGACTGGATGGTGGCGGTGCCCAAACGTGCGGGCCAGAACACCGGCGGCAGCCGCAGATGAGCGGCGACATCAATACCCGCGCGCTGGCCGAGGCCCGGCGCTGGCTCGGCACGCCCTACCGCCATCAAGGGGCGGTGCAGGGTGCGGGCTGCGACTGTCTCGGGCTGATCCGGGGCATCTGGCAGGCGCTCTATGCCGAGGAGCCGGAACGGGTGCCGCCCTATAGTCGCGACTGGGCGGAGCGGGACAGCGATGAACGGCTGTGGCGGGCGGCGCTGCGGCATCTGTGCGAGGTTGAAGCGGGACAGGAGCGGGCCGGTCAGGTGCTGCTGTTTCGCATGCGCAGCGGCGCGGTGGCCAAACACCTCGGCCTCGCCAGCGGGCGCGACCGGTTCATCCACGCCTATAGCGGCCACGGCGTTGTCGAAAGCGCGCTGACACCTGCGTGGTCGCGCCGCATCGTGGCGCGATTTGAATTCCCCGACACCACGACCCCCTAGGAGGATACGACATGGCAACATTGGTTCTGGCGGCAGCGGGCTCTGCGGTAGGGGGCGCGATTGGCGGCTCTGTTGCGGGGTTGTCGACGGCGGTGCTCGGACGTGCGGTGGGCGCGACCCTGGGCCGGGCGATCGACGAACGGCTCCTCGGCAGTGGCAGCGCGGCGGTGGAGACCGGCAAGGTCGACCGGTTCCGCATCACCAACGCCAGCGATGGCGAACCGATGGCGCAGCTGTTTGGCCGCATGCGGTTGGGCGGGCAGGTGATCTGGGCCACCAGCTTTGCCGAAACGGCCACCACCACCACCTCGGGCGGCAAGGGCTCCGCGCCGACGCAGACCACCACCAGCTATTCCTACATGCTGTCGATGGCGGTCGCGATCTGCGCGGGCGAGATCGCTTCGGTGTCCCGGGTCTGGGCCGATGGCGAGGAGGTCGCGCTCGCGGATCTCAACATGACGGTGCATTCCGGCAGCGCCGATCAGCTGCCCGACCCGCTGATGGAGGCGGTCGAGGGCGCGGGTCAGGTTCCGGCCTATCGCGGCACCGCCTATGTGGTGTTCGAAAACCTCGACCTGGAGCGGTTCGGCAATCGGGTGCCGCAGTTCTCCTTCGAGGTGCTGCGCGCCGAACAGCCGCAGAGCGCCACCTACGATCAGGATCTTGGTCAGATCGTGCCCGGAGTCGCGCTGATCCCCGGCACCGGCGAATACAGCCTCGCGAGCGGTCCGGTCTACATGCAGCACGGCCCCGGCGACAGTCGGGCGGTGAACATCAACCAGATCACCGGTCAGAGCGATCTGGTGGCCTCCGTTTCGGCCCTGTCCGAAGAGCTGCCCCGCGCCGAGGCCGTGTCGATGGTGGTCTGCTGGTTCGGCGACGACCTGCGATGCGGCGAATGCAGCCTGAAGCCGAAGGTGGAACAGACCGTGGCCGATGGCTCCATGCCCTGGGCGGTATCGGGCCTGCCGCGTGCCGCTGCCGAACCGGTGATCCGCACCCCGGAAGGCGCATCGGTCTATGGCGGCACCCCGGCGGATGCTGCGGTGATCGAGGGCATCCGCCATCTGAACGATCAGGGCAAGCGGGTGATGTTCTACCCGTTCATCCTGATGGAGCAGCAGGAAGGCAACACCCGGATCGACCCCTATAGTGGCAGCGAGGGCCAGCCGGCTCTGCCATGGCGTGGCCGCATCACCCTGTCGCTGGCCCCGGGTCAGGCCGGCAGCCCCGATGGCAGCGCGGCGGCGGATCAGGAGCTGGCGGCGTTTCTCGGCACCGCCACTGCGGCTGATTTCACGGTCTCGCAGGGGCAGGTGACCTATAGCGGCCCAGCCGAATGGAGCTTTCGCCGGTTTATCCTGCATTATGCCGCGCTCTGTGCTGCGGCAGGCGGGGTGGATGCCTTTTGCATCGGGTCGGAGCTGCGGGGCCTGACACAGATCCGGGGCGCGTCGGGGTTCGGCTTTGTCACCGCGCTGCGCGACATCGCGGCCGAGGTGCGCGCATTGTTGGGGCCTGAGGTCAACCTTGGCTATGCCGCCGACTGGTCGGAATACTGGGGCTATCAGACCCCGGAGGGCGACCGGCTGTTCCATCTCGATCCGCTCTGGGCCGATCCGGAAATCGACTTTGTCGGCATCGACAACTACATGCCCCTGTCCGACTGGCGCGACGGCGACAGCCACCTGGATGCAAAGACCGCCCTGTCGATCTATGATCTGGACTATCTGAAGGGAAATATCGAAGGCGGCGAGGGGTTTGACTGGTACTACCATTCGCCCGAGGCCGAGGCCGCGCAGATCCGCACCGAGATCACCGATGGTGCCCATAACGAGGCGTGGATCTACCGCTACAAGGATATCCGCAACTGGTGGAGCCGCGAACATTTCGACCGGATTGGTGGCGCGCGCGCTGCCACGGCGACCGACTGGGTGCCGCAATCGAAACCGATCTGGTTCACGGAACTGGGCTGTGCGGCGATCGACAAGGGGACGAACGAGCCGAACAAATTCCTCGACCCGAAAAGCTCCGAGTCGAAATTGCCGAAATTCTCCAATGGGATGCGGGATGATCTGATCCAGCAGCAATACCTTCGGGCGCAGCTGACCTATTGGGCCGAGGCCGTCAACAACCCGGTCTCGGATATCTATGGCGGTGCCATGGTGGATCTGGGCCATGCCTATGTCTGGGCCTGGGACGCGCGACCCTTTCCCGCCTTTCCCAATCGCGGCGAGGTCTGGGACGATGGCGACAATTACGCCCGGGGGCATTGGCTGAACGGGCGCGCGGGGCAGCGGACGCTGGCCTCCGTCGTGGCGGAGATCTGCGAGGGAGCCGGGGTGACGGAGATCGACGTGAGCCAGCTCTGGGGTATTGTGCGCGGCTATGCGATCTATGACGTCACCGACGCGCGCGCCGCCTTGCAGCCGCTGATGCTGCGGCACGGGTTTGACGCGGTGGAGCGCGAGGGTCGGCTGGTGTTCCGCCTGCGCGACGGTCTGCGGGCGCAGGGGCTGAACGCCGAGAGTTTCGCCGTGCTGGAGGAGCTGGAGGGCGATCAGGAACAGACCCGGATCCCCGAGGCGGAGCTGACGGGCCGGGTGCGGCTGCGGTTCGTCGAATGGGGCGGTTCGCATGATACGGTCGCCGAAGAGGCGGTGCTGCCCGATGATGCCACCCATGCGGTCAGCCAGAACGAGCTGGCGATGGCGCTAACCCGCGCCGAGGGGCGGCAGGTGGTGCAGCGGTGGCTGGCGGAGGCGCGGATTTCCCGAGACAGCGCGCGTTTTGCGCTGCCGCCCTCGCAAGCGCTGGATCTCGGGGCCGGTGACGTGGTGCGGCTGCCGGGACAGGACGGCGAAGGCGCGGCGCTCTACCGGGTGGACCGGGTCGAACAGGCAGAGGCGCAGATCATCGAGGCGGTGCGGATCGAGCCGGTGGTCTACCAACCATTGCAGGTGGCGGAGGATCAGCCGCGCAGCGATCCCTTTGCCGCGCCCGCGCCGGTGCTGCCGCTGTTTCTCGATCTGCCGCTGATGCGGGGGGATGAGGTTGCGCATGCGCCGCATCTCTGCGCGACGGCGCGCAACTGGCCCGGATCGGTGGCGGTCTACGGCGCCGATCTGGGCGGCGCCTTCGCGCTCCAGGAGATCCTGCCCGCCCGCGCCACTGTCGGGCTCACCCGGAGGCCGCTTGCGGCGGGGCCGGTGGGGCGCTGGGACCGGGGCGCCGATCTGGAGGTGGAGCTGATCGGGGGCAGTCTCGACAGTGCGGAGGTGGCATCGGTGCTGAACGGCGCCAACCGCCTGGCCATCGGCGATGGCAGCCCGGACATGTGGGAGGTGATCCAATTCGCCGAGGCGGAGCTGATTGCGCCGAACCGCTATCTGATCCGCGGCCGTCTGCGCGGGCAATACGGCAGTGACGCGCAGATGCCCGATGTCTGGCCCGAGGGCTCCTATGTGGTGCTGCTGGATGCGGCGGTCGAGCAG
This sequence comes from Phaeobacter sp. B1627, assembly GCF_006265095.1. GTDB lineage: Bacteria > Pseudomonadota > Alphaproteobacteria > Rhodobacterales > Rhodobacteraceae > Epibacterium. The sequence goes on from NZ_VCNK01000006.1 coordinate 32,361, forward strand.
CTGGATCTGGCGCTGTCGCAACGGCGGCTGGCGCGGGACTATCGCGTGGGACCTGCGCGCCGCGCCTATGATGACCCGTCCTTCGTGGCGCTGACCGCCAGTTTCGACGGCAACGGCCTGCGTCCCTATGCACCGGTGCATCTGCGCGCCGATGGCGTGCTTGGCGATGATCTCGCCGTCAGCTGGATCCGGCGCACCCGGATCGAGGGCGACAGCTGGGATCTGGAGGAGGTGCCACTGGGCGAAGAGACCGAAGCCTACCGGATCCGTGTCATATCCGGGGCGGCCGTGCTGCGCGATGAGCGGGTGACGGGGCCGTCCTGGACCTATGACAGTGCTGCACAGGCCGCCGACGGGGCCGGTGTCGGTGACCGGATCGAGGTGGCACAGATTTCGGCCCGCTACGGCGCGGGACCGGTGGCCGCCCTGAGCCTTGTCTGAGCCCGCAGGAATGCGGCAGCCGGTCCTGTGGGAGGATATACGCAGCCTGGCGCGGGCTCTGCTGGCGCATCCGGCCCCCCGCAGGCCAGAGCTGTGCCGCCAGATCCTCGCGGGCGCGGCGCGGGCCCGGCGGCAGGCGCGTGCCACAGGGCGATGTCATCCGCGCTGGGGGGACGGCTCTCTGGGGGCGGCGGCCCGGTGGTTCCCACTGGCGCCGGAACCCTTTCCCGGCGAGCCCGACTATGCCGCCTGTCTCTGTCTTGCCCTGACGGCGAGCGTGGCAGGGGCGGCATGGCCCCGCAGGTGCGGATCCGGGTCGGAAACCGCGCGACGGCCGGATGAAAAATGAAAAACGCCCTGATCCGGATCGGTCAGGGCGTTTTCAATGTCAGGTCGTCGATGAGGCGGCGATCAGGCCAGCTGCAGATCGACGGCAGAGTCACGACCGTCGCGGCCGGACTGGATTTCGAACGTCACGGCTTGGCCATCGGCCAGACCGGTCAGGCCGGAGCGCTCAACCGCAGAGATGTGCACGAAGACATCGTTGGAGCGGCCTTCAACCGCGATGAAGCCGTAACCTTTGGTGGAGTTGAACCACTTGACGGTACCGTTTGCCATTTCAAAGTTCCTTGTCGTTTTAGTATGCCGCCCACACGACGTGGCGGCCCGGCAGCTTAACGTCGAAAGCTGGTCGGCAGGGAACAGAACTTCGATAGGATAAGGTTGCAGACCTTTTTTGCCGCGATTTTTTATCTGTGGCAAGTGGGTAAAATTGAGATTTTCCGCGCTTTTCCACTGTAGATTGCGATTTTTTTCGGTGATTTCGGATCTGTTTGGCTGATCAGAAACGCTGATCGGGGCAATCACGGGATTGCGCTTGGCAACAGAGGTCTTAGATCGCTAAGTTAGGAACCCATGGGGCCGGAATGAGCCGGCCGCCGGGACCTCCAGGTACACGGATTGGCCGTGACAGAAGGATCAAGCTGATGTTGGACACGCATAAGGCCGTCAGGCAGATCGACCCCGTCTGGGGCCGTATCACCCAGGAAGCCGAAGAAGCGGTACAAAAGCAACCTCTGATGGGCGGGTTGATCCACGCCTGTATCCTGCATCACAAGACTCTCGACAAGGCGCTGAGCTATCGAATCGCCGCAAAGTTGTGCTCGAACGAGATGTCGATGGTGATCCTGCGCGAAATCGTGGACGGCGCCTATGAGGCGGCACCCGAGCTGGTGGAGGCGGCACGGGCCGATCTGATGGCGGTATTCGAACGCGATCCCGCCTGCCACCGGCTGTTGCAGCCGGTGCTGTATTTCAAGGGATACCAGGCGGTACAGGCCTATCGCGTCGGGCATTGGCTCTGGCAGCAGGGCGACTGGGATCTGGCCTATTTCTTCCAGATGCGGATTTCCGAGATCTTTGGCGCCGATATCCATCCGGCGGCGCGGATCGGCAAGGGGATCATGATCGACCATGCCCATTCGATCGTCATCGGGGAAACGGCTGTGGTGGGCGACAATGTCTCCATGCTGCATTCCGTGACCCTCGGCGGCACCGGCAAGGAAGAAGAGGATCGTCATCCCAAGATCGAAGACGGGGTGCTGATCGGGGCCGGCGCCAAGGTTCTGGGCAATATCCGCATCGGTCATTGCTCGCGCATCGCGGCCGGGTCGGTGGTGCTGCAGGATGTGCCGCCCTGCAAGACCGTGGCCGGCGTGCCCGCCAGGATCGTCGGTGAGGCGGGCTGCGAGCAGCCTTCTGTCAGCATGAACCAGGTGCTGGCCGGGAAGTAGCCGCCCGAGCGGAACCGGCGCCGCATGAGAGCACCACCCGTGTGATGCATGAGATCAAAAGGCACCCGCAGCGGGTGTCTTTTTTTGCGGTTTTCACGGGTTTTGCGGTTTGTGCGTGCGGAGAGACAGCAGGACAGCGTTGTACAACAGTTCGCAGAGAGGCGAGGTCAGGCGTGTCGGTCAGGCGTGTGCTGTCCAGGGCATGAGGGCCGGGCGTTTCCACCCGGCCCTCCATGTTGTGGGTCCTGATCATCTGGTCCTCAAGATCGGTCCGGAACGCGGGACCGGGACCGGCTAGGCCAGCATCATCATCGGGTTTTCGAGGTTCTCGACGATGGCTTTCAACAGATCTGCCCCCATCGCGCCGTCGATGACGCGGTGGTCGACTGACATCGTGACGCTCATCACGGTGGCGACCTTGAGTTCGCCATCGGTGCCGACGACGGGCTTCTTGACCCCGGAGCCAACCGCGAGGATGCCCGCGTGCGGCGGGTTCACGATGGCGTCGAAATTATCGATGCCGAACATGCCGAGGTTGGAGATCGCAAAGGAGCCCCCCTGATATTCATGGGGCGCCAGCTTGCGGTCACGGGCGCGTTTGGCCAGATCCTTCATTTCGGCGGAGAGCGCCGAGAGGGATTTCATATGCGAATCCTGCAGAACCGGCGTGAACAGCCCGCCTTCGATCGCGACTGCCACGGCCACATCGGAGGCCTTCATCTTCAGAACGCGGTCGCCCGCCCAGACCGCATTGGCGTCCGGAACGGTCTGCAGCGCGAGGGCGACGGCCTTGATGATGAAATCGTTGACGGAGAGTTTCACCCCGCGTCCCTCGAGCTGCTTGTTCAGCTCGCCACGGAATTTCAGCAAGGCGTCGAGCTGGATGTCGCGGCGCAGGTAGAAATGCGGGATGGTCTGTTTGGCCTCGGTGAGACGTGCGGCAATGGTCTTGCGCATCCCGTCGAGCTTGACCTCTTCGAAGTCGCGTCCCTGATACATCTTGGCGACCGCATCCGCAGTGGCGCCTGAGGGCGCGGCTGCGGCGGCAGCCGGGGCTGCTGCGGGTGTTTTCACCTCCGCCTTGGGAGCTGCGGTGGCACTCTCGACATCGGCCTTGACGATGCGGCCGCGCGGACCGGAGCCTTTGAGGCTGGCCAGGTCGAGACCCTTGTCGGCGGCGATCCGGCGCGCCAGTGGCGAGGCGAAGATGCGCGATCCGTCCGTTGCTGCAGGCGCTGCCGGGGCAGGGGATGGAGAGGTGTCGGGTGCTGCAGCTTTCTCGGTGGCCGCGGGGGCCTCCTCGGCAGCTGCGGCTGCAGGGGCAGCCGGCGCGGCGCCGGAGGAGATGTCATCGGCGCTTTCACCGTCGCCCAGCAGGACCGCAATCGGCGTGTTGACCTTCACGCCTTCGGAACCCTCAGAAATGAGGATCTTGCCGACCACACCTTCATCCACGGCTTCGAATTCCATGGTGGCCTTGTCGGTTTCGATTTCGGCCAGCAGATCGCCGGAGGACACGGTATCCCCCTCTTTGACGAGCCATTTTGCCAGCGTGCCTTCCTCCATGGTCGGCGACAGGGCGGGCATGAGAATTTCAATGGGCATCTGCGCTCTCCTTACCGGTAGGTCACTTGTTTCACCGCGTCGATCACCTCGTCGGTGGTCAGCAGCGCATGTTTTTCCAGGTTGGCAGCATAGGGCATGGGCACGTCCTTGCCGGTGCAGGTGATCACCGGCGCGTCGAGATAGTCAAACGCCTGCTGCATCACCTCGGAGGCGATGTAGCTGCCGACAGAGCCCTGCGGCCAGCCTTCTTCGACGGTGACGAGACGGTTGGTCTTCATCACCGATTTGATCACCGTGGGCAGGTCCATCGGGCGCAGGGTGCGCAGGTCGATGACCTCGGCGCTGATGCCGTCGGCGGCGAGTTTCTCCGCCGCCTCAAGGGCGTAGGTCATGCCGATCCCGAAGGAGACAATGGTGACATCCTCGCCCTGGCGCCAGATCCGGGCCTTGCCGAAGGGAACCGTGTAGTCATCCAGCTTGGGCACATCAAAGGACTTGCCGTAGAGGATTTCGTTCTCGAGGAAAATCACCGGGTTCGGGTCGCGGATCGCGGTCTTGAGCAACCCTTTGGCATCGGCGGCAGAATAGGGCATCACCACCTTGAGACCGGGGATCTGCATATACCAGGCGGCATAGTCCTGGCTGTGCTGGGCGCCGACGCGGGCAGCCGCCCCGTTGGGACCGCGAAACACCATCGGAGCGCCCATCTGTCCGCCGGACATATAGAGCGTCTTGGCGGCCGAGTTGATCAGGTGGTCGATCGCCTGCATGGCAAAGTTGAAGGTCATGAATTCCACGATTGGCCGCAAGCCACCAAAGGCTGACCCGGTGGCAATGCCTGCAAACCCGTGCTCGGTGATCGGCGTGTCAATGACCCGCTTGGCGCCGAATTCGTCCAGCAGGCCCTGGCTGATCTTATAGGCGCCCTGGTATTCGGCCACTTCTTCCCCCATCAGGAAGACATCGTCGCTGCGGCGCATTTCTTCGGCCATTGCATCGCGCAGAGCCTCCCGGACCGTTGTGGGCACCAGCTCGGTTCCCTCGGGGTAATCGGGGCTGTCATCCACGACCGGGGCGGCGGGAGCTGCGGCAGCAGCGGCGGTGGCAGCGGGCGCCGAAGGTGCCTCTGCCGCCGGCGCTTCACCGCCCGCCGCAGGTGCAGATGCGACAGCATCCTCCACGCTTTCGCCCTCTTCGATCAGGATCGCGATGGGGGTGTTCACCTTCACACCTTCCGCGCCCTCACTGATCAGGATCTTGCCGACGATCCCTTCATCCACGGCCTCGAATTCCATGGTGGCCTTGTCGGTTTCGATCTCGGCCAGAATATCACCGGAGGCCACGGTATCACCCTCTTTGACCATCCATTTGGCCAGCGTGCCTTCCTCCATGGTTGGCGACAGGGCGGGCATCAAAATTTCAGTTGCCATAGTCTTTATCTCTCCCCTCAGGCGCTTTTCTGCGGCGCGTCATCGGCGTAGATGTCGGTCCAGAGCTCGTCGAGCGCCGGTTCCGGGCTGGTTTTTGCAAATTCTGCGGATTTGTTCACGATGTCCTTGATGTCCTTGTCGATCGCCTTGAGATCGTCTTCGGTGGCGTGTTTGCCGGTCAGGAGCATGCCGCGGATCTGTTCAATCGGATCGCGTTCCTCGCGCATTTTCTGCACTTCTTCCCGGGTCCGGTACTTGGCCGGATCGGACATGGAGTGGCCGCGGTAGCGATAGGTCTTCACTTCGAGGATATAGGGCCCTTTGCCTTCGCGGCAGTGGGCCACGGCGCGTTCGCCTGCTTCCTTGACCGCCAGCACATTCATGCCGTCGACCTCTTCGCCCGCGATCCCGTAGGCCTCGCCCCGTTTCCACAGCGCCGGCGATTTGGTTGACCGCTGGACCGAGGTCCCCATGGCGTATTGGTTGTTTTCAATGACAAAAACAACCGGCAGATCCCAGAGCTGGGCCATATTGTAGGTCTCGTAGACCTGCCCCTGGTTGGCCGCACCATCACCGAAATAGGTGAAGGTGACATTGTCGTTGCCTTTGTATTTGTCCGAAAAGGCAAGTCCCGCACCCAGCGGCACCTGAGCGCCGACGATGCCGTGGCCACCGTAGAAATGCTTCTCCTTCGAGAACATATGCATGGAGCCGCCCTTGCCCTTGGAGTAGCCCCCCTCGCGGCCGGTCAGCTCGGCCATCACCCCATCGGGATCCATGCCGCAGGCCAGCATATGGCCGTGGTCGCGGTAGGAGGTCACACGTTTGTCGCCTTCCTTTGTCGCGGCCTCGAGCCCGACGACGACAGCTTCCTGACCGATATACAGGTGACAGAAGCCGCCGATGAGGCCCATGCCGTAAAGTTGACCCGCTTTTTCCTCGAATCGCCGGATGAGCAGCATTTCGCGGTAGTATTTGGTCAGTTCTTCGGCGGAAACATTTGATTTCTGAGCGCTTTTTCTTGCGGCCATGTCAGCAGGCTCTCCCTAAAGCTTAGGTAGTTTAACACTAAACTATCTTCTAGAGCATTTTGCCTCGGCATGCGAGTGATAAAGTGACGCTACGGTACAAACGGCAGTGTTGTGCCGGGAATTGTCACCAAAGATCATGGGGATAGGGCAGGGGCAGGGAAGGGACCGGATGCCACAGCTCAGTCGATGATGATTTCGTCCGGGCGCGCCAGTCCGAGAACGGAACGGGCCTGTTCATCCAGAAGATCGAGATCAAGGAAGTCGTCGGACAGTCGCCGGGTAAGGTTTTCCATCCGAGCTGTGTCCTGGTGCAGCCGATCGAGATCCCGGGCAAGCGCATCCGCTTCGGCCTGGATTTCGACCCGCCGGAACAGACCGAAATCGCCCTGCACCGCCGCAAAGGTGAAATAGGCGCTCAGCAAGAAGGCGGCGGCAAAGAACAAGAGGCTGCCCAGAGAGGGAGTCGAATTTCGGGTCACGTCAGATTGGCCTGTATGAGGGGCTCGAACAGATTGCTGCGCCGGTTGGTCCGGCGTCTGACCCAGTTATGTCACAGGGACATTCTGCTGTGAATCCCTTAAATGATCCCGTCTGCCGGTGCTTTTGTCCGGGGCGGCAAAAGCTCGCCGAAACGGGCGGTTGGTTCCTCGAACACTAGGGGGTGACACGGCAAGTCGAAGAGATCCGCCGGGGCTGTCTCGCTGGAGATAGCTCGCCAGACACGGGTTGATCCGCCAGGGCAAAAGCGCGCTGGCGGATTGATCTTGCGGAGGGCGGCTTGCCTGACGAGACTAGCCTGGCGAAACTGGGTCCGAAACGGCTCCCTCCCCGGGAACGGATCAGGCGGCGGCTTGCCTTTCCTGGTGTTTGTCGTCGCGCTCGGGGGGCGCGCGATGGCCCAGAAAACTCTGCAGCAGGTTGGTCAAATGGCCGGCTTGAGCCCGCATTTCCTGGCTGGCGGAATAGGTTTCCTGCACCATGGCGGCATTTTCCTGAGTAACCGTGTCCAGTTGCGCGACACCGATGTTGATCTCCTTGATCCCCGACGCCTGCTCGCTTGCGGAGGAGGCGATGGTGGACACCAGACTTGACACATTGGTGACGCTCTCGACGATGTTGCTCAGGGTTTCGGCCGTGGCTTGCACCAATCGTTCGCCTTCGTTCACCTGGTTGGAGCTGTCGGCGACCAGTTGTTTGATTTCGCTGGCCGATTTCGCAGCTTTCAGCGCCAGTCCACGAACCTCTGACGCCACGACGGCAAACCCACGGCCCGCTTCGCCGGCACGAGCGGCCTCAACGCCGGCGTTCAGTGCCAGCAGGCTGGTCTGAAAGGCGATGTCGTCAATCGAAGTGATGATCTGGCTGATCTGTTCGGAGTAGCTGGCGATAGACGTCATTGCCTCCCGCGCCTGAGCCATCACCAGCCCGCCTTGTTCCGCGCGGCGGCGGCCCTCTTCGACCTCGCGGTCTGCGGCCTGGGCCTGTTCCGCGGTGGATTGGACACTGGCGGACATCTCCTCCAGCGCGGCCGCCGACTCTTCGAGCGTAGCCGCCTGCGTTTCCGCGCGATGGGACATCCGGTCAGACATCCGTTCCATTTCCTGGGCGTTCTTGTCCACCACGTCCGAGCTTTTGTTGAGCTGCGCCACAAGGTCTGCCAATGAGGTCGAGAGGGCATTGAAATCGCGACAAAGGGCGGTGTAGCCGGTGCCCAGATCGGCCCAGTCGTCTACGGGGATTTCCTGTTCAAGATCGCCGCTCTTGAGGTTGCTCATGGCCCTGCCGAGGGTATCGAACAGCTCGCCCCGGCGGTCATTTTCGTCACGCGTACGTTGTTCCGCCGCATCGGCTTCGGACAGCCGTCCGCTCAGCTCCTCAAGGTTGCGGGCAATCATGCCCACCTCGTCCTTGCGGTTGGTGTCGCTGATCTCACGGGTATAGTTCTTGTCCGAAAGCGCCTGAATGGTTTGAACGGTGCGTGCCATGGGCCGGCTCAGCTGGCGCGCAAAGAACACGGCGACCGCAATGGAGATCAGGGCGGCGGCCAGGCTGCTGCCCAGCTGGATAGACTGGCTGGTCTCGATCAGGCGGGTGACTTTCGCCGAGGCTGCTTCATTGCGGGCGCCGATGGCGTCCTGCAGGCCGTTGACCACATCGCGGACTTCTCCGATGATCGGGACCGCGTTGGCGAAGGTCAGCTCCCGCTTGGCATCGCCTTCTGCCGCTTCGATTTTTTTGAGTTCGACCTCAAGGCGGTCGAGATTGCTGCCGAGACCGGTCAGAGCGTCGAAGGCCACCTGGTCGCGGGCCTCCGGGTATGCAACTTCGATAAAGCGCTCACCCGCAAGCGCGATTTCTGCGCGGACCTCGTCGGCGTTGCCGCGTAGCCGGTCCACCCCATCGGGCAGGCCCAGCGAGTAGGACAGAATGTCGCCGAGCCCCTGTTCGACATCTTCCTTGATGTCGTCAAGGCTTTTGAGCTGAACATTTCCCAGCCGCAAGAGGTGGATCGCATTGGTGAGATTGGCATTGGTCACCCAGGATAGCGTAGAGATCGTGGCCAGCATCGCGATAAATGCACCGGCAAACATAAAAACCTGGGTACGGAGGGTGTAATTACTCATAACGGATACCTGACGTGTGCTGCGCGCGGAAAGTACCGGAACATTGAACCGCGCAATGATTTCTTCTACCGCACACAGTATGAATAAACGGTTGCCACAGGCGGCTCTCCCGCTTGGTACACCGTAAATATCGTTCAACTGATATATTTCAGCTTATGAAAAAGACGGCGGCGAGTGTCTCGCGCCGTCTTTTGGGATAATGGATTTTACCTACTGATATTCATAGGTTATTTTGCCGAGGCTGCCATTTCATTGGTTGAGCGCGGCAACGCCCGGCAGGTCCTTCCCTTCCATCCATTCAAGGAAAGCGCCGCCCGCCGTGGAGATATAGGTGAAGGCATCGGCTGCACCCGCCTGGTTCAGCGCGGCGACCGTATCACCGCCACCGGCGACCGAAATCAACTGCCCAGCGGCGGTGAATTCCGCCGCCTTTTGGGCCGCTTTGTTGGTGGCGATATCAAACGGCGCAATCTCAAAAGCGCCGAGGGGGCCGTTCCAGATCAGGGTGCGCGTGGTGGCGAGGGCCTCAGCGATCGCATCCACGGTGGCGGGGCCTGCGTCCAGGATCATCGCATCGGCCGGACAGGCGTCGGCGGCAACGGTTTCACTGGCGGCACCGGCCTTGAACTCGCGGGCCACAACGATGTCGGTGGGCAGCAGGATGGTGCAGCCGGCGGCCTCGGCGCGCGCCATGATGTCGCGGGCGGTGTCGGTCATATCGTGCTCGCAGAGGGATTTACCCACATCGATCCCCTGAGCGGCCAAAAAGGTGTTCGCCATGCCGCCGCCGATCACCAGCCTGTCGACCTTGGCCACCAGATTGCCGAGGAGGTCGAGTTTGGACGACACTTTGGCGCCTCCGACAACAGCGGTGACGGGCCGTTCCGGCGTCGCCAGTGCCGCTTCGAGCGCCTTGAGCTCTGCCTCCATCAGCCGTCCGGCACAGGCGGGCAGCAGGCGGGCGAGCGCCTCGGTCGAGGCATGGGCGCGGTGAGCGGCGGAGAAGGCATCGTTGCAATAGAGATCGCCAAGCGCGGCCATCTCGCGCGCCAGTTGGGCATCGTTGGCTTCCTCGCCCGGATGAAAGCGGGTGTTTTCAAGGAGCAGGATCTGACCGGGCTGCAATGCGGCCACGGCGGCCTCGGCGGCGGGACCCCGGCAGTCGGCCACAAACACCACCGGCACCCCAAAGGCGGCCTCCAGAGTGGGCACCAGCGGCTGCAGCGACATCTCGGCCACGACCTTGCCTTTTGGACGGCCGAAATGCGCCAGCAGCACCGGCCGGGCGCCCCGGTCCAGCAGATCCTTCAGGGTCGGGATCAGCCGGCGGATGCGGGTGTCATCGGTGACGGCGCCCTCTTCCATCGGCACGTTGATATCGACCCGGGTCAGAACAGTTTTGCCTTGCAGGTCCATGTCGTCGAGTGTTTTCCAGCCCATATCCGGCTCCTCTATATTGGTGCATACGCGGCGTCTCGGGGTGCGATCCTGTCGCATTGGCCGACCACCGCGGAGGGGTTCGCTCTGTCTTGGTGTCCAGTCTTGGTGTCCAGTGTTTTGCGCCTGTCGTCAATGGCCGGATCCCGCAGGCCAGAGGCTTTGGTACATTGTTCCCTTGGCAAGGGCGGGCAGGGGCCTTAGGTATTCGGCCAAGTTGAAAATGACAGGAGGGCCTCATGGCCGAGATCAAGGATCCAGAGAACACAATCATCATGGAGCTGAAGGGCGGCACGGTCGTCATCGAGCTGCTGGCGGATGTCGCGCCCCAGCACACCGCGCGCATGAAGGAACTGGCGCGGGCCGGCGAATATGACAACGTGGCCTTTCACCGGGTGATCGACGGGTTCATGGCGCAGACCGGCGACGTCCAGCACGGCGATATGGAAGACGGCTTCAATATCCGTATGGCGGGCACCGGCGGATCCGATCTTCCGGACGTTCCGGCCGAATTTTCCAAACTGCCGCACGACCGGGGCACGCTGGGCGCGGCGCGGTCCTCCAACCCGAATTCCGCCAATTCGCAGTTCTTTATCAATTTCAAGGACAACAACTTCCTCAACGGTCAGTACACGGTCTATGGCCGCGTGATCGAAGGGATGGAGCATGTGGACGCCATCACCCGTGGCGAGCCGCCTGCGGAGCCGGACCGGATGATCTCGGTCAAGGTGGCTGCGGATGCGTAAGGCGCTGAGCATCCTGGCGGTGCTGGCCGCCGCGCCAGCCTTTGCCTCCGGTCTCGAAATCCAGATCGAGGGCGAGGCCAATGGCACCGTGCGGATCGACCTGCTGGAAGAGGTGGCGCCCAAACATGTGGCGCAGATCACCGCGCTGGCGGCCGAGGGCAAATACGATGGCGTGGTCTTTCACCGGGTAATTGACGGCTTCATGGCGCAGACGGGCGACGTGGAGTTCGGCCGTCTCGGTGAGGACATGCGCGCGGCCGGCACAGGCGGGTCGGACCGCCCGGATTTGCCGGCGGAATTCTCGGATCTGCCCTATGATCGCGGTGTCGTGGGCATGGCGCGATCGCAGAACCCGAACAGCGCCAATTCGCAGTTCTTCATCATGTTCGAACCCGGCCATTTCCTCAACGGTCAATACACCGTCGTGGGGCGGGTGACCGAGGGCATGGATGTGGTTGACGCGATCAAACGGGGCCAGCCCCGCTCCGGTTCCGTCACCGGCAAGCCCGACGTGATGACAAAGGTCACCGTGACCGAATAGAAGCTGCGATAGAACCTGCACGCGGTCGGCCTGTCCAAGGGCGGGGCGACCGGTTCCGGCGGGCTCTGTAGAAAAGCCGCCCCCGTCACAACCGGTGCGGCTTTTTTGTGCAATGTGGGCGGGAAAAACTATACAGAAAAGGCGCCGCCGATGCCGGGGCGCCTTTTGATGTGGCGGGACGTGCCGTCAGGCAGCCCTGATCACGGGTGCATCCGTTGCCGGAGCCGCGCCGATCAGCCGTCGATCTTCGCAGGCGCGCCTGTCGGGATCGGCTTCTGGGCGCCTTTGCCGGGGCTCAGCGGGTCATCCTGACGCTGTACGGAGCCTTCGAAATGGGCGCCGCTCTCGATCGCGATGGTCTTGTGGATGATGTCGCCTTCGACACGGGCGGTGGAGGTCAGGCGCACCTTGAGGCCACGGACACGGCCCACGATACGGCCATTGATGACCACGTCGTCGGCGGTGATCTCACCCTTGATGGTGGCAGATTCGCCGATGGTCAGCAGATGCGCGCGAATGTCGCCTTCGACAGTGCCTTCGACCTGAATGTCGCCGGTCGTCTTGACGTTGCCTGTAATGTGCAGGTCCGAGCTGAGCAGCGACGCCGGGGGCTTTGCCTTTGGTGCGGCGGGCTTTTTATACTCGCTGGCACCAGAAGAAGCGCTGCCGGACGCCGTTGCGGGCGCTGCGCTGGAAGTCGGCATCGCCGCCGGTGATGTATCGGCTTGTTTTGGGCCGGGCTCGTTGATTTTGCTCTTAGAAAACATTTCTCGCAGCCTTGATATAGATCATGGGGTTTACAGGTTTGCCATTGACCCTGACCTCGTAGTGGAGGTGGGTCCCGGTGGACCGTCCGGTGCTACCCATATCAGCAATATGATCCCCGCGCGAGACCCTTTGACCGACCTTGACGCGGATGTTGGAATTATGGGCGTATCTGGTTTCAATGCCAAAGGCATGCCGGATCGTGACGAGGCGGCCATAGCCGGATTGCCAACCGGCATGGGTCACCACACCGTCTGCGGTGGCAAAGATATCGGTGCCGGTGCTGCCTGCGAAATCAGACCCTTTGTGCAGCCGCCGACCGCCGGTTTTCGGGTCGCGACGATAGCCGAACCCCGAGGACTGGCGCACATGGCCGAGATTGACCGGCGTCGAAAAGGGCGCCCGTTCGGCCGCGATCCGGTAGAGGTTGAGCTGGCTCATCTGGTTCAGCAGCTCGTTGGCGCGCACCTCGTCCGCCGAGGGTTCCTCGCCGCGGGTGGACAGGGACAAAGGCTCCAGCGGGCCGCCTTCGCCATTATAGCCGCGCCGCACCTGTTCCAGAATCCGGTCCGGTGGCAAGCCGGCGCTGGAGAACATTTTGGTCAGAGGTTCGACCGAGATCGCCATGGCTTCTTCCAGTTGGCGAAAGATCTGGTCGTTGCGCTGTGCTGCCAGTTGCAGTTCCAGTTCCAGATCGTCCCGCTGGGCCAGCGCGGATTGAGCATCCGATTGGATCTGGTCCCGTTCGGCCGCGGTTTCGGCCAGCGCCGTGGTCAGAAAGTCGAGCTGTTCGGGCGCGGTGGCCGCCAGTACCTGCTCCGGGCTGTCTGGGGCCGATTGCTTGCGCAGATCCAGCACCGTGCGGCGCAGAATTTCGCGCTCGCGCATGGTTTGACGCAGGTTGGCCTGAATGACGTCAATGCCGGTTTCCAGCTCACGCTTGCGGGTCTCGGAGCTGAGCAGCTCGGATTGCATGGTGGAAATCTGTTCCAGCGCGGCATTGAACCGGTCCTGCGCGGCAAGGGCCTCCTCCGCGCGGCGGTCGCGTTCGGAGGACATCGCATTCAGCCGCTCCTGATAGACCTGCTGGTCGCGCCGTGCCTGATCGCGGAAATTGCCGGAGCCGATGCTGTCCATCAGCACGATGGCAGTGGCAACGATGGACCATGACACAAAGAGCGCCAGCCCTGCGACAGCGATGATCTGGGTTTCGGAGCTGAGCCGGATAAAGCGCGTGTCGCTGTCTGACTTCAGGAACACCCGGCGTTCGGGAAAGCGGCGTTCAAAGAACGCGTGTACCCGTAGTGTCAAACCGCGTCTCACGATCCGCAATCCTTGTTCTATTCCATGACCGGATGGCGCGCCTGCCTCTGGCGCGCGGCTGTGACCGGTCTTGGCCAATTGGAATAGCCAGACTGTGGCCATCCGGCAACCCTGTTCCGCCCCGTTTGCAATAAAGTTGCGGCATTCCTTGGCCTTGGGCAGAAAACTGCCGATATCAACCTGTTCGGCTGCGCCATGGCGAACCCGGGTGCACAGCCCGAGATACGCCCGAGGTCGCGTTCCTCAACCCCTCACGTCAGCCCCGCACTCCAGTCGGCATCACCGGGCGTAGGCCGGGGCTTCGCCATCTGCGAGCGGCCAGTAAAAATCCGGTGGCAGCCCGGCATCGGCGCGCTTTTCCTCATTGAAGGGGGGCTTCAGCGCGCCGTGGAAATAGGTCTGGACCAGCGCGTGAAACTCCGCCTTGGGATCGAGATTGTCGCGCCCGCAGAGAAAATTGAACCATTTGGCGCCATAGGCCACATGGGCGACCTCTTCGGAGTAGATGACCTCAAGCGCGTCGACGGCCTCGGTCATGCCTGCCTTTCGAAACAGGGCGATCATGCCGGGGGTGACATCAAGGCCGCGGGCCTCGAGCACCATCGGCACCACCGCGAGGCGTCCCATCAGATCATCGACGGTATCCTCGGCGGCGCGCCACATTCCGGCATGGGCGGGCAGGGCGCCGTAGTGGCTGCCGAGCGAGGCCAGGCAGTCGCACATCAGGTTGAAGTGCTTGGATTCCTCATCTGCGGATTTCACCCAGTCGTCATAGAAGCCGAGCGGCATCGGCACATGGGTGAACCGCGCAATGATATCCCAGTGGAGATCGACCGCGTTGAGCTCGATGTGCGCCACCGCATGAAGGAGGGCAATGCGTCCCTGCGGCGAGCCGGGCTTGCGTTTGGGCACATCGCGGGGATGCAGCAGTTCCGGTGCGTCGGGGCGGCTCGGATGCAGCGGCGGGCTTGCCTGACCGACCTCGATTGCTGCGGTCTCGCCAGTGCGCGCGGCCCGCCAGGCGGCGGCATACCGCCGGGAGAGCGCTGTTTTCTCGTGACCATCGGCGGTCGTGAGTACATTGACGGCCATCTGGGCAAGGGTGAGCTGAGGTTCGGTCATTGTCTGTGCTGGTCTCGCTGTATTGTGGTCGGTACCTGCGCGCTGAGGTCACCTGTCATGCGCTCCGGCGGGAGGCGGCGCTGTCGCATTTGGCAGGTGTCGGCAGGCTCTGTCAGCACCGCAGTTACAGCATCCGGGCGCAGAGATGAACAGTGATCACACAGACACAGGGGGCGAGGCGGAGGGGGTGGTGGAGTCTGGGGCAGAGGTTTGGGGCGCAGGCCAGGCGCGAATTCACCTGACCCCAGCCGGGATCAAGGCGACTGAAACATCGCCGGACCGAGCGACCGGGGTGGCGCGAGCGAAGTACGACCTTGAGGGATTGCGCTGCGTGAGACGCATCGCGGGGGGGCGGGGGCCGCGCCTTCGGCGCGGCCCCCGCCCGGCCCAACGCATTTGTGGCGAGGCTTTGCCTCTGCCCGAATGGGGCGGGAGCGCTGCCTTTTGAGTTCTTCAGAGAGCCTTGACCGCCTCCAGGACCTCTTCGACATGTCCGGGCACTTTGACCTTGCGCCAGATCCGGGCGATCCGGCCATCCTGAGCGATCAGAAATGTCGCGCGTTCGATCCCCATGCTCTTTTTGCCATACATGTTCTTTTCCACCCAGACGCCGTAGTCTTCGCAAGTGGTGGCCTCGGCATCCGAAAGCAGCGGAACCGTCAGCTCATGTTTGGCGACGAATTTGTCATGTTTTGCGACCGTATCGCGGGAAATGCCGAAAACGGCGGCACCCGCATCGGCAAAGGCTTGCAGATGTTCGGAAAATCCGATGGATTCCTTGGTGCAACCCGGCGTATCATCGCGCGGGTAGAAGAAAAGAACAACGACCTGACCCGACAGGTCCGATAGGGATACCTCACCTCCGCCATCGCGGGGCAGGGTGAACGCAGGGGCAAGGTCAGAGGGTTCGAGCATGTTTTGGGTCTCCAGACGGTATCGCGCAAGGTTTATTGCTATTGCGAGCCATACATAGATCATGTCCGGCGAAGAAAAAGCACAGATTGTTGCACCACCGCAGGAAGACTTGCCTCAGTTCGTCACGCCGGCGGATCTGAAGGCCGCGCGCAGGCGTCGCCGGTGGCGGCGATGCGGCAAGGCAGGGGGCTGGCTGATCGCGCTGGCGGCGGTGGTGGCCGTCGCCATAACGGTCCTTCTGGACAAGCGCCTTGACGCGCCAGGATGGGTGCGCGCCGTAGCCGAGGAACGGATCGAGGAACAACTGGGCGGGCTCCAGATCGAATTCGGAGAGATCCAGCTGGTGGTGCGGCGGGGCTGGCGGCCGCGGGTGTCGCTTCGGGATGTGACCGTCTTCTATCCCGACGGCACGCCTGCGATGCGGCTGGAGGATGCGCAGGCGGCGCTGGCGATGCGGCCGCTGCTGCGAGGGCACGTGCGGCCAAAGACGATTTCTCTGACCGGGCTGTTTGCCACCCTGCAGCGCAACAGCGGTGGCGCGGTGGCGTTGAGTTTCTCGGACGGCGGCACACCGTTTCGCGAGGCCAGCAACCTGCCGCAGCTGATTGATGCCTGGGACCGCCACCTCGAATTGCCGATTCTGTCGGCTCTGACCCGCGTCGAGACCCAGGCCGTGACCCTGCGCTATGAGGATCTGCGGATCGGCAAGGCCTGGACGCTGGACGGTGGCACGGTACAGCTCGCACGCAACGGAAACAGTATCGGGATCGAGGCCGGGTTCTCGATTCTCAGCGGCCGCGAGTATGCCAGCACGGTCGAGGCCACCTACCGGTCCGATATTGGCGATACGGGGGCCGAATTTGCGGTGGTGGTCGATCAGGTGGCAAGCTCTGATATTGCCAGTCAGAGCCCGGCCTTCGGCTGGCTCGATGTGCTGCGGGCGCCGATCTCGGGGTCGCTGCGCGGGGCGGTGGACAGCGACGGCGCGCTGATGCCGCTGACCGCCAGCCTGGAAATCGGCACCGGGGTGATCCAGCCGAACGAAGCCCTGAAACCGGTGCCGATCCGGTCCGCGCGCAGCTTCTTCACCTTTGATCCCGCGCAACAGGAGCTGGAATTCTCGAACCTCTCCGTCGACAGCGGCTGGGTCACCGGACAGATGGAGGGGCGGGCGGAACTGGTCGGGGTGCGCGACGGCAGGCTGACCGAACTGGTGGGCCAGCTGCGGTTCTCCGATCTGAAGGTCAACCCGTTGAGGCTCTATCCCGAGCCGCTGTCCTTTGCCGGGGTGAGCGCCGATTTCCGCATGGAGCTGTCGCCCTTTCGCCTGCGTCTGGGCGAAATGCTGATCCAGCGCGAGGAGACGGATATCCTGATCAGCGGCGAGGTCCGCGCGGGCGAGGTCAGTTGGGACTACGATCTGGAGGGCGCGGCGGACCGGTTCGATGTGGACATGGTCAAGGCCCTGTGGCCGCCCTCGGCGCCGACAAAACCGCGCCAGTGGTTTATCGACAATGTCAGCTCTGGCGAGATCCGTGACGCCCAGGTGGCGCTGCGGTCACGCAACGGCGAACGGCCCTTTCTGGCGCTGGATCTGGGGTTCGAAAATGGCGCCGTGAAGTTCAACAAATTCTATCCGCTGCTGGAACGGGCCAAGGGTCAGCTGAGCATCTACGGCACGCGTCTGGTGGCGACCGCGACCGAAGGCTGGCTGCAGCCGGAGCAGGGCGGAGATGTGGATCTGGGGGGCAGTTCGTTCATTATTCCCGACACCTCGCTCAAGGATGGCAACAGCATCGGCATCCTGCGTGCGCAGGCGAGCGGATCGGCGCGGGCGGCATTGGCGCTCTTGAACCGGGCGCCGCTGCGCATTCTGGACAAGGCGGGACTGCCGGTCGATCTGGGATCTGGTGAGGTGACGGTGACGGCGACCGCCTCAATGCCGCTGCGGGACAAGCTTGAGATCTCCGAGGTGGACTATCACTACAGCGGCAGTCTGACCGCTGTCGAAAGCGATGTGCTGGTGCCGGGCTATGGGCTGGCCTCGGACCGGCTTGAGCTGTCGGGCGACAATACCCATGTGGAAATCTCCGGTCCGGGCTTCATCGGCGGGCTGCCGGTCACCGCGCATTGGAGCCAGGCGCTCGGGGCGGGGGGAGACGGGGCAAAACCGGGGCGGGTGACGGGGCAGATCGAACTGTCTGACCGCACCATCGACGTGTTTCGGATCGGGCTGCCCGAGGGCGCGGTGAGCGGCGAGGGGCTGGCGGATTTCGAGGTGACCTTGCCGCCCGGCGCGCCGGTGCGGCTGCGGGTGAACAGTGATCTTGAGGGGGTGGGCCTCTGGGTGGCCGAGCTGGGCTGGCGCAAGGCCGCATCCACGACCGGATCCCTGTCCTTTGCCGCAGAGCTGGACGACACGCCGACGATCGAGGACTTGTCACTGGAGGCCAACGGTCTGGCTCTGTCCGGGCGGGTGATCCTCAACCCGGATGGCGGCTTCGATCAGGCGCAGTTCTCTTCTGTTTCGCTTGGGGGGTGGTTGCAGGGGCCGGTGACCCTGACCGGCCGGGGCGAGGCCGCGCCTGCGATTGCCATGTCCGGGGGGCGCGTCGATCTGCGCAAGGCGCCCTTCAGCAGCAGTGACGGGGCCGGGGGGAGTGCCGGGGGCGGTTCCGGTGGCAATACGCCCATCACCCTGGCGCTGGCAGAGCTGCAGGTGACCGATGACATCGCCCTGTCCCGGTTTGAAGGGCGGTTTGACACCCGTGGCGGCTTCAACGGGTCGTTCACCGGCAATCTCAACACCCTGACCCCGGTCGAGGGCGTGGTGGTGCCGCAGGACGGCGGCATGGCGATGCGGGTGAAATCACAGGATGCCGGCGGGGTCTTTCGCTCTGCCGGGGTGATGCGCCATGGCTTTGGCGGCAGCTTCGAGATGACCATGGTGCCCTCGCAGACGGCAGGCGAATACAACGGTCAGGTGCTGGTCAAGAACATCCGGATCAAACGGGCGCCGGCGATTGCCGCGCTGATCAATTCACTGAGCCTCGTGGGGCTGTTTGACGAATTGTCGGGGCAGGGGATCCTGTTCACGGCGGTCGAGGCGGATTTCAGGCTCGGGCCGCGCTATCTGACCGTCAACAGCGGCTCTGCGGTGGGGCCCTCCATCGGGCTGTCGCTGGATGGTATCTATGATCTCAGCACCAGCAACATGAACATGCGGGGCGTGCTGTCGCCGATCTATCTGGTCAATGCGATCGGCAGCGTGCTGACCCGCAAGGGAGAGGGGTTGTTCGGCTTCTCCTTCACGCTCAAAGGCACGGCGGATGACCCCAAGGTATCGGTCAACCCGCTGTCGGGGATCGCACCGGGGTTCCTGCGCGAGATCTTTCGCGGCGCCCAACCCACCGCGCCGGGGGAGGAGCCGGAACAGATCGCCACGCCCGAAGAACAGCGCGAGGAACGCAGGCTGCGCAATGAAAACCGCTAGGGCGGCGATCTGCCGCCTGCGGGCCGGGGCGGCCTGCTGCAAATGGCGCAAAGACCATGGACATTGGCAATCCACCGCAGTATCGCGCGCTGCATGAAACTGAGCGATTTTGACTTTGACCTGCCCGAGGATCTGATTGCGACACGGCCTGCCGTGCCGCGCTCTTCGGCACGTCTTCTGGTGGCCGAGCAGGACCGGATCACCGATGCCCGGGTCACCGATCTGACCGAGTGGCTGCGGCCGGGGGACCGGTTGGTGCTGAACGACACCCGGGTGATCCCCGCGCGGCTGAGTGGCAAGCGGCACCGGGACTCGGCGCAGGGGCCGGTTGCGGCACGCATCGATGTCACCCTGCTGGAGCCGCAGGCAAACGGAACCTGGGCGGCGCTTCTGAAGCCGCTGAAAAAGATCAAACCGGGTGAGCATATCCGCTTTGGCGCCGGGTTGTCGGGCGAATTGACCGAGGTGGTCGACGGCCAGGCGCGGCTGCGGTTCAACCTGACCGGCTCCGATTTCGACGCGGCCCTGGCCGAGGCCGGGGCGATGCCATTGCCGCCCTATATCGCGGCCAAACGCCCCGCCGATGCGCAGGACAAGACCGACTATCAGACGGTTTGGGCAAAACACTCCGGCGCGGTTGCCGCACCGACGGCCTCCTTGCATTTTGACGCGCCGCTCCTGGCGGCATTGGCGGCCAAGGGGGTGGAGTTCACCTATGTGACCCTGCATGTGGGGGCCGGGACCTTCCTGCCGGTGAAGGTGGAGGATGTCACCTCGCACCGGATGCATGCGGAATGGGGCCAGGTGACGGCAGAGGCGGCGCAGGACATCGCGGCGACCCGTGCGGCCGGGCATCGGGTGATCCCGGTCGGCACCACGGCGCTGCGGCTGATCGAGAGCGCGGCACGCGACAGCGGTACAATCGCCCCCTGGGAGGGCGAGACGGATATCTTCATCTATCCGGGGTTCGAATTTCGCGTCGCAGATGCGCTGATGACCAATTTCCACCTGCCTAAATCGACGCTGATGATGTTGGTCTCGGCCTTGATGGGGCAGGAGCGGATGCGCAGGGTTTATGCGCATGCAGTGAGTGAGCGCTACAGATTCTTCTCCTACGGCGACGCCTCCCTGCTGATCCCGAAATCTGCGTAGTCATTTCACCCGCCCTGTGGCAGGGAAGAGATGCGGGGGGGAAAGCGGTGAAAATCGCAGGCCCCGTCGTTCCTGTCCCCCCGCGAGTCGGAAACGCCGGGCCGCGCGGGGGCAAAATTGCCGATACCCACGGCGTCCCGCAGTGCAGACGGCGTCCCGCAGTGCAGACGGCGGCTCAGATGAGTACAGCTTCCCGGTCATGATGCGTCATGTGCCAGGGTCATTCCAATTCCCCCGCGCCCCCGCAAAAGGCCGCTGGGTTCCCGACAAAGACTGAAGGAGACGAAACGACATGTTCCAGGTTCTGTCCAGCGCATGGGCGCTGCTGTTGGGGATCGGGCTTTTGATGCTGGGTAACGGCCTGCAGGGGACGTTGCTGGGCGTGCGCGGCGGCATCGAGGGCTATTCGACTTTCACGATGTCCCTCGTGATGTCCACATATTTTGTCGGGCTTCTGATCGGGTCGTGGATCGCACCGGGGATGATCCGCCGGGTTGGCCATGTGCGGGTGTTTGCGGCGCTGGCCTCGTTGATTTCGGCGGTCATGGTGATCTACCCGGCGCTGCCGAACCCGATCGTCTGGATGATCGGCCGTCTGATCGTGGGCTTTTGCTTCTCCGGTGTGTATGTGACCGCCGAAAGCTGGCTCAACAACGCCGCCGACAACGAGAACCGCGGCAAGGCGCTCTCGCTCTATATGATCGTCATGACCCTCGGGCTGGTGGCGGCGCAGGGGTTCATCCTGATCGGGGATCCGGCGGGCTATCTGCCGTTCATCATTGCCTCGGTTGCGGTTTCGATCTCCTTCGCGCCCATTCTGCTGTCGATCTCGCCCACGCCGGCCTTTGGCACCGCCAAGCGGATGACACTTCGGCAGCTGATGGAGGCCTCGCCGCTGGGCTGTGTCGGCATGTTCCTGATCGGTGGCGTCTTTGCGGCCCAGTTCGGCATGGCGGCAGTCTATGCGACCGAAGCCGGTCTGAAGCTGCATCAGGTTTCGCTGTTTGCGGCCAGTTTCTATGTCGGGGCGCTGTTCCTTCAGTTCCCGCTCGGGCTGCTGTCGGACCGGATGGATCGCCGGGTGTTGGTCATCTTTGTCGCCGGAACCGGCGCTGCGGCCTCGGCGCTGGCGATGATCTTTGGCGGCCATTTCATCGTGCTGCTGACCCTGTCCTTCGTGATCGGCGGCATGGTCAACCCGCTCTATTCCCTGCTGCTGGCCCATACCAACGACTTTCTCGAACATGACGACATGGCGGCGGCTTCGGGGGGGCTGATCTTTATCAACGGGCTTGGCGCCTCCACCGGGCCGCTGATCATCGGCTGGCTGATGTCTGACGCGGTGTTCGGCCCGAACGGGTTTTTCCTCTTCATGGGCATGCTGCTCGGGGCGCTTGTGCTTTACGCGCTCTACCGGTCGACACAGCGGGCCACGATCCCGGTCGAAGAGACCGGCGTCATGGCCGCGATGAGCCCGAGCGCCACATCAGTGGCGGCGGAAGTCGCGCAGGAATATGCCATCGAGACCGAACTGGAAGAGCAGGAAAACGCCGCCAACGCAGGGTGATGGCGCCAACATGCCGAAAATCCTGCCATCTGATCACAAAAATACCTCAGATGGCAGGATTTGTAACCTAACGTCACTTGTACTTGCGGGGTGAATCAGCGTCATCTGGATCTGTTTGTTACTTTTACAGCCGGTGGAGTGAACCCAATGGCAGGCCCCGAAGAGATACTTGATTTCTGGCTCGACACAGTCGGCGAGGACGGGTGGTATCGCCAGGACGATGCGCTGGATGCGGAGATCCGTTCCCGATTTGAAGAAACATGGAAAATGGCGAGCGAGGGCAGCTATTCGCTGTGGCTCACCTATCCCAGTGGCGTATTGGCCTATATCATTCTGCTCGATCAGTTCCCGCGCAACATGTTCCGTGGCGACAGCAAGGCCTTTGCCACCGATCCGGCGGCGCTGGCAGCGGCCAAGGCGGCGGTGGATCGCAAGTGGGATCTGCGGCTCAATGAACCGGCGCGCCAGTTCTTTTATCTGCCGTTGATGCATTCCGAGAGCCTCTGTGATCAGGAACGCTGTGTCCGCCTGATGCATGAACGGCTCCCCGAGACGGGCGGCAGCAATCTGGTCCACGCCCGGGCGCACCGCGAAGTCATCCGCCTGTTCGGCCGCTTCCCATATCGCAACGAAGCCCTCCATCGCCACAGCACCGCCCCCGAACGCGACTATGTTGCGGCTGGCGGCTACGGCTCGACGCTGCGCGAGTTGCAGGCGGCGGTCTGATCCCGGCTCTGGCGGGATCATCGCAGGGCCTTATCGCAAGGCCGGATCTGAATGGACATCAGGGCCTGCGGGGATTGGCATGAACCAAAGGCTGGGGCCCTGCCATCGGCGGGGCTTTTTGCTCTCTATCACTCTCTCTGACGGTCCGGCTCTCCAGGGTTGAGCGTCCCTGCCCACTTTGCCGTACGGGTCGGGCGGCCGGGGTGGGTTCCGGTTGTGACGGGGTCGCCTTCCATAGCCTTCGGTTGTTGCGGCCTGCGAATATTTAGTTTAACGGTAAACTAGTTTTGGATCTTTGTTCATGAGGGAACACTATGGCCGCAGCATCCTATGACGTGATCATCATTGGCGCCGGTCCCGGCGGGTATGTCGCCGCGATCCGTGCCGCGCAGCTCGGATTGAAGACTGCAGTGGTGGAGCGGGAACATCTTGGCGGAATTTGCCTCAACTGGGGCTGTATCCCGACCAAGGCGCTGCTGCGGTCCTCGGAGGTCTTTCACCTGATGGAACGCGCCAAGGACTTTGGCCTCAAGGCGGATAACATCGGCTACGATCTGGACGCGGTTGTGAAACGCTCGCGCGGGGTGGCGAAACAGCTGTCTGCCGGGGTCAAGGGGCTGTTGAAAAAGCACAAGGTCGATGTGGTCATGGGCGCCGCAAGCATCCCCGCCAAGGGCAAGGTCACGGTGAAAACCGACAAGGGCAGCGAAGAGCTGTCGGGCAAGAACATCATCCTCGCCACCGGGGCCCGTGCGCGGGAACTGCCGGGGCTGGAGGCCGACGGTGATCTGGTCTGGACCTACAAACATGCATTGCAGCCGCCGCGTATGCCAAAGAAGCTTCTGGTCATCGGATCGGGGGCCATCGGGATCGAATTTGCCAGCTTCTACAATACGTTGGGTGCGGACACCACCGTGGTTGAGGTGATGGACCGGGTGTTGCCGGTGGAGGACGAGGAGATCTCGAAATTCGCCAAGAAGGCCTTTGTGAAACAGGGTATGAAGATCATGGAAAAAGCCATGGTCAAGCAGCTCGACCGGAGTGCCGGCAAGGTGACCGCCCATATCGAAGTTGGCGGCAAAGTGGAAAAACACGAGTTCGACACGGTGATCTCGGCCGTGGGGATCGTCGGCAATGTCGAGGGGCTTGGCCTTGAGGCGCTGGGGGTGAAGATTGACCGGACCCATGTCATCACCGATGAATTCTGCCGCACCGGTGTCGAGGGGCTCTATGCCATCGGCGACATCGCCGGCGCGCCCTGGCTGGCCCACAAGGCGAGCCACGAAGGCGTCATGGTCGCGGAGCTGATCGCGGGCAAACATGCCCATCCCGTGAAACCCGAAAGCATCGCGGGCTGCACCTATTGCCATCCGCAAGTGGCCTCGGTCGGCTATACGGAAGCCAAGGCAAAAGAGCTGGGCTACAAGATCAAGGTCGGGCGTTTCCCCTTTATCGGCAACGGCAAGGCGATCGCCTTGGGCGAACCCGAAGGCATGATCAAGACCATCTTTGACGAGAAGACCGGCGAGTTGCTCGGCGCCCATATGGTGGGGGCGGAAGTCACCGAGCTGATCCAGGGCTATGTGGTGGGCCGACAGCTCGAGACCACCGAAGAGGACCTGATGAATACGGTCTTCCCGCATCCGACCCTGTCGGAAATGATGCATGAAAGCGTGCTGGATGCCTTTGACCGGGTCATCCACATCTGACGCATCCTGCGGGCTGCTGATCGGATCGCAAGTCAAAGGCCGGGCCCCACGCCCGGCCTTTTGCATATGGCGGGCATCTGGTGCGAGCCGCAGATCACGCGTCCGAGATCGCCAGCGGGCTGGCTTTGTGTCGGTACAAAATAGTTGCGCCTCCGTCCGGGGTCCCTCTGGCCTCCCTCTGCGGTCTCGACTAGGTTTTGCGCCTCGGTTTCAGCGGAATGAGGGCAGGCGGATGGAACAGCAGCAGGGGCGCGTGAACTGGGGCATGGTGCTGCTGATCTGGGCTGCGGGCCTGGGGGCTGCGGCGCAATATGGCAAGATCAGCGTGGTCTTTGACCGGTTGCCTGACCTCTACCCGGGGCTCGGGGCGTCGCTCGGCTGGGCCGTTTCTCTGGTCGGGGTTCTAGGCATTCTCTTTGGCGTGGTGGCGGGGCTGTTCGTGTCGGCCTTTGGCTATCGTCGCACTCTGGTCTGCTGTCTGTGGTTGGGTGCGGCGATGTCGGCGCTGCAAGTGCTGCACCTGCCGTTTGGCCTCTTCCTGCTGACGCGGGTGGTCGAGGGGATCTCGCATCTGGGGGTGGTGGTCGCAGGCCCGACGCTGATCGCACTCTTGGCGACAGGACCCGCGCGTGGCGTGGCCCTGACGATCTGGAGCACGTTTTTCGGCGTCGCCTTTGCCATTCTCAGTTGGATCGGCCTGCCGCTGGTGGCCTCGCAGGGGGTGCTGGCGCTCTTTGGTGCCCATGCCGGTGTGATGGCGGTGCTGGCGGTGATCCTGCAGCGGGCCCTGCGCAATCTGCCGGTGCCGGCGCGAACGGCCTATCCCCCGCTGGCGGATATGCCCGGGCTTCACCTGTCGATCTACCGCTCGCCGTTCAAGATCGCGCCGGCAGCGGGCTGGGTGTTCTATACCTGCTGTTTCGTGTCGGTGCTGACCGTCCTGCCGCCGTTTATTCCCGCCGAGATCCGCACCTTTGTCATGGGAGCGATGCCGCTGGTGTCGATTGCAGTGTCAATGACGCTGGGGGTCTTCATGCTGCGGTTCCTGCCGGCGATCAGAGTGATTCAGATCGGTTTCCTGCTATGCGCGGCGGCGATGGTCTGGTTGTGGGGCGCGCCGGGCGACGGGGCGGCTTGTCTGGCGCTGGCGGGGGCCTTCGGGCTGGTGCAGGGCGCGAGTTTCGCGGCCGTGCCGCAGTTGAACCACACCTCGGCCGCCCAATCCGAGGCCAATGGCGTGATGTCCCAGGCCGGCAATTTTGGCAACGCCATCGGCACCCCGCTGATGGTGGCGATGATTTCGGTGGCTGGCTACGGCGGGCTGGTCGCGATGACGGGGCTGCTGTTTCTTGGCGGCGCGGCGGTGCATCAGATCCTCGCTTCCCGGCGCGCCCGCGAGATGGCGACCACGGACTGAACAGAGATTTCGCGCGTTCCGTATCTGTTCTTCTTTTTTGCTTGGATAGTCGCAGGGTGTCCCCTATGTGTTAAGCAAAGTTTGAGGGTGATATGGCAGAGTTGAAAAATATCGAAGTCCGCGGCGCGCGCGAACACAACCTGAAGAACATCGATGTGGACATCCCACGGGATGAGCTGGTGGTGATCACCGGCCTGTCGGGGTCCGGAAAATCCAGTCTCGCGTTTGATACCATCTACGCGGAAGGGCAGCGCCGCTATGTGGAATCCCTGAGCGCCTATGCGCGTCAGTTCCTCGACATGATGGAAAAGCCGGATGTGGATCACATCTCGGGCCTGTCGCCTGCGATCTCCATCGAGCAGAAAACCACCTCGAAGAACCCGCGTTCGACCGTTGGCACGGTGACGGAAATCTATGACTATCTGCGGCTGTTGTTTGCCCGCGCAGGCACGCCCTACAGCCCCGCCACCGGCCTGCCGATCGAAGCGCAGCAGGTGCAGGATATGGTCGACCGGATCATGGCGCTGGAGGAGGGCACCCGGGGCTTTTTGCTGGCGCCGATCGTGCGGGACCGCAAGGGCGAGTACCGCAAGGAGATGCTGGAGCTGCGCAAGCAGGGGTTTCAGCGGGTGAAGGTGGACGGCGAATTCCACGAGCTGGATACGCCGCCGACGCTGGATAAGAAATACCGCCACGATATCGATGTGGTGGTGGACCGTCTGGTGGTGCGCGAAGGTCTGGAAACCCGTCTGGCGGATTCCCTGCGCACCGCGCTCGATCTAGCGGACGGCATTGCGATCCTTGAGACAGCCCCCCGCGAGGGCGAGCCGGACCGGTTGACGTTCTCGGAGAATTTTGCCTGCCCTGTCAGTGGCTTCACCATTCCCGAGATTGAGCCCCGGCTGTTCTCCTTCAACGCGCCTTTTGGGGCCTGCCCGTCCTGTGACGGTCTCGGGGTGGAGCTGTTCTTTGACGAGCGGCTGGTGGTCCCCGATCAGGGGCTGAAGGTCTATGACGGCGCTCTGGCCCCCTGGCGCAAGGGAAAATCGCCCTATTTCCTGCAGACCATCGAAGCCATCGCCCGCCACTATGAATTCGACAAGAACACCGCCTGGAAGGATCTTCCGGCGCATGTGAAACAGGTGTTCCTCTATGGCTCCGGCGAAGAGGAGCTGGAGTTCCGCTATGATGAGGGCGGCCGCGTCTACAATATCACGCGGGTGTTCGAAGGGGTGATCCCCAATATGGAACGCCGCTACCGCGAAACCGACAGCAATTGGGTCCGCGAGGAATTCGAACGCTATCAGAACAACCGCTCCTGCGGCACCTGCGGCGGATACCGGCTGCGGGAGGAGGCACTTGCGGTCAAGATTGCAGGGCTGCATGTGGGGCAGGTGGTGGAAAAATCCATCCGGGAAGCGCTGGCCTGGATCGAGGATGTGCCGAACCACCTGACCGCGCAAAAGCAGGAAATCGCCCGTGCCATCGTAAAGGAAATCCGCGAACGCCTCGGGTTCCTGAACAACGTGGGGCTGGAATACCTGACGCTGTCGCGCGCTGCCGGCACGCTGTCGGGGGGCGAAAGCCAGCGGATCCGTCTGGCAAGCCAGATCGGGTCGGGCCTTACCGGGGTGCTCTATGTGCTGGACGAGCCCTCCATCGGCCTCCACCAGCGCGACAACGACCGGCTGATCACGACGCTGAAAAACCTGCGCGATCAGGGCAATACCGTGATCGTGGTGGAGCATGACGAGGATATGATCCGCCAGGCGGACTATGTGTTCGACATCGGCCCCGGCGCCGGGGTGCATGGCGGACAGGTGATCAGCCACGGCCCGCCCGACACCATCATTGCGGACGCGGCCTCGCTGACCGGGCAATACCTGTCCGGGGCGCGGGAAATCGCCGTTCCTGCCACACGGCGCAAGGGCAACAAGAAGAAGATCAAGGTGGTGAAGGCCACCGGCAACAACCTCAAGAATGTCACGGCAGAGTTCCCTTTGGGCAAATTCGTCTGTGTCACGGGGGTGTCGGGGGGCGGGAAATCGACCCTGACGATCGAAACCCTGTTCAAGACCGCCTCCATGCGTCTGAACGGCGCGCGACAGACACCCGCTCCTTGTGAAACGATCAAGGGGCTGGAGCATCTCGACAAGGTCATCGACATCGACCAGCGTCCCATCGGGCGCACGCCGCGCTCCAACCCGGCCACCTATACCGGCGCCTTCACCCCGATCCGGGACTGGTTCGCGGGGCTGCCCGAGGCCAAGACGCGGGGCTACAAGCCGGGGCGGTTTTCCTTCAACGTCAAGGGCGGGCGCTGCGAGGCCTGTCAGGGTGATGGTGTCCTGAAGGTCGAGATGCATTTCCTTCCGGATGTCTATGTCACCTGCGAAACCTGCCAGGGCGCGCGCTACAACCGCGAAACGCTGGAGATCAAGTTCAAGGGCAAAAGCATCGCTGATGTGCTTGATATGACAGTGGAAGATGCGCAGACCTTTTTTGCTGCCGTGCCCTCGATCCGGGACAAGATGGATGCGCTGATGCGGGTGGGGCTCGGTTATATCAAGGTCGGTCAGCAGGCCACGACCCTCTCGGGAGGCGAAGCGCAGCGGGTGAAACTCTCCAAGGAGCTGGCCAAGCGGTCCACCGGGCGCACGCTCTATATCCTTGACGAGCCGACCACGGGTCTGCATTTCGAGGACGTGCGCAAGCTGCTGGAGGTGCTGCATGAACTGGTGGAGCAGGGGAATTCCGTGGTTGTGATCGAACACAATCTGGATGTGATCAAGACGGCGGATTGGCTGATCGATATTGGCCCCGAGGGCGGTGATGGCGGCGGCGAGATTGTCGCCGTGGGAACGCCGGAAAAAGTGGCCGAGGAGCCGCGCAGCCACACCGGGCATTACCTGAAACCGATGCTGGATGCGAAATCGCGCAAGAAAGTGGCAGCCGAGTGATCTGTCAGGGCCCCGTCTGTTGATCGGGTGGGGCCTCCGGGGGCGGTTTTGTGGGGGCGGTTTTGTCGGTTTTTTCGCCTTTGCTGGGCCAGCAGAAGGATATCCACTTTTTATCTGTCTCGGGCCCTTGAATGTTACGCACCGTAACATCACCTAATGTAAATAGGGTTTACATTAGAGGATGGAAACATGTCATTTTTCCACAACGCCACATATGGCGCCATTTTGATGACTGCGGTGGCCGCCACCTCTGCCCAGGCAGAGGACAAGAATTATGATTTTGAGAATTTCCACAGCATCAAGGTCGCCGAGAATATCGATCTGACCGTGGTGTCGGGGGCCCGCAGCTATGGGGTCGAGGCGCAGGCGGCGGGGATATCGGGTGTTTCGCGATTGAAGATCTCGCAGGACGGTCCGCTCTTGGTGATCGACAGAAAGAACCGCTGGTCGCCGATGATGGGGCTGCTGGACGGGGAGCTGCGGGTCACGGTGGAACTGCCTGAACTGGTCGCTCTGTCGGTTCAGGCAGGGTCCGCAGCGGAGGTGTCTGGCAGGCTGGCGCAGGATGTGGCATTCGACGTCACCAGCGGCAGCCACCTGGAGGTTGCGGGGAGTGACGCAAAAACACTGGCAATCGGGATCAGTGCGGGGTCAAAAATGTCCATTGACGGGCGCTGCGATCAGGCGAAAATCATCGCATCAAGCGGCGCCGAACTCGATGCGTCGGCTTTGCGGTGCAAGGACGTGCGGGTGACGGCCACCAGCGGGGCGGACATCGACACGACGGCCACAGAACGCGTGCAGGCGAACGCCTCCAGCGGCGGTGACATCTCGGTCCATGGCGGCCCGGCGGTGACGGATGTGACCCAGACCATCGGCGGCGCGGTGCGTATCAACGGGTAGGGGAGGCCAGATCGGCCTTCCCGCACGCGGCGGCGGGCCGATCTGCGCAGGCGCAGCGGATGTCCGGATCAGTGTGCGGTCCGAACGCTCGGGTCAGTCGCGACCGCGGTGTTCAAACCGGGGCAGCATGGCCGAGAAGTCCTTGCCCAGCCCGTCCTCCTTTTCGACAAACTGCGTATAGAGCGCCTCGGCGAGCTTGCCCATCGGGGTGTCGGCATCGGCGCTGCCTGCGGCCTGTTGCGACAGGCGCAGGTCCTTCAGCATCAGTTCCGCCGCAAAACCGGGCTGGTAGCCGTTGTCGGCGGGCGATTGGGGGCCAACACCGGGGGCCGGACAATAGGCATTCATCGACCAGCTGTAGCCGGAGGAGGTGGACACCACATCGAACATGCGGTCCCGGTCCAGGCCGAGCTTGTCGGCAAGGGCGAAGGCCTCGCAGGTGGCAATCATGGTGACGCCAAGGATCATGTTGTTGCAGATCTTGGCCGCCTGACCGGCGCCGGAGGCCCCGCAATGCACAGCTTTTTGGCCCATGACCTCAAACAGCGGGGCAGCCATGGCAAAAGCCGCCTTTGACCCGCCCGCCATGAAGGTGAGCGTTCCGGCAGACGCCCCGCCGATCCCGCCCGAGACCGGCGCATCGACCGCAAGCAGGCCCGCCTTGTCGGCCTGTGATGCCACGGCGCGGGCGCTGTCCACATCAACCGTCGAACAGTCGACAAAGGCCGCGCCGCGGGTCATGGCGGGGATGATCTCATTGGCGACATGGCGCAGGATCGGCCCGTTTGGCAACATGGTGATCACCACCTGTGCCTGGGTCGCGGCCTCGGCGGCAGAGGAGGCCATGGTGACGCCTTCGACCGAGACCTCCGCCATGTCAAAACCCGTCACCTCATGGCCGGCCCTGACGAGATTGGCGGCCATTGGCGCCCCCATGTTCCCCAGCCCGATAAATCCGATTTTCATTTGCTCACTCCTCCTCCTCAAAGGTCAGCGCATCGGCACCCAGAGGCATCAGCATCTGACTGACGGCGACACCCGGCACGGACCCGTCCGCATATTGCCACTTTGGCGATTTGTCCTTGTCGATGATCAATGCACGCACCCCCTCCAGCAGATCTCCATGTTCCATCGCGCGCCAGGTGAACCGGTATTCCAGCTCCAGAGCCGCGCGCATCGTGGCGGTGGTGGAGCGCAGCCGGTGTATCATCTCGACCGTGGCTGCGACCGACAGGGGAGCGCCACGGGAGAGGGAGGCCAGGCACTGTTCCGCAAAATCATCGCCGCGTTGCTGCAACACCGTCAGGATATCCCCGGCGGTCTCGCCTGCGAAACAGGCGTCAATGTCCGTTTGCAGGGCGGCGAGGGGGCTTTCGGGCGGCGGCGTGGCGGCCTCGGCGAGGATCGCGAGATCCGCGGTGCGTGCCAGCGTGGCGATCAGCTCCGGCCAGAGCGCTTCGGGTATGAAATGGTCCGCAAAGCCTGCGAAAACCGCATCTCCCGGCCCCATCCGATAGCCCGTCGTGCCGAGATACTCGCCAAGCCGGCCCGGCGCCAGCGCCAGCAGAAGCGATCCGCCCACGTCCGGAACCAGACCGATGCCACATTCCGGCATCGAAATCCGGCTGCTGTCGCCAACGATACGATGGGTGCCGTGACAGCCGATGCCGACGCCGCCCCCCATGGTGAACCCCTGCAGGAAGCTGACAACGGGTTTCGGGTATTCGAAAATCCGCGCATTCATACGGTATTCGTCGCGCCAGAACCGCCGCCCGTAGGCAAAGTCCCCCTTGCGTCCGGTGTCATAGAGTTCGGCAATATCGCCCCCGGCGCAGAAGGCCTTTGGCCCCGCCGCATCCAGGATCACCACCGCGACGGCCTCCGTGTCGGCCCAGTCCTTCAGCGCCCTGTCGATGGCCAGACACATGTCATAGCTGAGCGCGTTCAGCGCCTTTTCCCGCGTCAGCGTGATCCGCCCTGCGCGACCTTCGATGCGGATGTGAATATCTGTCATGGTCTGCGGCCTTCTGTCAGTGATGCTCCGCCAGCATATGGCGCGCAACGATCACGCGCATGATCTCATTTGTGCCTTCGAGGATCTGATGCACGCGCAGATCCCGAACCAGCTTTTCAATGCCGTAGTCCGCCAGATAGCCATAGCCGCCGTGCAGTTGCAGGCATTGATCCACGACTTTGGAGCCGGTCTCGGTCACGAATTTCTTTGCCATGGCGCAGAATTTGGAGGCGTCCGGGCTGCCCTGATCGAGCTTCCATGCCGCCTGCCGCAGAAAGACGCGCGCGGCCTGCAGTTCGATTTCCATATCCGCGAGCCGGAATTGCAGGCCCTGAAACTGGTCGATCGACTTGCCGAAGGCCTTGCGCTCCGACATGTACTGCAGGGTCTGGCTCAGCCCGGCCTGCGCCGCGCCGAGAGAGCAGGATGCGATGTTCAGGCGCCCCCCGTCCAGCCCCTTCATCGCGTATTTGAACCCTTCGCCTTCCTGCCCGACGAGGTTGGCCGCGGGCACGGTGCAATCGTCGAACTGGACCTGCGCGGTCGGCTGGCTCTTCCAGCCCATCTTGTCCTCCAGGCCCCCAAAGGAC
This sequence comes from Phaeobacter sp. B1627, assembly GCF_006265095.1. Classification (GTDB taxonomy): domain Bacteria; phylum Pseudomonadota; class Alphaproteobacteria; order Rhodobacterales; family Rhodobacteraceae; genus Epibacterium. Next base: position 64,626 of record NZ_VCNK01000006.1, read on the forward strand.
AGGCCGGGCGTGCCGTCCTCGACATAGAGGGTGGAGATCCCCTTGGGGCCCTGCGCGCCGGTGCGCACCATACAGACATAGGCGTCGGAATATCCGCCACCAGAGATGAAGGCCTTGGTTCCGTTCAGGACATAGCCGTCAGTGCTGCGCTCTGCGCGGGTGCTGAGAGCCGCCGCATCAGAGCCGGAGCCGGGCTCGGTCAGGCAGTAGCTCAGCACGGTGTTGAGGCTCATGACGTCCTCCATCACCCGCGATTTGAGCTCGTCGCCTGCAAACATGTCGAGCATCTTGGCACACATGTTGTGAATGGACAGGAAGGCGGCGACCGACGGGCAGGCCATCGACAGGGCCTCAAACACCAGTGTCGCATCCAGCCGCGACAGACCGGAGCCACCGGAGGCTTCGCTCACATAGAGGGAGCCGAATCCGAGCTCACCAACCTTGGGCCAGAGCGTCTTGGGGATTGTCCCCTCCGCCTCCCATTGACGGGCGAAGGGCGCGATATGCTCCTGTCCGAAGCCATAGGCCATGTCGAAAATGGCCGTCTGTTCTTCTGTCATTGCGAAGTCCATGGGCTCTCCTCCCCTTGAGCTGCAAGAATTGAACGACTGTTTATTTAATACGCGGGACATCGGTGCGGCGCAAGGCGCGGATCTGCAAGATCGTCCTGCGTTCCTGCGCAGGCCGCAGTCATCACCGCAGGAGGCCGGACATTTATTTGCAACTTCTGCCTTGTTTTGAGGAGTTTTTTAAGAACTCCTTGCCACAACTTGGTGCAAATCGTGTGTCCTCTCCAGAAGGTGAGGGTGCAAATACCACCTTGAATAGGAGCGTGATCGCCGTGTCGCAGCCCGTCCAAAACAGCAAACTCGCCCTGACCCAGACGGGGAAACAGAAGTTTCCGGAATTCGAAGAATTTGCAAAGTCGATCCAGTCGCAGGAGCGGGCGCGGTTCGCCTATGACTTCAAGAATGACCTGCGCAGCGGTATGGGCCGGGATGAAACCGACCGGAGCCGGGCGCTCAAACTCTTGGCGAAATCGCGAAAGCTTGTTCTGAAACACGACAACAAGCAGGCGGTGACCCTGTTGCGCAAGGCCATCGAGCTGGACCCCGACAATGGCGAATTGCATGCGCAGCTCGGCGATGTTCTGATCAAGGACATCGAGAACCTCGGCGTTGCCTTGTCGAGCTATATGAAAGCGATCAAGCTGGAGCCGACAAAGGGCAGTCACTACGCCTGTGTGGCGACGCTCCTGATGAAAATGAACAAGTTCGAGGAGGCGATCGAATACTTCGAAATTGCGGTGAAATTCGACCCCAAGAACCTGATTGCCCTGTCGCGGATGATGCACCTCAAAGCGCACCGGCTGCGGTGGAACGATTTCGACCGGATCCCCACCTACCTGAAGGTGTTCAACGACAAGAATGTTGTCTCCGATCCGTTTGCGTTCCTGTCCCTCTGTGACGATGGCGCATTCCAGCGGCTGCGGTCGGAATGTCTGATCCGGGCGAAATTCAGCAATCCCGTCAAGGCGCGCAAACCCACCGGGGTGCGGGCCGAGGGCCAGAAGATCCGCATCGGCTATTTCTCGAACGACTTTTACAATCACGCGACGATGCACCTGATGGCGGGGCTGCTGGAGGCCCACGACCGCCAGAAGTTTGAGATCTACCTCTATGACTACGGCTCCAAGGCAGACGACTTTGAACACAAGCGCGCCCGTCGCAACGCCGACAAATTCCAGGACGTGCGCGCCATGAGCACGGCCGAGCTGGTGGATCTTGCCCGCCGTGACGAGATCGATATCGCGGTCGACCTCAAGGGCTTTACCGAAGGCGGGCGGCTTGACATCTTCAATGACCGCATTGCGCCCGTACAAATCGCCTACCTCGGGTATCCGGGCACCACCGGTCTGAAATCCATGGACTATATGGTCGCTGACCGGGTCACGGTTCCGCCGCAGCTGCGCAAGCATTTCACGGAATCGATCCTGTATATGCCCAATTGCTACCAGCCCAATGACGACACCCGCTATATCGAAGAGCTCGACGATTGCCGGGCGGCCTATGGGTTGCCGGAAGATGGCTTTGTGTTTTCCTCCTTCAACAACCCCTACAAGGTGACGCCGCGCGAATATGATATCTGGATGAACCTTCTGAAGGAGGTCCCGGACAGCGTCTTGTGGTTCTACGTGTCCAAAGCGGAAATCCGTGGCGTCATTCGCGCCGAAGCGGAAAAGCGCGGCGTCGATCCCGATCGGATCATTCCCACGGGGCGCATGACGCCGGAACGGCACCTTGCGCGTCTGAAATATGCGGATCTGTTCCTCGACACCTTCAATGTGAACGCGCATACCACAGCCAGCGATGCGCTCTGGTCCGGGCTGCCGATGGTGACCAAAACCGGAGAGCAATTTGCCGCGCGGGTCGCGGGTAGCATCCTGACGGCTGCCGGGCTGGACGATCTGGTGACCCCTACCGAGAAGAAATACCACGATGTTGCGCTGCGGATTGCGCAGGATCCGGACTATCTCGCGGATATCAGGACCCGGCTGGCAGCGGCGCGGACCTCTGCGCCACTGTTTGATACCAAGGGCTACACCAGGGATTTTGAACGCCTGCTGGAAAAGGCATTTCAAAATTACCGCGACGGGCATGCACCGAAATCCATGGCCCTTTCTGCCTGAGCGGACGGTTCAACGCTGCAATAGAAAAGACCGCGCCCCGACAAAGGGCGCGGTTTGCGGTCTTCTCGCGTTTGCTCTCGTTCTATGTGCTCTCGGCCCGCTGTCTCTCGTCGCGATCACTCTCGTCCCGGAGGAGGTCTGTGCGGACGCGGGTTACAGCAATCGCACCTGGGTGCCGACCTTGACCATCGGATAGAGTTTTTCCACGTGTTGGTTATAGAGACCGATACATCCGGACGAGCTTTGCCGGCCGATTTTGCGGGTATCATGGGTGCCATGGACCAGATAGGCGGGCCAATCCAGATACATCGCCCGGGTGCCAAGCGGGTTGCCGGCTGCGCCTCCCTCGATCCGCTGCGGAAGGCTGGGATCGCGCTCGCGCATGTTGGCCGTCGGGGTCCAGCTCGGATTTTCCGTCTTTCGGACAATTTCTGAATATCCGCGCCGGGTCAGCTCTTCGCTCATGGGCACAGATGAGGGGAAAAGCAAATAGGTCTGGCCGTCTTCGCCCCAGTAATGAAGCGCCCGGCTGCTGATATCGGCCAGCAGACAGCCCACGCCCAGCTGTTCGAAATGATCCTGCCATTTCTGTTGCTGGAAGGACGAGACATTCCGCTGCACCGGGATCTGTTCGCGGATGGTTGGCTCATCCTGGGGGAAGGCATCGTTGGATTGCGCCCGCAAGAGAGTGGGCGTCGCGAGGCTGGCGGCGGCGCTGGCAATCAGCGCACGGCGGGAGATGGGCAAACGGGACTTGGTAAAACGGGACATGGGTCCGTCCTCATGTGGTTGGGCTCGATCTGTCGCAGACATTATGAAACTGGAGCCGCTCCCGCCAGAGGGGCGCCGGGTGACATTTGCGTGAACCCGCGAGATGCGGAGCCGCTGCCACAAAAAAGGCCGCCCGGAGCGGGGCGGCCTCAGAGGTCAAGGGGCTCCGGGGATCAATCCATCGCCTTGAAGTTGAATTCGCCGCCTTCGCGGATCCCCGACGGCCAGCGCGAGGTGATGGTCTTGGTCCGGGTGTAGAACTTGAACGCATCGGGTCCGTGCTGGTTCAGATCACCAAAGGCAGATTTTTTCCAGCCCCCGAAGGTGTGATAGGCGAGTGGCACCGGGATTGGCACGTTGATGCCGACCATGCCGATATTGATGCGATTGGCAAAGTCACGGGCGGTGTCGCCATCGCGGGTGTAGATCGCGGTGCCATTGCCGTATTCGTGGTCCATCGCATAGCCCAACGCCTCTTCGTAGGTTTTGGCACGCACGGTGGAGAGGACCGGCCCAAAGATCTCCTTGGTGTAGATGTCCATATCGGTCGTCACATGGTCAAACAGATGCGCGCCGACAAAAAACCCGTCCTCATAGCCCTGCAGGTTGAAATCGCGGCCATCGACGACGAGTTTCGCGCCCTGATCCACCCCTGATTGTACCAGCCTCAGGATGTTTTCCTTGGCGGCGGCGGTCACCACTGGGCCATAGTCGACATCGGCGCCGGCGGTATAGGGTCCGACCTTCAGCTTTTCGATGCGTGGCACCAGTTTTTCGATCAACCGATCAGCGGTTTCATCCCCCACCGGAACCGCGACCGAAATCGCCATGCAGCGTTCGCCTGCAGCGCCGTAGCCGGCACCGATCAGCGCATCTGCAGCCTGGTCGAGATCCGCGTCGGGCATGATGATCATGTGGTTCTTGGCACCGCCGAAACATTGCACGCGTTTGCCCTGGGCGCAGCCGGTGCCGTAGATATATTCGGCGATCGGAGTGGAGCCGACAAAGCCCACGGATTGGATGATCGGATCAAAGAGGATCGCATCCACCGCTTCCTTGTCGCCATTCACAACCTGCAAAATACCCTTCGGCAGGCCTGCCTCTTCCAGCAGTTCCGCCAGCATCAGCGGCACAGAGGGATCACGCTCGGACGGCTTCAGAATGAACGCGTTGCCGCAGACAATCGCCGGCGCGAACATCCACATGGGGATCATCGCGGGAAAGTTGAAAGGGGTGATCCCGGCGGTGACGCCGAGCGCCTGGCGCATGGAATACATGTCAATGCCGGGGCCCGCGCTGTCGGTGAATTCCCCCTTCAGCATCTGCGGCGCGCCGATGCAATACTCAACCACTTCGAGGCCGCGCTGCACGTCGCCTTTGGCATCCGGCAGGGTCTTGCCATGTTCGCGGCTCAGTGCTTCGGCGAGCTTGTCCATGTCGCGGTTCAGAAGATCCACGAATTTCATCATCACCCGGGCGCGGCGCTGCGGGTTGACGGCGGCCCAGGCGGGCTGTGCGGCGGCGGCAACGGCAACGGCCTGTTCCATCTCGGATTTGGACGCCAGCGGGACCTTGGCCTGCACTTCACCGGTGGCGGGATTGAACACATCGGCAAAGCGGCCAGACGTGCCTTTGACGTGTTCTCCATTGATATAATGTGTGAGTTCCTGCATCGGACATCCTCCAGCGGGTCAATTTCGCGCCTATCGTAGGCTTGCAAAAACGACGGGAAAAGGGGAAAGGTTTCAAACGGGTTTTGCAGGAACGCAAATGGTTAACGAGAACCCGCTGGACTGAAACCAATCGGAGGATCCCGCAAGATGGAACCCCAATGGGACGATATGAAGGTGTTTCTGGCCGTGGCGCGCGAAAGCAGCCTGTCTGGCGCCGGTCGTATCCTGAAGATGGATCCTGCCACGGTGGGCCGTCGGGTGGCCAGGTTCGAGACCGCGCTGAAGACCTCACTCTTTGTAAAATCCCCCCAGGGCTATGCGCTCAGCGCGGCCGGGGATCGGCTGCTGGCCCATGCCGAAGCCGCCGAGCTGGCCATGCGGGCAGGCGAGGAGGCGCTGACCGGGCCAAGTGACACCCTGTCAGGCCAGATCCGCATCGGCGCACCGGATGGCTGTGCGAATTACATCCTGCCGCAGGTCTGTTCTGCGATTTCACAGGACAACCCCGATCTGGACATCCAGATTGTCGCCTTGCCGCGGCTGATCAACCTGTCCCGCCGGGAGGCCGATATGGCGGTGACCGTCAGCGCGCCAACGGCCGGCAAGCTGTTGGTGCAGAAGATCACCGACTATCACCTGCATCTGGCCGCTTCGCGCTATTATCTGCGGGATGTGCATCCGATTGAGACCCTCGAGAATCTGCGCGATCACAAGATCATCGGCTATATCCCGGACATGATCTTTGATCAGGAGCTGGACTATCTGAGCGACCTTGGCATCGAACGGGTGCAGCTTGCGTCGAATTCGGTCTCTGTGCAGATCAAGATGCTGGCCGAAGGCGGGGCTCTGGGCGTGGTGCATGACTTTGCCCTGCCAAGTCACCGGCCCCTGCGAAAGATCCTGAAGGAGGCCTTCAGCCTGACGCGGAGTTTTTATCTGGTGCGGCATCAGGGCGATCAGCGCAGCGAACGGCTGAACCGCTTTGCCGATGCCCTGTCAAAAGGAATTCGCGCGGAGGTTGAAAGGCTGGAAGGCTTGACTTGAAGCGATCTTGCGGCAACGCTTGGGAACGTGAAATTATATTTCGAGGGTGCGTAAAATGCTCGTCAAGTCGATACTGAAGTCCAAGGGCGTCACGGATGTTGTCACGATCGGACCAGATGCCACGATCGAGGCTGCTGCGAAACTGCTGTCAGATCATGGCATTGGCACAGTTGTTGTGTCAGCGGACAACAAGACTCCGCTGGGCATCCTGTCCGAGCGTGACATCGTGCGCCAGCTGGCAAAAACGGGGGCCGTTTGCCTCGGTCACAAGGTCGACGCCTATATGACCCGCAACCTCGTGACCTGTGTGCTGGACTCAAATGCCGAGAATGCCCTGACCAAGATGACCGAGGGCCGTTTCCGTCACATGCCGGTGGTGGAGGATGGTGTCCTGGTCGGGATCATTTCCCTCGGCGATGTGGTCAAAGCGCAACTGACCGAGGTCGCCATGGAGAAATCCGCTCTTGAGGGCATGATCATGGGGCATTGAGCCCGCCCCTTTGCGCGTTTCGGTATTTCCACGCACTTGCAAAGCGTCACGCAACATGGTTGCGTGCGCTCAGACATGACGCAGGCAGGAGGGGAGCCCATGCGCATAGGCTTGTATCCAGGGACGTTCGATCCGATAACCCTCGGGCATATCGACATTATTCGCCGGGCGGCCGCTTTGGTGGACAGGCTGGTGATCGGCGTGGCGATCAACCGCGACAAGGGGCCGATGTTTCCGCTCGAAGAACGGGTCGAGATGATCGAGGCGGAATGTGCCAAACTCTCCGAACAGACCGGAACCGAGATCGTGGCGCATCCCTTTGAAAACCTGCTGATCGACTGTGCCCGCGACGTCGGCGCGCAGGTGATCGTGCGTGGGCTGCGGGCGGTGGCCGATTTCGAATATGAGTTTCAGATGGTCGGCATGAACCGGGCGCTGGATGACAGCATAGAGACCGTGTTTTTCATGGCCGAGGCGCGCCACCAGGCCATCGCCAGCAAGCTGGTCAAGGAAATCGCCCGTCTGAACGGGGATGTGAGCAAATTCGTCACCCCTCTGGTCAATGAACGGCTGCAGGCGCGTCTGGGCGCGGTTTCGGGTCAGGCGGCGGCGCTCTGAGCGCGATCAGCTGGGAGCTCGGTTGAAACATTTCAGGCCCGGCCCGTTCAGCGCGCCGGGCATTCTTGTGCGAAGGGAGCGGCGGCTGGCCTGATGTGGCCTGATGTGGTCTGAAATGCGTGCGAAATACTGAGGGCGGCGCGGGCTCACCGCCAGAAGGCCACCCATTCAATGAGCAAAAACAGCTTCTTGCCCAGAAACAGCAGGTTTTGCGTGTCGAAGAAAATCATGTCCACGGCAATGGCCGTCAGGATGATCAGTCCGAGAGTGACGGCGAGAGAGTTCGACATTTGGCATTGCTCGCATGAAAACACCCGGTCAGATATGCCTGACCGGGTGGGAAATCTCAACCCGCCGAACGCCGGTGGCCCTGCGCTGTTGGTCAGGCCTCAGTTCAGGCGTCCCATGGCGGTTGCGACATCGGCCATGCGAACCGAAAATCCCCATTCATTGTCGTACCAGGCCAGCACCCGTACCATGCGGCCGCCGACGACACGGGTTTGCTCCGGCGCGAAGATGGAGCTTTCCTCCGTGTGGTTGAAATCCGTCGACACCAGCGGCGCGGGCTCATAGCCAAGGACCCGAGACATCGGACCGGTCGAGGCTTCGGCGACGGCGGCATTGACCTCCTCCACCGTGACGTCCCGACCGGCCTGAAAGGTCAGATCCACAGCGGAGACATTGGGGGTAGGGACCCGGATCGCGGAACCGTCGAGCCGCCCCTTGAGATTCGGCAGCACCTCACCGAGCGCTTTGGCCGCGCCGGTACTGGTGGGAATCATCGACATGGCCGCCGCGCGCGCGCGGTAAAGATCATCGTGGCGCCGGTCCAGCGTCGGCTGATCCCCGGTATAGGAGTGGATGGTGGTCATGATACCGCTCTCGATTCCGAAAGCCTGGTCCAGAACCTTGGCCAGCGGCGCCAGGCAATTGGTTGTGCAGGATCCGTTGGACACCATGACATCGCGCGGCTGCAGCTCTTCGTCATTGACGCCGAACACAACCGTGCGGTCGACATTCTTGCCCGGTGCGGACAGCAGAACCTTGCCGGCGCCGCGCTCCAGATGTTTGCGCGCCTTGCGCCCATCATTGAATTTGCCGGTGCATTCGAGGACCACATCACAGCCCTCCCAGTCGAGCGCATCCATGTCGTAGGTGGAAAACATCTGCATGTCGCCCCGCCCCAGGTTCAGCCGGCCTTCGCTGAAATCGACCTGCCCGGGATAGCGGCCATGGATGCTGTCGTATTTGATGAGATGCGCGGCGGTCTCGATGGGGCCGGTTGCGTTGACCTTGATGACTTCGATGTCATTGCGGTAGCTGCCGGCGATATGCGCCAGAGTGCAGCGACCAATACGACCGAAGCCATTGATTCCAACTTTGATTGTCATCTGTGCATCCCCACGCAACGCCTGTGATCTGGGCTGGCTATAGCCGTCATTGCCCCTGGCAAAAAGAGAAAATGCTAATAAACACAGACTGTTAGCGCAAAACTTTTATGGTGGCGTTAACAGTGCCCGACCGTTGGCGGTAACAGCTTTCCAGAAGGCAGTATCAGATTGCTGCAAGGCAGCATGCTTGAAAAGGCACAGCCCGGCGCGCTAGGTAGGACGGGTGAAAGCGGCGCGACTGTCGCGCAAACTATGAGGTAACGCATGAGCGGTCTTCTTGCCCTTCTGGACGATGTGTCGGCGATTGCAAAGGTCGCGGCCGCCTCGGTGGATGATGTGGCGGCGCAATCGATGAAAGCGGGGTCAAAGGCTGCGGGCATCGTGATCGATGACGCCGCTGTGACGCCGAAATATGTGACAGGGTTCCAACCTGCACGAGAGCTGCCGATGATCTGGCGGATCGCCCGTGGCTCCTTCATCAACAAGCTGGTGTTTCTGCTGCCCGTCGCGCTTTTAATGTCACAATTTGCCCCCTGGCTGGTGCCACCGCTGCTGATCCTGGGCGGATGCTATCTCTGCTTCGAGGGGGCTGAAAAGATCGTCCATGTGCTGACGCCACATGATGACCAATCGGGAGGGCCGGACGGCAGCCATGCGGTCGGGGATCCCGCGCATCTCGAAGAAGAAAAGGTAAAAGGTGCGATCAAGACCGATTTCATCCTGTCGGCGGAAATCATGACCATTGCCCTTTCGACCATCGAAAGCGACGTCCTGTGGATCCAGGCCGCGACGCTGGCTGTGGTGGGGATCATGATCACCATCGCCGTCTACGGCGTGGTCGCAATCATCGTGAAAATGGATGACATCGGCCTTTGGCTGACACGGGTTGGCCGTTTCGGGGCCACCCGGAGCCTGGGCGCAGCCATCGTGGCCTTCATGCCCTGGTTCCTGACCTTCCTGTCTGTCGTCGGCACCGTAGCGATGCTCTGGGTCGGTGGCTCAATTATCGTCCATTCCGCCCATCAAATGGGCTGGCATTGGCCCGAGGACACCATCCATGCGCTGGCCCATGCCGTCGGTCACGGTGACGCCATCGTGGAATGGGTGGTCAAGGCGCTGATCGATGGCGTCCTCGGCTTCGGCATCGGACTTCTGCTGATCCCGGTCGCAACAAAGGTCATCGCCCCCCTGGTCGGTCAGAAAAGCGCCCACTGACCGACAAGTCCCGCCCCCAACAAAACAAAAGAGCGCGCCACAGCCGAGCGCGCTCTTCATCTTTTTGAAAATACCTCGGGGGAGGCCCACAAAGGGCCGGGGGCAGCGCCCCCTCCCTGCGCGTGTACCTTATCCCAGCAGCGCCTTGACCTTGGCGACGGTGCCGTCGGCGGTGATGCCGAACTTCTCGTAGAGCTCTCCGGCCGGCGCCGACGCGCCGAAACCGGTCATGCCAACAAATCCTGCCTTCTTTTCCTGACCCCGTTCGCCAAGCAGCAGGCGATCCCAGCCGCCGTCGCGCACAGCCGCCTCGATCGCCACGCGCACAGGACCGGCCGGCAGGACTTTCCTGCGGTAGGCTTCGTCCTGAGCATGGAACAACTCCATGCAGGGAACAGATACGACACGGGTGCCGATCCCCTGCGCCTCGAGGATGTCTTTCGCCGCCATCGCCACCGAAACTTCGGAGCCGGAGGCCATCAGGATCACCTGACGCTTGCTCTCGGCCTCGGCCAGAACATAGGCGCCTTTCTCGGTCAGGTTGGACAGCTTGTGCTCGGTCCGCAGGGTCGGCAGGCCCTGACGGGTCAGTGCAATCACCGAGGGTGTTTCTTTCGACGTCAGCGCAATTTCCCAGGCTTCCGCGGTTTCCACCGCATCCGCGGGGCGGAAGGTCCAGGTGTTGGGGGTGGCCCGGCAGATCGCCAGGTGCTCGACCGGCTGGTGGGTCGGGCCGTCTTCGCCAACACCGATAGAGTCATGGGTCATCACGAACACGGTCGGGATCTTTGACAGCGCCGCCAAACGCATCGCGGGACGGGCATAATCGGTGAAACAGAAAAACGTACCGCCATAGGGGCGGATACCGCCGTGCAGCGCCATCCCGTTCATCGCAGCCGCCATACCGTGCTCCCGGATGCCCCAGTAGACATAACGGCCCTTGCGGTTGTCGGTGTCAAAGACGCCCAGATCGCCGGTCTTGGTATTGTTGGACCCGGTCAGATCCGCAGAGCCACCGATGGTCTCGGGCATGATCGGATTGATCACCTCCAGCGCCATTTCCGACGCTTTGCGGGTGGCGACCTTCGGCTTTTGGTCCGAGATCTGCTTTTTCAGCGCCTTGATGGTGGCCGAGAGTTTCTTCGGCGCATCGAGGGCAAAGGTGCGGTTGAAACGATCCTGCTTCTGCTGAGACATCTCGGCAAAACGGCCTTCCCATTCGGCCCGCTCGGTGGCGCCGCGCGCACCAATCGCCTCCCACTGCGATTTGATCTCGCCGGGCACCTCATAGGCGCCTCCGGTCCAGCCATAGGCATCCTTTGCAGCCTGCAGCTGATCCGCATCGGTCAGCGCGCCATGCCCCTTCGAGGTATCCTGTGCCGCATGTCCCAATGCGATATGGGTCTTGCAGGCAATCATCGATGGCTTCTTGGATTTCTTGGCGGCTTCGATCGCGGCGTCGATTTCACCCGGGTTGTGGCCGTCGATCTCCTGCACGTGCCAGCCTGCCGATTTGAAGCGCTGCACCTGATTGGTCCGGTCGGACAGATCCACCTTGCCGTCAATGGTGATGTTGTTGTTGTCCCAGAACACCACCAGCTTGCCCAGTTGGTGGCGGCCGGCAAGCCCGATGGCCTCGTGGCTGACACCTTCCATCAGGCAGCCGTCACCGGCAATCACATAGGTGTGGTGATCGACGACCTTGCGACCGTATTGCGCGCGCAGCATTTCCTCGGCCATGGCAAAGCCGACGGCGTTGGAAATACCCTGACCCAGCGGGCCGGTGGTCACTTCGACCGCGTCTAGCAGGAAGTTTTCCGGATGCCCCGCCGTCAGAGCGCCGGACTGGCGGAAATTCTTGATCTGATCCAGGGTGACCTGTGCGTCGCCCATGAGGTACAGCAGCGAATAGATCAGCATGGAGCCGTGACCGGCGGACAGGATGAACCGGTCGCGGTCTGCCCATTTGGGAGCCGCTACGTCAAACTTCATGTGCTTTTCAAACAGCACGGTTGCCACGTCGGCCATACCGATCGGCATCCCGGAGTGGCCGGAATTCGCGCCGGCAACGGCATCCAGTGTCAACGCGCGAATAGCGGCAGCTTTGTTCCAATGGTCGGGGTTTTCAGAGCGCAGGGCTGTCAGATCCACTGAACTGTTCCTCTTTGGGTTCTCGGGGTTCGTGGCTGGATAGCAGCCTGTGGCCAAAGATCAAGCGTCGAAGCCTGTTTTGAGCGGTTCTGCGCGAAGGTCCGCGTGCAAGTGGTTGAAAGCAATGAGGGGGTGTTTTAACCGATCTTGAGATAAGCTGACCTAAGCTGATGGCTTTTGCAGCGATTCGGGGCCTGCGCCTGAGGCATCGGGAGCAATGTCCGGCGGAGCGATCCGCAAGCAGATATCGCTGTAGCGGCGAAAGACCGAACAAGGCCGCGCGAGTGCAGGTTCGCAGGCAACCGAGGGGACGAGGCGAAGAGGAACGCATGGAGCAGATCGAAGAATTGCAGAGCCGGATCGAGGCTGCGCTGGATCGCATCGGGGGCGGTGTCACGGCTCTGGAGGACAAGCACGCCAGCCGACCTGTGCCGACGCTGGAAGAGCTGGACATGCAAAAGCATGCCGAATTGCTGGCCGAGATCGCAGACGAAAAAATCGCCAATGCGCAGCTTGAAGAGCGCCTGAAGCTGCTGCATCACCGCCTGTCGGAAATGGAGGAAACGGTGACGGCCGTGGAGGGAGGCGCCGATCTGATTGCCCTCCAGGCCGAACTGGCAGAGGCCCGCGACACGGCCCCCGCGCCGGAGGAAGTCTCGGCCCTCAAGGCGGAAGTGGACCGGCTCAAACAGGAATTGGAGAATGCCGGTAATGTCGCGGCGGCGGAGACCGAAAAGCTTCAGGACGATCTGACCGAAGCCAACGCCCAGATTGAACAGTTCAAGGCGCAGCTTGACGCGGCTGCCGAGGAGGGGGCAGCATCCGGTGCTTCCGCAATGGCGGAGCCTGCGCCCAGTGGGGTTGGTGCCGTTGATGTCGGCGCTGTCGATGCCGGGGCTGGCGCAGAACTGGATATGCGCCTGTCGGAACTCGACGGGGAGTTGCAATCGCTGCGCGCCAGCAATGATCAGCTGCGCGAGGCCAATGCCGCTTTGCGTGCGGCAAATGCCGAGGGTATCGGCGACGCGTCCCTGATCAACGCCGCACTCGAAGCAGAAGTCGAAGGACTGCGCGCGGCCCGCGCGACGGACCAGGCAGAAGTCAACGCGGTCCTGGCGCGGCTGGAGCCGCTGCTGGCGACCGCCCCAAATCTGCCGGAAGGAGAAGAAGCCTGATGCCCGAAGTCACCATTCATATCGGAGGCCGCGATTTCGAAGTCTCCTGTCAGGAGGGCGAACAGAGCTTTCTGCAGATGGCTGCGGGTATGCTCAACGACGAGGCACAGGTTCTGTCCGATCAAATCGGGCGGATGCCGGAGGCCCGGATGCTGTTGATGGCGGGGTTGATGCTGGCGGACAAAACGGCCGCGGTTGAGGACAAGATCAAAGAGGTTGAGGCCCAGCTCGCTGAAAAAGAGGCCGAAGTCGCGCAGAAAGAGGCTGAGCTGGAAGAGTTGCGCTCGGCGCCGCCGCCGGAGCCGGAACATATCGAAGTCCCCGTGGTGCCGCCGCAGGTCGCCGATACGCTGGCCGCTCTGGCAGAGCGCGCGGAATATCTGGCGCATGAAATCGAAGCCAAAGCCGCGCCGGATGAGGACGCGGAAGGTTCCGATGAAGGAGTCGCAGAAGGCAGCACCGGAGCGCCTGTTGCGCCTCAGCCATCTGCTGAAGAGGTCTGAAGGAAAGTTTCAGCCCCTGACTTTGGGGTGATCAGGTCGTTCTCACACCACTGTCACACAACGAGACCTGACGACGGGACCTGACGACGGGACCTGACATTGACGCTTCCTGCCCAGTCGCTTCCCGCCCAGTCGCCTGCTGCAAGGGCGTTTCTACAAAAAGGCCCGCCACTTCTTGGTTGGCGGGCCTTCTCGACATTGAAAAGGATCGTTCGGAGAGCGCGGGAGGCGGCGGTCAGCCGTTTGCTTCGCGGATCTTGTCGGCTGCAGCCTTGTCGAAGGTGATGCTGTGTTGTTCGAACATACCGTCCAGCTCACCAGAGAGGGTCATCTCGGTGATGATGTCGCAGCCGCCCACGAATTCGCCCTTGATGTAGAGCTGCGGGATGGTCGGCCAGTCCGAATATTCCTTGATACCCGAGCGGATTTCCTCATCGGCAAGGACGTTTACGTCCGTGTAATCCACCCCGATGTAATTCAGCACACCTGCCACACGGGAAGAGAAACCACATTGGGGCATCTCCTTTGTGCCTTTCATGTAGAGCACAACGTCATGGGCCTTTACGGTTTCTTCGATACGGTTTTTTGCGTCGGTCATCTTGTTCTCCGTTTGCTGGCAGGCCGTCTGATGGGAGCGGGCCGCGTGCCAGTATCTGAGGTCAAATTTCGGTGGATCAGTCTGGTTTTCGTCGGCCGGAGCGGGGGGCGCGGTCTGACATCTTGCGGCGTCAAGGCCCGCTGGCTCGTCCGGTCTGGCTATTCTGGCGCCTTGGTGGTCAGAGCCAGAGCATGCAGTTCGCCGGCCGGGCCGTCCATCTTGCCCTTCAGGGCCGCATAGACCGCGCGTTGTTGTTGGACCCGGTTCTTCCCGCGAAAGCTCTCATCCACGACCATGGCGGACATGTGCACGCCATCGCTGCCCCCAACCTGAATTTCAGCGTCAGGAAAGGTTTCGCGCAAGAGGGCTTCGATTTCATGGGCCTGCATTGGCATTGGCTCATCCTTGCTATGGTGTTCTTCTGGCAAAATGTAGGGCGGCGCCGCAGCGGACGCAAGCAGCTCTACCCGGATTGTTAGGTCTCGCACGGTAGACCCGGTGGTGCTCCCGCCCGCTTTTGGACTGGTCCGAACGGACCCGCCCAACACAGTTGGGCGTGGCACCGCGCCGGAGGCGCGGTGCCACGCCCAAGGCCGCCAAGGGGATCTTTGCCAAGGCAAAGGCACCTGCGGGCGCGGGAGTTCACCGGGACTTGGTCTCGCTATGCAACGGCCTCTGCAAAACTGCTGCGGAAGATCCGGCTCAATTCGGCCAAGGGCGCTTCGGAGCCACCCATCTTGACTGTGTCTCCGGAAAAACGCCCGACCGTGACAATAGGCACGCCCGCTTGGCCTGCGGCAATCATCAGACCCTCAGCCTGGTCAAAGTTGCAGGCGACGAGATAGCGCGCCTGATCTTCACCGAACAGGGTTGGGGTATCGGAGGCCTCAATATGCACTCCGACGCCCGCCGCTTCGGCCATCTCAAAGGCTGCCAGTGCCAGGCCGCCGTCACTCAGGTCGGTGCAGCCCCGGATAAACTCACGATTTGCGCGGATAAACTCGCCATTCCTTTTCTCGACGGCAAGATCAACCGCGGGCGCGTCGCCATCCGTACGGTTGAACACCTCGTGCAGCAGGGCGGATTGCCCGAGATGGCCCAGAGTGTCACCGACGAGCAACAGCACATGGCCTTCGCGGGCCTCGCCCAGAATGGGCTCCTCACCGGCAGTCACCAGCCCCACCGCGCCGATGGTCGGCGTGGGCAGAATGGCCTGACCATCGGTTTCATTGTAGAGCGAGACATTCCCCGACACGATCGGCATATCGAGAGCAGACACAGCCTCGCCGATGCCCTTCAGCGCGCCAACAAACTGGCCCATGATTTCGGGCTTCTCGGGGTTTCCGAAGTTGAGGTTATCCGTCGTGGCCAGAGGTTTTGCCCCAACGGCACAGAGGTTGCGATAGGCCTCGGCCACGGCCTGCTTGCCGCCCTCAAAGGGATTGGCCTTGACGTAGCGCGGGGTCACGTCAGAGGTGAAGGCCAGTTTCTTGTCGGTTCCGTGCACCCGGACCATACCGCCGCCGAGGCCCGGACGGCGGGCGGTGTCGCCCATGACGGTGGTGTCATATTGTTCATAGACCCATTGTTTTCCGGCATAATTGGGCGAGGAGATCAGCGCCTTCAATCCGTCGATGGGATCTATGGTCGGAACATCGGCGTCGGTCAGTTGCTCCGGGGCAGGGGTCTCGACCCATGGCCGATCATACTCTGGCGCCGAAGAGGAGAGCTTTGACAGCGGCAAATCCGCCTTCACTTCGCCATGATGCAGAATCAGGAAGCGATCCTCGGCGATGGTTTCCCCCACAACCGCAAAATCAAGATCCCATTTCTCGAACACGGCCTTGGCTTCAGCTTCCAGCTCTGGCTTCAGCACCATCAGCATGCGCTCTTGAGATTCCGACAGCATCATCTCATAGGCCGTCATATTCTCTTCGCGCTGCGGCACGTCTTCGAGGTTGAGCTTGACGCCGAGACCGCCCTTGTCGCCCATCTCGACCGCCGAACAGGTCAGACCGGCGGCGCCCATATCCTGGATCGAGATCACCGCGCCGGTCTGCATCAGCTCGAGCGTCGCCTCCATCAGGCGTTTTTCGGTGAAGGGATCGCCGACCTGCACCGTGGGGCGTTTTTCCTCGATGGTGTCGTCAAATTCGGCCGAGGCCATGGTCGCGCCACCAACCCCATCCCGACCGGTTTTCGCGCCAAGATAGACAACCGGCATGCCGACGCCGGAGGCTGCGGAATAAAAGATCATATCGGTCTTCACCAGACCGGCGGCAAAGGCATTCACCAGACAATTGCCATTATAGGCCGGATCAAAGCGCACCTCACCGCCGACGCAGGGCACGCCAAAGCAGTTGCCATAGCCGCCGACGCCTGCGACCACACCATTCACCAATTGGCGCGTCTTGTGGTGGGACGGCTCCCCGAAGGACAGCGAGTTCATCGACGCGATGGGCCTTGCGCCCATGGTGAAGACATCACGCAGAATACCGCCCACACCGGTCGCGGCCCCCTGGTAGGGTTCAATATAGGAGGGGTGGTTGTGGCTCTCCATTTTGAAGACCACGGCGTCGCCATCCCCGATATCAACGATGCCCGCGTTTTCGCCGGGGCCGCAAATCACCTGGGGACCAGAGGTCGGCAGGGTCCGCAGCCATTTCTTCGACGATTTATAGGAACAATGCTCGTTCCACATGGCAGAAAAGATACCGAGCTCGGTAAAGGTCGGCTCGCGACCGATGATCTCAAGGATCTGGTCGTACTCATCTTGTTTCAGACCGTGGCTCTCGATCACTTCAGGCGTAATGGCTGGTTCCTGCATGGCGCTTTGATGGCCCCCCGGGTCGCTTCTGTTGTCCGGCCTTTTAGAGCAAGCCCCGCGGCGGGGAAAGGGGGCATCACACGCTGTCGCTGTCTGTAGCCGATCTCTGTCCGTGCTTTGCTCGATGCCGAAAATATATGCACCACGGGGCGCGCTGCCTGCATTGAGGGCGTCGCGGCGGGTCTCAGGCGCGGCAGAGCGGCGACCTGCATAAAAATCTGGAGTATCAGCGCCCGAATGCCGCATGGGAGAGATGTCGCTCGCAGGCGACTGATGGGCCGGATCTATTTTTTCCGGTTGGGCCATGCCCCAAAAAAAAGGCCGAGCACTAAGCTCGGCCGAAGTCCAACAGGGAGGTATGAAGTGCGACTTGCGCCGCGCTCTTCATAAAGATGCATTTAGGGTGCGTTTCCCGGTCTCGCAAGGGTTTTGGAACACATGTTAACTCAATTCCGCCATGCATAATATGCATAGCTTTGAGGCATGGCGTGTAAAAAATGGGCGAGACCTATATTTTTCCGAGTTCTTTCATGTGCTTGCGGTGGGTGATGATTTCATCCTGCACGAAGTCGCGAAAGGCGGAAACGCGCTGCGAGTGGCGTAATTCCTCGGGGTAGGCGAGATATACCGGGACCCCGTTGGCGTCTTCGTTCGGTAAAACCTGAACGAGGTCCGGGAAATCCTCGGTGACATAGTCCGGCAGAACGCCGATGCCGAGATCCTGAATCACCCCCTGAAGAACGCCGAAGTAGTTGTTGACCGTCAGCATCGACTGGGGATTGTGGGTCATCAGCTTTTGCACCATCACCGCAGCAGACCCCACCTGCGCCGAGCGCAGGCTTTGGCAAATCAGGCGGTGTTCGCTGATCTCCTCTATGGTTTCTGGCCAGCCGTTCTTGTCGATATAGCCCCGCGACGCATAAAGCCGCATCTGCACGGTCATCAGTCGCTTGCGGATCAGATCCGCCTGACTTGGCTCTTTCATGCGGATCGCCACATCCGCTTCGCGCATCGGCAGGTCAAGCACCCGCTCTTCGAGCATCAGGTCGATCTTGAGGTTGGGATATTGTTCGTAGAGTTTCGCCAGACGTGGCGCCAGCCAGAGCGTGCCGAATCCGGTGGTGGTGGTGACCCGCAACTCGCCGAACACGCCTTCTTCGCTGTCGCGAATCCTGGCCGAGGCGGTTTCCAGTCGCTTCGCCATGGTCTTGGTGGCGTCAAACAGCAATTCGCCCTGCTCGGTCAGGATCAACCCGCGTGCATGGCGATGAAACAATGTTGCGTTCAGGCTCTCTTCGAGCCCCCGTATCTGGCGTGACACGGCAGATTGAGACAGATTCAACCTGTCTCCCGCATGGGTCAGGCTGCCGGCGTCCGCCACTGCGTGAAAGATCCTTAGCTTGTCCCAATCCATTGTATTTTTCTCTTTCTGCCTCTTTCGGCCAAACTACATGAAAGATGGTCATAGTTTCAAACGTTACCGGGCACCAAGGTGAATTCTTTGAGAAATGGCTATACAGGTCAGCACTTATGACCTATTATTGGATCCAATATGCACGCTAGTCATGGTTGAGGAGGACCGGATGAGCACGCAAAAGATCTCGCTCAATGACCGTTATGATCTTGAAAAGTCGCCCATTCTTTTGAATGGGACGCAGGCTTTGGTCCGGTTGATGCTGATGCAGAAGGCCCGCGATGTGGCGGCGGGTCTGAACACCGCGGGTCTGGTCACCGGCTATCGGGGATCACCGCTCGGTGCCGTCGACATGCAGATGAAGCGGGCGGAGAAGCTGCTCAACCAATCCGATGTGACCTTTCAATACGGCCTGAACGAAGATCTTGCGGTGACGGCACTCTGGGGCGCGCAGCAGGCCGAGATCCGGGGCGAGGGTAGATACGACGGTGTCTTTGGGCTGTGGTATGGCAAGGGGCCGGGGGTGGACCGGTCTGGCGATGCGTTGCGTCACGCCAATATGGCGGGCTCGTCGAAACATGGCGGTGTGCTGGTGGCCATGGGTGATGACCACACTGGCGAAAGCTCGACCGTGCTGCATCAGTCCGAATGGTCGCTGCTGGATTGCTACCTGCCCATCGTGAGCCCGGCAGGCGTTCAGGAAATCCTCGACTACGGCATCTATGGCTATGCTTTGTCTCGCTTTTCCGGCCTTTGGGTGGGGCTGAAAACGATGAAGGACACCATCGAGGTGACCTCTGTCGTGGACGGCGACCCGGGGCGGATTTCGCTGCAGACACCCAAAATGGATTTGCCGCCGGATGGGCTCAATATTCGTCTCGATGATGACCGCTTCCGTCAGGAAGACCGCATCATCGACTACAAACGCTTTGCCGCCGAGGCCTTCAGCCATGTCAACAAGATGGACAAACGGGTCTGGGGCAAGCCCGGTGCCAAGATCGGATTTGTCGCCGCGGGCAAGAACTGGCTGGATCTGGTTCACGCGCTAAGCCTCTTGAATATCGACGAAAACATGGCTGACCGCCTTGGCATCACCACCTATAAGGTGGGGCAGACCTGGCCCATGGATATGAAAGGGTTTCACGATTGGGCTGAGGATCTGGACCTGATCGTGGTGATCGAGGAAAAGCGGAAACTGATCGAAATCCAGATCAAGGAAGCGCTCTTTGATGATCGCCGTGGACGGCGGGTGTATGGCTGGTACAAAGGCGGCGCGGGGTCCTTGCATCGCGAGGAGTTGTTCCCGACCAAATACGCGCTCGATCCGATCATGATCGCCGAAAAACTGGGCAACATCCTGATAGAAGAGGGCCGTGACACAGAGGCGGTGAAGGCCGGGCTGGCGGCATTGGACGATGCGAAGCGGGCCGACAATGCCGAAGACATCGCATCCCGGCTGCCCTATTTCTGTTCCGGCTGCCCCCATAATTCCTCGACCAAACTGCCGGAGGGATCGCGGGCCTATGCCGGGATCGGCTGCCACTTCATGGTGCAGTGGATGGACCGCGAAACCGTCGGTTTCACCCATATGGGCGGCGAGGGGGCCAATTGGATCGGCGAGGCGCCATTTTCCAACAGAACCCATGTTTTTCAAAACCTTGGAGACGGAACCTACAACCACTCCGGGGTCATGGCGATCCGGGCTGCGCTGGCTGCGGGCACCACCATGACCTACAAGATCCTGTTCAATGATGCGGTCGCCATGACCGGGGGGCAGCAGGCCGAAGGGGCGCTCACGGCGCATCAGATCGCGCATGAGCTGGCCGCGATGGGGATGAAGAACATCGCCGTTGTCTATGACGAAAAGGAAGAGGTTGACGTCAAGCTGTTTCCCAACGGCATCCCCATGTATGAGCGGGCCGAATTGATGTCGGTTCAGCGACGGCTGGAACAGACCGAGGGTGTGTCTGCGATCATCTACATTCAGACCTGCGCGGCGGAAAAACGGCGGCGGCGCAAAAAGGGCCTGTTTCCCGATCCCGACCAGCGCGTGCTGATCAATTCGGATGTCTGCGAGGGCTGTGGGGATTGCGGGGTGCAGTCAAACTGCGTCTCGATTGTGCCAAAAGAGACGGAGCTGGGGCGCAAGCGTGCGATTGATCAGTCCAGCTGCAACAAGGATTTTTCCTGCGTCAACGGGTTTTGCCCCTCGTTCCTGACCATTGAGGGCGCGACGGTCAAAAAGAACGCCACCGCGACGCTGGAATTGCCGGAGCTGCCGCAGCCCGAGCTGCCAAAGATCGTCGGAACCCACAATGTGGTGATCACCGGTGTCGGTGGCACGGGGGTGGTGACCATCGGCGCGGTGCTGGCGCAGGCGGCTCAGATCGATGGCAAGGGGGCCGGCATGATGGAGATGGCAGGCCTCGCCCAGAAGGGAGGCGCGGTTCACATCCATTGCCGCATCGCCGAGGCGCCCGAAGACATCAGCGCCATCCGCGTTGCCACCGGCGAGGCCCATGCGCTGATCGGCGGCGATCTGGTGGTGAGTGCCGGGGCCAAGACGCTGGGGCTCACCTCTGCGGGGCGGACCGGCGCCGTGGTCAACAGTCACGAAATCATCACGGGTGACTTCACACGGAACACGGATTTCTCTTTGCCCAGTGACCGTTTGCAGGTTGCACTTCAGGCGCGGCTACGGGACCGGGTTGACCTCTTTGACGCTTCGGAACTGTCCCGGGTCACCATGGGAGATTCGATCTTCTCCAATATGATGGTCTTTGGCGCCGCCTGGCAGCGAGGGCTCATTCCGGTGTCCTTTGAGGCCATAAAGCAGGCAATCGAACTGAACGGGGCGGCGGTGGAGAAGAACCTGCGCGCCTTCGATATCGGTCGTTGGGCGGTGCTCTATCCACAGGAGGCGGAGCGTATGCTTGCGGCGGATGTCGTGACCCTGCCGCAAACGCTGGACGACAAGATCGCCTACCGCCGCGCGCATCTGGTGCAGTATCAGGGCGAGGGATTGGCCCGGCGGTATCAGCGGATGCTCGACAGGATCGAAGATCCCCGGTTGAAGGACGCGGTCGCCAAAGGATATCACAAGCTCCTGACCTACAAGGATGAATATGAGGTGGCGCGGCTGCTGCTGTCGAGCCGGGAAAAGGCGGAGGCGGAATTTGACGGCGAACTGAAGATTTCCTTTCATCTCGCCCCGCCGATTCTTGGTGGAAAGGACGCCAACGGGCGACCGAAGAAGCGCAGGTTCGGTCCCGGAACCGAGCGCGTGTTCCGGCTTCTGGCCCGGCTGAAGCGGCTGCGGGGCACGCCGCTGGATCTGTTCGGCTATACGGCGGAGCGCAAAATGGAACGGGCGCTGATCCGCCAATATGAGGCCGATATGGCCACCTGGCTTGGCAAAGCGGCGGATGTGGATCTGGAGGCGCTGATCGCGCTTGCGGAACTGCCGCTGCAGATCCGGGGCTTTGGTCCGGTCAAGATGCAGAACGAAGCACAGGCGGCCAAACGGCGCGAGGAGTTGCTGGTGGCGCTGGCGCAGGGTACATCGCCGATGAAGTCAGCCGCCGAATAGTGGCGGGGCGGCCACTGTCGCTTCTGTTGCTGGCGCGAATATGGTATCAAGGCTGGGCAAAGAGAGCGCGCCACCTTAGGAGGGCGGGCATCTGTCGCACAGGTGCACTATCTGTCGTCTTTATGGAGACTCCCCTGACATGATTGAGCGTCGCCACATCGCTCGCGATATTTCCTATTCCCACTCCGCCGAGACCCGGCCGGGGCGGATCATGATCCGGTTGATGGAAAATACCACCGGCCGTCTGCGCCTGATCAAACGCGCCAAGGGATATGACAGCGAAGTCGCGTCCGGTCGCAGCTTCTGGGATGTGATCGTCGAGCGCTACGGGCTGACGCTGGATGTGACGGGCGGCAGTCTCGACAATATTCCGCGCGACAAACCGGTGATCCTGATTGCGAACCATCCCTACGGGATCCTCGACGGGATGATGATGGGGCATATCCTGTCGCGGACGCGCGGTGATTTCCGCATTCTGGCCAATCACGTGTTTCGCAAGGCCGAAGATCTGAACAAGGTCATCCTGCCGATCTCTTTCGATCAAAGCAAAGAGGCGATGAGAACCAATCTGAACACCCGCAAGGATGCGCTGGAGTATCTTGGCAATGGCGGCGCGATCGGGATTTTCCCGGGCGGCACCGTGTCCACTGCGGCCAAACCCTTTGCCCATCCGATGGATCCGGGCTGGCGTGGGTTCACGGCGCGGATGGTGGCAAAATCCGATGCGGTCGTCGTGCCGCTCTATTTTGACGGCCACACCTCGCGGCTGTTTCAGATCGCCTCGCATTTGCACTGCACCCTGCGGATGGGGCTGCTGATCAAGGAATTCCGCAAACGGGTGGATACGCCGGTCAAAGTCGCAATAGGTGAGCCCATCGGGCGGGATGTTCTGGATCCGCTGTCCAGGGATTCCAAAGCAATGATGGATTTTTTGCGAAAAGCCACGTATGAGCTGTCTCCGACACCGCTCAAGTCCTATGACTACGGGTTCGAGTTCGAAGAAAAACACCGGGCCTGACAAGGCTCATCCGCAAGGCAGTTGATTATGGCAGTAGGTATTTTCGATTCCGGCTTGGGCGGTCTGACCGTTCTGGACGCGGCGCAAAAGCGCCTGCCGGATGTGGATTTCCTCTATTTTGGCGATAACGCCCATGCCCCATACGGCGTGCGCGACGCCGAGGACGTGTACCAGCTGACCAGCGCCGCGGTGCATGACATGTGGGCGCGGGGCTGCGACCTTGTGATCCTGGCCTGCAACACCGCCTCGGCGGCCGCGCTGCGGCGTATGCAGGAGGCTGGCGTGCCGAAAGGCAAACGCGTGCTTGGCGTCTTTGTCCCCCTGATCGAGGCCCTGACCGAGCGTCAGTGGGGCGACAATTCTCCGCCCCGTGAGGTGGCCGTCAAACATGTCGCGCTCTTTGCCACTCCCGCCACCGTCGCCAGCCGGGCCTTTCAACGGGAACTGGCCTTTCGTGCGATTGGCGTCGATGTGGAGGCGCAGGCCTGCGGCGGCGTGGTGGATGCGATCGAAGACGGCGACATGATCCTCGCCGAAGCGCTGGTCAAAAGCCACGTCGATGCCCTGTTGCGCAAGATGCCAAAACCGGAGGCGGCGATTCTCGGCTGTACGCACTACCCGCTGATGGAAGAGGTTTTCCAGCGGGCGCTCGGGCCGGAGGTCAAGGTATTCAGCCAGGGACAGCTGGTCGCGGACAGCCTCGCGGATTATCTCGGGCGTCATCCGCAGATGCTCGGCACCGGGCAGGGGGGCTACTTCACCACCGGCACTCCGGCGCGCGTCAGCAGCCGCGCGACACAGTTTCTCCGACGAGAAATCTCTTTTGACGCGGCCTGAGGTTGCCTGACCTGCCGCCCGACCCTACGTTTCGCCCGTTTCGTCTCGCGGGCGCCTCCCACACGTGAACTTCCGAGGACCTGACATGGCCCATAAAGTGGCAATTCTTGGCGCATCCGGCTACACTGGCGCCGAACTGATCCGGCTGATCTCTCAGCATCCGAATATCGAAATCGCAGCCCTCGGGGCGGAGCGCAAAGCCGGGATGCAGATGGCGGATGTATTCCCGCACCTGCGTCACCTTTCGCTTCCAACCCTCTGCACAATCGACGAAATCGACTTCTCTCAGATCGATCTCTGTTTCTGTGCCTTGCCCCATAAAACCAGCCAGCAGGTGATCGCAAACCTGCCGGGCGATCTGAAGATCGTGGATCTGTCGGCGGATTTCCGGCTGCGCGATCCCGCCGACTACGAGAAATGGTACGGCAATCCCCATGCCGCTGTCGCGCAACAGCAAGAGGCGGTCTATGGCCTGACCGAATTCTACCGCGAGGAAATCACCACCGCGCGGCTGGTGGCGGGCACGGGCTGCAATGCAGCGACCGGGCAATTCGCGCTGCGGCCTCTGATCGCGGCCGGGGTGGTGGATCTGGATGACATTATCCTCGATATGAAATGTGCCGTCTCCGGCGCCGGGCGGGCGCTGAAGGAAAACCTGCTGCATGCCGAGCTGTCCGAGGGCTATCACGCCTATGCCATCGGCAGCACGCACCGCCATCTTGGTGAATTCGATCAGGAGTTCTCTTTGCTTGCGGGGCGGCCTGTCCGGGTGCAATTCACGCCGCATCTGCTGCCGGTCAACCGTGGCATCCTCGCGACCACCTATGTCAAAGGCGATGCGGAGGAAATCTACCGGACCTTCGAACACGCCTATGGCGATGAACCCTTTGTGGAGCTTCTGCCCCTTGGCGAGGCACCCTCGACCCACCATGTGCGCGGCTCCAACTTTGTCCATATCGGCGTTACGGCCGACCGGATCTCCGGTCGCGCGATCGTGATTGTTGCGCTGGACAACCTGACAAAGGGGAGCAGCGGGCAGGCCTTGCAGAATGCCAATCTGATGTTAGGTGAGGACGAGACTGCGGGGCTGATGATGGCGCCACTGTTCCCGTGACGATCCGGAGGGGCCTATGAAATCCTTGAAGAAACAGCGCCGAATGCAGATCATCGCATTGGCCACCGTGGCGTTGGTCGGCGCCACGGCGCTGATTGGATACGCCATGCGCGACGGGATCAATTACTTTCGCTCGCCCTCGCAGGTGATGGAGCTGCCGCCGCCCCCTTCTGAGACCTTCCGGATTGGCGGCTTGGTGGAAGAGGGCACACTGAAGCGCGGACAGGGGGAGGTCGTGACCTTTTCCGTCACCGATGGCGGTGCCACTGTCCCTGTGACTTTCAAAGGGGTGCTGCCGGATCTGTTTGCGGAAAATCAGGGGATGGTCGGGACTGGCCGCTACATTGACGGTGTCTTTGAAGCCTCTGAAATATTGGCGAAACATGACGAAAGCTACATGCCGAAAGAAGTCACTGACGCTTTGAAGGAACAGGGCGTGTTTCGCGAAAGCGACAGCTGAACGCCCCGCCTGTTGACTGGCCCGCTGATGGACGCACCACTGGTGACCGGCGCGCTGTTGCAGGTGGGACGTACGCCCCCGGCACCGGTTGTCAAACTCCCGTTGCTAGCCTCTGCCTGCGAATCCAGGTGGAGGACACAGCATGGATGTATCCCGTATTGCCAATGAAATTGTCGCCCGCGAAGGGGGCTATGTGAACGATCCCGACGATCCGGGTGGGGCGACAAATCATGGCGTGACGATTGGCACGATGCGTCGCCTCGGGCTCGACCTGACGGGCGACGGCGCTGTGACCGCGCGGGATGTGCAGGCCCTGACCCGGGATCAGGCGGTCGAGATCTTTCTCAAGGAATATTTCCATCGCCCGCGACTGCATCTGTTGCCGGAGCCTCTGCAGCCGAGCGTCTTTGACATGTATGTCAATGCAGGCGCCAATGCGGTGCGCCTGCTGCAACGGCTTCTGGTCCGGATGAATTTCGACATCGCCGTTGACGGAACCCTCGGAGCGCAGACCGCAAAGGCGGCCGAGGCTGCAGCCGCGATCAATATCTCGGCCCTGGTGGATGCCTATGGGATCGCGCGGCGGGACTATTATTTCGACATCGCCGACAGGCGTCCGCGCAGTCGGAAATACGCCCGCACCCGTGGCGGTGAAAAAGGCGGCTGGATCCGGCGCGCCGAGACGTTCATCTCCCCCCGTTACCAACTGAGCGATGATGAATTCGCCGCTCGTACCGCAGGTTGGAGGTAGAAAATGGGTTTGTTTTCAGAATTTTGGAGCATGTTGTTCGCCAATCAGAAGAATGTGGTCCGCGACACGGTCGAAGTGTTTCGCGAGAATGCCGAACGATCAGCGGTGCGGGCGCATGACCTGCAGGGCGCGGCACTGGCCCAGTTTGCGGCGGAATTTGCGACCTCGGACAAGGGCAGGTTTGACAAGGTGATGGACGGGGTCAACCGGCTGCCTCGGCCGATGCTTGCCCTGGGCACGCTCGGGTTGATGGTCTCGGCAATGGTCGATCCGCTGTGGTTCGCCGCGCGCATGCAGGGCATTGCGCTGGTGCCGGAGCCGCTGTGGTGGCTGTTGGGGATTGTTGTCTCGTTTTATTTCGGTGCCCGCAGTCAGGCCAAGACGCAGGCGTTTCAGGAAGGCATCGCCCGCAGCCTGGCCCGCGTGCCGCAGGCGGTCAGCTCGATTGAACGGCTGACCAGCCCCCCCGCCGGGGATCCGCAAGAGGGGTCGAAAAACCCCGCTCTGGCCGAATGGCACCGCAGCCCCGGGGCCTGAGATCCCCGCACGGGCTGCGACGGCACGGCGCAGTCGTTTGTGATTGGCGGTGAGGGGCGCGGAGGATATAGAAAGAAGCATGATTACAGAGCTCGGTCACTTCGCCCTCATCCTAGCCTTCATGATCGCCATCATACAGATGGTCGTCCCCCTGATCGGGGCCCATAAACGCTGGCCCGGCTGGATGGCCGTTGCCGAACCGGCCGCGCAGGCGCAATTCCTGTTCACGGCGTTTTCATTCGGTGCGCTGATGTGGGCCTTTGTGACCTCGGATTTCTCGCTGCAACTGGTCACCCTGAACAGCCATTCCGCCAAGCCGATGCTCTACAAGATTTCCGGCACATGGGGCAACCACGAGGGGTCCATGTTGCTGTGGGTCCTGATTGTCAGCCTTTTCGGCGCTGCGGCGTCGGTCTTTGGCGATGGCTTGCCGCCGACGTTGAAGGCCCGCGTTCTGGCGGTACAGGCCGCCATTGGGGTCGCGTTCTTCGGCTTCATCCTGTTTACGTCAAACCCGTTTCTGCGGCTGGTGAACCCACCGTTTGACGGGCAGGATCTGAACCCCTTGCTGCAGGATCCGGGCCTCGCGTTTCATCCGCCGTTTCTCTATCTCGGCTACGTAGGCCTCAGTATGGCGTTTTCCTTTGCCGTGGCGGCGCTGATCGAAGGGCGCGTGGATGCGGCCTGGGGGCGGTGGGTGCGGCCCTGGACGCTGGCGGCCTGGATCTTTCTGACCATCGGCATCGCGCTCGGCTCCTGGTGGGCCTATTACGAATTGGGTTGGGGCGGCTTTTGGTTCTGGGACCCGGTTGAGAATGCCTCTTTCATGCCATGGCTGTTGTCGGCGGCACTGCTGCACTCGGCCATTGTGGTCGAAAAGCGCGAAAGCCTCAAAAGCTGGACGATCCTGCTGGCGATCCTTGCCTTCGGTTTCTCGTTGATCGGCACCTTCATCGTGCGATCCGGCTTGCTGACCTCGGTCCATGCCTTCGCCAACGATCCCGAACGCGGCGTTGTGATCCTGATGATCCTGGCGGTTTTCACGGGCGGCGCGTTGATGCTGTTTGCGCTGCGCGCTCAGGCGCTGGAGGCCCGGGGCGTGTTTTCCATGGTCAGCCGTGAAAGCGGGCTGGTGGCCAATAACCTCCTTCTCGCGGTGAGCTGCTTTGTGATCTTTGTGGGCACTCTTTGGCCGGTTGTGGCAGAGATGGCCTTTGACCGGAAACTCTCGGTTGGGGCGCCGTTTTTCAACGCAGCCTTCCCCCCCTTTGCAGTCGCGCTCGGCGTGCTGATGCCGGTGGGGGCGCTGCTGCCGTGGAAGCGCGCAAGGCTGGGCCGGACCCTGTGGTCGCTGCGCTACGCGGCGGCGCTGGCGGTTGCGCTGGCGGGGCTGGCATGGGCGATGCAGGGCGATCACAGCCTGCTGGGGCCGATTGGAGTCCTGCTGGGTGCCTGGATCCTATCCGGTTCTGTGGTTGACCTATGGACGCGGGTCGGACGCAGATCGGGGCGCCTGGAGCGCCTGTTGCGGCTGCCGCGCGCGGATTGGGGCAAGGCGGTGGCGCATGGCGGATTTGGCGTCACTCTTTTTGCCATTGCGGGGCTGACGGCCTGGCAGCAGGAGGACATTCGCGTTGCCGAAATCGACGTGCCGTACCAGGTCGGCCCCTATCAGCTGGTGCTGACCGGAGTCGAGGATGGACAGGGGCCAAACTATTTCAGCTCCATGGGCGTCGTCGAGGTGAGCCGCAACGGGCAGTCTGTTGCGACCCTGCGACCGGAGAAACGCGTCTACCCGGTGGCCCAGATGCCGACCACCGAAGCGGCGATCGATTTCCGGTTCACCCGAGATCTCTATGTGGTGCTCGGGGACCCACAGGAGGGCGGCGGCTTCACCATACGGACCTATATCAAACCTTTTGCCAACTGGATCTGGGGCGGCTGCCTGCTGATGGCACTTGGCGGCGCACTCAGCCTGTCGGACCGCCGGTTCCGCGTCGCGGCCGGAGCCAGGAAGGCGCGACCTCAGGGAGTACCTGCGGAATGAAGCGGCTGTTTTGTGCCCGTTTGGTGGTCTGTCTGATGGCCGGTCTGGTGTTCTGTCTTCTGGCACTCTCGCCCGCGCGGGCGGTGCAGCCGGATGAGGTTCTCGCCGACCCCGCGCTTGAGACCCGCGCCCGCGCGCTGTCCCGGGATCTGCGTTGCCTTGTGTGTCGCAACGAGAGCATTGACGAATCCAATGCCGATCTGGCGCGTGACCTGCGCCTGCTGGTGCGCGAGCGGCTGCTTGCAGGCGACAGCGATAGCGAAGCCATCGACTTCATCGTTGATCGCTATGGCGAATTTGTTCTGCTGAAACCCACTACACGGGGCGCGAACTGGCTACTGTGGGCCTCGGGGCCGTTGATGTTGCTGGTCGCGCTGCTGCTGGCTTTTGTCTACCTGCGCAAGCGATCAGAACCGGAGAGGGGGGGCGCAGGCGAGGCGCTCAACGCCACCGAAGCGGCCCGTTTGCAGGAGATCCTGAAGGACTAGCCTGCGCGGATGCGGGCGCAGACCAGGCCCTGGCCACAGACGCCCCAACGATCCACAGGGCGCGGCCTTGCCATCGGAGAGCGGAAAAGCCCGAAACAACCAAACATATCCTGACGCGGCGTTTGTCTTTTCGGGCCCGGATGCTTAGGTCAACATGCGCATACCGCAACAGGGATATTTTACGCATGGACTATAGCGACATTCAGTATTCGCTCGACAACGGGCTTGCGACCGTCACCTTGAACCGCCCACAGAGCATGAATGCGCTGACAAGCCAGATGCGGGCGGAGATCACCCACGCCATGAAGGCGGCCGCAACGGAGGCCCGCGCCGTGGTTCTGACCGGAGCAGGCAATGCGTTTTGCACCGGTCAGGATCTGAAGGACGCCTCGTCGGGGGGGAACCAGATTGATCTGGAGCGGACCCTGCGGGATGAATACACGCCGATGCTGGAAGCAATCTTTGAATGCCCGGTGCCGACGATTTCAGCCATCAACGGTCCCGCTGCCGGGGCGGGGGCCAATCTCGCGTTGGCGGCGGATGTGGTGATCGCAACCGAAAGCGCCTATTTCCTGCAGGCTTTTGCGCGGATCGGACTGATGCCGGACGCCGGGGGAACCTGGTTCCTGCCGCGCCAGATGGGGTTGGCCAAGGCGATGGGGGCGGCATTGTTCGCCGACAAGATCACTGCCCGGCAGGCCAGCGATTGGGGGATGATCTGGGAATGCGTCGGTGACGCGGACTTCGAAGCCCATTGGAAGGCCCGTGCTGGCTACCTCGCCACAGGCCCGTCCAAAGCCTTCGGAGCCATCAAGCAGGCGTTGCGGCAATCGACCATCAACAGCCTCCCCGATCAGCTGTCGCTGGAGGCGCATCTGCAGGGGGAATTGGGCCGCAGTCGTGACTTCATGGAAGGTGTCACAGCCTTTATGGAAAAGCGAAAGCCTGATTTCGAAGGCCGCTGAGCCATTGACACAAGACAGGAAACGGCCAGCGGTGCGCTCCGCTGGCCGTTTTGCCTCGACCCTTGCCGAGTTCATCCCGGTGGTGTCATTCCAGTCCCCCGGCAGAGGGCGCCCGGTCCAAATTCGGCTTCTGTTGGCACCTGCGGCCGACAAGAAAACGCCCCACCGAAAGTCGGCAGGGCGTTCATCAGATAGCGCGTTGATTCTCGTCTACTTCAGGGCTGCTACAGAGCTGATGGAGGTCTGTAGCGGCCTTGAGGCAATGATCAGCGGTTTTCGATATCCACGTAGTCCCGGGTGGTTTCACCCAGATAGAGCTGACGCGGACGGCCGATCTTGTTTTGCGGATCGCCGATCATTTCTTTCCACTGCGACACCCAGCCCACCGTGCGCGACAGCGCAAAGATCGGTGTGAACATCGAGGTCGGGAAGCCCATGGCCTCCAGAATGATGCCGGAATAGAAATCCACATTCGGGAACAGTTTCTTCTCAATGAAATAGGGATCATTGAGCGCGGTCTGTTCCAGCTCCTTGGCGACCTGCAGCAGCGGGTTGTCTTCGACGCCCAGCAATTCCAGCACTTCGTCGGCGGATTGTTTCAACACTTTGGCCCGTGGGTCGGTGTTTTTATAGACCCGGTGGCCAAAGCCCATCAGACGGAAGGGATCGTTCTTGTCCTTGGCCCGCTCGAGGTACTCGGGAATGCGGTCAACCGAGCCGATTTCCTTGAGCATTTCAAGGCAGGCCTGGTTGGCGCCGCCGTGGGCCGGGCCCCAGAGGCAGGCAATACCGGCTGCGACACAGGCAAACGGGTTGGCACCCGAGGACGAGGCCAGACGGACGGTCGAAGTGGAGGCGTTCTGCTCGTGATCCGCATGCAGGGTGAAGATCCGGTCCATGGCGCGGGCCAGGATCGGATCAACCACGTAATCTTCGGCCGGGACCGAAAAACACATGTTGAGGAAATTCGCCGCATAGTCGAGATCGTTGCGGGGGTAAACGAAGGGCTGACCGATGGAGTATTTATAGGCCATCGCAGCAATCGTCGGCAGTTTTGCGATCAGCCGGATCGCCGCCACTTCGCGCTGCCAGGGATCGGCAATATCGGTGGAGTCGTGATAGAAGGCAGACATGGCCCCAACCACACCGACCATGGTCGCCATCGGATGCGCATCGCGTCGGAACCCACGGAAGAAGTTGTGCATTTGTTCATGCACCATGGTGTGACGGGTCACCCGTGTCTCGAAATCTTCCAGTTGAGTTGCGGTCGGCAGCTCACCATAAAGCAGCAGATAGCAGACTTCGAGATAATGGGATTTACCGGCCAGCTGATCGATCGGGTAGCCGCGGTGCAGCAGGATACCTTCGTTGCCGTCGATATAAGTGATGGTGCTGTCACAGCTCGCGGTGGAGGTGAAGCCCGGATCATAGGTGAACACGCCGGCCTGCGCATATAGCTTGCGGATGTCCAGGACATCGGGCCCGGCGGTTGGCGAGAAAATGGGAAGCTCGTAGGTTTCACCATTGAGGGAAAGCTGGGCAGTTTTCTGTGTATCGGTCATAGATGTCCCTTCCTGTTACAGGCGCAGAAAAGGCGGCAGGCCCGTTCCGCGCAGCGGGGAGCCCGCGCCGGTCAGTGGCGCAGGCAAAGTCCTATCCGAACGGGCTTACCCTGATCTTAACGTGAGATCGTGTGGGAGATTTATCAGCCAGTTACGTCTTCTAGCCGGGCCAGGGTTTCATCCCGGCCCAGAATCATCATCATGTCAAAGACCGAAGGGGTCACCGCCCGGCCCGCCAGCACAGCCCGAAGCGGGCCTGCCAATTTACCAAATTTCGTATCTCTGGCCGCTGCGAAATCATTCAAAGCAGTCTCCAGAGCGTCTCGGGTCCAGCTAGCATTTTGCAGATGCGGCGTCAATTCACCCAGTATACCTTGGGATACTGGATCAAGCGCCTTTTCCGCCTTGGCATCTCGCTCCAAAGGCCGGGATGTAAGCACAAAATGCGCTTTTTCAAGGAGTTCCGGGAAGGTCTTTGCGCGATCTTTCAGGCAGTGCATGGCCCGCTCCAACCCGTCTGCCTGCGCAGGCGAAAGCGCGGGCAGGCCGGCTGCGGTCAGATAGGCTTCAATTTCCTGCCGCAATGCAGCATCCCCTGCAATTGCAATATGTTGCCCGCAGAGGTTTTCCAGCTTTTTGGTATCAAAACGCGCCGGGCTCTTGCCGATGCCATCCAGATCGAACCACTCCCGGGCCTGTTCGTCCGTAAAGAATTCATCATCGCCGTGGGACCAGCCAAGACGCGCGAGGTAGTTGCGCATGCCGGCCGCGGGATATCCCATCGCCTGGTATTCCTGCGCCCCCAACGCCCCGTGACGTTTCGACAGTTTCTTGCCGTCGGCGCCATGGATCAGCGGAATATGCGCCCAGACCGGAATATCCCAGCCCATCGCCGAATAGATCATCATCTGACGCGCGGCGTTGTTCAGGTGGTCATCGCCCCGGATCACATGGGTCACGGCCATGTCATGATCATCCACGACAACGGCGAGCATATAGACGGGCGTCCCGTCGGAGCGCAGCAGGACCATATCGTCGAGCTGGTCATTGCGGATGGTCACATCGCCCTGAACCTGGTCGCGGATCACCGTCACCCCGTCCAACGGCGCCTTGATGCGCACGACGTAGGGCGCGTCCGGGTGATCGGTGTCGGCCGCGTCACGCCAGGGAGAGCGGAACAGGGTGGAGCGCCCCTCTGCCTTGGCCGCATCGCGGAACGCGGCAATTTCATCCTGAGTTGAGAAGCACTTGTAGGCCTTGCCTTCGGACAGCAGCTGATGGGCGACTTCCGCGTGGCGCGCCGCGCCTTCGAACTGGCTGACGACCTCACCATCGTGATCCAGACCCAGCCACGCTAGGCCCTGCAGGATTGCGGCGGTTGCTTCGGGGGTGGAGCGCGCGCGGTCGGTATCTTCGATGCGCAGCAGGAACTTACCACCGCGGCCCCGGGCATAGAGCCAGTTGAACAGCGCGGTCCGGGCGCCACCGATGTGCAAAAAGCCGGTTGGCGAGGGAGCGAAGCGGGTGACGACCGGTTGGGACATGTGGGGCATTTACCTTTTGGAAACCTTGTGAGGCGTATATTTTGCGCCTGTGTACCGAGCCAGAAGGCAGGGAGCAAGCGTGCGCATCTGGAGCGCCCTCGATGGATTGTTGCAAGCCCAGCGGGGACATCTGTTTCCCTGGGTTCCGGTCTTCTTCGGCCTGGGGATCTCATTTTACTTCATCCCCCCGCAGGAACCCGGCTTTTCGGTCTTTGCCGTGGTGCTGATGCTGACGAGCCTCCTGGGGCTTGTGGCGCGTCGCGGTGATGTGCTCGGACTTTGCGCGACGGCCCTGCTGCTGACGGGGATCGGGTTTTGCTACATGGGGGCCCGCGCGAATCTCGTGGCCGCGCCGGTGTTGAAATTCCGCTATTATGGCGCGGTCGAGGGGCAGGTGGTCAAGGTGGACCGCTCTGCTTCGGATGCCATGCGGATTACCCTGCGGCATGTCCGGCTGGATAATGTCGCGCCAGAGCGGACTCCGCATCGTGTCCGGCTGTCACTGTTTGATGGCGCGGCGCCTGCGCCCGGCGCCTGGGTGATGACAACAGCGCATCTGTCGCCGCCTCAAGGACCGGCAGAACCAGGCGGATTCGATTTCCGGCGCCACGCCTGGTTCCAGAAGCTGGGCGCGGTCGGCTACAGCCGCGTGCCTGTTCTGGAAACCGCAGCGCCGGGCAGGCTTCCGGTCGCAACGCTGCGGATGCGGGTATCACGCTGGGTCCGGGAGGGGATGCCGGAGCGCACGGCAGGCGTGGCCGCCGCGCTTGTCACCGGTGATCGCGCGCATGTGCCGCGTCATGTGATCGAGGCCTTGAGGGCCAGTAACCTGGCGCATCTGCTTGCGATTTCGGGTTTGCACATGGGCCTGTTTGCCGGGCTTGTATTCGCCAGTTTGCGCCGCGGGCTTGCGCTTTGGCCGGCCGTCGCGCTGCGCTACCCGGTCAAGAAAATCTCCGCCTGCATCGCGCTCTGTTCGAGTTTCGGCTACCTGTTGCTCTCCGGAGCCAATGTCGCAACGGAACGCGCCTTTCTGATGGTTGCGATGGTCTTGATCGCGGTGGTGCTTGATCGCCGTGCGCTGTCGATACGTGCGGTCGCCCTTGCCGCCTGTCTTGTGCTGCTGCGACGTCCCGAAACCCTGTTAAGTGCCGGTTTCCAGATGAGTTTTGCGGCGACCCTCGCCCTGGTCGCGGCCTTTCAGACCGTGCAGCCGTGGTTTGCGCCGGGGCAGTCCGGTGCGCTTGGCAGTGTCGGGCGCTGGATCGGCGCGCTGGTGTTGTCCTCACTCGTTGCAGGGTTGGCCACGGCGCCCTTTGGCGCGGCGAACTTCAATACGGTTTCGCACTACGGGTTGATCGCCAATCTCGTCGCGGTGCCGGTCATGGGGGCGGTGGTGGTGCCCGGTGCGGTTTTCGCGATTTGCCTGGCCCCGATCGGAGCCAGCGCCATCGGATTTTGGATCATGACGCTGGGACTGGACTGGATCCTGACGGTGGCAGAGACGGTGTCATCCTGGCCGGGGGCCAAAGGCTTCGTGGTGGCTCCGGAGGCGTGGATCCTGCCGGTGCTTGTTCTTGGTGGGCTGGTCCTGCTGTTGTGGCAAGGGCGGCTTCGGGCGCTGGGGCTGATACCGGTTTGCGTGGCACTTGCCTTCTGGCCGGGGTCGCAGCGCCCGGACGTTCTGATCGCGGCCGATGGTGGAATTGTCGGGATACTGACCCCGGAGGGGCGCGCTGTGTCTCGTCCCAGCGGCAAGAGTTTTGTCGCGGGTGTCTGGTTGGAGAATGACGGCGATGGGGGGGATCAGGAAACAGCATTCAGTCGCTGGCAGGGAACAGCGAACAGCAAGGTTCAGGAAATGACCGCCGCGGGACACCACTTTGTTCACGCCATTGGAAAGACGGGGGCCGCGCAACTCTCGGCACCCTGCCAGAGCGGGACGGTCATCATTTTGACGGTGGATGCGGAAATGCCCGAAGGCGACTGCATGGTGCTGTCGCCGAAGACGCTGCGCCGGACCGGCAGTGTCGCCTTCACCTCAGATGGGGGGATGGTGAAAAGTCGCGACGAGGCCCGGCTCCGACTATGGTCTGGCACCGGCTGAGCTGGCTCGGCTCAGGCTCCCAACGGCCGCCGCCCCCTCTGCCGCATTTGATAGGATCCGAACCGGGACAGAGACCTGAACTGGGGACCTGAACCGGGACTGATATCCGCATAGGGGCCGGGAACTGGGTCCAAGAACTGGGCCTGAATTCTCCGACAATGGGATGTACCGGCTGCTTCACCCAGCAGGTTCGGCTGTGTCTACGTCTGCAAGCAGGAGAAGTAGCATGGAGAAGAAAACCTTCGATCAGCTGATGTCCATCGGGATCGACATCGGCAGGGATATGTTCCACCTCGTCGGGTCCGACCGGGATGGACGATTGGTGTTGCGCAAACAGATCAAGCGGTTGGCGCTGGTCGCGACATCCAGGACGTTGCCGCGATGCATCCTCGGGATGGACGCCTGCCTGAGCGCCCATTTGGTCAGTCGGACTCTGCGGGGCATGGGGTTCGAGCCGCGCCTCATCCCCGCGATCTACGTGCAGCCGTTCATCAAGGGGCAAAAGACGATTACAATGACGCCGAGGCCATCGCGGAGGCGGCGCTGCGTCCGAACCTGCTTATCGTGCCTGAGAAAAGCCAGGACCCGCTCGACCTGCAGGCCCTCCATCGGGCGCGGTCGCGTCTGGTGTCAGGCCGGACCGCGACAATCAACCAGATCCGTGCCTTCCTGATCGAACAGGGGATCACGGTGCGCAAGGGTTTGCGGGCCCTGAAGAACTCCTTCGAGGCCATCCCCGGAATCGGGCCGATGATCTCGACGGCCATGGTTGCAGCAATCGGCACAGGGGACGCATTCGGGCGAGGACGGGATTTCGCCGCATGGATCGGCCTGGTTCCCAGACAATGCAGCACGGGCGGGCGAACGGGGCTCGGCCGCATTTCCAAACGCGGCAGCCGATACCTGAGGATGCTCGTCGTCCAGGCCGCAAAGGTCATCTTGATGCGGGCTAATCGATGGCCGGACTTCAGCTTTGGTGATCGGCTGATCCGGCATCGGAAAGGCTGGACAGGAACAAGCTGGCCGTCGCACTGGCCAACAAGCGGGCACGCCTGGCCTGGAGCATTCTGAGGCACAGAACCGCGTTTGACGCACCACGAGACGAGGTCGCCGCCGTCAACTGAGCCGGGGTGACCCAAAGGAGTTCGCGACAGATCGAAAGCATGGAACGGAACAATCACGCCCCCAGAATCTGACAGCCCTAACGGTCGTGATGGACCTTGCCGGTAGTGAGATCACGGCGCGTGCGTAACCCCAACTAGGCCACGACCCGCGAGTCCATCAACAGGCCGTGTGTGGACGCCCCGGTGAATGCAAG
The DNA here is from genome assembly GCF_006265095.1 of Phaeobacter sp. B1627. Lineage (GTDB taxonomy): Bacteria > Pseudomonadota > Alphaproteobacteria > Rhodobacterales > Rhodobacteraceae > Epibacterium. The sequence continues at coordinate 101,522 of NZ_VCNK01000006.1, forward strand.
AAGTTTTTGGCAGGTATGAACATGTGGTCAGGTGCTGTCGTGTGTTCGGCCTCTGAATGTAGCTTTGACACGCCACGGGCCCGTATGGAGATGCGCGGATCAGGTCCAACTCGGATACGCGCGCTCTAAGGCGCACGGCCTGGTGCCTGGTTTCCCTGATCCCGTCTCATTGACCGTTTGTCCTTACTTCACCTCCGACCTTCTCACATGACCGGCAAAAGCCACCCTACTGGGTTAGGCGAAAGCCGGGTTCTTGTAATTCTCATTCTTCGTCATCAGAGCCCAGGCAATGCGTGCCAACTTGTTGGCCAGTGCGACGGTCACGAGCATCCTTGGTTTACGTGCCAGCATCTGCCCGAGCCAACCACTCTGATCCGCACCCCGTCGAATGGCCCACCGCACGACAGATGCCGCACTGATGACAAGAAGGCGGCGCAGGTCGCGCTGGCCCATCTTCGACCTGCGTCCGATCCGTTCTTTGCCGCCCGATGAGAATTGCTTGGGCGTGAGCCCGGTCCAGGCGGCGAAGTCCCGCCCTTTGCTGAAAGTGCTTGGGTCTGGAGAGAGAGCGGTAAGGGCCATGGCCGTGATCGGCCCGATACCTGGGATCGTCATCAAGCGCTTTGCTGCTGGATCCTGCCGGGCACCAGCGCGTAGCTCAGCACCCAATTTGTCGATCTTGCCTGCAAGCATCTCGATATGATCCAAAAGCACTTGGGCATGGTTAATGACGGCGGCTGGCAGTTCTGTTTCTGGATGACTGATCGCGGCCTGTAACCGGTTGAGATGAACTGTGCCAGAAGGAGCTACCAGCCCGTATTCTGCCAGATGCCCACGCAGCGCATTAATCGTTTGGGTCTTCTGCCTTACGAGCAGGTCACGGGTTCGCAGCGCCAAGCCTGATGCCTGTTTCTCCGCGCTCTTCACGGCGACAAAACGCATGGTGGGACGAGATGCCGCCTCAGCGATCGCTTCCGCATCATTGGCATCGTTCTTCTGTCGTTTGACGTAAGGCTTCACGTAGATCGGTGGGATCATCTTAACGGTATGCCCAAGCTATCCGATCTCGCGCCCCCAAAGATGAGAACTGGCACACGCCTCCATGGCCACGGTGCAAGTCGGAATGCCAGTCAGTAGAGACAGCAGCTTTGACCGCCGTACCTTCTTGCTGAATACGGGCCTGCCATCGGCTGTAGCTCCGTGAACTTGGAATAGTTTTTTGCCAGATCTACGCCGACTACGCTAATCTCTTCCATGGACGTCTCCTCCTCAACATGGTGATCACACCACCAGTCTGGCACATCGATGCCGTCGGAGGGGCGTCCACCCCATCGGATACATATGAGCGATTTCCAAAATCGTGCCAAATTCTCGATTGCGAACAGCAGCCGGTACATACATGTCAAGGGTCGGTTTGTTCCGGACGGCAGCTGGCCTTCACCAGCCCCGAAACAGCGCCGCGAGATTAAACTTGCCCTGCGCTATTCAGCTCCTACGACCTACAGTCATAGCCAATCAGTCCCGGATCAATAAGTGCGGATCAATATGTGCGGATCAGGCCAACAAGGCGCCCCTGCACTTCGACCTTGCTTTCAGGGTAAACCCGGTTCGGGTAGGCCGGGTTGGCGGCCTGCAGTTCGATGGAATTGCCCCTCCGATGATAATATTTCAGCGTCGCCTCGTGCCCCTCGACCAGAGCCACGACGATTTCGCCATTGTCGGCAACGCCGCTTTCGCGCACGACGACCACGTCACCGTCATTGATGCCGGCCTCAATCATCGAGTCGCCTCGCACCTCAAGCGCATAGTGCTGTCCGGAGCTGGACAGCATTGCGTTCGGAACCGCGATATGCGCCGAGGCCTGATTGATGGCTTCGATCGGAACACCGGCTGCTATACGACCGACAATGGCCAGCTCTGTGACGCCAGTATTCGGGACCGATTTCGGGGCGGTGTGTTTCGGGTCGGTCTCCGGTGTGCCCGGCGCGTCTGACAGGTCGGACCGGCCCCCATCAATCACCTGCGGCCGAAATCCGTTGTCGCCAGCCGCGCGGCCGGGCAGCGTGCCGAGGCTCTCCGGCAGACGGATAATTTCAATCGCGCGGGCCCGATGGGCGAGGCGCCGGATGAAACCGCGTTCTTCGAGGGCGGTAATCAACCGGTGGATGCCGGATTTCGAACGCAGATCCAACGCAATCTTCATTTCATCAAAGCTGGGCGGCACGCCGTCCTTTTGCAGGCGCTTGTGAATAAATTCCAGCAATTGCAATTGCTTCTTGGTCAGCATTGAACGGGCCCCTTCGGATGATACCTGTGACTTTGTTCTAGTCATGTTCCCGTTTTGTGTCAACAGGGCCGCCCGATAGGAGAACACAAAATTCACCAACATGGCGCTTTTGCGCCGGGCCGCTCACCTAGAGCGTGAGATATTCAACGGTGTCTCCGGGGTTTGCTGCAGGCGCGTGGGGCGGTCGCAGGATCAAGGCCTCTGCCTGCGCCAGAACCGACAACAGCGAGCTGTCCTGACTGTCAAACGGCTGCAGCGCGCCGTTCGACCAAAAGCCGCGCATATAATGGGCGCGTGGGCCGTTTTCAGGCAGCGCAATGGCCAGTGGCGCCCGCGACATCGCGTCGGGGTCTGATGGCAGCCCGAGCAGGGCGCGGACCATCGGGACGACAAAGAGGCGGCCGCAGACCATGGCAGAGACCGGATTTCCCGGCAGACCCACCATCGCGCCATGGCGGAACCTGCCCGCCATCAGCGGCTTACCCGGGCGCATGGCGACCTTGTAGAAGGACCGCTCCAGTCCGAGTTCCTGCGCGACCGCGGCCACCAGATCGTGATCTCCGACCGATGCGCCGCCGATGGTGACCACCAGATCCGCGTCCCCTGCGAAGTCAAAGGCTTGCCTGAGAGAGGATTTGGTATCGCGTGCGATCGGCAGCATCCGGACCTCAGCACCGTGAGAGTCCAGCATGGCCTTGAGACCGAAGGTGTTGGAGACGATGATCTGATCGGGGCCGGGGGTGTCACCGGGCATGACCAGTTCGTCGCCGGTGGACATCAGCGCGACCACCGGACGGCGGCGGACGGGCACCTCTGCGATATTCATCGCCGCCAGGAGTGCCACATCGGCAGCGCGCAGAAGATGCGGCGCGCTGACCTCTTGGCCGACAGAAAAATCACTTCCGAGCGGGCGGATATGCGTCGCGCCATCCGGGGCATCGACAAGCGTGATCAGGTCGCCGGTGCGGCTGACATCTTCCTGGATGACAACGTAGCTTGCCCCCTCGGGCACCGGAGCGCCGGTAAAGATGCGCACCGCCTGACCGGCGCCAACCCGGCCCGGATAGCCGTGACCGGCGGCAGCTTCGCCGATGACCTTGAACATGGCGTGCTGTTCAACCTCGGCCGCATTCACCGCGTAGCCGTCCATGGCAGAGGCGTCAAAGGGGGGCTGGTCGCGCCGGGCGATCACCGATTGTGCAAGCACGCGCCCGGCGGCCTCGGCCAGGGGAACGGTCTCGATCCCGGTCGGGGAGACCAGGTGCAGCAGGGCCGCGCGGGCCTCTGCCACCGGGATCATGGGGCCGCCTCGTAGCGTCCTGATTTCCCGCCATCCTTGAGCACAACACGAATGCCGCCGATCTCCATCGCCTTGTCTACGGCCTTTGCCATGTCATAGACGGTCAGGCAGGCGGTCGCCACAGCCGTCAGCGCCTCCATCTCGACGCCGGTCTGGCCGGTGGTTTTCACCGTGCCTGCAACCCGGATGCCGGGCAGGTCGGGATCAAGGGTCAGCTCTACCGCGACCTTGGTGATCGGCAGGGGGTGGCACAGGGGGATCAGCTCGGCCGTCTTCTTTGCGCCCATGATCCCGGCCAGACGCGCCACCGAGAGAACATCTCCCTTTTTGGCCCGGCCTTCGGAAATGGTGGCAAAGGTCGCCTGCGCCATGGTGATATGACCCTCGGCCACCGCGATGCGGGAGGTCACGGGTTTGTCGGAGACGTCCACCATATGGGCGTCGCCCTTCTGGTCAAAATGAGTAAGCGACATTTCGGGTTCTCCGTTACATGGCGCCGGGAACGAGTGGATTGGCCAGCAGATCGCGGGTAGCTCTGGCGACATCCTCCTGACGCATCAGGCTTTCGCCGATCAGAAAACTGCGCGCACCGTAGCGGGCCATATCCGCCAGATCCGCCGGAGTGGACAGGCCGCTTTCGCAGACGATGGAGCGGTCGGGCGGCACCAGCCGGGACAATGTCCGCGTCGTATCCAGAGTTGTTTCAAAGGTCTTCAGGTTGCGGTTGTTGATCCCCATCAGCGGAGATTTCAGATGGCAGGCCCGCTCCAGCTCGGCCTCGTCGTGGACTTCCAGCAGTACATCCATGCCCCATTCCGTCGCGCAGTGCTCCAGTTCCGCGGCCTGTTCGTCGCTCACCGACGCGAGGATGATCAGGATGCAGTCAGCCCCCAGCGCCCTGGCCTCTGCGACCTGATAGGGATCATACATGAAATCCTTGCGCAGGGCCGGCAGATCACAGGCCGCGCGGGCCTCGACCAGAAAATCCTTGGCGCCCTGAAAACTGGGCGTGTCAGTCAGCACCGAAAGACAGGTGGCGCCGCCCTCGGCATAGGCGCGAGCCAGTTCGGCGGGATTGAAATCCTCACGGATCAGCCCTTTGGAGGGGCTGGCCTTCTTGATTTCCGCGATCAGACCATAGCCCTCGTGGGTGGCCTGGATCAGACGTTCCGCGAATCCCCGGACGGGATCGGCCGCGCGGGCTTCGTCCTCGACATCGCTGAGCGGTTTGACAGCTTTGTCGGCGGCAATTTCCTCAAGCTTGTAGGCCTTGATCTTGTCCAGAATGGTGTCAGACATCATTTGGGCTCCTTGTTGTTGCCCGTGGGGCTGTCCATGTGATGGGGGGCTCGCCGCGCGCGGCCAGCCAGGTGTTGATGGTCGAAAACGGCCGCGACCCGAAAAAGCCGCGCCGGGCCGACAGCGGCGAGGGATGGGCGGTCTCTATAATCAGGTGATCGCCGGGACGGATGTGTTTGGCAAGGGCCTGTGCCTGTTTTCCCCACAGAACATAGGCCGTCGGGCGGCGTGAGCTATGGTCGAGCACCTGATGCGCTAGCTCCTGCCATCCCAGCGACTTGTGGCCATTCGCCTCGCCTGCGGGGACACTCAGCACGGTGTTCAGCAGTAAAACGCCCTGCCGTGCCCAGGGGCGCAGATCGCCGGTATCGGGGCAGGCGCCGAGGTCCGCCTGCAGCTCCTTGTAGATATTGCGCAGCGACCGGGGCAGGGGGCTGACCTCGGGGTCCACGGAAAACGCAAGCCCATGGGCATGGCCCGGGGTGGGATAGGGATCCTGTCCGAGGATCACAACCCGGGTGGCCTCGGGCGGCGTCAGGGCCAGCGCCGTAAAGCGCTGCGGGGCGGGCGGCAGGATCTGGCGCGGATCGCCCGCCAGCGCGGTCCGGATGGCCGGCAGATCCGCGCTGAAGAACGGCAGGTCGGCCCAGCCTGCGGGCATATCGGGGATGTGATCCGCTGGTTCGGAAAGCACGGAGATCTCCCCTTTCTAGGCTCGGTTCGGCAGGGTGGACAGGGGCAGTCGCGCGAGGGTCCCGCAGGCCCTATCAGTGAGGCCCGGATCCTGCGCGATCCGTTCCGGAACGGACGCCCGCGCGGGCCCTGTCTGAACCGTGTCGCTCGATGCCATTATGCCGCTCCGGAGGTGATCCGGGCGACGGCCTTTACCTTTGCAAGAGCCGCACCGCTATCGATGCTTTCGGCCGCTTTCTCTGCGCCTTCGCGCAGCGAGGAGACGGTGCCTGCGACGACCTGGGCGGCGGCTGAATTCAGCAGGACCGCATCCCTGTAGGCCGAGGGTGCTCCGTCCAGCAGCGCCCGCATCGCCTCCGCATTGACCGCGGGCGTGCCGCCGAGGATCGCCTCGAAGGGGTGCACGGGCAGGCCTGCTTCTTCGGGGTGGAGCTCGAAATCGGACAGGCAGCCGTCTTCGTTCACCGCCGAGACCCAGGACACACCGGTGATGGTCAGCTCATCCGTGCCATCGGACCCGTGCACGAGCCAGGCCTTCTCGGTCCCGAGCTGCCGGAGTGTCTCCGCCATGGGGCGGATCAGATCCCGGGTGAACGCACCAGTCAGCTGTCGCGTGACGCCAGCGGGATTGGTCAGCGGGCCGAGGATGTTGAAAATCGTGCGGGTGCCCAGCTCTTGCCGGGTCGGCATCACATGGGCGATCGCGGGATGATGCATCGGCGCCATCATAAAGCCGATGCCGCAGGCGTTCAGCGATTTCTCAACCACGTCCGGGCCGACCATGACCTGAATGCCCATTTCCGTCAGCGCATCGGCGGCACCGGATTTCGACGACAGGTTGCGGTTGCCGTGTTTGGCAACCGGCACCCCGGTTCCGGCCACCACAAAGGCCGTCGCGGTGGAAATATTCAGGGTCCCCTTGCCGTCTCCGCCGGTGCCGACAATATCCATGGCCCCCGCAGGCGCTGTGACCTTGTGGCATTTGGACCGCATCACGGCGGCAGCGGCGGCATATTCATCCACCGTCTCGCCACGGGTCCGCAAGGCCATCAGGAAGCCGCCGATCTGGCTTGGCGTTGCCTCGCCATTGAACAGGGCGGAAAAGGCGGTTTCGGCTTCGTTTCGGGTCAGGGCGCGGTCTGCGGCCACACCGATGAGTGGCTTGAATTCAGTGCTCATGCCGGGACTTTCATATCATTCAGGAAGTTCTGCAGGAGCGCATGCCCATGCTCGGAGGCGATGGATTCCGGATGAAACTGCACGCCGTGAATGGGCAGCTCTCTGTGCTGCAGGCCCATGATGGTGCCGTCCTCCAGCTCTGCGGTGACCTCAAGGCAGTCGGGAAGGCTGTCGCGTTCCACCACCAGCGAGTGATAACGCGTCGCCGCAAACGGAGAGGGCAGCCCTTTGAAAAGACCGGAATTGCTGTGATTCACCTGGCCCATCTTGCCATGGACGATTTCATGACAGCGCACGATCTTGCCGCCGAAGGATTGGCCGATGGTCTGATGCCCGAGACAGACGCCCATCAGAGGGGTCCGCGTTTCGGCAGCCGCCTCGGTCAGCGCCAGGCAGATCCCGGCCTGATCGGGGTCGCGGGGGCCGGGGCTCAGCAGGATGCCTGCAGGGTTCATCGCCATGGCCTGCTGCACATTCAACGCATCGTTTCGCCAGACCTCGATCTCGGCACCGAGTTCGCCGAGATAATGCACGAGATTGTAGGTGAAGGAGTCGTAGTTGTCGATTAGCAGCAACATCTTGGCACGCTCTTTTAAGGGTGGCGGGCCGGGGCCACGCCGAGATATAGTGGACGCACCATACATGTTCAGGGATGCAAGGCAGCGTCAAGAGCACATCCGGTCCTGAGGCCCGCAGAGGCTGCAGATACCGGAGGTGAGAGCGACCGGGTCTTGGACGGGACGCTTGAACAGGGTCTTGGACAGGACGCTTGAATGGGGCGCTCGGACAGGCTCGGACAGGGTGGTAGCGCAGAACGGGCTTAGGGCAGAAGGCGACACAGGCATGAGAGGATTTCTGGGAGGCGTCAGCATCGGCGCACTGGTGGCAGTGGCCGGGGCCGCTGTCTGGTCGTTGTCGACCCCCCTGCATCCACCGGTTGAGGTCTCGGGCGACACGCCTGCGCCGATCCTCGCGCCACGGGACGAGGGGACTGTGCCAGGCGACACGCCGCAAAGCGATGCGGATCTGGTTGAGGCGGCGCCGGTTGGCCCGGATCAGGATGCGTCCGGCAGCGACGGGGGGCCCGAAGGGATCGACACAGACTCGGCCGCGAAACCCGATGTCACGACGGATGTCGACAGTCGCCTGTCCCCCGATCCCAAGTCCGACCCCGGCGCATCGCCCGAGATCCAAGCCGCGAGCGATACGCCCGTTGCCACCGAAAGCCTGGACACGCTGACCGCTCCGGCGGATCATACCGACCCAAGCGTGCCGACCGAAACCGCGCGGCTGCCGGAACCGGCGACCAGCGCAGCCCCGGTGATCCAGCCGCCGGATGCCTCCGCCGACGGGCCGCTTCTGCGCGACGCCGAAGACAACAGAACCGCAGCCGTGGTCCCGCCGCTGGTGGCCGCCATAGAGCCGCCTGATCTCGGCGACGCGCCTGACACCACGCTGCCGCCCAGCATCGCAACGCCAGCCCCCGCGCCCGCGGTTCAATCGGATCAGGCCAGCGTCACGGATGAAGACGACAGCACCACAGAGCCGCAGGACACCCGCCGGATCGCGGATCTGCCGCAGGCCAACGGCGCCACAGACGCGACAGCCAATGATGGTCCGCGCGTCGGCACCCCTGTGATCCCGTTGACCGAGCGCGACAAGGCCACCACAGAAGTCGGCACCGGCATGGGGGCAGACCCCGCCTCGGCCGCACCGTTCCGGAAAAACGCCGAACCCTCCGATGCGCCTCCTGGGCTGCCGATGATGTCGATCGTCCTGATCGAGGAAGAGGGCGCGGTGGGGGCCGAAGCGCTGGAGCAATTCCCCTATCCGCTGACCTTCGCCATCGACCCTGCCGATCCCAGGGCCACGGAGCGGATGAAGGCCCGCCGGGCGGCCGGGTTCGAGGTGATGATCCTTGCCGATCTCCCGCGCGAGGCCAGTGCGCAGGATGCCGAAACGGCTCTGCCGATCTGGTTCGACCGACTGCCGGAGGCCATGGGCGTGCTGGAAGGGATCGAGACCGGCGTGCAGGGAAATCGGGAACTGGCCGATCAGATCTCGGCGATTGCGGCCGATGCCGGCTACGGGCTGGTGTTTCAGGACAATGGTCTCAACACGGTGCAGAAGATGGCGCTGCGGGATGGCGTCCCGGCGGGGGTGGTTTTCCGCGATTTTGACGGCGCAGGCCAGGATCCCCGCGCGATGCGGCGCTTTCTTGATCAGGCCGCGTTCCGTGCCGGTCAGGAGGGCGCAGTGGTGATGCTGGGACGGCTGAAACCCGACACGATTTCAGCGCTGTTGATCTGGGGGCTGCAGGATCGCGCCAGTCGCGTGTCGCTGGTCCCGGTCTCGGCCAGTCTCAGCCGGTTGCTGGAACCGGTGGGCGAATAGCGACCGGCATATCCGCTCGCCAGTCGCATCGGCGATCAGCGATTGCCCTGACCGGTGAACCGAGACGCATCCGCAGCAGCCCGCCGGATCGCGTTGGATTTGTGCACGGTCTCCATATATTCCGCCTCGGGGTCACTGTCGTAAACGACGCCACCGCCGGCCTGAATATAGAGCTTTTGATCCTGCACGATCGCGGTGCGCAGGGCGATGCACATATCCATGTCGCCACCGGCACTGAAATAGCCGACACCGCCACCGTAGACCCCCCGTTTTTCCGGTTCGAGTTCGTCGATGATTTCCATCGCCCGCACCTTGGGCGCACCGGAGACAGTGCCCGCCGGCATGCCTGCAAAGAAGGCATCCAATGCGTCCTTGTCCTCGTGCAATTCCCCGACGACGTTGGACACGATATGCATCACGTGGCTGTAGCGTTCGATGATGAACTCCTCGGTCGGGCGCACGGTGCCGATGCGGGCCACACGACCGACATCGTTCCGGCCCAGATCCAGCAGCATCAGATGCTCGGCCAGCTCCTTTTTATCCGCCAGCAGGTCCTGCTCCAACGCCTTGTCCTCTTCCGGCGTCGCGCCACGGGGGCGGGTGCCTGCGATCGGCCGTATGGTGATCTCATTGCCGAACACCCGCACGAGGATTTCCGGCGAGGCACCGATCACCTGAAAACCGCCGAAGTTGAAATAGAACATGAACGGCGACGGGTTGGTGCGCCGCAGGCTGCGATAGAGCGCAAAGGGCGGCAGAGAGAACTCCTGCGTCCAGCGTTGGGCCGGAACCACCTGAAATATGTCGCCGGCGCGGATGTAGTCCTTGGCCTTTTCCACCGCCGCCATATAGGCGTCCTTGGTGAAATTGGACACCGGCGCGGCCACCTCATGCGCCTCGCCGAGATCGCGGGTCTCTGCGGGCATGGCGCGTTCCAGATCCCGCACCGCATCCATCACCCGTTCGGCCGCCTGCGCATAGGCCGCCCGCGCGGATTGGCCGTCGCTGACCCAGGCCGGCGAGACCACCGTCACCTCGCCCTTGACCCCGTCGAGCACCGCAACCACCGAAGGCCGGATCATCACCGCATCGGGCAAGCCAAGCGGATCGGGGTTCACCCCGGGCAGGTGCTCCACATGGCGGATCATGTCATATCCGAGATAGCCGAACAGACCTGCGGCGGCCTGGGGCAGATCTTCGGGCAGATCAATGCGGCTCTCGGCCAACAGCGCCCGTAGCGTGTCGAGCGGGTTGCCGAGTTGCGGCACGAAGCCATCGGGATCAAAGCGTGCGGCCCGGTTGATCTCGGACGTCTCGCCCCGGGCCTGCCAGATCAGGTCCGGCTTCATGCCGATGATCGAATACCGGCCGCGCACCTCGCCCCCGGTCACCGATTCCAGCATGAAGGCATCCTTTTGGGCGCCGGTGAGCTTCAGCATCAGCGAAACGGGCGTGTCCAGATCCGCCGCCAGCCGCGTGTAGACCACTTGGTTTTCGCCGGCTTCATAGGATTTGGCGAAAGTATCGAAATCGGGAATCAGGACCATGGGGCGGTGCGCCTTGAACTCAGGTTACTGAAAGGACGCGTGAACGGCATTCACGGCCTGCTGGTTGATCTGCGGACGCGCGTTGGCCTGCACCGACTGCATGTAGATCTGGAACAACTCCGACGACAGAGATTGGTCGAGCTGCTCGCCAAGCGCCTGCGACAGGAACTGCATGTCGTCGCTGTCATCTGCCGGCAGAACCTCGTCCAGGCGCACCACCACAGTGCCCTCGGCGCCGGAGACTACGCGAAGTTCGCCAGGCTCCATCCCGAAAACCTCATTCATCAGGTCAACAGGCGTCAGGTCGAGGTAGGCCGTGCGCGTCAACCCGGTCTCGGTGACCACGTCAGAGCCCTCCGGGAACTCACCGCCGTTGGCTTCGGCGGCAGCTTTCAGGTCTTCGGCCTGGGCCGCAAGAGCGCTGGCAAGGCGGTCGGCCTTGACCGCTTCGGTGACCCGGTCACGGGCGGTGTCAAAGGGTTCCGGTCGCGGCGGCAGGATCTCGTTCAGACGCAGGGCAAAGAGGCTCCCGTCATCGAGAAAGGCTACGGCGGGGAAATCATCGGCCGTCAGCGCCTGCGCCGCATCGCGGAACTCGTCATAGGCGGCAATGCCATCGGTGGTGGTCGCGGTCCAGTCCAGCTGTCCCAACTCCACGCCCGGTTCCTCCTCGGCCAGCTCTTCGAGCGTTGCGCCCCCGGCCAGCAGATCATCGAGCCCTTCGGCGCGGGTTTCAATCACCCGGCGGGCGCGGTCCATCGCCAGTTCTTCGCGCAGGGTCGGCAAGGCGTCGTCATAGCTCGTGGACTTTGCGTCCAGAACACCATTCACCCGGAACAGCGCCGGTCCCAGATCAGAGGGCAGGGGGCCGACCACCGCGCCGATATCAGCGGCAAAGACCGCCTCTGCCGCGCCGCCGAGATCGCCCTGCGCCAGATCGCCAAGATCCACATCGCCCAGCGACAGGCCCCGGTCCGCGACCAGTGTTTCAAAGCTCGTCCCGCCGAGTTCCAACTGGGCCATGGCCGTCGCCGCGGCTTCCTGGTCGGAAAAAACGAGACGCTCCACCAGACGGCGCTCCGGCACATTGAATTCGGCGTCCCGCTCTTCATAGAGGGCGCGCAGGGCGGTTTCATCCACCTCGACCTCATCCATCAGGGTCTCGGGGCTGAGGGAGATATAGGTGATGACCTTGGTCTCCGGCAGGGTGAAGTCGTCGATATTGGCGTCGTAGAAGGCGCGAAGCTGCTCCTCGGTGGGCTCGACCATGGGGAGGATCACCCCGTCTTCGGACAGGCGCACATAGCGGAAACTGCGGCGCGCACCGATGTAGCCGGTGAGTGTATCGCCGAGAACCTCAGGCATGCGGGCGCCACCGATGATCGCGCCCTGCAGCAAGGTGCGGGCGGTTTCGGCGCGCATGTCCTCTTCGAATTCGGTTTCAGACAGGCCCGCGTTCTGCAGCGCAAACTTGTAAGCGTCGCGGCTGAATGTGCCGTCAGAGCCGTGGAAGGCCTGGATCTCGGTGATTTCCGCCAGCAGCGTTTCGTCGCCCACGGACAGGCCGATGGATTGCATCTCGTCATCCAGTGCGGCGGTGGCGACCAGACGGGACAGGACGCTGCGGTCGACCCCCATTGCGATCAGCTGGCTGAGGGGGATGGATTGGCCCGACTGGGCCTGAATGGCGCGTTGTTCCTGTTGCAGGGCGCGCGCATAGTCGTCGACGCTGACGTCAGCCTCCCCCACGGTGGCGAGGGTGCGGGTGGTGCCGGTCACATTGATCGCGCCGAAGCCCGCAAGCCCCACGAACAACAGACCCATGAGGATCCAAACGAAGGTCTTGGAGAGGTTTTTCATGCCTGCGGCCCTTTTATATTCGTCTTCTGCGGCGCGCCCTGCCGGTTTCGGCCCGGGCGGCCTGATGCTGCCGATAGGGTCGGCATTGTGCTGTTGCCGCCCTGAATACGCGTCTGTTCCAGCAGGAGCAAGCACAGAGGGCGGATGGGGGAGGGATATCGGTGGTTCGGCGTTATCCGGTGAAATCCGCGAGCCGACGCAGCATTTCCGAGATCCCGGCGCGGTCGACATTGGCAAAGGCCACCCGGAACTGACGTTGCCCCTCTGGCGCGTCCTCCGGCGAGAACATCGTGCCCGGAAGAAGCAGAACACCGGCCTCTTTCAACAACTTTTGCGCGATCACGTCGGCGCTCTGATCGAAGGGGTGCGCCACATAGGCGAAATAGGCCCCCACGCCCAACAGGGTCCAGCCCTTCTCAGCCAACGGAGCAAACCCCTCCTCGATGGCGGCGCGCCGGTCGAGGATTTCAGCGCGTTCGCCCGCCAGCCACTGATCCAGGTTTTCAATGCCCCAGGTGGCCCCGATCTGTCCGACCTGAGCGGGGCAGATGGTGACGGTGTCGAGAAATTTCTCCATTTCCATCAACCGCGCCCTGCCGGTCGCGATGGCGCCCACACGGTGCCCGGTCAGCCGGTAGGCCTTTGAGAACGAATAAAGATGAACGAGCGTATCCTGCCATCCTTCGGTTTGAAACAGCCGATGCGGAGCCCCGCTGCGGCTGTCGAAGTCCCGGTAGGTCTCGTCCACGATCAGCGTCAGCCCGTGACGCCGCGCCAGATCGAAAAACCCGTCGAGCAAGTCGGCGGGATATTCCACACCGCATGGATTGTTCGGCGTCACCAGCGCAATGGCGCGGGTGCGTTCGGTGATCATGGCTTCGGCGCGGGCGACCTCTGGCAGCATACCGGCCCCGACGGGCAGGGGCAGGGTGGTCACGCCCTGCATATCCAGCCACATCTTGTGGTTGAAATACCAGGGCGTTGGCAGGATGACCTCATCGCCTTCGCCAGAGAGGCTGGCGATGGTCGCCGCAAAGGCCTGATTGCAGCCGGATGTGATCGCGGTTTCATCCGCACGCACCGTCGCGTCGTAGTGGCGGCTCATCTGCGCGGCCAGCGCGGCCCGCAGATCATCATTGCCAAGCACCGGACCATAGAGATGGGCGCTGGTCTGATGCAGGACGGCCTCGGCCATGGCCTGCCGCAATCCGTCTGGTGGCGGGTCGGCGGGGGCGGCCTGGCTCAGGTTCAACAAGGGTGCGTCGTCGGAAAACGTCAGCCCCTGAAGCCAGCGGCGGGATTCGACAATTGGGGAAACAAAGGTCGCTTCGGTTCTGGCGAGCGGCATCGGCTGCGGTCCTTCAACAGTCATCTATGTCTTTCGGCCCGGTGGGCCTTCAGCATTAGGAGGTCTTCGCGTCCGGCTTGCAAGAGCGCAACGACCGGATATCAAAGAAAAAGCGCGCTCCCGATGGAAACGCGCTTTGGATGGAGTGACTGGAGCTGCGGGTGGAGTTGGGGGGCGTGCTCAGTCGGTGCCGCGATAGGGTTCCACATATTGCAACGCCATGTCCCAGGGGAAGAAAATCCAGGTGTCCTGGCTGACTTCGGTGATGAACGTATCCACCATCGGGCGCCCCTTGGGCTTGGCATAAACGGTGGCGAAATGCGCCTTTGGGTACATTTTCCGCACCAGTTCCAACGTCTTGCCACTGTCCACAAGGTCGTCGATGATCAATATGCCTTCGCCATCGCCCATCAGAGTGGCATCCGGCGCCTTCAGCACCTGAACTTCGCCCTGCGATTGATGGTGATAGGAGCGGACGCTGATGGTGTCGACGGTGCGAATATCCAGCTCGCGACTGACAATCATCGCGGGCGCCATACCGCCACGGGTGATCGCTACGACCGCGCGCCAGTGGCCATTGTCCGGACCCAGCCCGTCAAGCCGCCACGCAAGCGCGCGGCTGTCGCGGTGGATTTGATCCCATGAGATATGAAACCCCTTTTCATGGGGCAGACGGTTCGGGTCCTTGGTGCTCATTTGGCGTCAGCCTTTCTCGATATCGGGGGCGTCAACGGCCTTCATGCCCACCACATGGTAGCCGGCATCCACATGCAGGTTTTCGCCGGTCACGCCCGAAGCCAGGTCCGACAACAGATACAGCGCGGATTTGCCGACATCGTCTGTCGTCACATTACGGCGCAGCGGCGAGTTATACTCGTTCCATTTCATGATGTAGCGGAAGTCGCCAATCCCCGAGGCGGCCAATGTCTTGATCGGGCCTGCCGAAATCGCATTGACGCGAATGCCGTCCTTGCCCAGATCTTCGGCCAGATATTTCACCGAAGCCTCCAGCGCTGCCTTGGCCACGCCCATCACATTATAATGTGGCATGACCTGCTCGGCGCCGTAGTAGGTCAGCGTCAGCATCGACCCACCGTCGGTCATCATCTTCTCGGCCCGTTTGGCAACCGCCGTGAAGGAATAGACGGAAATGTCCATGGTCATGGTGAAATTGGCGCGGCTGGTATCGACGTAGCGACCCCGCAGTTCGGTCTTGTCGGAAAAGCCGATGGCATGGACCACGAAGTCGAGCTTGCCCCATTTTTCCTCAAGCGCCGCAAACAGAGCGTCTATCGACGCCTCGTCCCCCACATCACAGGGCAGCACCAGATCGCTGCCGAGTTGCGCGGCCAGCGGATCGACGCGTTTGCGCAATGCATCGCCCTGATAGGAAAACGCCAGTTGCGCTCCGGCCTCGGCGCAGGCCTTGGCAATGCCCCACGCAATGGATTTGTCGTTCGCAAGGCCCATGATCAGGCCACGCTTCCCGGCCATCAGTTGAGTAGACATGCAGGTTCTCCGCCTGTGATCCGTTAATGGAACGTCCTTTAGCCCGCTGTGGGCATCGCTTCAAGGGTGGACACTGTGCTCTGGTCTTTCAATCGTGGAAAAATGCCATTAGGTTAACGGCAAACACGCATTGAAGTTGACGCCCGGTGGGAATGACAAGTGGCAAAGACTTAGACCAAACCGGGCTGAGACCAAAGCAAAGACTAAGACAGGGAAATTATGTCGGACCGAGAAGGATTGTTCGCCGGAGACGATCCCTTTGACATCGCCCGCAGCTGGCTGGCGGAAGCAGAGGCGAGTGAAATCAACGACCCGAACGCCATCGCTCTTGCGACGGTGGATGCATCGGGGATGCCCAATTCCCGTATGGTTTTGCTGAAGGAAATCGAAAGCGCAGCCTTTGTGTTCTATACCAATTACGAAAGCGCCAAGGCCCGCGAGCTGGACAGCAGCGGCACCGCAGCCTTTGTGATGCATTGGAAATCCCTGCGGCGGCAGATCAGAGTACGCGGTCACGTGGAAAAGGAAAACGGCCCCCAGGCCGACGCCTACTTCAACTCCCGGTCTCTCAAGAGCCGGATCGGTGCCTGGGCATCGAAACAATCGCAACCTCTGGCCTCCAGAGGGGCCCTGATGGCCGAAGTCGCGAAAGTGACGGCGCTGAAGGGACCGAATCCCAAACGTCCCCATTTCTGGGGAGGCTACCGATTGACCCCGGTTGAGATCGAATTTTGGGCAGATGGGGCGTTCCGTCTTCATGACCGATTTACCTGGCGCCGCAGGAAGCCGGGTGAAAATTGGTCGGTAACCAGACTAAGTCCTTGACGTTTTGTAACGTAACGGACTTAGTTAACTCTATAAATTCCGACTTTTTTGCTCTTGAATTGTTGTGTCGAAATCGCGCAGTTAGATAGGCAACACGGAAATCAACACTCGAACCTGTGGAATATTTTAGTGGCCGAAGATCTAAGCAGCTTGCAACAAGTCCGTGGACGCGTGAAATGGTTCGATCCAACCAAAGGGTATGGGTTCATCAAATGTCCTAATGATGGGCCTGACATCCTTTTGCACGTGAATGTTCTGCGAAACTTTGGGCAGAGCTCCATTGCGGATGGCTCGGAAATCGAAGTGGTCACTCATCGCACGGACCGCGGGGTTCAGGCGGTTGAGATTGTCGCCATTGCGCCTCCCGAACGGGATGACACACCGGTCCTGAGCGATCTTGCGGATCTTGACGCGGTGGAGCTGAGCAACAGCCCGCTGGAGCCGGCCCGCGTCAAATGGTTCGACAAGGCAAAAGGGTTCGGATTTGCCAATGTCTTTGGCCGCGAGGAGGACGTGTTCCTTCATGTGGAGATCCTGCGTCAATCCGGTCTGTCCGATGTTCAGTCCGGCGAGGCGCTTGCCATGCGGGTGATCGATGGCAAACGAGGCCGCATGGCCGTGGAAGTGCTCGCCTGGGAGATAGCCAGTTCCACCCAGAAGAAAGAGGCCTGAGGCCCGTGCAGGTCGGCTCTGTCGCCGGAGCTGTCTTGCTGTGGCTGTCTGCGGTTTCTGTTCAGGCTGCGTGTCAACGCGATCAGGTTGACCTCAGAGGGCCCTGGGGCGAGGCGCGCTTCGGGGTCGAGGTGGTTGATACCCCCGGCGGCCGTGCGATGGGCCTGATGTACCGGGCCGAGATGCCCGCTCGTGATGGCATGCTCTTTGTCTACGAGCACCCGCAGCGTGTGGCCTTCTGGATGAAGAACACATTGATTCCCCTTGATATGATCTTTGTCGAAGCCGACGGCACCGTCAGCCACATCCATCAGAATGCCGTTCCCGGCGATCTGACCCCGATTCCCGGTGGCGATAAGGTGCTGGTGGTGCTCGAAGTGAACGCCGGTATTGTCGAGACATACGGGATCACGGTCGGCAGCCAGATGCGCCATGAAGTTTTTTTGCAAGAACGCGCAATTTGGCCCTGTTAGGGCTTTTCAATCCAGAACCTTAGCGATAGGAAGGCGCACGGTCCGGGGCGTGGCGCAGTCTGGTAGCGCACCTGTTTTGGGTACAGGGGGCCGTGAGTTCGAATCTCGCCGCCCCGACCACTTCTACTAAATACGAGATCAAACACTCCCGGCATTGCCGGGGATGTTTGACCGTATTTGGGGATCAGATCCCTCTTCCTCAAGCCGCTTTTGCGGTCGTTGATCCGTAGGACCCACATCAGGGTCCCACATCCGGGGGGAACGCCCCGGAGGATCCGTCAGAATCGGACCCGTGAGTAGGCGGGGATTCGCCATCATCCGATCTGCGATATTTACCATTCATTTACCAACTGGCTCTGCTGCGCGTCAGGGCCAACAACCGCCGCTGCTTTTTTTTGCGTTGAGTTTCTTCCGGCGGCCGAGTGTTGCGGCTCTGCCGATCATGATTTGCGAGCTGGTCGCGCGTCATGACACCTTCGGCCGCCGCCAATCTGTTGCGGCCAGTCCCGCCCGATCCAAATCACCTTGCTCCGGCAAACCCCTCCCAGACCGCAAGTTTTTACATTCCATTAACCCACATCATAAGAACCCTATTCGACCCATCGACCTGTGGATGAATCGGGGCGCAGTCTGACCCTCGAAACGGTTGAGATGGTCAACAGATTTGAATCCCAAAAAAAGAGATTTTTGCCGTTGACCATCTAGGGGGACTTACGCGACATTGTGGCTGTCGCTGGGGTCAGCACTAGATATTGAGATATATTTACGCCAACCCCCAAAGCAGCTCTTCGAGCAAAACCGCTGAAATCGGGCCGGTATATGGTCCAGGAGCGTGGGGCATCCCATCGCTTTGCGAGGCGTCTTTTGCTCGGCCGCAGGCGGCAAGTGAGGTTGGTGCCTGTGCATCAGAACGACAATACGAGACAGAACGGAACGGATGTGGCCATGAGAATTGAACGTCATTTTACCAAAGCAGGTCAGGACGCTTACGCTGCTTTGAAGTTCGTCGGCGCCACATCTGAAATCCGCAACCCGGATGGCACCATCGTCTTCCGCCAGGAAGGCATCGAAGTTCCCTCCAGCTGGAGCCAGGTTGCCAGCGATGTGATCGCGCAGAAATATTTTCGCAAAGCCGGAGTGCCCTCGCGCCTGAAGAAGGTGCGGGAAAAAGACGTACCGTCGTTCCTGTGGCGCTCTGTGCCTGCGGATGACGACGTAGAGTTCGGCGGTGAAACCTCCTCCAAACAAGTCTTTGACCGGCTTGCGGGGGCCTGGGCCTACTGGGGCTGGAAGGGCGGCTACTTCTCCTCAGAAGAGGACGCCCGCGCGTATTTCGACGAGATGCGCTATATGCTCGCCAGCCAGCGCGCGGCGCCGAATTCCCCGCAGTGGTTCAACACCGGATTGCATTGGGCCTATGGCATCGACGGCCCTGCGCAGGGGCACCACTATGTCGATTACAAGACCGGCAAGCTGACAAAATCCAACAGTGCCTACGAGCATCCGCAGCCGCACGCCTGTTTCATTCAATCTGTCTCTGATGATCTGGTGCAGGACGGCGGCATCATGGATCTCTGGGTGCGCGAGGCCCGCCTGTTCAAATACGGCTCCGGCACCGGCACCAACTTCAGCCACCTGCGGGCAGAAGGGGAAAAGCTCTCCGGCGGGGGCAAATCGTCCGGCCTGATGGGGTTCCTGAAAATCGGCGACCGGGCAGCCGGCGCGATCAAATCCGGCGGTACCACACGCCGCGCGGCCAAGATGGTCATCGTCGATGCTGACCACCCCGATATTGAACAATTCATCGATTGGAAGGTGCTGGAAGAGCAGAAAGTTGCCTCCATCGTCGCCGGATCCAAGATGCATGAGAAGATGCTCAACGGCATTTTTGCAGCTCTGCGCAGCTGGGATGGTCTGGCCGAGGACGCCTATGATCCGGCCGAGAACCCCGCCCTGAAGACCGCGATCCGCGAAGCCAAGAAAGTCGCAATTCCAGAGACCTACATCAAACGGGTGCTGGATTATGCCAAACAGGGCTATGACAGTATCGAGTTCCCGACCTATGACACCGATTGGGACTCCGAGGCCTATAGCTCCGTGTCCGGCCAGAACTCCAACAACTCCATTCGGGTGACCAACGCGTTTTTGCACGCGATCAAGAAGGACGCCGACTGGGAGTTGCTCAACCGCACAGACGGCAAGGTCGCCAAGACCGTGAAAGCGCGGGATCTGTGGGAAAAGGTCGGCCATGCGGCCTGGGCCTGCGCCGATCCGGGCATCCAGTTTCATGACACCGTCAACGAATGGCATACCTGTCCCGAAGACGGCGAAATCCGTGGCTCCAACCCGTGCTCGGAATACATGTTCCTGGACGATACAGCCTGCAATCTGGCTTCGCTGAACCTGCTGACCTTCCTCAAGGATGGGGTGTTCCAGGCAGAAGATTTCATGCACGCCTGCCGCCTGTGGACGCTGACGCTGGAAATCTCGGTCATGATGGCGCAGTTCCCGTCCAAGGAAATTGCGCAACTGTCCTATGATTTCAGGACCCTGGGCCTTGGCTATGCCAATATCGGCGGCCTGCTGATGAACATGGGCTACAGCTATGACAGCGACGAGGGACGGGCGCTCTGCGGATCGCTGACCGCGATCATGACCGGTGTGGCCTATGCCACCTCTGCCGAGGTCGCCTCCGAGCTGGGTGCCTTTGCCGGATACGAACGCAACGCCGAGCATATGCTGCGGGTGATGCGCAACCACCGGAATGCGGCCTATGGCGCCACCGAAGGTTATGACGGGCTGACCGTCAAACCGGTGCCGCTCGATCTTCAGAACTGCCCCGATGCACGGCTGACCGAGCTGGCCATGAGCGCATGGGACGAGGCGGTCAGCCTTGGCGAGAAACATGGATACCGGAACGCGCAATCCACCGTGATTGCCCCCACCGGCACCATCGGTCTGGTGATGGATTGCGACACCACCGGGATTGAGCCGGACTTTGCCCTGGTGAAATTCAAAAAGCTCGCAGGCGGTGGCTATTTCAAGATCATCAACCGCTCGGTTCCGTCCGCCCTCGAAGGGCTGGGGTATTCCTCCTCGCAGATCGAGGAAATCGTCTCTTACGCGGTTGGTCACGGATCCATCGGCAATGCGCCGGGCATCAACCATACCTCCCTCACCGGGCATGGGTTCGGACCCAATGAGCTGGCCAAGATCGACGCCGCCCTCGAGAGCGCCTTTGACATCCGGTTCGTGTTCAACCAATGGACCTTGGGCGAAGAGTTCTGCACCGGTGTTCTGGGCATTCCCACCGACAAGCTGACCGATCCGACTTTTGATCTTTTGCGCCACCTTGGCTTCACCAAATCCGACATCGATGCGGCGAATGATCACGTCTGTGGCACGATGACATTGGAAGGGGCGCCCTTCCTCAAGGAAGAACACTACGCGATCTTTGACTGCGCCAATCCCTGTGGCAAAAAAGGCAAGCGTTATCTGAACGTTGAGAGCCATATTCGGATGATGGCCGCGGCGCAGAGCTTTATCTCCGGGGCAATTTCCAAGACCATCAACATGGCCAACTCGGCCTCGATCGAAGACTGTCTGAAGGCCTATGAGTTGAGCTGGTCGTTGGGCGTGAAGGCGAATGCCTTGTATCGCGATGGTTCAAAACTCAGCCAGCCTCTGGCCGCGTCGCTTGTTGAAAATGACGACGAGGCCGCCGAGATCCTCGAGAGCGGATCGGTGCCGGAAAAAGTCACGACACTGGCGGAAAAGATCGTAGAGAAGATCGTCGTCAAGGAGGTGCTGAAGTCCCACCGCACCAAGATGCCCCAACGCCGCAAGGGCTATACCCAAAAAGCAGTGGTCGGGGGACACAAGGTCTATTTGCGCACCGGCGAATATCAGGACGGCACACTCGGCGAGATCTTCATCGATATGCACAAGGAAGGCGCAGGCTTTCGGGCGATGATGAACAACTTTGCCATCGCCGTCTCGGTCGGGCTGCAATATGGCGTGCCGCTGGAGGAGTTCGTCGACGCCTTCACCTTCACCAAGTTTGAACCCGCCGGCATGGTTCAGGGCAACGACTCGATCAAGAACGCGACCTCCATCCTCGACTATGTGTTCCGGGAACTGGCGGTGTCCTACCTCGACCGGACCGATCTCGCTCATGTGAAACCGGAAGGGGCCAGCTTTGATGACCTCGGCCGGGGCGACGCAGAAGAGGGGCTCTCCAATCTGTCAGAGCTGAGTGACGGCGCCGCGTCCAAGTCCCTGGAAGTTCTGAAACAAATCTCATCGACGGGCTATCTGCGCAAGCGTCTGCCACAGGAGCTTGTAGTCTTTCAGGGCGGTCAGACCAGCGTTGCGGTCACCGCGCTCACCCCCGGCACCGATCCGGTTGCCGCCCTGCAGACCCTGGTCCCGGAGGCAGGCGAGGCCTCGGTTCCGACAGGCATGGACGCGCGCACAAAGGCAAAGATGCAGGGCTATGAGGGCGATCCTTGCGGAGAATGCGGCAACTACACGTTGGTGCGCAACGGCACCTGCATGAAATGCAACACCTGCGGCTCCACTTCGGGCTGCAGCTAGGGCGATTTCCCGGCGCGACCCGCGCCGGCACACGACACCGCATCCGTGGGGCTTTCCACATTGGCGATGCGTAGGGGACGGCAGAAGATCCGCGCGCTCCCCGACGAAACAGGAGATACGTGCGTATTGCGTGCCTTCAACCCCATCGAGAGCGTGACCGGCGCTTTTGATTGATGTCTGGAGCGGGTGCGCTCGCTCCATACGCCGAGATGGACCAGGCAAGAAAAAACACCGGGCGGTCAATGAAAAGAGCCTGATCGGCGAAACTGACCCCCTCTGTCACAGAGGGGGTCTTTTTGTGTCTGAAACAGGGCTATGCCGACAGGTGGATCCGGAAGTTGTCCCGGAGCCGCAGGTCCAGATCGGGCGCAAACCGGGCCGGAGCGCGCTGTGCAAGGATCGCCTCCTTGCGTGCGGTGGCGCGCGCCACAAGATCCGGTTTGCCCCGTTCCACCCATTCTTTTGGCGAGGTGCGGTCGCCGAGCGTCGGATAGACATAGTCGCGCTGCATCCGGTTGAGCGTCTGGCCGGTGCCAAGATAGTGACCGCTGCCGCCCAGACAAACCTCGGCCATCTGATCGAGCGCGAGCGTCTCATCCGTCACTTCGATCCCGCGCACGCAGCGCAAGGCCTGACCGATCAGATCGTCCCCCAGCACAAGGCTTTCGTGACAGAAGCCCAGAAGGGACGCATGCATGCCCGCAGCCTCGTAGATCATGTTCAACCCCGAGAGCCCCGCCATGACATTGGAGCACATCTGTTCCCATCCGGCCTGCATGTCGGGCAGTTTGCTGTCGGCAATTCCGGCCGCCGCGCCACCCGGAAGCCCATAGAAGTGATGCATCTGCGCGCAGCCGGCGCTGAGCAGGGCCTGCTCTCCCGAGCCGCCGGTCATGGCCCCCGTCCGCAAATCAAGGCCGAAGGGCCAGGTGCCAAAAATTGTGGGGTGTCCGGGCTTTAGCGTGTTTACGTAAACCACCCCGGCAAGACATTCGGCGACCGCCTGAACGATTGCACCCGCGACGGTGGACGGCGCCGTCGCCCCGGCCATGCCGGCCGACAGCAACAGCACGGGCATGCCCGCATGGATGCAGCCCTCCATCACCAGACAGGCCTCGGTGGCAAATTTCATCGGCGGTACCACGAAGCAGTTGGAATTGGACACAAACGGCCGCGCGCGCCAGCTGGCCTCACTCCCGGCAATCATATGCAGCATGTTCATCGCCGGCGCGACATAGGCGGGATCCGTAAAGGACGTGCCGATGTGTTTGAAGGTGCCGGAGGTACAGGCATAGATGGTGTTGAGATCCATCTCCAGATTGTCGGCGATATCGCGGCAGACCATGGGCCGCTGCACAAAGTGGATATTGTCGAGGGCATCGCAGATCCGGGCGGCATCGTGGAGATCCTGAACGGTGCAGTCGCGATAGTGGCGGCCGTCCACATCCACCAGATGCACCGCCGCGCCGGCCGTTCCGTAATGGACCCGCTGACCGCTCAGGTCGAGATCGGTCGCGCCATCGCGGCTGCAGAGGGTCACGGACCGGTTCGCCAGCGCCAGCATATCCTCGACCAGTGCGCGCGGAAACCGCAGACGCCCGTCATCGCCCAGCACACAGCCCGCCGCAGTCAGTCGCGCAACACCAGAGGCCGGAGCGTCGGCCAGCCCGATACGCTCCAGCGCCTCAAGGGCGGCGTGGTGGATGCGCAGGATCTCAGGCTCGGTCAGCACCTTGAGGCTGCCGCCCGTCAGGCCGGGGCGGATCGCGCGGAGGTCATCAGTCAGAGGGGCCGAACGGGCGGCACGACGGGCAGCACGCCCGCCAGAGCGCCCTGCAGATACAGGTTTTTCAAAGGTCATTGGGGTCTCTCGGTCCAGGGAAGTGGGAATTACGCTTGACGACACATCAAGTGACCCTTGGGCGCCCCCGGGCCGCACGCCCTCGCGCCGCACCAATGGTCCGGCTGACGATATGGATGATGCAAAGCGGTTCCTGCATGCGACGCCTCCCAACAGGATCAGGCTAGGCGCAGAGCTTTTGGCGATTCTGTCCCACTTGCGACCTGCGTCAGAAAAACGACGTAAATTTAGTCCCGGACGACGGCGGGGATCGGCATGGAGCGCCTGAGTGGAGCGCCCTACGTAGCCCGGCAACGCCATCTTCTCAGGCCTTTATGGCGTGCAGGCCTGGGGGTATGCGCGTCGCGATCGTTGCCTGCGATGACTCCGGGATCTGAACGAACTGTTAATCATAATATGCGACCATTCCGTCGAGCCATATCCAACCAAAACTGAACATTCACGTCGCTGCCTTGCGCCAGTTTGAAGGACACCCTCATGGTGAATGAAGCTCTCCATCGCAGCGGCACAAACCCGATTGTCCGTTGCGGCATGATCGCGGGACTGTTGGCCTCTGCGCCCGCCTTTGTCCGCGCCGAAGATTGGTCGGGGCGTTTTCTGGGCGCGTGGAGCCGGGACAGCACGATGGCAGCGCCGCGGACTGAGGTTTTTCCGGATCCGGGGGAGATCGGCGCCCGGGCGCTGAATGATATGCCACCTATTGATTTATTTGACCTCGAACAGGGGCTTGCCGGGATGGAAGAGCAGACCACGGGGGCCGGCCACGTCGGCGGTGGCTTTGGATCCGGGCCACGGTTTTACATGCTGGATGGCAGCGCAGGCACCGTTCTTCACGGGGCCGACGATCCGGCGATGCCAGGTGTCGGGATGGAGGTGCAGCTGTCCTCGCAGGTGACATTGCGGGGCTCGCTCAGCAGCGGCGACAATGGCGAGGGGCGGCCCTCACTGGCGCCGGAGTATCGGCAATTGGGCGTCACAGCGGCGTTTCGATTTTAGCACCGCGGCCCATGATCGGCCGAGGGCTTGGCGAATTTGTCCTGATGTGATAGGCGGACCTCATGACACGAGTTGAAACCCTCATTTCCGCCTGTATTGCCTGCTGAACGTTCTGCGGGCTGGTTTCTGTCGTTCCATTTATTCTGACAAGTTGCTAAGCCCGCGCTGCGCGCAATGCTGTTGCATCGGCCTCCGGGTCGACCTGTGGCGCCGGGCCGAGCTGATGTCGAAGGAGCTGACATGACGACGATCAAACTGCACAACACCAAAACCCGGACAAAACAGGATTTTGTGCCCATCGATCCGGAAAACGTGCGGATGTATGTCTGTGGCCCGACCGTCTACGACCGGGCGCATCTGGGCAATGCTCGTCCCGTGGTCGTCTTTGACGTGCTCTATCGGCTGTTGCGTCACATATATGGCCCAGAGCACGTCACCTACGCTCGAAATTTCACCGATGTGGATGACAAGATCAACGCGCGGGCAAAGGAAAGCGGGCGGCAGATTGCCGAGATCACAGCCGAAACCACAGAGTGGTTTCTGGCGGATATGGGCGCTCTCGGGGCGTTGGAGCCGGACCATATGCCACGCGCGACGGCCTATATACCGCAGATGGTCACGATGATTGCGGATCTGATCCGCAAGGGTCACGCCTATGAGGCGGAGGGCCACGTTCTGTTTGCCGTCGACAGCTGGAAGGACCGATACGGACAGCTGTCGGGACGCTCCGTCGATGACATGATTGCAGGCGCAAGGGTCGAGGTGGCCCCCTACAAGAAGAACCCGATGGATTTTGTGCTCTGGAAACCGTCTGCTGCGGATCAGCCGGGCTGGGACAGCCCCTGGGGGCGCGGGCGGCCGGGCTGGCATATCGAGTGTTCGGCCATGAGCCATGATCTGCTGGGGGACAGTTTCGACATTCACGGCGGTGGCAACGACCTGATGTTCCCGCATCACGAAAACGAGATTGCGCAGAGCTGCTGCGCGCATCCGGAAGGCGACTTCGCACATTATTGGCTGCACAATGAAATGCTTCAGGTCGAGGGCAAGAAAATGTCCAAGAGCCTGGGGAATTTCTTTACCGTCCGCGACCTGCTGGATCAGGGGGTGCCGGGGGAGGTGGTTCGGTTTGTGTTTCTTCAGACCCATTACCGCAAGCCGATGGACTGGACCGAGAAAAAGGCCCGTGAGGCCGAAGCGACGTTGCGCAGGTGGCGGGCGCTGACAGCGGGCATCGAACCCGCTGCCAGCGCTGCTGCCGCGGTCGTTGAGGCACTCGCCGATGATCTCAACACCGCTGGCGCCATTTCGGAAATGCACCGGCTGGCGACTGTTGGCGATGCTGCGTCCCTGCTGGCGTCGGCGCGTCTGATTGGGATGCTGACTGATGAATTGGGCGCCTGGGCCAAAGCGCCTTCGGTGGATCTTTCGTCCCATGAGGCACGGCTGGCTGAGGCACGCCAGGCGGCAATGGCCAGCAAAGATTTCTCGGAAGTGGACCGCCTGAAAGCCGCCTACACGAAGGCGGGCCTTGAGGTGCGCATGTCCAAGACCGCAGTGGAACTGCTGCCCGGACCCGGCTTCGACGCCGCCAAACTGGAGGCGCTGTGATGCCTGAGAGGCTCTATCTGTATGACACTACGCTCAGGGATGGCCAGCAGACCCAAGGCGTGCAGTTCTCAACTTCGGAAAAAAAGAAGATCGCCCAGGCGCTTGACGACCTAGGTGTGGACTACATCGAAGGCGGCTGGCCCGGCGCCAACCCCACCGACAGCGCGTTTTTCGACGAGGCGCCCGAGACCCGTGCCCGGCTGACGGCCTTTGGCATGACCAAACGGGCGGGACGTTCAGCCGAAAATGACGAGGTGCTCGCAGCGGTGATGAATGCCTCGACCAAAAGCGTCTGCCTGGTGGGAAAGTCCCATGACTATCATGTGACCGCGGCATTGGGCATCACGCTGGAGGAAAACCTCGTGAATATTGCCCAATCGGTGGCGCATCTTGTGGCGCAGGGGCGCGAGGCCCTGTTTGATGCGGAGCACTTCTTTGACGGCTATAAAGCCAATCCGGACTATGCGCTCGCCGCCTGTCGCGCCGCACTGGACGCGGGCGCGCGTTGGATCGTTCTATGCGACACCAATGGTGGCAGCCTGCCCAGAGAGATCCACCGCATCGTCACCGAGGTCATCGCGGCCGGATTTCCCGGCAGCAAGCTCGGTATCCACACCCACAACGACACCGAAAACGCGGTCGCCTGTTCGCTGGCAGCAGTGGATGCCGGTGTCCGCCAGATACAGGGCACCCTCAATGGTCTGGGAGAGCGCTGCGGCAATGCGAATCTGACGACATTGATCCCGACATTGCTGCTGAAAGAGCCCTACAAGAGCGCCTATGAAACCGGAGTCCCGCAGGCGGCCCTGTCCCGGCTGACGAATGCGAGCCGGATGCTGGACGAGATCCTGAACCGGGTGCCTCAAAAGCAGGCGCCCTATGTGGGGGCCTCGGCCTTTGCGCATAAGGCGGGGCTGCATGCGAGCGCGATCCTGAAGGACCCCTCGACCTATGAACATGTGGATCCGTCGGTGGTCGGCAATTCCCGTATCATTCCGATGTCGAACCAGGCCGGGCAATCCAACCTGCGCAAGCGGCTGGCCGAGGCGGGGCTGGCGGTGGAAAAGGGCGATCCGGCGCTGGCCCGGATCCTCGATCGGGTCAAGGATCGCGAGGCCGAGGGATATTCATACGATACGGCCCAGGCCTCCTTTGAACTGCTGGCCCGGGATGAGCTGGGACAGTTGCCGAGCTACTTCGAGGTGAAACGCTACAAGGTCACGGTGGAGCGGCGCAAGAACAAGTACAACAAGATGGTCAGCCTGTCCGAGGCGGTCGTGGTCGTGAAAGTGGATGGGGAGAAGCTCCTTTCTGTCAGCGAGTCGATGGATGAGACTGGCAGCGACCGGGGGCCGGTCAATGCGTTGGCCAAGGCGCTGCGGAAGGATCTTGGGCGCTATTCGCAGGTTCTGGACGACATGCGGCTGGTCGACTTCAAGGTGCGGATCACCCAGGGCGGGATCGAGGCGGTGACCCGTGTCATCATCGACAGCGAAGACAGCAGGGGGCGGCGCTGGTCCACGGTCGGTGTCAGCGCGAACATCATCGATGCCTCCTTCGAGGCGCTTCTGGATGCCATGAACTGGAAGTTGTTGCGCGACGACAGGGCAGGGGCGGTGGATGCAGTTTGACGACGACCTGACGGCCTGCGCCGAGGCCGTCCACAAGGGCGACCCGGAGCGGTTCAGGGCGACGATGGCGGCGCCGGTCACCGCGCGGCCGCTGCTGTTTGCGCTCTATGCCTTCAATATCGAGATGTCGCGGGCGCCTTGGGCCAGTCAGGAGAGCATGATTGCCGAGATGCGGGTTCAGTGGTGGCGCGATGTGGGGGGCGAAATTGCCTCCGGCGCGCCCGTGCGGCGGCATTTCGTGGCAACGCCGCTGGCCCGGCTCCTTGATCCCGCCGCCGCACAGGCGATCGACGCGATGGCAGAGGCTCGGCGCTGGGATATCTACCGCGACCCATTCGAGGATGAAGCCGCGTTCGATCGGTATATTGACGCAACATCCGGCGGCTTGATGTGGATGGCCGCGGCCTCGCTCGGGCCCGCCGAAGAGCGCGTAGTCCGGGCCTATGCCTATGGGGTCGGACTGGCCAATTTCTTGCGCGCCATTCCGGAACTGGAGGCGCAAAAGCGGGTGCCGCTCCTGGATGGGACCGAAAAAGGGGTGCGGGAGCTGGCGGAACGCGGGTTGGACCGATTGGCACAGGCGCGCAAGGACCGTGCGCTGGTCTCGGCCGTCAGCCGTCCTGCGCTGTTGGCGGGGTGGCAGGCGGAGTCCACTCTACGGCAGGTGCTCTGCGATCCAGGCCGGGTGGCGGCGGGAACCCTCGGGCGCTCGGAGTTTCGCACCCGGCTATCGCTGATGTGGCAGGCCGGCACCGGACGCTGGTAGCCGTCTCAGCCCTTTTGGGGGCGGGCCTTGAGAACCAGCCACAAGAGCGCGCCGCCGGCCAGCATCAGGAAAGGCGCCATGGCCATATTCACCGCGGTCCAGCCCTCAACCGCATTGCCACCGGAACAGTTCATCAGCCCACCCGACGCCAGTGACGCCATTGTGACACCGCCAAAGACCAACAGGTCGTTCAACCCCTGCATACGGCCGCGTTCATAGGGTTCATGGGCGCTCGCCAGCATGGTGGTGGCACCGATGAACCCGAAGTTCCAGCCGATCCCCAACAGCACCAGCGCGAGAAAGAAGTTGCCGATCTCAACCCCCTGAAGCGCCACCGCGCCGGCGCATGACAGGATGACCAATCCCGCGCCGACGATTTTTTCAACGCCAAACCGCGCGATCAGATGGCCGGTAAAGAAGGAGGGGACATACATCGCCAGCACGTGACTGGTGACCACATCCGCAGCCCGGTTCTGGGAGAAGCCGCAACCGACAACCGCAAGCGGCGTCGAGGTCATCACCAGGTTCATCAGCGCATAGGACACCATCGCACAAATCACCGCCACGGCGATGGTCGGCGTCTGCAACAGCTCCAATCGACTGCGGCCTTTTGGGGTGTCTTCCTTTGGCGCCTCGGGGCGCGGTATGCGCAGGAAGGCAAAGAGCCCGACCCCGGCCACATTGACGGCGATCACCGCCAGATAGGTGCCGAGGAACGGAATCACAAAGGCGTCGCTGGTGGCCTTGACCAGCTGCGGGCCGACGATGGCCGACAACAGCCCGCCCGCCATGACATAGGAAATCGCCTTGGGCCGGTAGCTGTCGGACGCGGTATCGGCCGCGGCAAAGCGATAAAAACCCTGCGCGCTCATGTAGATACCGGTCATGAAACTGCCAATCAGAAAGACCGGGAAAGACCCGAGATAGAGCCCGTATCCTCCGATCAGACCGCCAAGGGCCCCGCCGATTGCGCCGACCACGAAGCCGATGCTGCGCCCGTATCGTTGCATGATCGCCGAAATCGGCGTGGCCGAGATCATTGATCCGGCGACAATCAGTGAAATCGGCAGGGTCGCGAGGCAGGGATTGCTGGCAAGCGATTGACCGGCCAAACCGCCAACGATGAAAATCATCGGCATTTGCGCGCCCAAAAAGGCCTGCGCGAGCACCAAAATCAGAACATTGCGTTTTGCGACGTGGTCGTCGGAGACGGAAAGGGGCATAGTCATGGCGATTGCGTAAACCTGTACAGGGGAAGGAACAAGCCACGTGCAATGCACCGATACAATTTTTGAGCCTCTGCCCGAATGACGACTGACCGCATCATCGAGACGCCCGCCTGCGTGGCAGAGGGGGCAGCATGGCTGGCGGAGCAGGATCGCCGCTTTGGCGATGCGCTGATGCTCACCGGTCCGCTGCCGTTGCGGCGCAAACCCGACGGCTTTGCCCAATTGCTGAGCGCGATCGTCAGCCAGCAGGTCAGCGTGGCCTCAGCCAACGCAATCTGGAACCGTCTGCAACAGGCGAATCTGGCGGGGCCGCGCAAGATCCTTCGGGCCAGCGATGACGACCTGCGTGCGGTGGGGCTGAGCCGCCAGAAAATTCGCTACGCCCGCGCCCTGGCCGAAGCCCGCATCGATTTCAAAGGCTTGCGCGGCAGAGAAACCGAAGATGTGATCGCTGAACTGACGCAGGTGTCGGGGATTGGGGTCTGGACCGCGGAAATCTACGCCATGTTCTCCCTCGGGCGGGCAGATGTTTTCGCGCCCGGTGATCTTGCCCTGCAGGAGGCCGCACGATTGCTGTTTGATCTCCCCGCACGTCCCAAGGAAAGAGAGCTGCGCCAGATGGCCGAGGACTGGTCCCCCTGGCGGTCAGTTGCAGCGCGGCTTTTGTGGGCCTATTACCATGTGGCAAAGGACAGGGAAGGGATCCGATGACTCGAGTTTTGAACGCCGGCCGCAAAGAGGCGCTGTCTGGCGAAACCCGCTCGGCGGTGGTGTTTTTACACGGCTACGGTGCGAATGGCGCCGACCTTTTGGGGCTGGCCGATCCGCTGGCAGAGCACCTGCCGGACACATTGTTTGTGGCGCCGGATGCGCCGGAGGCCTGCGCCGGGGCGCCGTTCGGGTTCCAATGGTTCCCAATCCCCTGGATCGACGGCTCCTCGGAAGAGGAATCCATGCGGGGTATGATGGCGGCGGTGGAGGACCTGAACGCCTTTCTCGATGCGCTGATGGTTGATGAGGATCTGCTGCCGGAACAGGTGGTTCTGTTCGGCTTTTCGCAGGGCACTATGATGAGCCTGCATGTGGCACCGCGACGCGAGGATGCTGTTGCGGGCATCGTTGCCTTTTCCGGGCGTCTGCTCTCGCCCGAGACCTTCCAGGACGAGGTCGTGAGCCGGATGCCGGTGTTGTTGGTGCACGGCGATCAGGATGATGTGGTGCCGCCACAGTCGCTGCCCGAAGCGGCGCAGGCGCTGCAGGACGCCGGGTTCCAGGACGTCTTTGCCCATGTGATGAAAGACACAGCCCATGGAATTGCCCCGGACGGGTTGAGCGTGGCGCTGGCGTTCATGCGGGACAAGCTGAGCCTCTGATCTGCCGCTCAGCGCTTTGTTTTTGAACGCGGTTTCCGGCGCGGAGACGTTTGGTTGGGCGCGCCGGATTTGTCGGACTGTGGTCTTGTGGCGGTGAGTGCTTTCCGGCGGGGCGGTTTCTGCGCGGGTTTTGGCGGCCCGGGAATGCGCGGTGGGTCAAGCACCTCCCACCGTCCCTGCGTCAGCCCGTCCAACGTCCAGGCTCCGATTGCATATCTGATCAACCGCAGGGTCGGGTAGCCCACAGCCGCCGTCATCCGGCGCACCTGGCGATTGCGTCCTTCCGCGATGCGCAGTTCGAGCCAGGAGGTCGGCACCGATTTTCGCGCCCGGATCGGAGGGGTCCGCGCCCAGAGCCCCTCCGGCTCTTCGATAGCGCGGGCCGTCGCAGGGCGGGTCAACCCGTCCTTCAGCTCGACCCCCTGGCGCAAGGCTGCAAGCGCCTGCGCATCAATCTGGCCTTCGACCTGCACCCAATATGTCTTTTCCAGCTTGTGCTTCGGATCGCTGATCCAGGCCTGCAACCTGCCGTCATCCGTCAGCAGCATCAGCCCTTCGCTGTCGCGGTCCAGCCGTCCGGCCGGGTAGACGCCCGGACAATCGATATAGGCGCTGAGGGTCGACCTCGGGCTGCCGTCGGTTCCGGCATCGGTAAATTGCGGCAGCACATCGAAGGGCTTGTTGAAACGGATCAGGCGAGTCATGCTGGCGTCCTACGTCCGTCCGCTGCCATGCGCAACCTTCGCGAAAGAGTGGCACGGATCCGGACGGCGGTTTTTGTGCCCGTTTTTTGCGCTGTGGATAACTGTCATGCCCCTGTAACGGAATCATCCTATTTCACACGATATCTGGTGTGTCGTGGGGGCTTGTCAGGTCTCGGCCACGATATATAGTCAAACGTAATCTGGAGCGTGGTCTCCGCTTTGGTGCCAGGTGGTGGCAAGCAGGACGAGGGTGACATATATGGACGGTGACTTCAGGACTGAATTCGTACGAGAGCCGAGCGCTCTGAAACAGCACCCGGCGCTGGTGTTGAATGCGGATTATCGTCCCTTGTCGTATTATCCATTGTCGCTGTGGCCCTGGCAGGATGCGGTCAAGGCGGCCTGGCTCGACCGGGTGGCCATTGTGGCCGAGTATGACGAAGTGGTGCGCAGCCCCAGTACTGAAATCCGAATACCTTCGGTCGTTGTACTGAAAGACTATGTAAAACCTCAAAAGCGCGTGGCCTTCACGCGCTTTAATTTATTTCTGAGGGATGAGTTTCATTGCCAGTACTGCGGCGCCAAGGGAGATCTGACGTTTGATCACGTGGTCCCCCGTGCGGCCGGCGGGGTGACCAGTTGGGAGAATGTGGTGGCCGCCTGTTCCAAGTGCAACCTCAAGAAAGGGTCCAAGTCACTGCACCGTGCGGGCATGAACCTGCGCAAACCGCCCCGCCGTCCTGCCGCAGAAGAGTTGCGCAATGTCGGCCGGAAGTTTCCGCCGGGCTACCTGCACGACAGTTGGATCGACTATCTGTATTGGGATAGTGAGCTCGACGCCTGAGACGCTGCAGTTTCGCGGCGAAAGCCAGCGTGAACAGATGGTTCCATGGTCTACCGGAGTTATACACCAGCGCGGACCGTCCGCCCGCGCAAAAATTATTGCATATTACCATGAGGCGATTAGTCTGAGCGTCACTTTAATTCACCGGTCCAGTTTTCAAAGGAGCTGACGCTCGCATGGTCGATTTCGCCGTCTCCGGTCCCGAACTCAAGACGATGGTCAAATTCGCGCGGAAACAGCCTGTTGCTTTTGCCTTCAATCCCGGAAAATCCAACTCAGAACACTACCTTGGGATGCACCGGAAACGGGAACCGGCCCTGATCGCCAAGGTGGCGAAAAAGGAGGGGGCCGGAGCGAAGGTCGCTTTTGGCTCTGCTGAGGTCGACGGGACATGCCTGATCCTGACCTGTGACCGCATCCTTCCCGCGCTGGCAAAGCAGGTGAAGAAATACCTGAAATTCAACAAGGTATCGTTGAATGTTCAGGTTCTGGACCGCGATGGAAACATTCTCGACTCTGACATCGAGGACAATATCGCGGAGGATCCCGAGCTGATGGAGGAGACCGCGGGTCCGTCGGTCGTTGTCGCCTCGCAAAGGGCCCCGGTCCCAACGCCGGAGCCATTGGATGCGCAGGACATTGCAAGCAGACTGGAGGCGCAGCGGTCACGGCTGGCGACATTGCCTGGCGATGCCCAGACAAAGCTGCAGTCTGCTATCGCCCAGACAGAGGCCCTGATCACCTCCGGAGACCTCGCAGCCGCGTCGGAGCGGATCGACGTGATCGAGGCCGCGATCACCAAGGTTGAGGAGAGGCCCGGCGCCAAGCGGTCGGCTGACAAAGAGGCGATCCTGCAATTGATCCCGCGCCTGAAGGCCCTGAAGCAAGCCGTGGCTGCGGTTTCGGACGCCGGAGTGCAATCTCGGCTCAGTAGATCACTTGAGGATGCAACCTCACACCTGCGCGCGTCGGAAACGGTGTCGGCAGCCGAAACCCTCGCAGGGGTCGAACAGGCCCTTGCCGAGCATGGCCGGACAGCCGCAGCGGCAGGTGGGGCAGGTGGGTCGTCCGGCGCGCGTCTTCTGCCAATTTGGCAATCGGCACGAGAAAGCGTTGATGTTCAGTTTTCGGCGCTGCAGGCCGCGATGCGGTCCAGAACACACCCCCTGTTTCAGCGTGTTGCCGATGCCGGATTCAATGGCATAACCGGCAACCGTCTGGTGCGCCTTCAGGCCGCTCTCATGGACATGGACACCGCAACGGAGGCCACCCGGGCGACGGCGCTCAAAAATCTCAGGAAAGCGCGGTCCGACATGCTGGAGTTCCTGAAGTCGGACAAGCTCCTGCCGCTGCTGGAAACCAATCCGCTCGGTGTCAAGGTCAACGTCCGCAGCACCTTGGCCCGGGCGCTGAAATCCATCGATCTGTCGCTTGCCGGCGATCACGGCGACAAGGAGGCCTAGGATGGGAGAGCCGCTTGACGATCTCTCCGACGCGGAGGATCTCGCCTGGTTGACCGAGGTTGCCCGTCTGATGAACATCGAAATCGATCTCGATGTCCCGGATCCGCAGGCGGTTGAAACAGAGGCCTTGCGGGGCCGGGTGATGACGGCGTTGCGCCGGGTCGTGCCCGCCGATGCAACGGCGCAGATGCTGGTCGCGGGGGCGCTTGCGGATGAGCTGTCAGACGTCTTGGCGACGGCCCACCGCCTGAGCGCCGAGATTGGGGAGGCCACTGAGGATCGGCTGCGTCAGATTGAGGAAGATATCGCTGCGCTTGGACCCGTTCTGGATACGGTGCGACGGCGGGTTGGCGACCGTTTTGAGCGGCGAGAGAGCCTGTCCGACGACTTGACCAGCCTGATGCCGCCCGCGGGATGCGTCTCTGGAGAACACTCCACGATCATGGCTCAACGCGACAAGATTGCCCTGACGCTGCAGACCGACCCGATGACGCCCGGAGCACTGGACCTTGCAGAGACCGGTTTGGTGGATCTGCGCCAGAGGATCGCAGAGGTGACAGCAACGGTGACTGCGCGGGCCACGCGGGCCCGGGAATGTCGCGACGCGGCCGGGTCCTGTGACGATGTGGTGGGATGGGACAGCGGTGAGGCCGCACGGATCGCCGAGATTCGCACGCGAATCGACAGCGCCCTGACATCGGATCCGTTGACGGACGAGGCACTGGGAACGGCCGGGCAGGCGCTGGCGGAGCTGCGCCTGGTCACGGAGGAGATCGCGCAGGCCGTCAAACTGCGGACGGAGGAACACCAACGCATCCGGGACAAGGGCGCGGCTGTCACGGAAACCGGCTATCTTGCCGATCAAAAGACACGCCTGAGCGACGCGCGCAACCGGCTGGACACCGCGCTTGAGCCGCCGATCACCACGGACAGAAATCAGGCCGCGGATGACGCCTGCACGGATCTTTTGCGCCTGGCGGACGAGGTGGCAGAGGAACTGGCCTCTCTTGGCGGCAGCGACAGCATCGAGGCGCTGTGCACCGCCGCCGGCACCACCCTCGACGACTATGCGGAGTTCGAAGCGAGGTTCGGCGGGCGCAAGGCAGTTTCCGAATTGCTCAAGGTCTTTGCCGCCGAGGAATTGGGCTCGGTTGCGAAAACGCTCTCTGCCGAAAAGCTGCTGTCGCTGGCGGATGCATTCGGCGGCGCCGCTGCGTTCAAAACGGCGATGAAGGATCTTGGCGGTGAGGCTGCGGTGAAAAAACTCACCGAGAGCGGAAAGACCGAGGCCGAGATCTTTGCAATCTGCACGGACTTTGGCACCTCCTTCGTGGCCGAGCTGTTGAAGACGGGGGACGGGCGTGGGGTGAGCGATCTTCACGCGGCTTTCGGCACGGATATAGCTGCGTTCAAAGCGCTGACCTCTGAGTCTGGATTAGAAAGCAAACCCAAAGCCTTGCAAGCGATTCTGCAGGTCGGATGCGCAGGAAATGCG
This sequence comes from Phaeobacter sp. B1627, assembly GCF_006265095.1. Taxonomy (GTDB): domain Bacteria; phylum Pseudomonadota; class Alphaproteobacteria; order Rhodobacterales; family Rhodobacteraceae; genus Epibacterium. The sequence goes on from NZ_VCNK01000006.1 coordinate 137,477, forward strand.
GAGAAATTCCGGGACTTCTGCAAAGGGTTTTCCGAGGAGGGTGACCGCCTCCGGCTCAAGCAAATGGTCGAAATGGGAGGCCTCGGGGAGGCGCCGGATACGCTCGGTGCGCTGATTGCCACAGGCTGCGACGGGGATCCGGCCGAAGTGATCCGGCTGGGCCAGTCAATGGCGGACGCGGGGGCCATGAAGGGGCTGAAACAGATGCTGACCACCGGCGGCCTCGCCGGCACGGACGGTCTGGCTGGTCCCGAAGATACAGATCCCAAATGCCTTGGGTTCATGTTGAAGTTCGCGGGCGGTCCGCGCTCTGTCGGGCAATCGGACAGTGACTACGCCAGTCAAAGCTGCGCCGCCTTTGCGGCTCTCTGCGCCGGTATGGATTCGGCGGCATGCGCAGGATTGAAACAAACCATCCAAGACAGCGGCCTGTGTCAGGATCCCGAGGTGCTCGGGCATCTGATCGGCACCGGATGCAAGGCGGAGGCGGGCCGTCTCAAGGCGCTGACGACCGCGTTGAGCACTGCCCCCAACGGTTTGAATTTGAAGAACCTCCTGCAAGACGGAGGATTTGGGACACTGGACGGCGGCGGGCATGCCAATGGGACTGAAAAGGACTGTCTCGCCCAGTTGTTTGCGGTGGGGTGCGATGGTGACCCGACCGGGTTGACGACCCTTCTGGCGGCGCTGAATGACACCACGGCCTCCCCCAATGCGCTTGCCGACTTCAAGGGGGTGATGATTGCCGGGGATCTTGGCCGGTATCCGGCGGTGCTGGGCGATCTCTACAAACACGGATGTCTTGCCGATCCCGATGGTGCAGCGGACGGAACCGGCACCAAGGCGCCCGGGGTTCTGATCGATATGCTCGCCGGTTTCAGCGGCACCACCGATGCCCCGAAATTCAAGAAACTGCTCGATGATGGCGGGCTCAGCCAACGGGATGCCACCGGCAAGGAGTCGCGACTGGCGAGCATCATGCGCTATGGCATTGCGCCGAAGGACGGCTCTGCAAAAGCGGGTGGCGCGCTCCGGGGGATCTATGACGCCTTCATGACCGGCGGCGATCACATGGCGGATCTGAAGACCACGCTGGATGCGATCGATTCTGCGCCGGACTGGGTCCTTGAACCCTCTGCTGACGGCGCGCCGATGCAACCGGGCAAGGGGCTGCGCAACATCATGTTTGCGGGCAGCACCCGGAACGGGAACCCTTCCGATCTGAAGACCTGTTTCTTTGACAAGCTGAACGCCCGGGACGGAGCGCCCCAGACCGGAATGACGCCCAAGCTGGATTTGAACACGCTGATCTATACGGCTGCGTCGTTTGAATGTGAAACTGTCCCGCCGAGCCAGCAAACCGTGGCTCTGACCCCATCCGGCAAGGCGGCGACCAATCTACGTGCTGACCATGTGTTGGAACGGCACACGCGCAAGAATCACAAGTTCCAGCTGCTCTCGATCAACGCCAACACGCCCGTGACGCTCTATCCGCGCGACGTGGGCTGCGCCGAAATCAGCGAGGCGGTCACCAAATCGCTCGAAGGGTTCCCCGGTGGCCCTCCTCCCTATCAGCGGATGCTCGGGGGCGGCAGTCCGGACACAAACCTTCTGCGCCCGGATGGTGTCACGGCCCGCCGAAGCCCACCGGAAGATGTGGACGACCTCACCGGGAACTACGGGTATTTTTCGCCGGTCAACGGCTCATATACCGACGCCGACGGTCATGTGCAGCCGGTCACCAGCAAGATCGGTTTCAACCCGGACCCCGGCAGCACCGATACCCCTCCAAAAACCTACGTCGGGCAGTTCTTTCCTGTTAGCGGACCAAACCTGCAGAAGGTACACAACAAGGACATGCACGCCATCAAGGACGCGCTGAATATATGAGGCCGAGCGTATGACTGCGAACCCCGTATCCGTCGAATTTGAAGTGATCCTGGGACCGGATCGTATCGTGCCGGAGCAAGAGCTGCCCGGGATTTTGGCACGCGAGCCCGACGCGTTCGATGTCAGCTACCTGCAGGAGGGCAGGCTGACGATCAAATCAAAGGACGCTCTGTACGACATCGATGATCCGCTGTTTTTCATGATGCCCGCGTTTTGCTTTGATGCGGTGATCAAACTCCTGGCCGGCGAGCCCGCCCCCTATGCCAGCTGGGGCACGGCGCAGGAGGTGACCCTGAACGCCGAGGACGACAGGATCACCATCAGCGGCGAGGATATGGATCCGCAAAGCTACCCCAAAGAGGCAGTGCTACAGGCGCTCCTTGATGCGGGGATCCGGTTCCGGACCATCGCCGCTGAGATCTGGCCAGACGCGAGCCGGGAAGACCGCGATGGCCTCGGGCCACGGTCCGATGCGGCCATCAAGGCGCTGTCAGGCGACTGAGTGATGCGGCGTGGGGTTGGCCAGCCGCCCTGCGGACCACCCCCACCGATTTTTTGCTGTCAGACCTGGGCCCGCTGAACCATGCCAAAGAGGTCGCGCGGGTCGTCGGGATCTGCCAGCATGTCGAGGTCGACAAAAAAGCCGGTGCCCGCGATACGATCCCGGATATACCGCAGCGCCGAGAAATCCTCGATCGCGAAACCGACACTGTCAAAGAGGGTTATCTGACGTTCGCCCGTGCGGCCCGGTTTCCTGCCAAGGATGACTTCCCACAGCTCGGTCACGGCGAAATCCGCACCCATCTGCTGTATTTCGCCCTCGATGCGGGTTTGTGGCGGGTATTCCACAAATACATCAGAGCGATTGAGAATGGCTGCTGCCAGTTCTGTCTTGCCCGGGCAATCGCCACCAATCGCGTTGATATGAACACCGCTGCCGACCATATTGTCGGTCAGGATCGTCGCGCATTGCTTGTCGGCGGTGCAGGTGGTCAGGATCTGCGCGCCTTCGATCGCCTGTTCCGGTGTTTTGCAGATGGTCACATCGACACCGAGGCCTGCGAGGTTCGTTGCACATTTCTCGGATGCGGCGGGATCGATATCATAGAGGCGCACGGCATCAATTCCACAGATCGATTTCATCGCGAGGGTCTGGAACTCCGACTGGGCGCCATTGCCAATCATCGCCATTGTGTGGGCCCCTTTGGGCGCGAGATATTTCGCCACCATGGCCGAGGTCGCAGCCGTGCGAAGCGCGGTCAGGATGGTCATTTCGGTGAGCAGGACCGGATAGCCGGTGTATACATCCGCCAGCAGCCCGAATGCGGTCACCGTCTGCAAACCTTCGGAAGTGTTCTTGGGATGCCCGTTCACATATTTGAACCCATAGGCCTCGCCGTCGGAGGTCGGCATCAACTCGATCACCCCGACATCCGAATGGCTGGCGACCCGCGGCGTCTTGTCAAACAGCTCCCAGCGCTTGAAATCCGCCTCTATATAGTCGGCCAGATCCCGCAGCATCTGCTCCACGCCGACATGATGAGTGAGCCGCATCATATTGTCGACGCTGACAAAAGGGACCAGGGCCTTGTCTGAGGGTTGGGTCATTTCAATGTCCTTTCACAAGAGGTCCGGCGCGGTGCCCCGGCTGATCACGCGTTGTAGCTTCGGGTGGGGCGGTCAAAGACCCGTCGTCCCATGGAGGAGGCACAGAGATCCACCATCAGATGGGCCGTCCGCCCGCGATCGTCGAGGAAGGGGTTCAGCTCGACCAGATCCATCGAGGTCATTAGCCCGGAATCGTGCAGGATCTCGCAGACGAGGTGACCTTCGCGGACGGTGGCGCCACCGGGCACCGTGGTGCCGACCGCCGGAGCCACGGACGGGTCGAGGAAATCCACGTCCAGTGACACATGCAACATCCCGTTCTGCTCGGCGACCCGCTCCAGAAAACCGGTCAGCGGGCGGGCAATGCCGTTTTCATCGATGTCGCGCATGTCATGGCGGCGGATACCGACCGTCTCCATCGCCTCGCGCTCTGCCGTATCCACAGAGCGGAGCCCGATCATGCAGACGTTCTCAGGCGGTACCGGATGCGGAACCGGGGGAAACCCCTCAAAGGGCGCGCGATTGGTGAAGTAGCTGACCGGGGTGCCGTGCAGGTTACCGGAATCGCTTGTGTCGAGCGTATGGTAGTCTGAATGGGCATCCAGCCAGAGCACGAAGAGCGGACGGCCCACCGTGGCCGCATGATTTGCCACCCCGCGCACAGTCCCCAGCGCAAGAGCATGGTCGCCCCCGAGAAAGATCGGGACACCGCGCGCCATCGCGGCTTCGGCGGCCTCGGACAGGCTCTCGGTCCAGGCGCGGGTCAGGTTGGGCTGGTACAGTTTACCAGAGCCGTCGTCGGGCGCGTGGGGGGCAGGGATGACATTGCCGATGTCTTCGACCGTGTGACCCAGGCTCTCAAGCGCGGCTGCGAGACCGGCGGTCCGGTAGGCGTCTGGCCCCATGAGGCACCCCGCACGCCGCTTGCCGCTGTCAACGGGCGCACCAACAAGAATACAATGACGAGTGGACATACGGCTCTCCGTGATTTGGTCTGCCCCTGATATTTCTCCGAATTGAGGTGGAAAACAGAGGGCAAATTGCTCATAAGGGGAGAAGAAAATTCAAAACGGAGGCCAAATATGGACAAAACGGATGAACGCCTGATCAGTGCGCTGCGTCATGACGCCCGGGCGTCGCTGTCTGACCTTGCGTTGCAACTGGAATTGTCCCGTACCACCGTACGCAGCCGGATTGAACGCCTGCAGGCCCGTGGAGACGTGCTCGGGTTTACAGTGGTGCTGAAAGAAGACGTGCTCCGTGATCCGATCAGAGGGCTGATGATGATCGGGATCGAAGGCCGGGGCACGGCGCGGATTACCCGTCAGCTTCAGGGGCTGCCGGAGGTCCGGGCCATCCACACAACCAACGGGCGTTGGGATCTGATCCTTGAGCTTGGAACCGAAACCCTTGAGACGCTGGATGAAGCGCTCGCCAAGATCCGCATGTTTGATGGTGTAGTGACCAGCGAGACGAACCTTCTGCTGGCGACAAAGAAGGACAGCCGGGTCTGAAATTTCGAGCGGGTCATAGGTTCGGAACGGGCCCAGGGGATCTGTGATCCGGGGCAGCTGTACGGGGGTTCGTGGTCAGCGCACAGACCGTGCCGCCGCGATCCAGAGCGCCGCCAAGCCCAACGACAGGACTGCGTTCCAGCCTGCCATCGACAGGCCCAGCATTTCCCAGGGTATGTCGTCGCAGCGCACAAGGGGCGCGGACATGATCTGGTTCATCAGCTCTTCGCTGCTTAGCCCCTCTATCGGCCCGGAGGTGCATGTTGTCGGCCCCTCCCACCAGCCACGTTCCACTCCGGCATGAAAGGCACCGATGCCTGCGGTCGTGAATGCGGCCAGCGCCCCGAGATAGGGCAGGATGGCACCCGGGATCACCAGGGCCAGCGCCCCGAAGCCAACGGCGGCAGCATGGGGATAGCGTTGCCAGATGCACATCTTGCAGGGCGCGAGCTCGCCGATATGCTGAAACGCGAAGGCCCCAAGAAGCAGCGCCGCAGATCCGCCTGCGGCCAGCAAAACAAGAAATCGGCTGAACGTCATAGATACCTCAGAACAAGAAAGCCACCCAGCAGGAGGGCACAGAAGACGGTAAAGACCAGTCCAAGCCGTTTTTCAATGAAGTCCCGCACCGGAGCGCCGAATTTCCACAACAGCCCCCCGACCAGAAAGAACCTCAGCGACCGGGCCAGCAGCGACGTCGCCACGAAAGTCACAATTGGCATGCCGGTCCAGCCGGACATGATGGTAATGACCTTGTAGGGAAAGGGTGTCACACCGGCGATCAGCACGGCCCAGAACCCGAAATCGTTGAAGCGGGTATTGAACTCCGCCATCTTGTCTGCCTTGCCCATGGCCTCAAGGATGGGCTGACCGATGCTGTCGTAGAAGAACGCCCCGATCACATAGCCCAGAAGCCCGCCTGCAACCGAGGCCAGCAGAGCAACCAGCGCAATGAGCCAGGCGCGCGATGGCCGCGCCAGGATCATCGGGATCATCAGGACATCGGGCGGGATCGGAAAGACGGAGCTTTCCACAAAAGCGACGGCAGCCAGCCACCACAGCGCCTTGGGATGATCGGCCAGAGCCATCGTGCGGTCATAAAGGGGGCGTAACATCAGTGACATAAAGTCCAAACTGCAGATCATCGCAGCCGGGGTCGCATGGGTCGGCCCGGGCGTCAACTCAACAGTGCGCGACGGGTCGGATTTTCCGTCACTTTCCTCTCTCTTGCGTAATTTTGCCTCTGGACCTTGGGCAAAAGCGACGGTAGGAAATGCCTCAGGCCCAAGTGGCGGAATGGTAGACGCAGGGGATTCAAAATCCCCCGCTGGTGACAGCGTGCCGGTTCGAGTCCGGCCTTGGGTACCATCGCAAAGCATTGCTTTCGCTAGAGAAAACCGCCGGTCGCAAGATCGGCGGTTTTTCGTTCAGGGCTGGCTTGACTGGTGTTACCCACAGCCGATACCCACAGTCACGTTCTGTTCCCGTTCTGGTCTCTGCGGCTTTGAGCCGCCCGACTCAAAGTCTTTCGGCTGGCTTTTTTCTATAGTAGGCCACCATTTCCGCGCTCTGTCCGGTCACCGCCTGGATCTCGGCGTCGGTCGCTCCTGCCTCTGCCAGCTCGATAATCGCGAGTTTGCGCAGGCCATGCAGGGTAAACGCCCTGGCCTCATCACCCAGATTTTTGCGCCATGCCGCGAATTTCTTTTGCACAGCGTCATATCCAAGTGGCTGCGTCAGATTACGCGCCATCAGATGGGCTCCCTTTTTCGGGAGGGAGCTGACGTATTCCCGTAGAAACTCAGGGCCGTAGATTTCGAAGGACTGACCTCCTTTTTCGTCGGTGACCTTCATGTAGTGATCCGAAAACTGATCGAAACGCATCGCCACAGCCGGACCAGGGCGCTGGCCGGTGCCCCTCATCACGCAAACCCTCGCCAAACGGCGCAAACACCGACGCGGCTCAGATCGTGGCTGAACTTTTACCCCTGAAATAGGCAAGTGAGTTGCGGAGATCTTCGCTTTCATAGCCGCGACCGATAAAGACAATCTGGTTTCGGTGGTCGTGATCCGCGGTGGGAAGACGTTCGGGCGGCTGGACGGATTTTCGCACTGCCTGCAGCAAAAGCGGGCCCGCGGGCGTGTCGAACACACCTTTGACCCGCACCAGGTCGTCTCCGCGCGCATAGAGCAGGGCCGAGAGCCAGACCGAGAACGTGGCCCAGTCCACATCCGGAGGGATCTCGATCCTGGTGGGGAGGATCGGAGCGGTGCCGTCTGACAACAGCGGCAGTGCATAGGCTTTGGCCTCCGGCAGGTTCGGCAGGCAGACGGCAAGGCCCTTCGCCGCCGCCTCGATTTTTGCACCGGGGTTCAGCTGTTTCACAGTCGATTTGACGGCCGCGAGTGTAGGGTCGGTGACGGTGTCAACCTTGGTCAGGATAATGCGGTCGGCAGCCTCAATCTGTGCGCGGCTCAGGTGTTCGCTGTGCAGCTGTTTGACCGCGTGGAGCGCGTCCACAAGCACGATGGTCTGGACCGCACGGATATGATGCACCAGCACCCCGTCGGACTGGATCGCAGTCAGAATGGCAGCAGGATCGGCAAGACCGCTGGTCTCAAGGATGATGTGATTGCTGCCGCGCGCTTTGGCGCTTTGGCGGCTTCGGGTGTCACACAGGGCCCGCAATGCGGCGATCAGATCCTCTTTGCCGGTGCAGCAGGCGCAGCCCCCAACGAGCAGCGTCATGCTGGCGGCCTGCGCGGCGAGCAACGTATCGTCAACGGGTGTCAGGGCCGCTTCGTTCACGAGGATATGAGCCGCGGGAAAGTGGCCCTCGAACAATTGATGGCGCAGCCACGTCGTCTTTCCCGATCCCAGGTAGCCTCCCAGGATGGTCAGGCGCAGGCGGCCGTCGTCGGTTTGCGTGGTCATTGGGGGGCGGCGGGCGCTGCGGTAAAGCGCGGGGCAAGCGGGTCAATAGGAGCGCCGATCTGACGTGCGGCCTCTTCCCAGACGGCTTCGAGATCGGGCAGCAGAGCAGTCCGGCCGGTGAAAGAAGACAGCGCGAAACCCGGTCCGTGACCGGGCGGTCGGGCGCTCAGCCCATAGCTGTTGAGCAACCGGTTCAAAATCTGCGCGCGCCGCATTTGCAGCCGCAGACGGTCGCCGGCATTATCCGCTCCCGCGTCGGTCCAATGGCCGGGGCGTGTTGGAAAACCACAGGCGTTGCACATCTTGAGACCTCATAGCTTGGGCATAGGGCAGCGCAGAGCGCGCTGCCCGCTGGTGATCAGATCACTTCGGGACGTTTGTCGCTGTCAAAGGGGAAGCGTTTGCGGAAGTCGTCCGCGATGGTGTTGAAGTCCACCCATTCGACGCCGGAATGTTCATTGATATAGTCGATCAGCCGCTCCAGCATCAGCAGCACTTGCGGGCGGCCTGCAACGTCGGGGTGGATGGTGATCGGAAACACGCCGTATTCCATCTCGCGGTAAACCCAGTCAAACTGATCTTTCCACATCTGCTCGATGTCGCGCGGGCTCACAAAGCCGTGGCTGTTGGGCGCATTCTTGATGAACATCATCGGGGGCAGGTCGTCGACATACCAGTTCGCACCAATGTCCACCAGGTCGATCTCTTTGCCGTGTTTGAGCGGGTGCATCCACTCCTGAGCGGTCTTGGAATAATCAATCACGGTCCACTCGTCACCGACGCGGGCATAGAAGGGCTGGAAGTCGCGATAGCTTTGACTGTGGTCGTAGGAGAAGCCGTACTTGCCGAGGAGGGCCGCGGTCACGTTGGACATTTCCCACCATGGGGCGACATAGCCTTTTGGCGCCTCACCGGTGAGCCCTTTGATGAGCTCGATCGACTTGACCAGAACGTCCTCTTCCTGGGATGGGGTCATCGCGACGGGGTTTTCGTGCAGATAGCCGTGGGCACCGATCTCGTGGCCGGCTTCGACGATCATATCCATCTCCTTGGGGAAGGTCTCAAGCGAGTGGCCGGGAATGAAGAATGATGTCCGCATCTCATATTTTTTGAACAGGCGCAGCAGCCGCGGCACCCCGACCTCTGTCGCGAAGATACCGCGTTGAATGTCATTGGGGGAATCGCCCCCGCCATAGGACCCGATCTGGCCCGCGACGGAGTCGATATCGGTGCCAAAGGCACAATAGATTTTCTTGCTCATTTCTCAGTCTCCTCTGATTTTTCCAAGTGCTGTCAGGGCGGCGTCAGCCGCGGATGATGTCTTCGCATCCCATGGCCGCGGCCAGCAGGGCGGTATCCTGGCCCGTCGGCGCCGAGAGCAGAAAACCGGTGGGCATGCCGTCCGCATCGGTGCCATTGGGGATAGAAACGCCGCACCAATCCAGAAAATTGCCCAGCGACGTGTTGCGCAGGGTCAGGGCGTTGGCGCGGAAGAATTCATCCTGATCCGCTTCCAGGGGGGCGGTCTCCATCGCGGTCGTCGGCGTGGTCGGGCACAAGACGATGGCCGTGCCGATGGCTCTGGCTGTCGAGGCTTTGGTCCGGGTCCGGGCCTGTTGAAGCAGAAGCACGTCGACTGCACTCATGCGCTCGGCCAGTTTGATGCGCCGGACCACGCGGGCGTCCATCTGCTGCGCTGCAGCTCCGGAGATCCGGTCGCGATGCAGCGCCAGCGCCTCGGCACCGGCCAGAACACCATGTTGCGCGATCAGGTCGCTCAGCTCGGAAAGTTCGGGCAGGGAAATCCGCCGGATGCGGGAACCTGCGTCCTGCAGCCGCGATACGGTGGCGTCAAAGTTCACGGCGACGGCGGGTGCCAGGTCCCCGAGCAGGACGTCATCGGGAATAACGAAGTTGAGCGTGGCCGGGTCTGCGGAAGGGGTCTCTGGCGCGTCTTTGCCGCGCAGAACCGCATCGAACAGCGCACAATCCGTCACGGTGTGGGCCAGCGGACCGATCGTGTCGAGCGATCTGGCCAGCGGATATACCCCCTCCATCGGGTAGCGTCCGAACGAGGTCTTGTATCCGACTACCCCGTTGAATGCGGCCGGTATCCGCACCGATCCGCCGGTGTCCGAACCCATCGAGAGAGGCACGATCCCAGCCGACACAACCACGCCGCAGGCCGAGGACGATCCGCCGGGGCTGCGCGCCTGTCCGGCAGGGGCATGGATATTGCGCGGGGTGCCATAATGCGGGTTGAGGCCAATACCGGAATAGGCGAACTCGGTCATATTCACCGTGCCGGTGCTGATCATGCCCGCCCGGTGGGCCGTCGCCACCACGGGCGCATCTGTGGTCGCCGCGGGATCGGTTTTGGTGACCACGGCCCCGGCGGTGGTCACGCGGCCCTTGAGGTCAAACAGATCCTTCCAGGCAACGGGCACCCCATCGAGCGGGCTGGCGGGCAGGCCGGCCCGATACCGCAGCCGCGACGCCTGCGCCTCGGTCATCGCCCGGTCTCGCAGAGTGTCGATATAGATTGCATCGTCGCCATGCGCCGCCAGCCGGTCAAAAACCTGCTCCGTCACGGTCACCGGGTCAAGTTTGCCGGAGCGCAGCCCAACAGAAATATCGCTTGCGGTCAGAGGAGCCATCTGAGCCCCCTCAATGGTCGATGACAGTGGAATTGGCGGACTTCCACGCAATGAACGCGCGCCCCCCGGCCTTGAGCCTGTCGCGATACTTGTCCACATGGCCTTCGACATTGATCAGTTTGCCGTCGGCGAAACGCACGATCATATGCATGATGTGGCCCACGATCTGCAGGCTGTCGATGGTGCAGGGGATCGCGTTGGAGCCAAAGCTGGCGCGGATGTCATCCTCGGGCACATCGGCGGGCACAAGGTCCACCGCTTCGGCGGGCAGAATGATGCTCATCTCTCGTCCCGGGTGCGCGTCGAGGCCTGCGCGGTTGGCGCCGCCAAAGGTGCCAAAGGCCGTATCCAGCATCACCGTGCCGTTCTGTTGTGTCCGGACGGTTCCGGGCAGGATGGCGTTGGAGCCGATAAAACGGGCCACGAACTGGCTGCTGGGGCGGGTATAGAGTTCACGCGGGGGGCTGACCTGTTCCACCCGACCTGCGTTCATCACCACGATCCGGTCCGACAGGGCGAGCGCCTCGGACTGTGCGTGGGTCACAAATACAAACGTAATCCCAAGATCGCGCTGGAGGAGTTTTAATTCATTCTGGATGCTTTTTCGCAGGTTCGCATCAAGCGCGCCAAGCGGTTCATCCAGCAACAGGATGTCGGGTTCGACCACCAGCGAGCGGGCGAGCGCGATACGCTGCCTCTGCCCCCCCGACAGGCGGGTGGTCGCCATATCCGCAATGCTGCTCAGACCCAGTTTTTCAAGAATTTCATCGACTTTGCGGTTTGCTTCGCCGCGCGGCATCTTCTTGACTTCAAGGCCAAAGAGCACGTTCTGGCGCACATTCATATGCGGAAACAGCGCGTAGTTCTGAAAGATCATCGAGGTGGGGCGCTTTTCGGGCAGTTGATCATTCACGCGTTTGCCGCGGATCATCAGATCGCCGGAGGTGACCGTTTCGAACCCCGAGATCATCCGCAGGGTGGTGGATTTCCCACATCCCGAGGGGCCTAGGAATGCAATGAATTCCCCTTTATCGACGTCCAGATTGAAGTCGATAACGGCCGGTGTTCCATTGTCGTAGGTCTTGAAGACATTTGTAAGCTGAAGATCGTAGGCCAAGGGAAATCGTCCTGTTCGGGGGGAGAGGGAAGGGTGGGTTCAGCCGGTTGGCCGGCTGAACCGGGGGCGTTATGCGGAAAGGAATTCGTCCCATTTTTGAATGAGCAGGTCGTATTCATCCGGCCATTGGTGCCAGTAGGCGACGTTGGAGGCGCGTTCCTCAAGCGAGCCGCCATCCCGCAGATCGCCCTCTTTGATACCGCGCTCGGTTGCGCCAACCCAGGGTTTGCCCTCGTACCAGAAGGCATATTTGTCGGCGTCCATGACGTTTTTGACGTTGGTTGTGGGGGAGTAGTAGCCCTGTTCGGACACCGCGATGGCGGGGGGACCGGACAGCCAGTAATCGGCGTAGGCTGCGACCGCTTCGAGGTTCGTCGAGGTCTTGAGGGGGGCGACCCCGATTGCCCAGCCACGGTAGCCGCTTTCCATCGTCGCATAGGAGCATTCAACGCCCTGCGCCTTGACGGCCATGACAGCAGGCTGCCAGGCGTCGGCAATGACCATCTCGCCCGATGCCAGCAGGTTCACCAGCTCGCCAAAGTCCCCCCAAAGCGCTCTGAACTGCCCTTCTTTCTTCTTGGCAATCAGGAACTTTGCCGCTTCTTCAATGGCTTCGGCGTCCGGGTTGCCGGGGTTGGAGACTTCCAACAGACCCAATTCGTTCATCGCCAGAACCGCCTGACCGAATGCAATCAGCGGGTCAACGTTCAGGCCGGTCTTGCCCTTGAATTTGGGATCGAACAGCGACGACCATTTGGAGGCCTCCTCTGCTTCGACAAGGTCAGGGCGATAGCCAATGGAGTCGAAATTGTAGACCGTCGGCACCATATTGAGGCGCGTCTGGCTTTCGTCTTCCCAGATCTGACCAACGATCTGACGGTTGAGGTCCCAGCGGTCGGACGATTTGGTGAACGTGTCGCGGATCCCGGCCCAGTTCTCGAGGTTTGCGGCCTCAATCGGTGCCAGCTTGTCGGTGGCAACCATCGCCGCAAGGCGTTCACCGATGATTTCCCAGCAATCATAGGCATCTGACCCGGACAGGATTTCCGTCTGGGTGTTGGGGAAGATGTCGGCCTTGCCGCTGACGGCGCCGACGCCGGATTTCTGTTTGAAGTCGTTCAGGATGCGTTCCTGAACCGTCACCGACAGGCCGACAGTGCGCAATTCCTGGTTGCCCAGTTCAGCCGCAAAGGCCTGCTGCGCGCCGAGAAACGGCACCCCGCCAGCCGCAAGCGCGGCGCTGCCTGCTGTGGTCTTCAAAAAGTTGCGTCGAGAGAGAGTCGCATGTGTCACTGTTATACTCCTTGTTGAGGTCGTTTGATTTTGGTTGTTTTTGGGAAGGCAGACCTTCCTTTGGTGTTCAGTAGCGCCCGACCATCAGCCCACCGTCCACGGTAATGACCTGTCCCGTCAGATACCGCGCGGCATCGGACGCGAGAAAACCCACAACATCAGCAATGTCGGCAGGCTGACCGATGCGTCCCAGGGGCACGATATCGCCCACTGTTTTGGCACCTTCGGGACCAAGTGAATGTTTCTCTGACAACAGCTGAGCGGTGCGGATGTAGCCCGGTGCCACGCCGTTGACGCGCACCCCGTGCCGGCCCAGTTCCACCGCCAGCCCCCGCACGAGCCCGACCACGCCCGCCTTCGCGGCGGAGTAGTGGACATGTTCGTCCCAGCCATAAGCGACGCCCATGATCGACGACAGACAGACAATCGCCCCGCTGCCGCGCGCCTTCATCCCGGCCGCGGCAGGGCGGATCACCCGCAGCATCCCCTTGAGATCGATGTCAAAGGTCTGATCCCATTTCTCGTCGGTGAGGTGTTCGAGCGGAACACGGTGCGCAATGCCCGCGTTTGCGACGATTGTGTCGATCCTGCCAAAACGGGTTTCGATGTCCTTGACCACGGCATCGACGCGCCGGGTGTCGGTCACATCAAGATGCTGAAATTCGGCTTCGCCGCCCGCCTTGCGGATCTCCTGCACCACATTGCGGCCCTCATCCTCCAGCACATCGGTGACCACGACATGGTCTCCGCGGGCGGCGAGCGCCTTGGCGGTGGCCCGTCCGATGCCAATTCCGGCGCCGGTGATCAAAGCGATTGAGGTCATAGCATTACGTCTCCGGAATTGGGGGAAAGGGTCTGGCCTACGTATATCCGCGCAGCGTCAGAACAGAGGAATGCGACGGTTTCGGCCACATCTTCCGGCTCGCCAAAGTGGCCCAGTGGCAGCTCGGCGGCCTTGGCCGACCGCCAGTCGTCTGACAGGGCGCGCACGAGCGGCGTGTTGATCGGGCCGGGCGCCACGGCGTTGACGCGCACGCCCCCGGTCGAGACCTCGCGCGCCAGCGCCTTGGTCATTGCGATGATCCCGGCCTTTGCGGCGGAGTAGTGGACCAGTTCAATTCCTCCGATCTGCCCCAGTTGCGACGCCATGTTGACCACGCAACCGGATTTTCTTTTCAACATGTCGGGCAGGACCGCGCGGGTGCAGAGATAGGTGCCGCGCAAGTGGACCGCGATCATGCGGTCAAAGTCGGCAGGCTCCAGATCGACGAAGCGCGACTGATGAACGTGGCCTGCATTGTTGACCAGATGCGTTGGCGCGCCGAATACCTCGGTGCAGCGCTCGACCATGCGCGCGACATCAGCCTCGTTTGAGACATCGCCTTGCACGGCCACGCCGCCGATCTCCTTTGCTGCGCGGTCCGCGGCCTCGGCGTCGTAATCATTGACGACGACATTGTATCGGAGGGCCGCGAGCTTTGTGGCGACGGCAAGTCCGATCCCGGATCCTGCGCCTGTAATAATGACGGTTTTCATGCGATGTCTTCCTGCATAGCCATCTTCTTGGCGCGCCGGACGCTCAGCGCCATCAGGATGCCGTAGACCGATAGCAGCGCGAATGAGAACAATGTGGTCATGACGCCAAAAGCGAAGATGTTGGGATGAATTTCGACCGAGAAGGTGCCGTAGATCGCCAGCGGCAAGGTCTGGTCCCGCCCGGATGCAAAGAGGGTGCGCGGGAACTCGTCGAAGCTCAGCGTGAAGGCAAAGAGCATGGCCGACAGCACGCCCGGAAAAATCAGCGGAAAGGTCACCTTGCGGAAGGTTCTGATGGGGGACACGCCCAGCGACCAGGAGGCTTCCTCCACCGATCCGTCAAAGCGGTTGAGGATCGCCAGCATCACCAGGAAGGCAAAGGGGAAGGTATAGACCACATGGGCGAGAAACGCCGTGCTCCACCAGTGCCGGTCAATGCCCAGCACATTGTTGGCGAGCAGCGATGTGCCCAGCCCCGTCAGGACGCCCGGCACCATCATGCCCAGCACAATCAGGTAGAACACGATGCCCGACCCGCGGAACCGTTTGCGAAACGCCTGTGCGGCCATGACGCCAAGGACAGTCGAGGTGACCATTGTCATGAAGGCCAGCACCAATGACCGGATCAGCGCTTCGCCAACCGGCAAGGGTGCGATCCGCGAGGGCGGCGTCAGGCCGAAAAGGTGCTGATACCAGTAGGTTGACCAGGAGAGGATCGGGAACTGGGGACCGCCTTCGGGGCCTTGCTGGAAGGACAGGATGCCCAAAACGATGAACGGGCCATAAAGAAACAGGATGAACAGGCCGACGTATACGGCGAGGATCGGTTTAAGGACCTTGGATTCCATCTCTCAGATCTCCCGCTTCAGGTCGACAATGCGCAGAAAGCCTGCAACCACGATGCCCAACAGTATTGTCAGGATTACTCCGACGACCGAGGCCATCGCCCATTTCAGCGATCCAACCTGGGTGACGATGATATTGCCGAGGAGGTTCACCTTGCGTCCCGACAAGGCGCCTGATGTGGCGAATTCCCCGAGCACCATGACGCTGACAAAGATAGAGCCGACCACAACGCCCGGCAGGCTGAGCGGCAGGACGATCTTCCAGAAAATGCGCCCAAAGCCTGCGCCAAGATCGCGGGCGGCCTCGATAATATTGCGGTCGATGCGCCCCAGCATGAAGGCAATAGGGCCGACCATGAAGACCACATAGATCTGGGTCATGCCGATGATGACCGACAACTCTGAAAACAGCAGCACTTCGATCGGGCTGTCGATGAGGCCGAGCTTTTGCAAAATGATGTTGATCGCGCCCTCCTTGCCCAGCATCGGCCGCCAGGCCAGCACGCGGATCAGGAAGGAGGTCCAGAAGGGGATCACACAGAGCACCAGCAGGATGGTCGAGACAGTCTTGCTCTTGACCAGCAGCCCCACATAGAGCGCCGCAGGATAGCCGATCAGGATGGTCAGCGACAGAACGATCAGCCACAGGCGAATGGTCGTCCACAATGCCCCGACATAGGCTTCGGAGCCGAAAAAATTCTTCCAGCTGTCGAGGGTCAAGGTGGAGTTGATGGCGAATGTCGTCTGGGTCCAGAATGAAACATATAGGATCATCATGATCGGAGCGACGAGGAACAGGATCATCCAGACAACGCCGGGGGCGAGCAGGCGGACGGTGTTTGACGTCTCCCGGGACGGGGTTGCAGCGCTCATCTTGCGGTTTCCTTTCCGAATACGATCGCCTGCGCGGGATCCCATGACAGTGTGTATTTCTCACCGACCGTCAGATCGCGCGGCTCACCAAGGCTGAGGTGGTGGTCGACCTCGACGGTTTTGCGGTCCTCGGTCTCGAACAGGAAGACGATTGACGATCCGAGGTATTCGCTGGCGAGGTAGCGAACGGGCAGAGCCGGACCCGGCAAATCCACCACGTCTGCATCGAAGATACGGGTGCGGTCATATCGGATTGCGTAGACGTCGCTTGTGTTCGCCCGGACAGAGGAGACGGGCGTCGCGCCGAATGGTCCTTCAAAGATGGCACCATCAAGCCGGCCGTCGAAGAGATTGAACCTATTGAGAAACAGCGCCACATCCGAGAGGGCAGGGCTGTCGTAGATCGCCTCCGGCGTGCCGTATTGCACGATCTGGCCTTTGTCCAGAACGGCCACCTGATCGCCCATCGCCAGCGCTTCGGTTTCGCTGCCGGTCACATGCAGGAAGGTCACGTCGAGCCGTTCACGGATGGCGCGAAGCTCGGTCTGCATCCGTTCGCGCAGGTTGGCGTCCAGTGCCCCCAGGGGTTCATCCAAAAGCACCAGCTTCGGCTGCAGCACCAGCGAGCGCGCCAGCGCAACACGTTGTTTCTGACCGCCGGAAATCTGATCGGGGCTGCGATCTTCCATCCCGCTGAGCCCCACCATCTCGATGGCGCTCGACACCCGGTCGGTGATTTCGGCGGCGGATATTTTCAGGGCCCCATTGCGCAGACCGAAGGCCACGTTCTCAAAGATCGTCAGATGCGGGAACAGGGCGAAGTTTTGAAACACAAAGCCAATGCCACGCTCATGCGCCGGCAGGTCGGTGATATCGCGGCCTTGAAACCAGATACGACCGGTGTCCGGCTTCTCAAACCCTGCGATCACGCGCAGAAGGCAGGTCTTGCCGGATCCCGAGGGCCCAAGCAGGGCAATATAGCTGTTGTCTTCGGCGACAAAATCAATGCCGTCAAGTGCGGTCAGGTCGCCGTACTTATGCGTCACACCCTCCAACCGAAATATAGGTTCGCTTTGCGTCATAGAGCCCTCTCTCTTTTGCGAAGGCCGCCCTCATTCCGGGTTGGGGCAGCAATAGGACGGTTTTCCGGCGCCCACATCGCAAATTGTATAAAGTATGAAATGGCTAATTTTGTGCCACGGCAATAGCCATCTTTTCGAAGGTTTCCGTGAAATACTCTACCTGAGATAGAAGATTTGCCGGAATGTGAACAATTATTCCACATCACAAATGCCTTTTGGATGCGAAATGCATTTTAGTGGACCGGAATCAGATATGGGGGCCGCGACTCGCTTTCGGGAATCAGCGCCACAATCTTGAGCCGGGCGAGGCTCTTGAACGACAGGATGCGCAGATGTTCCTTCAGGTAGGCCGTTGCGGCATCGGTTTGCCGGGAGCCGATCAGCTCGAACAGAATGCGGTATTGATCCTGCGCGACTGGATCTTCCGGCAGGCCAAGATCGCTGAGCGCTTTGTCCATCGCCGAGAGCAGTAGGCGGTTGTTGCTGATGATTTCCACCAGCGCGCTGTTTGGCGCCCGTTCAAAGCACAGCCGCATCAGGGCATCATCCAGTTCAGCCGAGTCCTTTACCTTGCCGCTGTCGATCTGCTGACTGATCTCCACGATCTGAGCGTGGTCGATGTGGTCGGCGGCCTGTATCAGGGCGGCCGGTTCCATGATGCTGCGCAGCTCGAATTTTTCGCGCAATGTTCTCGCCGTCAGCGGCCCGGCAAGCCAATGCGAGGTTGCGCCTTTGCGGATCAGCCCACGTTCATTCAGTCGGCTGAGCACGTCGCGGGCCACGGTACGGCTGACGCCAAGATGGTTGGCCAATTCGGTTTCAATGACCCGAAACTCGCCAAAAATCTGGCAGGAGGCGATTTCGGCCTCGACCTTGTCATAGACCCGCTGCCAGGTGCCGCGCACCGCAAGGGCCGAGCGGGATATGTGCGGAATTTCAAAGCCGAACTCTTCGAGCGGCCTGCGGATCGGGGCGGGGTTTGTCTGGCCGTCGCCCACCAGATATCCGCGCCCGCGGAACCTGTGGATCAACCCTTCGGCGTTCAGCATCCGCAAGGAGGCCTGCACAGGCGCGCGGCTGGTTTGCATCAGCTTGGCGATCGGCCCTTCGATGAGGACAAACCCATCCGGCAGGCGCCCCGAGCGGATATTGTGGCGCAGAACGCTGCTGATGGTTTCATAGAGCGGCGCCTGCCCAGGGGGTGTGGGTTTCGGGCTCATGAGGCGGGGCTCCCCAGCGACCTGATAAAGCGCTTCCAGGCGCGGGCTGCGTAATTATATTCGTCCATGACGGTATTCCAGAGCGCGATCCTGCTGACCCGCTCCCGGTAGGCCCCGCCGGGGCGGCGCTGGCCAGTGCGGACGACGATCCTGCCGTCCGGCCCCTTGAGGTCGCAGCGCGCGGGATCTCCATCATACCAATAGCCCCATTCCTCCGGGCTCAGATATTCCCGCACCCCTTTGGAATTCGTCATATAATGTCCCTGCCGCGCCATCAGCGCTCCGGCCGGGCCGGTCAGCCACCAATTTAGATATTCATAGGCCATGTCCAGTTTTGCGCCTGTAAGGTGGCGCGCGAGCGATGCACCACCATGCCACGCCCGGTACCCTTCACGCGGCACGCTTTCGCGAAAAATCCCCGTCATCTCGCCCAGGTTTCCATAGGACGGCGACCACATGCTCTGCACTGAGACGCGGTCTGCCTGAATGAAGGCTTCGGCCTCGTCGGGCGACAGCCAGCTGCCGACAAAAAAACCTTGTTGTCGCAGGGTTTCGAGCAGCGCCATCAGGCTGTCGATTTCGTCTACGGTCATATTGCCGATGTCCTGAAACGTCAGATCGCCATTGGCTTCTGCCGCAAGAGCGGCGTCAAAAATGCCGATTGCAGGTTCATCCACCAGGGCGATCCGCCCGCGGGCACGCCGGTCAAGCAGCCAGGCCCAGCTGGATCCCTCCGGCCCCTCATCGCCAAAAAGGCGGCGGTCGAATCCAAAGCTGTCAACGTTATGCGCGGTTGGCAGCATACTGATGGTTGACATTGGGTGTGGTCCCAATGTGCCGTCGGGCTGGACATAGAGCTTGCGCATCGGGGCATCGCCGTGGCCGTGCCAGGTGTACTTGCTGATGCCCCCCGCCTTGGCGAGGTCGCCGATGTCGTCCCACTGCGTGATCCGGTCGGTCTGGATCGGCTGCAGGGCCCCCCAGTACCAAACGATATCGAGGTTGTGGAAACACTGCTCGTAGATGTCGTAGCCCTGCGGGTCGACCGCAGCGCGGTGCTGACAGGTCAGAAAGTCGAGGGACTCGTGCTCAATGTCAAAGCCGAGGTCCGCCACGGCCATGTTACGCACTTGCGCGAGCAAGGTCACATCGGTGCCCCGAACCCGCAGTAAACGCCGCTTTTTGTGAGGGGGGGAGGCAAGTCTGTTCATTTTGGCCGGATCCACGGACAGGGTTGGATTTGGTTTCCCTCGAGGCGGGGAAGAGCGTCTGTCGCCATCAATGTTTGCCTGAAACATCAGGGCGTAGGCGGGTTCTACATTCAAGGCGGCGTGTCAGAATAGGGCCCCGGCGGCCTGAAACGGGCAGGGCGCCGGGACGGGTGTCATGTGCGGGCTCAGCCGAGATGGGTCCGGACGGCGGCCAGCATTTTCTTGCGCGCGCTCCGCGCCTCAAGAGCCTCGTCCATATCCACCTTGCGGAACTTGACGGGCGTATGGGGTTGCAGCTGCCCGATCAGGTCCATATCGGCCGAGATGACCGCCCCCAAAGTGAAATAGCCGCCCCCCGAAACCGCGTCCCGGTGCAAGACAATGGGCTCCAACCCGCCCGGCACCTGAATGGAGCCGTAGGAATAGCAACCGTCGACAATGTTGGAGGGATCAGCCCCGGCGCCGAACGGCTGTTCTCGGTCGACAAAGGCCAGTGGCTTGCCGCCTTTGAACCGGTATCCCATCCGGTCTGCCTCAAGGGCGACGCTCCAGTCATCGTCGAAAAATCCCTCTTGTGCGGCGGCGGTCAGACGGTGCCAATATAGGCCGGGCAGCACCCGCAGTTCGGCAGGGGTGCCCGGCAGGCGGCGCAAGTGCGCGGGCACATTCAGACCCGGTTCGATCATCTCCGTTTCGCCCAGCGGGATCACGTCGCCAGCCTGCACATTGCGCCCTTCGATACCGCCCAACGCACCGATCGGATAGGTGGAGCGGCTGCCGAGGGCCGGGGGGGTGTCGAGCCCGCCACTGATTGCGATATAGGCACGCGCACCGGATTTGAGGAAGTCAAACGACAGCGTCTGACCGGCCTTCACCTCGAACGCGGTCCAAGCCTCCTGTGGTTCGCCATCGACTTTTGCCGGCAGGTCTGCTCCGGTCACGGCGACGAGGGCGTCCTTTTCAAACAGGATCTCCGGGCCGAGGAAGACCACCTCGAGCCCCGCAGCGCCCTCGGGATTGCCGACCAGCATATTCGCGACGCGCAGCGCAAATCGGTCCATCGCCCCGCCAATGGGGATGCCAAGATGGAAATAGCCCGGGCGGCCCAAATCCTGAATTGAGGTCGAGAGGCCCGGTTGAATGACTTTAAGCGACATTGAGCGCCTCCATCAGTTTGGCGTTGGTGCCGGCCATATCCGCGTTGAAGGCTTCGAGATCGAAATCGACCTCGGCGATGCGCGGCACATAGGTGTCGGCCTCCACCTCGGCGAGAATGCGGTCATATTCCTCCCGGTTGATCGGCTTCCACTTCACGATGTCGCCCGGTTTGAAGAACACCATAAAGTCACGCAGATAGCTTTGCTTCTGCTCCGGGTCGAAAATCGGCATAGGGGTCACGCCGAACATCTGATAGCCACCGGCGCCGCGCACCGAATAGATACAGGAAAAACAGCCCCCATAGCCCACTGTCTGCTTGGGGGTGTCTGTGCGCGGACGCAGGTATTTTGGCACCTGCAACTGCTGTTCGCGCCCGACCAGTTGATAGAGGAACGGCAGCCCGGCGACAAAACCCACCATCGAAACAAACCAGGGCTGCGCGTGGTGCGCCTCGATAAAGTCCTCAGCCCTGTCAAAGCCGTTGATCCGCGCGGCATAGTCAAGATCCGTTCCCGACGGATCCTGATGGCGTTCGCGGAACCGCATCAATGTCTCATGGGTCCAGGGATCCTGGTAGTAGACCGGAATTTCAATGATCCGCGTTTTCAACCGTTTCTCTGCATCCGCCGACTTATGCTCAAGCTCCTGCACCTTTTTCATCATCGCCTCAGGTGTGATGACTTCGGGATCGAAGCGGACCTGAAAGGACGCGTTTGCCGGGCAAATTTCCGTGACGCCCTCAATTCCGGCGTCGCGCACGGCATTGCTCATCGAAAGGGATTTGAAAAACGCGTCCAGCGACATTTCATCGTCCATCTCGACGTAGATGTGTTCGTCGCCGCCGTAGGTATAGCGTGTTTTCACGATTTGCCTCCTGTGGTTAGGGGGTTGGTTTGAGATTGCCCGCCGCCAGCCAGGGCTCGAGCCATTGTGTATGGAAATCGTCCGCCCGCACAGACGGGTCCTGCGCCAGCGCGAGATGCAGTGGCTTGGTGGTTTTCAGGCCACCGATTTCCAGCCCCTCAAGCGCGGTGATCATCAGCTCGATGGCGGTGTCCCGATCCTCGGCATGGACGATCAGCTTGCCCAGAAGGGAATCGTAGAACGGCGGCACCTGATAGCCTTCGTAGAGGAAGTGATCGAAACGGATGCCCGCGCCTTCGGGCAGCTGCAGGCTGCTGACCTGACCCGGAAAGGGCAGAAACTGCATCATTGGATCCTCGGCGTTCAGACGCACCTCGATTGCGTGGCCGCTGCGGGTGATGTCTTTTTGGGACTGGCGCAGCGCCCCGCCGCCCGCCACATGGATCATCTCCTGCACCAGATCGGTGCCGGTCAGCATTTCCGTTGCCGGATGCTCAACCTGGATGCGGGTGTTCATCTCGATAAAGAAGAATTCCCTTGTGGCGCTGTCATATAGGTATTCCACCGTGCCCGCCCCGACGTAACCGACGGCCTTGGCCAGGGACACTGCGGTATCACAGAGGTGAGCGCGCGTGGTCTCGTCCAGACAGGCGGCGCCGGCCTCTTCCCAGACTTTCTGACGACGGCGCTGCATCGAGCATTCACGCTCGAAATAATGGACCGCATCGGTGCCGTCACCCATGATCTGTACTTCGATATGGCGGGGCGACTGGATGGCGCGTTCAAGATAGAGCCCGCCATCGCCAAAGGCGGCATCCGCCTCGGCCTGCGCCTGCGGCGCCATCCTGCGCAGATCCGCCTCGGTTTCGGCAATGCGGATCCCCTTGCCCCCGCCACCGGCCGCGGCCTTGATCATCACCGGATACCCCAGACCGGCCGCGACCGCCACGGCCTCATCCACCGTATCGAGCCGCCCTTTCGAGCCCGGCACCACCGGCACGCCCGCCGCTTCGGCAGCCTGCCGGGCAGCCACCTTGTCGCCCATGCGATCGATGATGTCTGCGGAGGGGCCGACAAATGTGATGCCAGCGGCCTCCAGCGCGCGCACGAAGGCCGGGTTTTCGGCCATGAAACCGTAACCGGGGTGTACCGCATCAGCTCCGGTTGCCCTGGCGGCCGCGACCACCGCCTCCACGTTCAGATAGGATTGCGCGGCCTGTGCGGGGCCAATGCAGACGGCCTCATCCGCCTGCCGCACCGCCAGCATGTCGGCATCGGCTTCGGAATGGGCCTGGATGGTGTGAATGTCCATTGCCTTGGCTGCGCGGATAATCCGCACGGCGATTTCGCCCCTGTTGGCGATCAGCAAGCGTTTGATCGCCATGTATCAATCCTCGATTTCTGCCAGCGGCGCGCCCGCACCAATCGCCGCGCCGTCGTCAACGAGATAGCCCGTGAATGTCCCCGTGGTCTCGGCCTTGACGTCAATAAAGGTCTTCATGACTTCGATCAGGCCGACGACGTCTCCTGCCGCGACCGGGTCGCCGACTTGCTTGTAAAGCGGCTCACCCGGGGCGGGCTGGGTGTAGAATGTGCCCGGAACGGGAGAAAGAACCTGGGTCATGTTGGTCTCCTGATTGAGTGATGTATTCAAAGGGTTTTCGCGACTTCTGCGGCGGTTTCAATGCGGATGCCTGCTTCTTGCAGGCCCGCACGGATGGCTTGCCCCATAACCAGTGCACCGGGGGTGTCCGAATGGAAACAGATCGAGTCAAAGGGGATTTCGATTTCGTCGCCCTCGACGGTGGTGACCATGCCGGTCCGGCAGGCCTTGACGCATTTCTCGGCGATCTGTTGCGGATCCGGCCGTCCGACCTGCCTGCGAAAGACGATAGAGCCTGAGTTGTCGTATTCCCGGTCGGCGTAGAATTCGCGGATGACCGGGTGACCCGCCCGCTTGGCGGCGGCATAGGTCTTTGACATGCTCATGCAGAACAACAGGGCGTCAGGGCTGGTGGCCTGCAGGGTGTCCACCAGCATTTCCGATACTTCTTCGTTTACGGCCGCTTCCATGTAGAGAGCACCGTGCAGCTTTATGTGTTGCAAGGGTGCACCGTGGCGGCGGCCAAATTCGCGGATCGCGCCGATCTGATAGACGATGTCATTGATCAGCTCTGCGGCGCCGGTCCGGATGTAGCGCCGCCCGAAGCCCTGCAGATCGCCATAGCCCGGATGCGCGCCCAGCCCGACGCCATGCGCCTGAGCCAGTTTGACCACACGGTCCATCGAATTGGGATCGCCCGCGTGAAAGCCCGCCGCGATATTAGCGGAACTGATGATCTGCATGATCTCTTCGTCGGGGGCGTCCCCCAGCACCCACTGGCCAAATCCCTCGCCCATGTCGCAATTCAAATCGACCGCCTCTTTCATCGTCACATCCCTCCACTGTTTGGACCCATGATGGCAGCTTGTAGTGAAATTGGTATTTCTTTTTATTATTGTTGCATTATCGAAAAAAGAGATAATGATAAGCGGATAGCGAAGGGGATAGCCGTTGAATTTCAAACACTTGAAGTATTTTGTCGCAACGGCGGAGACTGGACAGGTCAGCCGGGCCGCGAAGATGCTGTCGATCTCACAATCTGCGGTTACGGGGTCTGTTCGCGATCTTGAGGGGCTTCTGGGCGTGACATTGTTTCAACGCCGCGCGCAGGGCATGGAGCTGACCGAGGCGGGGCGCGAGTTTTTGCCGGTGGCGCGGGACATTCTGGAAAAGGTCGATGCGGCCCATCAGATCCATCGCGGTACCTCCGACATCAGTGGCAGCCTGACCATCGCCGCGACCTATACGGTCCTTGGGTATTTCCTGCCCTATCACCTTGGCCGTTTGGCGCAGCTTCATCCCTCCATCGAGATTCGAATCGTCGAACTGAACCGGCAGAGCATTGAGGAACAGCTGCTGCGCAGTCAGATCGACATGGCGGTGGTCCTGACGTCGAACATTCACCGCGACGGCATCGAAACGCTCACCCTGCTTAAGTCGCCAAGGCGTCTTTGGGTTCCGGCGGGGCACCGGTTTTGCGAGGAGGGCGCGGTGTCACTGCACAGCATCGCCAGGGAACCCTATGTCATGCTGACCGTGGACGAAGCCGCGCATACGACTATGAAATACTGGAACATCAGCAATGCCCACCCCAGCATCAAGCTGCGCACCTCTTCGGTCGAGGCCGTACGCTCACTGGTGGCCAACGGGCAGGGGGTCACGATTCTGTCCGACATGGTGTACCGCCCCTGGTCGCTGGAAGGGCGGCGGATCGAGACAGTGCCGACGGATGTGGAAATCCCAACGATGGACGTCGGGCTGGCCCTCAATGGGTCCACACCGCCGACCCCGGCCGTCCAAGCGCTGAAGTCATATTTCACCTCGGCTTTTCTGTCTCCAAAGCTGCAGTTTTGAATGACAGAGCCTTGTGCCGTCGGAAGAGTTTACCCATAGAGTCGCGCCATGAATATCCGAACCAATGCATGGAAGAGTATCGTGTCTGACCTGAGGGGCGCCCAGTTTTGATCGCCGCTCTGGGTCTGATCGCTCCCTTTTTCATCTTCATCCTCGCCGGCGGTGTGGCCCAGACCCTGTTGCGATATGGGGCGGAACAACAGCGCTGGCTGGATGCTTTTGTCTTCTACCTCGCACTGCCCGCGCTTCTGTTCCAGTCGGTGCGGGCGGTCCCGCCTGGCGCCGCCAGCCTGATGGGTTTCCTGGCGGTGACAACCACGATGACCGGGCTGATGTTCGTGATCGGCTGGCTGATCGGTCGCGGCAACAGGACCCAGGACCATGCGGCGGTCTTTGGGCTCGCGGCGAGCTATTCCAACATCGGATATATGGGCCCTGCGCTGACTGTTGCCGTGCTCGGCCCTGCAGCGGGTGCGCCGGCGGCCTTTGTCTTTTGCGCTGATGTGCTGCTGATCTTTACCATATGGCCTGCCATGATCGGCGAGGGGCGACGCGGCGTTGCCCGGTTGGCCCAGTCGCTGCGCAAGGTAGTGACCCATCCGTTCATCCTCGCAACGCTGGCGGCGCTCGTGTTTGCGCGCACCGGCCTGGCGCTTCCGGCCGTCCTCGACACGCCGTTGACCGGGTTTCAGAACGCTGCCGCCCCTGCGGCGCTGTTCTCGCTTGGCCTCACACTGGCGCGCAATCGCGGCGGCGCAATGGGCGCAAGGCTCGGCGCCTGCCTCGGGGTCAAGCTGATCGTGCATCCGTTGGCGGTGGCCCTCGCCTTTTGGGGGATCTCTGGTTTTGATCCGGTCTGGGTCGCGACGGCGATCATCATGGGCGCCTTGCCGCCGGCGGCGAATGTTTATGTCATGGCGCGCGCCGAGGGGATCAGCGTTGCGCTCTCTGCGCGAACTGTGCTCTATGGTACGGCCTTTTCCGCAATAACATTGCCTTTGATCATATCATTCGTCGGCTGACGTTTCGGCCGCGAATTGACAGCGATCGGCGCGCGCGAATACGATCGGCGCTGGGTGTCCGTTCAGAGCGGGGGCGAAAATCCGTGTCCCGGACCGGCCATCAGCCATTCTGCGCCGCAGGCTGACCTGCCCTCTGCTGAAAGCAGGGAGGGGATGCGCAGGACGGGCGGGACGAAGGCAACCGGGACTTTTCCCCTTCGGGATGTGAGTTGCCTGCGGAGGACGCCAGCCAGCTCGGGTCCAAATTTTTGTGCGCAAATCGCCTATTTCGCACACCGGGAGCAGCTAGAGTTCACCGGGAGAAAACCGGGAGAAAGAGGTCTGCGGTTCCAGGTGACGCGCCGTACGGAGGGAAAGGATGCTTGTTTCGACCGACAATGACGCAGCGACCGACAAAAATGCGATGTGGTCCCGGACAATCTCGGAGACCTATTTTCCGCTCTCGGTACACTGCCGCGATCCACAGGCGTTCAGCGGCTCGCTCAGGTCCTGGGGGCTGGGGATCCTGGGGCTGTCGGAAATGCACTGCGATGGCGTAATGTACCGCCGCCACAAGAGCCACTTTGCGGAGGAAAAGGGCAACAGCCTGCTGATCACGATCCCCCATACCGGGACTGTGCTGTTTGAGCAGGCATCGCGCCAGTCCCGTTGCGCGCCGGGGAGCTTTTTGGTGGAACAAGGGGACATGCCCTATGAATTCTCGCATGAGCAGCGCAACAAGCTTTGGGTGCTGAAGGTGCCGACCTCCAGTGTGCAATCCCGGCTGGGTCCGACCGAACGGCTGAGCGCGCTGACCTTTGACGCCACCACGGGTGTCGGCTCCTTCTTCGTCGGCGCGATCCGCAATACCATCGACAGCATCGACGTCATCAATGACGCGGCGCGGGAATTGGCGGGCCAGCACCTCCTGGACCTTCTCTGTCTTTCGATGCGCAGCGACGACCGTATCCTCGACAGTTCCGTGTCCACCATCCGCGCGGCGCATCTGCAACGCGCAGAGCAATTCATCCGCGACACCCTCACCAACCCGACACTCACCCCGCTGCAGGTGGCCGAAGCCTGCGGTATTTCCCTGCGCTATCTTCAGGGCTTGTTTGCCGAAAACGCATGCTCGGTCGCGGGCTATATCCGTGACAAGCGGTTGGCGCGCTGCCACGAGACGCTCACGATGGCCCATGACAGTTCGACGATGGCGCAGATCGCGCATAAATGGGGCTTCTACGACCACGCGCAATTCTGCAAACACTACCGCAACCGATTTGGCTGCACCCCCTCAGACACCCGCAAGAAATCCCGGGCAGAGGCGCAGCGCTGCCTCGATTAACAGACCTAAACTGAGCAACGAAACCAAAGGACTGAGCCCCCGTGGCACAGAACGATGTCGGTCGGCCATCCGACAGGCGTGCAACATGTCAGGAACAGCAGATGACCAGAACCAGAGTGGCGGTAGACGTCGGAGGAACCTTTACCGATGTGTGCATCATGGACGAGGATTCCGGCCGGATCCGGATTGAGAAGACCCCATCGACACCGGATGATCCGATGCGGGCGATCATGACGGGCGTGACGGATGCGACGGTGGCGCTGTCGGATGTCACCATGTTTTCTCACGGGACGACGGTCGCCACGAATGCGCTGATCACCCGCAGGCTGCCGCGCGCGGCGATGGTCTGCACCGAGGGTTTTCGCGACGTGGTGGAAATCCGGCGGTCGAACAAGGAGGACCTCTGGGACACCTACAAGGACGTGGCCAAACCCTACATTCCCCGGCGGGACCGGTTGACGGTCAGCGAACGCATCGACGCGAGCGGGAAGATCATCCGGGCGCTGGACGAAGATAACGCCCGCCGTGTGGCCGCCGTGCTGAGGAAGCGGGAGGTGAAGGCAATCGCCGTGTGTTTTATCAACGCCTACGTCAACGGTGAGAACGAGGTCCGGATGCGAGAGATCCTGCGCGAGGAAATGCCGGATGTGCATATCTCGATCTCCTCCGAGGTCATGCCAGAGATTTTCGAACATGAGCGGTTCTCGACCACGATGGTCAACGCCGTCGTCTCGCCGGTTGTGGTCGATTACGTTTCACGCCTGAGCGACACACTGGCGGAGGGCGGCTACAAACGCGATTTGTTGCTGCTGCATACCGGCGGCGGCGTGATGACACCGGCGAGCGTGAAGGATTTCGCCGCGCGGCTCGCCGGTTCCGGCATTGCGGCGGGCGCCATCGCCAGCCGCTTTATCGGCAATCTCTGCGGATATGAGAATTCCATCGGCTTCGACATGGGCGGCACCAGCACCGATGTATCATTGACCTACAGGGGGAACTCTACGGTCACCAAGGACTGGTACATCGAATATGGCTACCCGATCCGCTTTCCCAGCATCGAGGTGCTGACCATCGGTGCGGGTGGCGGCTCGCTGGCCTGGCAGGACGAGGGGGGATCGCTGCGCAACGGGCCGCAATCCGCCGGGGCCCATCCGGGACCGGCCTGCTACTCCAACGGCAACACGACCGCCACGAACAGCGATGCCAATGTTGTCCTCGGCCGTTTGGGCTGCAGCCTCGCGGGAGGGGACATCACGCTCGACCCGGCGCTGGCCGAAAAGGCGGTGCGCGAAACGGTGGCAGAGCCGTTTGCAATGGAGTTGCACGCCGCCGCAGAGGCCATCATCGACGTCGCCAATGCCAATATGGCCAATGCGGTCCGTCTGCTGTCGATCAGCCGGGGCCATGACCCGCGCGATTTCGCGTTGATTGCCTTTGGCGGAGCGGGGGCCTTGCATGGTGCGGCAGTCGCCCGCGAGCTTTCGATCCCGATTGTCATTGTACCACCGAACCCCGGTGTGACCTCTGCGATGGGCTGCTTGCTGGTCGATATCCAACATGACTTCTCCGACAGTTTTATGGCCGATGCCGCCAGCACGACACCCGATGACCTCGAGACCGCTTTTGCCCGTATCGAGAAGGAGGCGGTGGCGCGACTGCGCCATGAAGGCGTATCGCCCGAGAATACGCTTCTGCAGCGCACGGTCGAGATGATGTACCAGGGCCAATGGCGGTCCCTCGCAGTTTCCGCGCCATCCAAAATCACCAGCACCGACGCTCTTGTGACCGGGTTTCACGCCGAACACGAGCGGGAATATAATTTCCGGCGCGAAGAGTCGCCTGTCAGCATCTTCCGGGTCGGGGTCAAGGCAACCGGCCTGGTGCAAAAAGCCCGATTGCCGTCCTTCGAGGTGGTCAGCCATGCCCCGGATCCAATCGGCCATCGCACCGTCTGGTTCAAAGGCGCGGCCTGCGAGGCCGCCATCTATGACCGGGCCAAAATGAAGGCCGGGGCGGAATTCAGCGGTCCGGCCATCGTCGAGCAAGTCGATTCCACAGTGGTGATACCCCCCGAAGCGACGACCTGGATCGACCAATACATGAACATTCATATTCGCGTGAAGGAGTGACCCATGACGCGCCTTTCCAGACCCGACCTTGATCCGGTGACCTTCGAAGTACTGAAAAACTCCTTCATCACCTCCGTCGATCAAATGGCAGAACAGATGCTGCGGACCTGCTATTCCTTTGTGATCTACAACCGCGATTTCTCGAACGGTTTGCATGATGCCGATGGCAACTGTGTGGCCCAGGGCAACTCGGATATCGCCGTGCATGTGGGCACGCTGCATTACACCTGCAAGGATGTCATCCGCGCGTTCAAGGGGGACATGTATCCCGGCGATGTCTATGCGATCAACGATCCCTATGCGGGCGGGACCCATTTCAGCGACGTGCGCCTGATCCGGCCGATTTTCGACGAGGAAACGCTGATCGGCTTTTCGCAGTCCAACGGGCATTGGTCTGATCTCGGCGGATCGGTGCCCGGCTCCTTCAACGTTGCGGCCCACGAGATGTTTGGCGAGGCAGTCCGGATCACGCCGATCCGACTGTTCCACAAGGGGAAATTCTGCGCTGATGTGGCCAATATGATCGCGGCCAACACGCGCGACCCTGCATCCATCATCGGTGATATCCACTCACAGGCGCAGGCCACACAGGTCGCGGAGCGCGAACTTCAGCGCCTTGTGGGGAAATATGGTCGCGGGCAGGTGACACAGGGCATGGAGGAGGTACAGGACTATGTAGAACGTGCCGTGCGTCAGCGCATCTCGGGCTTGCCCGACGGAACCTGGGAGGCGGTGGATTACATCGACCGCGATCCGGGCGCCGGCGAAGGGATGATCCCGATCCATATAAAGATGACAATCAAGGGCGATGAGATCCTCTATGATTTTGAGGGCAGCCACCCGACGATATCGTCAATCTACAACTCGGCGCATGGGGCCACTTTCTCGGCCGTGGTGGCGGGGATGAAGACTTTTTTCCCGGATCTTCCGCTCAATAGCGGTTTTTACCGCATGGTCACGATCAAGGCGCCCCGGAACAGCGTGGTGAGTGCGGAATGGCCTGTCGCTGTCACCGGCTTCCTGATGCCATTCGAAAAGATCATGAATGCCATTTTCGAGATGTGGTCGCAGATCATGCCAGAGCGCGCCATCGCTTGCGCCTTCAATCTTGAATACCTGCTTGCCGGGGGCAATGACCTGCGCAAGGCGGAGAAGCCGATCTATATGTTCTATGAATGGCTTCCCGGAGGCTGGGGCGGGCGCAATGGCAAGGACGGCAGCGACGTCACGACCGCCTGTTTCGGGACTGGTCTGATGTCGCAGCCCTCAGAGGGCAACGAGCGGGTGAACCCGACGCGGGCGGATGAATTCCAGATCAAACAGGACAGCGCCGGGCCGGGCAAGTGGCGCGGTGGTGCGGGGGTCATCAAGGCCTCGACGCTGCTGGAGGCCGACAATACCGTGATATCCTATATCTGCGACCGCGAGCGCGCGGTCGTCTGGGGTGTCGAGGGCGGCCTGCCGTCCATGCCGCATGGTCTGATGGTCGAACATGCGGACACCGCCGAGCAGCACTGGCTGGGTTCGGTCTTCTCCAACTACAAGATCAGGAGCGGCGACAAGTTCACCCGCCCCACCGCCGGCGGCGGCGGATACGGCGATCCGTTGCAACGTGATCCGGAACGGGTGCGTCAGGATGTGATCGACGAATACGTCTCGGTCGCACGGGCCAAGACGGACTACGGCGTGGTGATCCGGGTCAACGACGCCGATCTGCTGGATTACGACGTGGACAGCGCGGCAACGGACCGGGCCCGTGCGCATATCCGCGCAAACCGCGTCGCCTGGGCACGCATGGATCCAGAGGACGTGTCGCGGATGTATCGCGACGGTGAAATCGATGAGATGGACGCCGTGCGCCAATACGCGGTTATCCTCGACTGGGGCAGCGGCGCCTTGATGCCCAGATCAACGCAGCAATTCCGCGAGAGCTTTGAGCGGCGGTCGGTCGCACATTGGACTTGAGACAGAGGCACAGGCCGAATTTCGGCCGAATTTCCGGGCGGCCTGTGCCAGTGATGTTTCTCGTGAGCGCCAGGGGGGCGGGCCGGGGCGGCGCGGCAGGCCGGAGTGGCAGGCCGGAGAGGCTGTGCGGCACAAAGTTGCGCCCGGGTCTCACCGCCAAGCCGCCAGGCACCCACCGCCCGCAGGGGCTCAGATCCGGGTGCCGCGTTCCGGGTGGAAGAAATGTATGCGGTCGCGGGGGAGCGTGATCGGCTGCGCCCCTAGACCTGCAACCTCGTCCTTGCCGATGCTGAGGGAAAACGGCTGCCCCCCCAGTTTTCCATGCAGCAGACGATGCGCGCCGAGCTCCTCGATGATCTCGACATGCAGCATCATAGACCCGTCACCACCGAGACGCACATCCTCCGGGCGGAACCCCACAAGGACGCTATCGGTTGCGACGGCGGGCGCGGCGAAGGGCAGGTGGGTCTCCTCCCCGAGCGTCAGCACCCCGTCGGCGATATGGGCCTGCATCAGGTTCATCGGGGGCGCCCCCATGAAACCGGCAACAAAGGTGGAGGCGGGATGCTCGTATATTTCCGTCGGCGTCCCGATCTGTTCCACCCGACCACCGTTCAGGACAATGATGCGGTCCGCCATCGTCATGGCTTCGACCTGATCATGGGTCACATAGACGGAGGTGACGCCAAGGCGCTGTTGCAGCGCGCGGATCTCGATCCGCATCTGGTTGCGGAGCTTTGCATCGAGGTTCGACAGCGGCTCGTCAAACAGAAACAGTTCCGGATCACGCACGATGGCGCGGCCCATGGCCACGCGTTGACGCTGACCGCCGGAGAGCTGGCTGGGGCGGCGGTCAAGATAGTCGCCAAGGTTCAGGATCCGGGCCGCCTCCTGCACCTTGGTGTCGATTTCGGCCTTGCTTGCACCGCGGTTCTTGAGCCCGTAGCCCATGTTCTTTGCGACGCTCATATGGGGGTAGAGCGCGTAGTTCTGAAAGACCATCGCGATATTGCGGTCTGCGGGATCGCGGTCGTTCACGACTTCGCGGCCGATGGAGAGTGCCCCGTCGGTGATGTCCTCAAGCCCCGCGATCATCCGCAACAAGGTGGATTTGCCGCAGCCCGACGGGCCGACCAGCACGACCAGCTCGCCGTCGGGGATTTCTACACTGCAGGGATGCACGGCTTCGTGTCCGTTGGGGTAGGTCTTGCGGACACGGTCCAGGGTTACCTGTGCCATTGGTTCTATTCCTTATTTATCGGATTCCGTGAGGCCCTTGACGAACCAGCTCTGGAAGAAAATGACGATCAGCACCGGCGGGATCATCGCGATCAGCGACAGGGCCAGCGCCTTGCCGTACTCGGGGATCATGGCTCCGGTCTGACTCAGCACCTGCACGATCTGTTTGATGCCACGCACGAGGGTGAACATGCCTTCATCGGTGGTGATCAGGGTCGGCCAGAGATACTGGTTCCAGCCGTAGACGAACATGATGATGAAGATGGCGGCAATCATCGTCCGGCTCAGCGGCACGAGGATATCGATGAAAAACTTCACCGGCCCGGCGCCGTCGATCCGCGCGGCCTCCACCAGTTCCTCGGGGATCGAGCGGAAGAACTGTCGAAAGAAAAACGTCCCCGTCGCCGAGGCGATCAGCGGAACGATGAGACCGGTATAGGTATTGGCCAGCCCCATGCTCTGGATCGCCTCGTAGGACGGCAGGATGCGTACCTCCAGCGGCAGCAGCAATGTCGTGAAGATGATCCAGAACGCAAAGGTCGCGAACCTCAGCCGGAAATAGACAATGGCATAGGCCGCCATCATCGAGATCACGATCTTGCCGATCGCAAAGCCAAGGCCGAGGATCATCGAATTCATCAGCATCCGTGTGCCGGTGATGGTTTTGGTGAAGCCGGAGGCCTCGAACATGGCCGCCTCGAAGTTCTCCAGCATCTGACCTTCGAACCCGAATTGCAGCCCGTTCTTGACGATGTCGGCATCCTCGAAGCTAGTCGTCATCAAAACCAGCACAATGGGAAACACCATCAACAAGGCGCCCGCCACAAGGATGGCATGGTCGCCAATGTGGCGCAGTTTGATCCGAGGTCGCCGCCGCACAGGTGTTGCGGAGAAGACATCGCCCGATTGGGTTATATCTGCCATGGTCGCGTCCCCCTCAGGTGTAATGAATCCGGCGTTCGATCAGCCGGAATTGAAAGACGGTGAGCACAAGGACGAGGATCATCAGAATGACCGACTGCGCCGAGGATCCACCAAGATCGTTGCCACGGAACCCATCGACGAACACCTTGTAGACCAATGTGACCGGGTTGTTGCCCGGTTCGGAGCGCACCAGCGTGTCGACGATGCCGAACGTGTCAAACAGGGCGTAGGTGATGTTGATGATCAACAAGAAGAAGGCGGTCGGCGCCAACAGCGGGAATGTGACGTCCCAGAACCGCCCCGTGGCCGAGCGGTTGTCGATCAAGGCGGCCTCGCGCACGGCTTTTGGAATCGACTGCAGCCCGGAGAGGAAGAAGATGAAATTCACCGGGATCTGCTTCCAGACCGCGACGATCACCATCGCCGTGGCGGTCGAGTTGAAGTCGGCTCCAAGGCGAAACTCCCAGCCGAAGGCCTGAAACATTTCAGTCAGCGGGCCGTTGCGCTGGTCAAAAAACATCAACCCCATAAAGCCCGCAACCGGTGGCGCGATCGCATAGACCCACATCAGCAACGTGCGATAGGACTTTGCCCCCCGGATGACCGTATCGGCTTTCACCGCCAACAAAAGCGCCAGTGCGAGCGAGAAGAACGTGACCAGCACCGTATAGATCACCGTGAAACGCGCCACCTTGGCGTATTCGACATTGGTCATCAGGTCCGTGTAATTCTCCAACCCGACGAAGGTGGATCCGAACCCGAAGGGGTCCTGCAGATAGAATGAGGACTGCACTGCCCAGGCTGCAGGCCAGTAGAAAAAGATCGCGATGATCATCAACTGCGGCAGCAAAAGCGCTACGGGCAGCCAGACGGTGGTAAATCCGGCACGTTTCATGAGTGGTCTTTCATCGGCAAAAGAATGAGGACACCCCGCGCAAGCCGCGCAGGGTGTCCCGGGTTCAGGTCAGCTCAGCCCTGGGTCTTGGCAAAGCGGGCCAGCAGGTCGTTGGCTTCTTTTTCGATATTGGCAAACGCGTCCTCGACAGAGGTCTCGCCGGACAGGACACGGCCGTATTCACGGTTCATCACGTCGCGGATCTGGACGTAAAAGCCCATACGGTAGCCTTTGGTGTTCTCGCCACCGGGCAGCGACAGTTGCTGGATGCCGACTTCGGCGGCCGGGAAGCGATCGTAGTGGCCATCTGACTTGGCCAGCTCATAGGCCGCTTCGGTAATCGGCACATAGCCGGTTTCCTTGTGCCAGAAATACTGCACCTCAGGGGAGGTCAGATACTGGAAGAACCTGGCCGCGGCCTCGTTTTCTGCGGCATCATGACCGGACATCGCGAAGAGGGACGCACCACCGATGAAGGTTTGCTTGGGCTCGGTGGTCACTGCTTCCCAATAGGGCAGCACAGTCGCGGAGAAGTCAAAGCCGAGGTCTTTTTTCATCAGGCCGCCAAAGGAGCCGGACGAGCCGATCCACATTGCGACTTCGCCTTCCTCAAACGGCGTGGCGTTATCGCCCCAGCCGGTGCCGTACCATTCAAACAGACCATTTTCCTTCCACTCGGTCAGTGCGGTGAAATGCGCCTTGATGGCATCGTTGTTGACGAGGATCTTGGTGCCTTCGGCGCCGCCATAGCCGTTGTCATTGGTGGCGAACGGCAGGTTGTGGCGGGACATGAAGTTTTCGGTGAAGATCCAGGGCAGGTGCGACTGAGACAGGGCGATATAGCCTGCGTCCTTCAGGGCCGGTGCGGTCACGGACTGGAATTCTTCCCAGGTCTTGGGGGCGGAAACGCCCGCTTTGGCAAGCGCGTCTTCGTTGAAATACATGATCGGCGAGGAGGAGTTGAACGGCATGCCGATCATTTTTCCGTCGCTGTCGGCGTAGAAGTAGCGGACGCCGGAAATGTAGTCATTGATGTCGAAATCAACGCCGTTTTCGGTCAGCAGATCCTGAACCGGAATGGTTGCACCCTTGGCACCGATCACGGTTGCGGCGCCTGCGTCGAAGACCTGCATGATGTTTGGCTGCTCACCGGCGCGGAAGGCGGCGATCCCGGCGGTCAGCGTCTCTTCGTAGGAGCCTTTGAAGACAGGAGTGATCTTGTAGTCGTCCTGCGAAGCGTTGAAATCTTCGGCAATCGTGTTCACGGTTTCGCCCAGCTGACCGCCCATCGCGTGCCACAGGGTGATTTCGGTTTCGGCCCAGGCTGCGGTGCCCGAAATGGCAACAGCGGCGTTCAGCGCTGCGATTTTCCAGAATGTCATCTACATCTCCAAGTCTGATACCCCAAGAGCGGAGCGTGTTTCTTTGTTCGGACGCTTCCACACTGCCATCCTTTTCACTTCGGCAAATGACAGCGCGCGCGGCGGATCCCCCAGGCGTCTCTCCCCGGCAGAGCGCCTGCATTTTCCAATGCGGCCACTGCGCCGGGGATGATTCCGGGGACACGTGTGCTCAGCTACAGATGTTGAATAACTCTTTTATGACAGGAGCCCGTTGCTGCGGCTGCTGCGGCGAGAACGGAGGCGGCTCGTGGCTACAGCGACGGCCTTGGCAGGAGCCCCGGCGGGTCGGGTGGTGGCTATTCAGCTTGACAGAGTTTCACCCCTTTGAAATTTTGCGCACACCGGCACGTGGGGGGAAGTTTGAATGCGAGCGAGGATCAGGGCCCTGTCACTGTGCGTGGCAGCGTCAGTCACCTTTGGCGGCCTGACATCATCCCCGGCACAGGCAGAGGATTTCATTACAATCGGAACCGGTTCGGTATCCGGGCTGTATTTCCCGTTGGGAACCGCGATGTGTCGTCTGGTCAACAAGGACCGTCGGCGCCATGGCATTCGCTGTACCGCGGATGAAACCAGTGGATCGCTGGACAATCTGCAGGCGCTGCGCGACGGGCGGCTGGATTTTGCCATCGTGCAGTCGGACTGGCAGGCCCGCGCCTATGAGGGCACGCCGCAGTTGTCGAACGGGGTGCCGTTCACTGATCTGCGCGCCCTGGTCTCCCTGCACTCCGAGGTGTTTACCGTGGTGGCCAGAGCGGATGCCGACATCGCCAGCTTTTCGGATCTGCGTGGCAAGCGGGTCAATATTGGCAATCCCGGCTCCGGTCAGCGGGCCACGATGGAGGTTCTGATGGCCGCCCTGCGCTGGGGCACCGACAGCTTTTCCGAAGTGCACGAACTCCCCGCCGAAGCGCAGTCCGCAGCGCTTTGTGCAGGTGCCTTCGACGCGATGGTGTTTGCGGTCGGCCATCCCTCCGCCTCTGTCGAAGAAGCAACCACGGCCTGCGATTCCGTCCTGGTGCCGCTGGATGATCTGCAAATTCGCGCCACGGTGGTTGACAGCGACGTCTATGAATTTGCCGAAATCCCCGGAAACCTCTATCGCGGCAACCCCGATCCGGTGAAATCCTTTGGCTTTGCCGCCACTTTGGTGACCACCCGGCAACAGAGCCTCCGGGTGGTCAATTCGCTGGTCCGCAGCATCATCAGCAATCTCGACAGCCTGAAGCGCGCACATCCGGCCTTTGCGTCCCTTGATGCGGCCGAAATGGTCGGCTCCTACCAGACGGCGCCGCTGCATCGTGCGGCGCGGGCCTATTTCCGCTCCGAAGGGTTGCTGGAACGCGCATCACCATAGCCCGTCATTTCCAGGTATCCGGTTCCGCGATGGCTTCCCGATAGGGCAACCGGGCCTTCCCAATAGGAAAAGGATGTCCCCATCCAGGCACCGGGATTGAGGGCGGCAACCTCCACAGAGACTCCGCGCGTCGGGATTTCGACCTGCCAGAGCGTAGGGATGTCACGTCCGGCCACTCGTGACCACGAGACGGGTGTGGCGATGAATTCAGCCGGGCTGAGCGGGGTGGTGGCTCCATCTGCGGTGATCCAGCTGCCGGAGGTGAAATCGCCGCGCTCGCCCCGCAACACGAACCCCATGACTTTTTCTCCGCTGTCAAAGCGCAACGAGAACCAGTCCCAGCCGCTTTGGTCCGCCGCCAGCGGCTGGCTGGACCATTCCCGGTCCAGCCAGGCCTCTCCGGTGACCTCGACCGGACCATCTGGCAGCACCACGGTGCCGGTTACCCGATAGGCGGGCTGCGAGTAGTAGAAACTGGCCTGACCGTCCTCGGATTTCACCGAATAGCCGTTTTCCCCATGAAGAATGAGCGGTCCCTGCTGCTGCAGGGAAAGATCATAGGAGAACTCCGTGCCGCGCGCCGTGACCGAGAGGTTGTCCAGCGTGTCGTCCGCGGATGTCAGTGACCAATCATCGATCCACGCAGAAAACGGATCGGTGACCACACCGGCCTGACCGATGCCACCCCGACCCAACCGCTCGGCGTAGCTGTGGGAGGTCGCGGTGGTCACTGCCGCTTGGCCCATCCAGATATGAGGATTTTTCCAGCCCTCCGGACCACCTGGACCACCTGGACTACCTGGGCCAGCTGGACCCTCCGGAACAAGGGCGGAGCGAAACAGCGTCCATTGCACGCCCAGATCCTCGCCGGAGGCGGTGCGCAGGTTGGCGGTCAGATACCACCACTCCACCCGAAACCCCGGATGCGGGCCGTGATCAGCCGGGAACTGGAGCTGCCGCCCTCGGTCAGGGACGGCAAAACCCGCTGCGTCGCTGCCGAGATTGGCATAGCCCTGGCCTTGGGCCCGGCTCCACAGGATCAGCAGCATCAATCCTGCGAGGACAAAGACCCGAAAGGCCCTAGGGGCGATCATTGGAAAACACCCCCAGCAGCTGCGCCGGAGCAAGGCGCAGCAAGCGCAGGACCGGCGTCAATGCGGCCAACCCGGCCGCGAGGCAGGTCAACAGGAGAAGGCGGGCCCACGCGCCCGGAAACAGATACATCGGCAAACGCCATCCGAAGGCCTCAAGGTTGATGACATTCAAAAGCACCCAAGCCAGCCCCAATCCGAGGGGGAGGGCAAAGACAAAGGTCAGAATTGCAAAGCCCAGGCTTCTCAGGAACTCAAGCCCCGCCAGCCGCGCCCGGCTGATCCCCATGGCCCAGACCGGAGCCAATTGCGGCAGGCGGCGGGTCCACTGGCTGAGAAAGCTGGTCAGCATGGCAAACCCCGCGACCGCCAGCGTCAGAATGTTCAAGGCGCCGGTCACCACGAAGGTGCGGTCAAAGACGGCAATGGAGAGAGATTTGATCGCCTCCTTGTCGCGGATCGCCGTCCGGGTGATGTCCAGATCCTGCTCCAGCCTCTGCGCGAGGTCATCGCGGCTCATGCCCTCGGGAGGCACCAAGCCGATGCGCAGCAGGGTGGGCGAGGGAACCTGTGCCCGCAGGGCCGGAAGGGATGCGATGATCTGCTTGTCGGGATTGCCATAATCGGAGTAGACCGCCGCGACCGGTGCCGACCAGCCCGGACCGACGGTCATCCGGTCACCGACCTGAACCCCGTCCCGCTGGGCCAGCTGTTCGTTCACGAAAACCGCCCCCCCGCCGTGAAGCCGCTCCCAGGCGTCGGGTGTTTTGCGCACTAGGGGCCAGTGCTCGCGGTACAGGGGATCATCGACCACGCCGTAGATGCGCAGCGGGGCGGAATTCAGCCGCGTATCGCTGTAGAACTGCGGCAGGCTCCGGGCCCGGAGCAGGGTTGCCCAGCGCAATACGGACTGGGCCTGCGCCTCTGTTTCCACCTCCACGAAGACATCGGCGACCAGGCGTTGATCGATCCAGTCGACAAAGGTCATTCGAAAACTCGACACCATGGTTCCGACGCCGACATTGGTCGCAACCGCAAGCAGCAGCGCCATCAGCGACAGGGACAGTCCCGGCAGTTGCAGCCGGCTGTCTGCCGCCAGCCATTGGAGCTCGGGCGACCCTGCCATGCGACGTGCCCCCTGCAACAGCAGGTTCAGAACCGGAAGCACCAGCACCGCGCTGCCGAGCATCAGACCGCCGAGACCGACGAACCCCGCCAACAGGCCGGACCCGAAAGAGAGAACCACCGCGCCGAGACCGATCAATCCCGCGCCGCTCAGGCACAGGATCTGGATCTGTGAGGCGCTCAGCCGGGCCGGCGCATAGGAGGCCTGTGACAGGTGTCGCGCAAGGCGACGCAGCGATATCAGCGCCTGCAGCCCCGCCAGCAGCGTTCCGGCCAACGCCATGCCGAGACCGGACAGCACCCATGACAAACGGAGCGAGAGTGTCCCGTCCACCGGCGCGCCATAGAGCCCGCGCAGCGTTGCGCTCACATCCGGCAGCAACAGGCCTGCCAGACTGTAGCCGACGACCAGACCGACCGCGCCCGCCACCAGCGCGAGCAAGATCAGCTCAAGCAGCAGAGCCGTCATCAGCGAGGAGACAGAGACCCCCAGACAGCGCAATGTCCGGATTGTGCCGCGGCGCTGTTCGATGCTCAGCATGATACTGCCCTGGACAATGAACAGACCGACGCCAAAAGACAGAAAGCCAAACGCCGTCAGGTTGAGGTGGAAACTCCGGGTCAGTCTGCCGGGATCGCCCAGCGGGCCGTCATTCGTGGCCGTGACCACCAATCCCGGAGCCCGCGCACTCAGGGGCGGCAGATCGCGCGGCTGATCCGGCAGGATCAGGAGACGACTGAGCTGCCCCGGCCTGTTCAACAGCGCCTC
Source organism: Phaeobacter sp. B1627 (assembly GCF_006265095.1). GTDB lineage: Bacteria > Pseudomonadota > Alphaproteobacteria > Rhodobacterales > Rhodobacteraceae > Epibacterium. The sequence continues at coordinate 177,980 of NZ_VCNK01000006.1, forward strand.
GACGACGGAAATGTCACTCAGGACCAGATCCGGCGGCAGATCCGGCAGGGAGAAGATCCGAGCCGCCTCCTGGTCATCGCGTTCCAGTTTGGCGCGAGTCCCGGGATTGGCAAACATCACGCCCGGGGTCATCAGGAGGCCGGCCACGTCAAGGTTACCTTCTGTTTCGGCAGCAGCGGCCATCGCCGGGGCGCCGGGGTAGCTCAGCACATCCACCCCCAGCAGGGTGACCGATTGTTCCCCTTGCCCCCAGACCCCCTCCAACACCGGAGAGAGCTGCCAGCCGGCCCGCCGCAAGCGCACATAGGTTTCAAGGGCGATCGTGCCCTCGGGCGAGGTGAGGGCCGCCATGTCGCCGGTTCCGAGCCGCTCCACTGCCCGCTCGTAGGAGGCCCGCGCCTCGGCATTGATTGCCTGTACGGCCGACCACAGGGCGGTCGCCAGAGCCAGCCCTGCGATCAGAAGGACAAGCTGCAACGGCGCCCGTCGCCAGTGACCGAACATCGTTGCAAGCACATGGATCATGATCCCGCAGGCCGCACCTGACCGCCGCTCAGATGCAGATGCCGGTCACATTGCGCCGCAATCTCGGGCGAATGGGTGACAAGGAACAGAGCGCAGCCTGTGCGGTTGACGAGATCAAGCATCAGACGCAGGACTTCGGCGCTGGCTGTCTCGTCCAGATTCCCCGTCGGCTCATCCGCCAGCAGGAGATCCGGGCGCAGCGCCAGAGACCGCGCGATTGCGACCCTCTGCTGCTGCCCCCCAGAGATCTGGTCGGGATACCGCTCCAGAAGATCGGAGAGGCCGAGATGCGAGACGAGAGTGTCAGCCCATTGCGGATCGAACTGCTGCCCGAGGCGGGCATGCAGCGAGATATTGTCCGCCACATTGAGCGCAGGCACCAGATTGAACTGCTGAAAAACAAGCGCGATCCGCCCCCGCCGCAGCTCTGATGCCGCCGGATCGGACAGCCGGGAGATATCCCGGCCCCCGAACAGGATCTGGCCACTGTCGGGGCGATCAAGGGCGGCCAGCAGATGCAGGACCGTGCTTTTGCCGGAGCCACTGTCCCCGGTCAGCGCAACACTTTCGCCACGGGCCAGCTCAAACGACGCGCCGCTCAGGACATCGCGGTTCTGTCCCGCATACCTCCGGGTCAGATCTTTTACGGACACAAGCATAAGACTGTCCCCTGAACCAACATCTTGTTCCATGGATGTCGTGCAAGCGTTGCATGTTCAAGCCCCAATTTCTAAGCTGCGGCAAAGCGTGGCGGCCGTGGACGGTCGCAAAATCAAGCGCAGGACACAGGCCAGAGGCAGGCCAAGCAGGGAGCCGTACTCATATGTCGATGATCGAGCAGATCTTTTGGGGCGGGCTGGTCCTCGGCGTTTGCCTGATCTTGGAATCGGCGATGCTGGTGTGGTGCGGACAGGTGCTGCGGAGCCACGAACGTCGGTTTCCCGACCGCCTGGACAATCTCCGGCGATTGGGCGGTGTGCTGATCTCCACCGGATTCGTCGTGGCCGCCCATACCGCGCAGGTCTGGATCTGGTCTGCGGCCCTGATGGTGAAGGCGGAAACTTTCAGCGACTGGAACACGGCGGTGTATTTCTCTGTGGCGACATACACGACGCTGGGCTACGGCGATGTGGTCCTCGACAGCGATCACCGGATTTTCGCCTCCTTTGCTGCGATGAATGGCATGCTGGCCTTCGGGATCAGCACCGCGTTTCTGGTCAGCACCATGCGCACGGTCTTTTCAAACGGCGTCAAGCATTCCGGCTCCTGACGGCTCATTCATTCGAAATTTCTCATCGGTTTTCAGGAGAGCGACATGACTATCGCGCAGAAGGCAATCAGACCCGCTCAGATCCTGCGCCGCGCGGTGGGGCGGTTCAATAGCAAGAACGCCTGGGTTCTCAGCAGCCATATCGCAATGTCGATGATGATGGCCCTGTTCCCGTTCGTGCTGTTTACCGTCGCCCTCAGCGGTGCCATCGCCAGCATCCTGTCACACCGCATCGTGGTGGAGGATGTGGTCAACCTTGTGTTCGGCAGCTGGCCCGCCTCTGTCGCCAAACCCATCACCCGCGAGGTCTATGCGGTTTTGGAAACCTCCGGCACGGGGCTGATGACCCTTGGTGGTATCCTTGCCCTTTATTTTGCGTCCAACGGCGTCGATGCGATCCGTATTGCGCTCCTGAGTGCCTACGGCCAGGAGGAAACACGCCCCTTTTGGAAACACCGGCTCATCTCTGTCGGTCTGGTCATTCTGGGCGGTTTCGGGCTGCTGCTTGCGGCGGTTTTCGAATTGGTCCTGCCCTTGGGGGCACGGTTTCTTGCGCGGTTCTTTCCGGATCTGGATTTCCTGCGCGGCTGGGAAAACGGCGCCAACGGGTTGGTGGTAACGGTCGTTCCGGTTGCAGCGGTCTTTCTCTATCATCTGGTTCTTCTGCCAAAACGCGCCACACTCGGGCAAATCTTCCCCGGAGTCGCGGTGACGCTGATCCTGTGGTGGGCGGCAGGCTTCGGATTTGCTGTCTACGTGTCCAGTTTCGCGAGCTATTCGGCCACCTATGCGGGCCTCGCCGGCGCGATGGCCGCCTTGATCTTTTTGTACCTGAACGCGGCCATCTTGATTTTCGGGGCCGAAATCAACGGCGTTCTGGAACGCGACCGCACGGCCCGGAGCTGATCTGGTCAATACATTCAATTTTCAACATACGGACTGATTTTGCCATAATTCGGACGCCACCCGGGCCTGCTCTCCATTGAGAGATAGGGCAGGTGAGTGAATCCGGGGAATGAGTTCTATGGCAAAATTCAAGGCAAAGAAATTCAACGCAAAGAGTGGTGCATCCAGCGGCCGTCAACGTTTGCTGGAGCTCTCGCGCCAGTCACCACCCCCCGCCTCCGTGCGCCGGGGCAGCGTGCAGACAGCCACGCGGCGAGACCCAAACGACGCGTGCACGGATGCCGTCCTGCAGATGCGCGACATGGCTGTGCAATCGTTGAAGACGCCGCGAACCCGCTCTCTGTTCAGCTAGCCCGGCGGCAATAATGCCCTCAGCCGCGAAATCCGGTGGCGACGACAAATTTTTCAGAACTGTCCGCGCGGGACGACGGCGGCTTCACGTTTGCGACAGCCTTGAATTTCTGTTTCAGAAGCTTTTGCAATTCGCCCTCGGCCCCGCCGGCGAGCACCTTCGCGACAAAGGTGCCGCCATCCTCCAGCACGTCAAAGGCGAAATAGGCGGCTGCTTCGCACAGCGACATGATCCGCAGGTGATCGGTTTGCTTGTGACCCGAGCTGGAGGCCGCCATGTCAGACATCACCACATCAGCCTTGCCCCCGAGCCAGTCCTTGACCTGGTCATCGGCACCTTCATCCATGAAATCCAGCTGATGGAACTCGGCGCCTGCAAGTGGCTCGACCTCCTGCAGGTCGACACCGATGATCCGCCCGATCGCCTTGCCGCTTTTTTCACCCAAGGCGTTTACCCGCGGCACCGCCACCTGAGCCCAGCCGCCCGGTGCACAGCCGAGGTCAACCACGCGCGCGCCCGGAACCAGAAAGCGATATTTGTCGTCCAGTTCCATGATTTTAAAGGCCGCACGCCCCCGGTAGCCTTCGATCTGGGCGCGTTTGACATAAGGGTCGTTCAATTGCCGTTGCAGCCAACGGGTCGAACTGAGCGTGCGTCCGCGCGCGGTCTTGACCTTCACAGTCAGGTCACGCTGCCCGCGTCCTGACGTATTTTTTCCTGTCGGAGTCTTTGCCATGGTCAAACCTCTCGCCTGCGGCCCCCGCATGCGGATCGGGATGCGGATGGGGCGCTATACCCGATCTCATCCCTATCAGAAAGAGCCGTCTTCCAAAACACCGTCCGCGCTCATCTGTGCATAAAGCAGGCCTTCGCGCAGGCCGCGATCGGCCACCGACAGCCGGTCCGTGGGCCAGCAGCGCAACAGCGCCTGCAGGATTGCCGCGCCGGACATGATCAGCGCCTGGCGGTCTTCGCCGATCCTGGGGTCGCGGCGCCGTCCGTGAGGGCCGAGATCCAGATAGCTGCGGATCACCTTGTCGATCTGATCAGAGGTCATCCGCAAACCGTCCACCTTGGTCCGGTCGTATCGCTTCAACCCGAGATGAGACGCCGCCACAGTAGTGACCGTGCCGGATGTGCCGACGATCTGGAACCCTTCGCGGGCCTGAACATCCTTGTAGGGGGCAAAATCCGCGAGGTTTTCCTCAAAGAACCAACTCATCAGCGCAAACCGGGCGGCGTCATCGTCGACGTCGCTGAACTGATCCCGCAGGGTCGCCACGCCGAGCGGCACGGAGATCCAGTCCACGACTTTTGCTGCCGGAAACGGGCTGTCGGAATTGTGAAACCCGGCATGAAGCCGCATAATCGCCGAGGGGCGATCGCGACGTGCAATCGAGGACAGGTCAATCCACACCAATTCGGTTGAGCCGCCACCGATATCGACCACCAGAAGCTGCTCCGTTTTGGTCGAGACGAGAGGCGCGCAGGATATGACGGCCAGCCGGGCTTCTTCTTCGGGCTGGATGATATCCATCATCAGCCCGGTTTCACGTTTGATCTGGCGCATGAAGTCGCGCCCGTTCTTCGCCCGGCGACAGGCTTCGGTCGCAACGAGGCGCATGCGCTTCACGCGATTGCGAGAGATTTTCTGCTGACAGATCCGCAGCGCCTGAATCGTGCGCGCCATTGAGGACCGGGACAGACGCCCGGTTTTTTCCAGCCCGGAGCCCAGTTGCACCGACTTGGAAAAACTGTCCACCACATGAAAGCCGCTGCCCTTTGGCTGGGCAATCAGCATTCTGCAGCTATTCGTACCGAGATCCAGCGCCGCATAGAGCGCATCGGGATCCGGCCGGGCTGGTACAGGTGTCTCAACCGCTCTGGGAAACGCTCCTGTACCTTTGGAACGCCTGGGCGCCATGAATCACGCCCTCCGATTATCGTGTTGGCTCAACCCTACGGCTGCCTGTGCGGCTGTGCAAGAGACAGCGGCATAGAGCGCGGTCGAAAACACAGAGATCAAAGCCAGAAAACAGGCGCGCGGCTGTCAGAGCGGCTCATGATTTTGTTGAATAATTTGAGTGGCCACAGCGGTGGTCACGGGGCAGGGGAAAGAATACCATCCGCGGGGAAAGGTCGCTCCTCCCACCTTTGTTGTCGAAATCCGACGCACCAAGCGATCCACAGCGAATTAGAAACGCGATACGAAGACGTATCAGGAAGGAACGGCAATGCCCGACGTCACCATTGTTTACTGGCGCGATATCCCCGCTCAGGTCATCGTGGGCAAGGGGCGGCGGGGCTCGAAACGGCAGCTCGAAGAACGGTTTGAGCAAGCCATCGACCGGGCTGCAATGAAGGTGAACGCAAAAGACAGCGATGCCTATCTTGCGGAATGGCGCAAGGCCGCGCCCTACTCTGTGGACGGGGAGCCGGATCAGATTGCCGAGGCCGAAGCCACACGTCTGGAACAGGAATTCGATCAGGAGCGTCTGAAGGCGCTGATCGCAAACGACGGTTGGGCATGATTGCCCGCACCTCACTCTGGGAGGCCGCCATGGCTTTGTTGAATTTCAAGAAACGTGCGACTGAGGCCGAGACCACAGTCAACCCGCAGCTCGAGGCGTTCCTGTCCGGGTATTCCATCGAGGTCATGCCACGCACCGCGCAAAAGGTAGAGGATTTCCGCGAGCTTCTGCCCGCAGGCACCCGTGTCTACATCGCGCATATCGAAGGGACGCCGATCGAAGAGATGGTCGCGACGGCGAAGCGCCTGAACGCGGACGGCTATCCGGTCATGCCCCATTTCCCCGCCCGGATCATCCGCGACAAGGCCACGCTGAACGACTGGATCGCCCGCTATCAGGGGGAGGCCGATGTGAAACAGGCGCTGTTGCTGGCCGGCGGCGTCACTACACCACACGGTGATTTCCACAGCTCCATGCAGCTGTTGGAAACCGGCCTCTTTGACAAAGCCGGCTTCACCAATCTGCACGTTGCAGGGCACCCCGAAGGCAACAAGGACATCGATCCCGACGGGTCAATGACAGCCGTCACCGAGGCGCTCCACTGGAAGCAGCGGTTTTCTGACACCACTGACGCGAAGATGGCGCTGGCCACCCAGTTCGCTTTTGAAGCAAAGCCGATCATCGCCTGGGCGAACGGTCTCAGGGAGGCGGGAATTGATCTGCCGATTCATATCGGCATTGCGGGGCCGGCGAAACTGCAGACATTGATCAAATTCGCCATTGCCTGCGGTGTGGGGCCATCCCTCAAGGTTCTGCAAAAACGCGCCATGGATGTCACCAAGCTCATGTTGCCCTACGAACCGACCGAGGTTCTGAACGAACTGGCGGCCTACAAGGCCGACAACCCCGATTTCAACATCACCAACGTCCATTTCTTCCCTCTTGGCGGTATCAAAACCAACGCGACATGGGCAATCAACAACGGCGGCTCGAGCACTGAGCCTGCCAAACAGCAAGGATAAACCATGACCCGTACTGTCCTGGAATCGAAGACAAAAACTGCAGTCCTTGGCTTTGACGAACCGTTTTGCGTCATCGGCGAGCGGATCAATCCGACGGGGCGCAAAAAACTGGCCGCCGAACTGGAAGCGGGCGATTTCTCCACCGTCGAAAAAGACGCGGTTGCACAGGTTCTGGCGGGGGCGAGTGTGCTCGATATCAACGCGGGCGTCGTCTACAACTCGAACCCGAACCCGAATGAAACAGAGCCGCCGCTGATGACCAAAATCGTCGAATTGGTTCAGGGGCTGGTTGACGTTCCGCTCTGTATCGACTCCTCGGTGCCGGGCGCGCTGGAGGCGGGGCTGGCGGTCTGCGAAGGCCGTCCGTTGCTGAATTCCGTCACCGGCGAAGAGGAGCGGCTGGAGCAGATCCTGCCGTTGGTGAAGAAATACAACGTTCCGGTTGTTGCGATTTCGAACGACGACACCGGAATTTCCGAAGATCCCGATGTGCGTTTTGAGGTCGCAAAGAAGATCGTTCAACGGGCGGCCGACTTTGGCATTCCGGCCCATGACATTGTCGTTGACCCGCTGGTGATGCCGGTCGGCGCGATGGGCACTGCGGGGCTTCAGGTTTTTGCGCTGGTGCGCCGTCTACGTGAAGAGCTGGGCGTGAACACCACTTGTGGCGCGTCAAATATCTCTTTCGGCCTTCCGAACCGCCACGGCATCAACAATGCGTTTCTGCCCATGGCAATGGGGGCTGGGATGACCTCGGCTATCATGAACCCCGTGGCGCTGCCGGTGACCCAGAAAGTGATCGCCGAAAAGAAAGAGCTGGTCGCGGCCAGTGGCATTGTGCTGCCGGAGGACATGGATGACGAGACCTTTGTCACGTTGTTCGGCCTTGGCTCCACCAAGCCGCGCGCCGGCAAGGAAATGGAAGCGATCCGTGCTGCCAATTTCCTGACAAACAACGACCCGCACGGCGGCGAATGGATCAAGTTCAACAAGGCACCGCTCAAAGAGGGTGAAGAATCGCGGGGCCGGGGTGGCCGCTCCGGCGGTCGCCGCCGTCGCGCCTAGCGCGGGACCCCTGGCCGAAGATTGTGACAGAAAATTGTGCAAGGGTCGGCGTGTCCGACCCTTCTTTTATCAACCGGTTTAACCAGCCAGCGCCGGCTTTCCGGACCCTTCTCCAAATAGGCAGGCTCGACGGGTCCGCCCTTTTCCTCATTCTCAAGGCTGGGCTTGTGCGGCGCGTATGGCATTGGCGCAACCGAGGTGCCGGAGTGGTATTGCGCAAACGGCCGATCGCGCGGGCGCTGTCACCCTCGCGCGCGCCGCGAATCGGACGTAAATCCAACGCTCCGCAGCCCGGCCTGCCCCCACCGCCAGCGCCGGACTTCAACTGGCTTTGCGCACTTCCCGATCCATGGCTGATACGAATTTTCCGCCGCAGCGCCAAATACCGGCTCGGCTGCGGAATTGTATTTACAACGTGACATTGGCGCTTCAGCACCAAGGAACGGGAAGATGACGCCTCCCGGATGAGGGGGGGCGAAAGGGAGGATTTGAGATGGAAGCGCTGGTTCTTGAGGAGAAGGGAAAGCTCGCTCTGCGTGATTTCGGGCTCGTCGGAGAGATGGGGCCGCGAGATGTTCGCATCAAGACGCATACCGTCGGCATCTGTGGCTCGGATGTTCACTACTATAGCCACGGAAAGATCGGCCAATTCATCGTCGACGCCCCCATGATCCTCGGCCATGAGGCCTCCGGCACGGTGATCGCCTGCGGCGATGAGGTGACAGACTTCAAGCCCGGTGATCGTGTCTGCATGGAACCCGGCATTCCCAACCCCGACAGTCGTGCGTCAAAACTCGGACTATACAACGTGGATCCTGATGTCCGGTTCTGGGCGACACCGCCTATTCATGGCTGTCTGATACCCGAGGTCATCCATCCTGCGGCCTTTACATATAAATTGCCCGAAACCCTGAGCTTTGCGGAGGGGGCGATGGTCGAACCCTTCGCCATTGGCATGCAGGCTGCGCTGCGTGCCCGGATCCAGCCCGGCGATCTCGCCGTTGTGACAGGGGCTGGGCCGATCGGGATGATGGTCGCGCTAGCGGCACTGGCAGGCGGCTGCGCCAAGGTGATCCTGGCGGATCTGGCGCAGCCGAAACTCGATATCATAGGGACATACGACGGCATCGAAACGGTGAACATCCGCCACAAGAGCGTAGTTGATGCCGTGCGCGAGGCGACCGAGGGATGGGGCGCGGATGTGGTGTTTGAATGTTCCGGCGCTGCGCCTGCCGTGCTTGGCCTGCCGGAGTTGGCGCGTCCCGGCGGTGCGGTGGTTCTGGTCGGGATGCCGGTCGAACCTGTCCCGATGGATGTGGTGGGGCTGCAGGTCAAAGAACTTCGGCTCGAAACTGTGTTCCGCTACGCGAATGTGTACGACCGTGCGATTGCGCTTATGGCCTCAGGCAAGGTTGATCTGAAACCGCTGATCTCCGACACGATCCCTTTCGCCCAGAGCATCAAGGCGTTCGATCGCGCGGTCGAGGCGCGTGAGACAGACGTGAAACTCCAGATCCGCATGCCGGACTGAGCCACGTATCTCTGAAGAGATCGTGTGCCTGCGGTGACTGTCACGCAGAGGCGCTGAACGGCCAGGTACAGGCGAAAAAGTATGAGGCTCCTATGGGGAAATATTTACGCGCCAAACCGCGGCGCCAAAACTGAGGCCAAACCGCATTTCCCCTGAATAGCGGCATTCTGGCGACAATTTTTATGCAGCGCGGCGTTCATGATGCCGCGCTGCGGCGTTTCTGCGAGGGTCCCGTTCACTCCCCCTGCGCAGGAACGTGGTCATACATGTTAAAAAAGTATCAGACAAAGCTCTGTGGTGAGGTAGAGCGCAGGAGGCAGCTCCGCTAGGGTCTCTCTTACTGAGACCGGTCCGGGGGGAGCTGGAGACGGTCACAGCGGGAGGATTGAGATGCAACCTGATCTGGAACTTGTCCATATCCGCAAGGGCGAGAGTTTTGCCGCGTGGATGCATGGCTATCCGTTCCGGACCGTGCGTTGGCACTACCATCCGGAATATGAAATTCACCTTGTGGTGGATACGCATGGCACGTTCTATCTTGGCGATCACATCGGCGAATTCGGTCCGGGTCAGTTGATCATGACGGGACCGAACCTACCGCAGAACTGGATTTCGGACGTCGGCCCCGATGAGAGTGTGCCAGCGAGATCCTATGTGCTCCAGTTTCCGGAGCGTTTCATCGAAGATGCCGCCGCCTCTATGCCCGAGATGGAGGCGATCCGTCCCCTGCTGGAGCGCAGCCATCGCGGATTGCTCTTTGATGCCGCGACGGGTGCGGCGGTGAAGCCGCTGATGCGTGAGACCTTCGAGGCCACAGGTCTCAGGCGGCTGGCTCTGTTCTGGCAGGTCCTTGATATCCTTGCCAATGCGCCCGACCCCGAGGAGCTCGCAAGTCTGAGCTATAAGCTCGATCTCGAAGCGTTGAGTGGAAGCGGGGTCAATCGCGCGATTGCCTATCTGCGGGAGAACCTGACCGAGAGTATCGACGAAAAGGATCTGGCGGATCTCGTGAACCAGAGCCCGAGCGCCTTTTCACGCGCCTTCAAACGTCACACCGGCTCGACGTTGGTGCGCTACAAAAATCAGCTTCGGGTGGATCTGGCGTGCCAGATGCTTCTGACCCGTCCGGAGGCGAAGGTGGCCGAAATCTGCTATGACGTGGGCTTCTCGAACCTTTCGAATTTCAACCGTCACTTCCTGAAGCTGAAGGGGATGTCGCCCTCCCGCTTCAGAGGGACCTTTGCCGCCAACGGAGTTTTCTCCGAGGTGAACTGACATCACGACCGCGACGATTTTACCGAATTCGGGCAGCACTGTGCTGGCCGGACCATGGCGGGTTCGCCTGCTGCTACACTTTGGGAGGATATCCATATGAAACATCTTTTTGGCGCCGCATCTGCCGTCGCACTGACCCTGGCCTGTGCGGCTCCTGCCTGGGCGCAGGGCGACAGCCTGAAAATCGGCATGACATTTCAGGAAATGAACAATCCCTACTTCGTCTCCATGCAGGAGGCGCTGATGGGCGCGGCAGAGGATCTGGGTGCAGAAGTCATCGTGACCGACGCGGGCCATGATGTGGCCAAACAGATTTCCGACGTCGAAGACATGCTGCAACAGGACATCGACATCCTGCTTCTGAACCCGACCGACAGCGCAGGTATCGAAGCGGCTGTGCGCATGGCCAAAGAACAGGGCGTGATCGTTGTGGCGGTCGATGCCAACGCAAACGGTCCGGTCGACACCTTTGTTGGTTCAAAGAACCGTGACGCCGGGTATCAGTCCTGCAAATACCTTGCCGAGGAGCTGGGAGGCGAAGGCGATGTTGCCATTCTCGACGGCATTCCGGTTGTTCCGATTCTGGAGCGAGTCGAGGGCTGTAAAGAGGCGTTCGGGGAATATGCGGGCATCACGCTTGTCGATACCCAGAATGGCCGTCAGGACCGGTCCGTGGCGCTCGGAGTTGTGGAGAATATGATCCAGTCGCACCAGAACCTCGTGGGCATCTTCTCGGTGAATGACGGTGGCGCCATGGGCGCACTGGCCGCAATCCAGGGCTCCGGCCGCGATATCAAGCTGACCTCGGTGGATGGCGCCCCCGAAGCTGCCGAAGCCATCGCCCGTGGCACGCCCTTCATCGAAACTACCGCGCAATTCCCGCGCGATCAGGTGCGCGTCGGTCTTGCCATGGCGCTGGCGCAAAAGTGGGGGGCGCGCGTGGTTCCCTCTGTGGTGCCGATCGACGTGATGGTTGTCGATGCGAAAAATGCCGCTGACTTCAGCTGGTAGGCGCCTTGCCTTGCCGCCCCCGCGTGACTGTGGGGGCGGCTTCCCTTTTTCCACGACCCCGGGGGGTGTCATGCTGCAACTGACCGGAATCAAGAAATCTTTCGGAAATATTCAGGTCCTTCACGGCGTTGATCTGGATGTGAAGGCTGGCGAGGTTCATGCGCTGCTCGGTGAGAATGGTGCGGGCAAATCGACGTTGATGAAGATCCTCACGGGCATTCTCCAGGCCACGTCCGGCCGCATCACGATCGACGGCAGGGAGCACCGTTTCGCCAATTATGATGAGGCCATTGCCGCAGGCATCGGCATCGTCTTTCAGGAATTCAGCCTGATCCCCTATCTCACGGCGGTGGAGAACATGTTTCTGGCGCGCGAGATGCGCAGCGGCCTCGGCCTGCTCGACCGCAAGGCGATGCAGGCGCGCGCGCGTGAGATCTTCGCGCGCCTCGAAGTCGATGTACCGCTTGATGTGCCCATCGCCAGGCTTTCGGTCGCAGAGCAGCAATTCGTTGAGATCGCCAAAGCCCTGTCGCTTGAGGCCCGCATTCTCGTCCTTGACGAACCGACCGCGACGCTCACTCCCACCGAGGTCGCCCATCTGTTCAAAGTCATGCGCGAGTTGCGCAAACAGGGGGTCGCACTGGTCTTTATTTCCCACCATCTTGAAGAGATTTTCGAAATCTGCGACCGCATCACCGTGCTCAGGGATGGTGAATTCGTCGGCAGCTGTATGGTGTCGGACACCGATACCGACCGTCTCGTCGAGATGATGGTGGGCCGGCGCATCGAAAACAGCTTTCCCCCAAAATCCGGTCCGCGTCCCGACGCCCGGGTGATGCTAGAATGCGAGGAGATTCAGCTTCGCAAGGGCGGCCCGGTCTCTGGGTTCGAGCTGCGGGAGGGCGAAATCCTCGGCTTTGCCGGTCTTGTCGGCTCCGGTCGTACCGAGACTGCGCTCGCGATGCTGGGCGCCTATCCTGCCGCGCGCTGCAAAGTGCTGGTGGATGGGGAAGAGACCCGTTTCAAAGAACCGGCAGAGGCGCTCGCGCATGGTATCGGCCTTTTGCCGGAAAGCCGCAAGGAACAGGGGTTGATCACAAGTTTCCCGATCCTTCAGAACATCTCGCTCAACAACTACGGAAAATATCGCCGCCGCCATTGGTTCATCGACCTCCGGAAAGAGCGCGCATGCACAGAGGCCGCGATGGAGCAGGTCCGCGTCAAGGCACAGGGGCCACTGGCGCGCATCGACACCTTGTCGGGTGGCAACCAGCAAAAAGTGGTCATTGCCCGCTGGCTGAACCATCAGATGAAGGTGCTGATCTTCGACGAGCCGACCCGCGGCATCGACGTCGGTGCCAAAGCCGAAATTTACCAACTCATGCGCGACTTCACCGCGCAGGGCTGTGCCATCATCATGATTTCTTCGGAACTTCCCGAAGTGATCGGAATGTCAGATCGGGTCTGTGTCTTCAATTCCGGCGGGATCGCCGCGACCGTCGAGGGCGAGGCCATCACGTCGGAAGAGATCATGACCCATGCCACCACCGGGAGGGACCGACATGTCGCATAACGCAACCATCACCGAGACGAAACAAGGCGGGATCGGCCTCGGCCGGATCCTGCATTCGCCCCTCGCACTGCCGCTGATCGGGCTGATTGTCGTCTCGCTCCTGATGGGGTTTGCCTCCGAAAACTTCTTTTCGGTGTCCAATATTATGAACGTTCTGCGGCAGGTGTCGATCATCGGCATCCTCGCGGTGGGAATGACCTTTGTGATTCTGACGGGGGGGATCGACCTGTCGGTTGGGGCGGTTATGGCGCTCTCGGGCACGATCACCGCGGGGATGATGGTCAACATGGGCTTGCCGGGGGCAATTGGCCTTTTGGCGGGGCTGGGCGTCGGGCTTGGGCTCGGCCTGTTCAACGGGTTCATGGTGGCATGGGGCCGGATGCCCGCGATCATCGTGACGCTGGCCACCATGGGGATCGCACGCGGCTTTGGCCTGTTGTATTCCGGCGGCTACCCGATCTCGGGCATCCCGTCCTGGGTGTCATGGTTCGGCATCGGTCGGGTGGGCATCGTGCCGGTTCCGGTCATCGCCATGGTCGTGATCTACGCCCTTGCCTGGGTTCTGCTGCAACGCACCGCCTTCGGGCGCCATGTCTATGCAATCGGCGGCAATGAACTGGCGGCAAAACTGTCGGGTGTGAAAACCCGGCGCGTCAAGCTTGCGGTCTATGCGCTTTCCGGCCTGACCTCGTCATTTGCGGCCATTGTCCTGACCGGCCGTCTCATGTCTGGTCAGCCGAACGCGGGCGTCGGTTTTGAGCTCGATGCCATCGCGGCCGTCGTGCTCGGGGGGACGGCGATTGCCGGCGGGCGCGGCCTGATCCTCGGCACGCTGATCGGCGCGATCCTTCTCGGCATCCTCAACAACGGGCTGAACCTGATGGGAATTAACCCCTACATGCAGGACGTCATCAAGGGGCTCATCATCCTGCTCGCCATCTATATCGGCCGCGAATGGTAATCCGGGCGGGCGGTCGCGGATAGCTGCGTCCGTCTCCCCACCACTCTCTTTTTCAAGGACCACCACAGGAGAAATAGCACATGTCTGAAACGCTGAAGGGCAAGGTCGCCGTCGTCACGGGCGCCGCCTCCGGCATCGGTCTTGCGGCCGTCGAGATGCTGCTGGACAAGGGGTGCACCGTGGTCATGGTAGACCGCAACGCCGAAGCTCTTGCCGGGCTGGTGGCGAAGTTCGGCGAAAAGGCCGTGGCCCAGGTGACCGATCTGCTCGATGCCGGGAGCTGCAGCGCAATGGTGCCCGATATCCTCGCAAAGACCGGACAGATTGACATCCTCTACTGCAATGCAGGGGCCTATATCGGCGGCGATTTCTGGGAAACCGATCCGGCATCCATCGACCGCATGCTGAACCTCAACATCAATGCAGTGATGAAGAACGTGAACGCGGTATTGCCGCATATGATGGAGCGCAAGACCGGAGACATCATCGTGACCAACTCCATAGCGGGTCATTTTCCGGCGGAGTGGGAACCGGTATATTCTGCCTCCAAATGGGCGATCACCAGTTTCATGCAGGGCATCCGCCGCCAGATGATCCCCTATGGGGTCAAGGTGGCTCAGGTCTCCCCCGGTCCCGTCATCTCTGCGCTGCTGGCTGACTGGCCCGAAGAAAACCTTCGCAAAGCCCGGGAAGAGGGCGCTCTGATGGATCCCGAAGAGGTCGCTGAGGCGCTCGAATTCATGCTCACCCGAAAGCGTGGCGTGACCGTGCGGGACGTCATCATAATGCCGAGCGCCTTTGCCCGGATGTGAGTTTTGCAGCGTCCTCTCACTTGGGGGCCGCTGTGAATGATATTTGAGACCCCTGTAGTGAGCCCCCAGTGGTGAGACCCTTGGGGAGGAGGCCCGGATGACGGAGTTTTTCATTGGTGTGGATGTGGGAACCGGATCGGCCCGTGCCGGCGTGTTTGACGCTGTCGGTACACTCATTGCGACCGCAAAACGCGATATTGACAGTTTCCGTGATGATAGGGGACGGGTCGAACAAAGCTCCGGGCAGGTCTGGAGCTCCGTCACCCGGGCGGTGCAGGAGGCGGTGACAGCCTCCGCTGTCGATCCCGCCGAGATCAAAGGCATCGGTTTTGATGCCACCTGTTCGCTTGTGGTGATGGGGCCGGACGGTGGCTTGCCGGTTGGTGACGCCGACGCGCCAGAGCGCGATATCATCGTCTGGATGGATCACCGCGCCACCGAGCAGGCCGGTCGCATCAATGCGGGCAATCACGATGTTCTGAAATACGTCGGCGGACGCATTTCCCCTGAAATGGAAACGCCGAAGCTTCTGTGGCTCAAGGAAAACCGCCCCGAGGTCTACGCCAAAGCCGCGCAGTTTTTTGATCTCACTGATTTCCTGACGTGGAAGGCCACGGGGAGGCTGGATCGCTCGTCCTGCACGCTGACCTGCAAATGGACCTACCTGGCCCATGAAGACCGGTTCGATCCGGAGTATTTCCGGGCAATCGGGCTTGGCGATCTGGCGGATGACGGCTTTGCCCGCATCGGGACGCGCGTCGTGCATCCCGGCACGTCGATCGGAGCGGGGCTGACCGAAGCGGCAGCACAAAGGGTGGGACTGCTCCCCGGAACAGCGGTTGCTGCGGGCCTCATCGACGCGCATGCCGGTGGGATCGGAACGGTCGCCGCACAGGGCGGGGTGGGCACGGCCGATGCCTGTCTCGGCTATGTCTTCGGCACCTCGTCCTGCACCATGACCACGACCCACGAGCCGGCCTTTGTTCCGGGTGTCTGGGGACCGTATTATTCAGCCATGGTGCCGGGCATGTGGCTCAACGAAGGGGGGCAAAGCGCAGCAGGGGCCGCCATTGCCCATCTTGTCACGCTCCATCCCGCAACTGCCGAAGCCCGCGTGCTGGCCCGCGCCGCGGGCAAGGGGCTCGTCTCCTGGCTCGCGGATCGCGCGCTGGAACTCGGCGGCGATGCGGCGGGGGCCGTGCGCCTGGCCGATCCTCTCCATATTGTGCCTGAATTCCTTGGCAACCGCGCGCCCTTTGCCGATCCGGACGCCCGGGCCGTCATCGTCGGGCAGGGTATCGAACAGGGCGTCGACAGTCTCGTCTCGCTCTATGTGGCGGGTATCTGTGGGTTGGGCTATGGTCTGCGCCAAATCCTCGAAGCTCAGGATGCAAATGGCGCGCCCACGCGGACGATTTCCGTGTCCGGCGGGGCAGGGGCGCACCCTCTGACCCGTGCGATCCTTGCCGATGCCACTGGGCGCGAAATCGAAATCACCGAATGCACCGAGCCCGTTCTTCTTGGCTCGGCAATGCTGGGCGCCGTTGCCGCCGGCAGCTATCCCGATCTTCCCAACGCAATGGCGACCATGTCCCGAGTCGCCACGCGCTGTATGCCGTCGGGCGGCGCCACCGCAATGCGCCATGCCGCGCGCTATGACGCGTTTGTCTCTCTTCAACGCCTCGCCCGTGAAACCCGCGCCGCAATGGCGTCCCTCCCCGAGTAAGCCGCCTGCACCTGGGCAAAAACACAAAGGACACATGACATGCAATTCTCCGGAAAGACCGTCATCATCACTGGGGCAGGCAAAGGCATTGGTCGCGCCAGTGCACTCCTCATGGCGGCACGTGGGGCAAAGGTCATTGCGATCAGCCGCACCCAGGCCGACCTCGACAGCCTCTGCGACGACATCGGCAGCATCTCTATCCAGGCCGATCTGAGCGATCCGGATGCAACCCGTGCCGCCATGGCCAAGGCCGGACCTGCGGATTTCCTCGTCAACTCCGCGGGCACAAATGTGCTCGAGAGCACCCTGGACATGACGGAGGCAGGTTATGACCGCGTGATGGACATCAACCTGCGGGCGGCCCTGATCGCCTGTCAGGAATTCGGGCGCGGTCGTATTGCCGCAGGCGGTGGCGGCAGCATCGTCAACATCACCTCCATCGCCGGTCATCGGGGCTTTGCCGATCATCTCTGCTATGCCGCCTCGAAAGCAGGACTCGAAGGTGCAAGTCGCGTTATGGCCAGAGAGTTCGGGGCACATGGTATTCGGGTGAACTGCGTGGCTCCGACCATCACCCTGACCGAGCTGGCTGTCGCAGCATGGTCTGACCCGGTAAAATCCCAACCAATGATGGTCCGCCACCCTGTCAATCGCTTTGCCGAGGCTGAGGAGGTCGCAAGAAGCATTGCAATGCTTCTGTCTGAGGATGCGAGCATGGTCACAGGCGCAGTTCTGCCAGTCGACGGCGGCTTTCTCGCCGTCTGAAAGCGCGTGCCGTGCGCGCGGAGCAGGCCCCGGTCGTGACCCTGACCTGCGCAGTGCCACGGCATTTCCTGACGCTCCCACCCGTGGCTATCCAGTGGCTATCGCATGGCTTTTGACGGTCTTTCAGACCACGGAAAGCACTGTTTACTGGCCAGCTTTCGCTCAACGCTGTGGTTTGGACGACCCTGCGCCTGCCCTGCCTGCGGCGGTCGCATTGGGCGGGCTGCCCTTGCTGGTCACCCAAGACGTGCCCGCAGCGCCGCTCGTGTCAGCTGAAGCGCAACCGCTGCGGTCCAACCCATTCGGCTGTCAGAGGTCGCGATTTCCGACCCGCTATGCGGTTTTCCAGCCTGTCGGGTGGTTCGTCGGGTCGCGGAAGGGGAAACCCAGCGCCACGCGGCTGTTTCCGCGGGCGCCGACCGCTTGATAGTGGGAATCCCAGAATCCTGTTCTTACGACCTTCCAATGGCCACTAGGGAGCGACGGCCCCGATCGCAGCAAAGCGCCTGAGCATATTTATTCGGTGGGCTTCTCGCTTTGAAGCTGCATCACAAGTTCGGCCATTGCCGCAGTTAGGCCCGAAGCGATGCGCCAAACCTGTAAAAGGTCTTCGTGAAGTTCTTCCAAGTCGGCAACCATAATGTCGCGGCCTTCGTCGGACTGTATCGCGATGTTGTGCCGTTCATAAAAGCCGTGGTTTAGGCGGTTCCGCGCCTTCAGGGCCGAAGCGAACCGTTCCGCTAGATGTTCATCGAACGCAACTTTGCCTTTGAGAACCCCGAGCAACCGCCCAAGCGTATGCGCTTCGATTTGGTCAAGTGCTTTTCGGGCGTTCGCGGGCTCGGGCGTGACATGCCACCCGTTTTCAATCGCAGTCACCGAAAGTACAAACGTTCCAAATTCAGTTTCGAAAAGCTGTGCCGCTTCGGCGGTTATGCCGAATTTTGCATAGAGTTCGTCGCGTGTTGCGATGTTTGCCCCAATCACGTTTTTCACGATCATAGCGGCCCGAACCCATGTGGGTAGACTGAAACCACCGCGCAAAAATTGCTACTAGATCGACAATCCAAATCCCCGCCTGGGATTTTATTTTATTATTTCAATGATATGTGGCGGAGAGACAGGGATTCGAACCCTGGGTTCCCGTGAAGGAACAACGGTTTTCGAGACCGCCCCGTTCGACCACTCCGGCACCTCTCCGCGGGGGGTGAGAGGGCGTTTAAAGGCGATTTCGGGCCTGTGCAAGGGGCGATTTCACAACCCGTTCAAGAAAATCGAATTTCTGTTTGCGCGACACTGTTTCAATCCTACAATTGCTGCATGAGCTTGACCTCCGACGCGATCATTCGCCCCGCCCTTTTCACCGCCCTGCTTCTGCGTGGCGCTGTGGCTCTTGTGACGTGCCTGTTACTTCTGATGCCCACAAAGACGCCCGCCGCAGAACCGGCTCAGATCGAGGCCTTTCTGAAAGTTACAGGGTTTGATGTCGCCCTTCAGAGCATCGCGCAATCCGCAGGTGAAGCGCCGCAGATGCTGGGCGTGGAGGCGGGGGACTTTGGTCTGGAGTGGGAGCGGCTGGCCGAGGATGTTTTTGACCCCGAAATAATGCATGACATGGCGCTGGATATTCTGCAGCAGACGCTTTCGAGCGAAGCGCTGTTTCATGCGGCGGAGTTTTATGCCTCCGACCTGGGACAACGGCTGGTCGAGGTCGAAAACGCCGCGCAACTGGGGGACGGCGGCTCTGACCGCGCCGAAGGGGACCGCCTGATCGCGCAAATGGCCGCGCGGGACGATCCGAAAATTGGCATCTTCCAGGACATGAACCGGGCCATCGGCGGCACGGACGGAGCCGTGCGTGCGGTTCAGGAAATCCAGGTCCGCTTCCTGATGGCGGCCAGCGCAGCCGGAATTATCGAATTGCAAATCGATATAGAAGGGTTGCGGGCCCTGATGAAAGAGCAGGAGGCCGAAATGCATCGTGCAATGGCAGCCTCCAACCTTGCCCATTCTGCCGTCACCTATCAGGGGTTCTCTGAACAGGATATGCGGGCCTATGTGGCCGCGTTGAAGCACCCGTTGATGAGGGAGGTCTATGAGCTTTTGAATGCCGTGCAGTTCGAGATACAGGCAAACCGTTTCGAAGAGCTGGCACATCGGATGCGCGACTTGCAGCCTGTGCAGGATCTCTGATTTAGCGTCATTGCAGGATTTTCGCCCGGGCGCTGTCAAAACGGGTTGACATATGGGGGCATGGGCGGCAAAAGCGCGCATCCCGGCCCGGAATCCCCGCGCCGGGGTAATTTTGTCATACCGTCCCGACATCGGGGCGCGCTGTTCCAGGTGACAGGGGTCAACCCCCGTCGCAAACGCCCCGACCGGGGGACCGAAGGACGCGGTTAGAAAAGGAAAGACTGAATATGTTCGCAGTCCTCAAGACTGGCGGCAAGCAGTATAAAGTTCAGGCGGGCGATGTGCTCCGTGTTGAGAAACTTGTTGCTGACGCTGGCGAAACCATCCAATTCAATGACGTTCTGATGCTCGGCGGTGACGCACCCGTCGTGGGCGCGCCTTTCGTGTCCGGCGCAGCAGTTCAGGCCGAAGTGATCGATCAGGTCAAAGGTGACAAGGTCATCAACTTCGTCAAACGTCGCCGTAAGCACTCCTCCAAGCGTACTGTCGGTCACCGTCAGAAGCTGACCCTGGTCCGGATCACTGATATCCTGGCTTCGGGCGCGGATGCCTCCGGCGTGAAACTGGCGACCGGCAAGGGCGAGGCGGCTCCGGCTGCTGCTCCGAAAAAAGCGGCCGCTGCGAAAGCTGCACCTGCTGCGACCGGTTCCGACGATCTGACCCAGCTGACCGGTGTTGGCCCTGCCGCCGCCAAAAAGCTGGAGGCCGCTGGCCTGACCACCTTCGCTCAGATCGCAGCCTTGTCCGAAGACGACATTGCTGGTATCGAGGCCGTCAAGATCAAACCCGAGTGGGTTGAGCAGGCCAAAGAGCTGGCTCAAGGCTAAGGAGAGACAAGAATGGCACATAAAAAAGCAGGCGGTTCGTCCCGTAACGGTCGCGACTCCGCAGGTCGCCGTCTTGGCGTGAAGCTGTATGGTGGCCAGTCCGCCATCTCAGGCAACATCATCGTACGTCAGCGCGGCACCAAGTTCTGGCCGGGTGAAGGCGTTGGTATCGGCAAGGATCACACGATCTTTGCAACTGCCAATGGCAACGTGACCTTCCACAAAGGCCTCAAGGGCCGCACCTTTATTTCGGTCCTCCCGGCGGCGGAGGCCGCTGAGTAAACCGGAACCCAAAGGGTAGTAAAATCTTCAGGGGGATCGGTTATACGACCGGTCCCCTTTTCGTTTTGGATGGGTCATTTTGAATGAGTCACATGAGGCGGCCCGGGGGAGGGTCCGCGCGCCGCCGCGCGACTTGTTTCCCCTGCGCAGGCTTCCCATCTGTTCGGCACGTCGGGGGGAGGAGAGTTTCCCGGCACTGCCAATGACATGTTTCTGAGGAGGAGCGAGATTATGGTTTTGGATCAATTGGATCAACAGGCCACCATTGAAACAGATCGCTTTGACCTGCGGCCTCTGCGGCTGTCGGACACCGGGTTGATTGAACACTATGCCGGAGATGTCCGCGTCGCCAAGATGACAGCACCGATCCCGCACCCGTACCCCCCCGGCGCTGCCGAGGCCTATGTGACCCGTGGCATGTCCGCCGAGCAGGGCGAGTTCATCTGGGCAATGGATGGCACCAAGGACGGAAACTCCGAACTCATGGGCGTCATCTCGCTGAAATCGATGGATCGCAACCAGTCCGAAGTCGGCTATTGGGTCGCGCCGCCGTTCTGGAACACAGGCCTGGCATCCATGGCGGTGAGCCTTCTGGTCGAGGCAAACCCCCTCAGGGATGCGACGATGTTTGCGAGCGTTTTCCAGGACAATCCGGCCTCGGCCCGGGTGCTGGCCCATTGCGGGTTTGAATACCTCGGCGACGCCGAAAGCTACTCTGTTGCGCGCAACGCGAATGTCCCGACATGGACCTATAGCCGCAAACTGTAGGCAGGACAGCAGACACGAAATGTACCCGCGGGCGCGCAATCGGGCGGGCCTGCGATTGTGCTGGTCGGATGGTCACTGCGGCCAGCGATCCAAGGGTTGAGCCATCCCCTGAATTCAAGTATTGGCGACCAAGTGTTAACCCTGAGGCTTACTCATGAAATTTCTCGATCTGGCAAAGGTCTATATTCGCTCCGGCGCCGGCGGGAACGGGTGCGTCAGCTTTCGGCGCGAAAAATACATCGAATACGGCGGCCCCGACGGCGGTGACGGCGGCAAGGGCGGTTCGGTCTGGGCGGAGGTCGTCGACGGCCTGAACACGCTGATCGACTTTCGCTATCAGCAGCATTTTTTCGCCAAGAACGGTCAATCCGGAATGGGGCGCCAGCGCACCGGCAAGGACGGCGACGACATCATTTTGCGGGTGCCCGTAGGGACCGAAATCCTTGATGAGGATGAAGAAACCGTGCTGGCCGACCTCACGGTTGTCGGCGAGAGGGTCCTGCTTGCCAAGGGCGGCAACGGGGGGTTCGGGAACCTCCATTTCAAATCCGCCACCAACCAGGCCCCACGTCGGGCAAACTCCGGTCAGGACTGCGTCGAGCGCACCATCTGGCTCCGGCTGAAACTGATTGCGGATGCGGGTCTGCTGGGCCTGCCGAATGCCGGAAAATCGACCTTCCTGTCGTCGACCTCGAATGCGCGCCCCAAGATTGCCGACTATCCCTTTACCACCTTGCACCCAAATCTCGGGGTGGTCGGGATCGACAATACGGAATTTGTCATGGCCGACATTCCCGGTCTGATCGAAGGCGCACACGAAGGGCGCGGCATCGGCGATCGTTTTCTCGGCCATGTCGAACGCTGTGCGGTTCTGCTGCATCTGGTCGATGGCACGTCAGAGACGGTTGCCGCGGATTACCGCACCATCATCAATGAACTTGAGGCCTATGGTGGTGCCTTGGCAGAGAAACCCCGGGTCACCGCGTTGAACAAGATCGACGCGCTCGATGACGAGGAACGGGCAGAGGCCCGCGCCGCGCTTGAGGCGGAAGTGGGCGCACCGGTCCTGATGATGTCGAGCGTCAGCCGGGAAGGTCTGGATACGGTTCTGCGGGCGGTACGCTCCCAGATCGACGATGATCGTCTGCGGATCAAACAGGCCGAAGCCTCCGAGGAGGAGGACACTCCTTGGCAACCCTGAGTGCCGCCAGCCGGATCGTCGTTAAGATCGGCTCGGCCTTGCTGGTTGACAGGCAGACCGGGGCTTTGCGGCAGGACTGGCTGGTCTCATTGGCTGCGGATGTGGCCTGGCTCAAGGCGCAGGGCAAGGACGTCATTCTTGTGTCTTCGGGGTCCATCGCGCTGGGGCGCGGGGCTTTGGGGCTGCCCCGGACCGACTTGCCGCTCGAACAGTCTCAGGCCGCCGCCGCCGTGGGCCAGATCCGTCTTGCCCGCGCCTATGAGGAGGCTCTGGCTCCGCATGGTATCACGACGGCGCAGGTGCTGGTGACGCTGGAGGATAGCGAGAACCGCCGACGCTACCTGAATTCCCGCGCCACGCTGGAGACGCTGATCGGCCTTGGCGCGGTTCCGATCGTGAATGAAAACGACACCATTGCCACCGATGAAATCCGCTATGGTGACAATGATCGCCTGGCGGCCCAGGTCGCCGTGACGGTGGGGGCAGACGTGCTGGTGCTGCTGTCCGATGTGGATGGATTCTACAGCGCCAATCCCGCGCTTGACCCTGCCGCCATACGATTTGACCGGATCACGACCATCACGCCCGAAATCGAAGCCATGGCAGGGGACGGGGTCTCGGGCCTGTCCAAGGGCGGCATGATCACAAAATTGCTGGCGGCCAAGATGGCGACGGCTGCAGGCTGTGCCATGGCGATCACCGAAGGGTCCGTGGTGTCGCCGCTGCGGGCGCTGGACGCGGGCGCACCTTCAACCTGGTTTGCCGCCCTTGGCGATCCGCAAGCGGCCCGCAAGCGGTGGATCGCTGCGATGAAAACCCGTGGAGTTCTCACCGTGGACAAAGGCGCGGCACAGGCGCTGATGACAGGAAACAGTCTTTTGCCCGCAGGGGTACGTCACGTGGAGGGTGATTTTGGCCGCGGTGATCCGCTGGCCATCCTGGGCCCGGGCGGGCGTAAACTCGGTCAGGGCCTCAGCCGGTACACCGCAGAAGAAGCCAGGGCCATCCAGGGCCATCGCTCCGACGAGATTGAGGCGATCCTCGGCTATTCCGGACGCGCGGCGCTGATCCACCGGGATGACATGGCATTGTGATCCTGTCATTGTGAACCTCGCAAAGGTCCCCCACTGGCCCGTTCGCCAGGAGACCTGATCCCCCAAAGGGACAAATAAGGGCAAGTGATATGAAAGATCTGGAAAATATTCCTGCATTGATGGCCGATATCGGCAAACGTGCAAAGGCAGCTGCGCAAAAGCTCGCCACGGCCAGTGCAGAATGCAAAGAAAAGGCCCTCAATACGGCGGCCGACACGGTCTGGGCGCGGCGGGATGCTATTATAGAAGCCAATGCGCAGGACCTCTCCTTTGGTCGCGAAAAAGGTCTCTCGCCCGCGATGATGGACCGGCTGATGCTGGATGAGGCCCGAATACAGGGCATCGTTGACGGGCTTCGGGCTGTTGCGGCACAGGGCGATCCGGTCGGCGCCGTGCTGGACGATTGGACGCAGCCTTCGGGAATACGGATCCAGCGCGTTCGCACGCCGCTGGGTGTGATCGGCGTGATCTATGAGAGCCGCCCGAACGTCACCGCCGATGCCGGTGCGCTGTGCCTGAAATCCGGCAATGCAGTCATCCTGCGCGGCGGGTCCGAGAGCCTGCATTCCGCGCAGGCCATCCACGCCTGTCTGGTGGAGGGGCTGCGGGCCGCAGGTCTGCCGGAGGATGCGGTGCAGCTGGTGCCGACCCGGGACCGTGCCGCGGTGCAGGAATTGCTGGCGATGACAAACTATGTGGATGTGATCGTACCCCGCGGCGGCAAGGGGCTGGTGGGGCTGGTCCAGCGCGAAGCGCGGGTGCCGGTTTTTGCGCACCTCGAAGGGATCGTGCACATCTACATCGACAAGGCGGCAGATCCCCAAAAGGCGATTGATGTGGTGCTGAATGCCAAAACCCGGCGCACGGGTGTCTGCGGCGCGGCCGAGTGCCTTCTGATCCACCAGGATATTGCAGACACCATCGGGCGCGATGTGCTGGAGTTGCTGGCCAAAAGCGGTGTCGTAATTCATGCGGAGCCGGGGTTGCCGGGGCCAGAAGGCATGGTCGCCGCGACGGCGGAGGATTGGGGAAAAGAATACCTCGATGCGATCATCGCGGCCAAGAAGGTGGCCAGCATCGACGATGCGATCCGCCACATCCAGACCTTTCATTCCGCCCATACCGATTGCATTCTCACCGAAGACGACGCGGCAGTCGCCAAATTCTTTGCTGAGCTGGACAGCGCTGTGCTGATGCACAATGCCTCGACCCAGTTCGCCGATGGCGGCGAATTCGGGATGGGGGCCGAGATCGGAATTGCCACCGGCAAGATGCATGCGCGCGGACCCGTCGGCGCCACCCAGCTCACGAGTTTCAAATATCTTGTGCGGGGGAACGGAACCGTCAGACCCTAGCGCGGGCGCCAGAATAAAAACACCGCTGCAGAACAGCGGCGTTTCCCAAACTGAGATCTCCTGGATCGGCCTGCGCTCAGAAGCTGATCGAGACCTTTTCGAGGCTTTGGTCAAAGGTCAGGCTGCGGCTCGCCTGTTTCGCCGCTTCGGCCAGCAGGGCAAACTGCACCAGCGCAGGTGTGATATCGGCTTTTTGGTCGCCTTCGGTCAGACCCGTCCACAAAGTTTCGTCCACATTGACCTTGCGCCCTTCGCCGACAACGGTCCAGCTGTCGCTGCTGCGCAGGATCTGGATGGCGCCGCCATAGGGCAGGGCGCTTTCGACGCACAGGCCCGCCAGAAAGCTCATACGAACGTCGCGCCGGGCGGCAGACTCGTGCGAGGACCAGTTGTATTTGATACGGCCCCCTTTGCTGACATCGCCAAGTACGCTGATGATTTCAGCACGGCCCAGATCCTGTTCACCGGCGGCGCCGAACGCGATCCGGAAAAAACGGATACGGGCGTTGGCATTGTTGACGCTGTCTGAAATCAGCTCCAACTCGGGCCCGTCGAGCGAATTGGACATGCCAAGAAGCTCAAGACCGTTGTTGATGGCCCCAACGGGGCTGATCAGGTCATGGCAAATCCGGGAGCCTACCAACGCGGCCAGATTGGCGCTATCTACACTCATAACATTCCTCCAAAACGGGCCATCCACTTATGAACGACCTCAATGCAATTCTGGCACCTGGCATGTTTGTGCGCCATCCCGATCACCCGGATTGGGGCCTGGGACAGGTGCAATCAAACATCGGCGAGAAAATCACGGTCAATTTCCCCGAACAAGGCAAAGTCGTTTTTGACGGCACGCGCGTTGCACTGGTTCCTGTCTTTGATCCTTAAAAACGGTTTATGAAACGTTAACGCACCGGGAGCAAGTCAGCATATATCTTGCGCGTGAATGCGCCAATGGGGTATCTGCCGGACACAGACCATGGATTGAGCAGTATCATGCACGACGGCGCGTCGCAGTTTTCCGTAAAGATTGCCGAGACAGAAGACGACCTGAAGGCTGCGCAAGCGCTTAGGTACGAGGTTTTCGTGCGCGAGCTTGGCGGCGGGGGCGAGATGGTCGATCATGACGCCGGGCTGGAACAGGACAGGTTTGATCCGTTCTTCGACCATATGCTGGTCTATGACAACGCGACGGGGGAGGTGATCGGCGTCTATCGCCTGTTGCGCGGGGATCAGGCTGACAAACTGGGCCAGTTCTACTCCGAAGACGAATATGACCTCTCTCCTCTGCGCCGGTCCGGGCGAAAACTACTGGAGCTTGGCCGATCCTGCCTGCACCGGGACTATCGCGGCGGCATGGCGATGTTTTATTTGTGGAACGGTTTGGCGGCCTACGTCGCCAAGCACGAAATCGAGGTCCTGTTCGGCGTCGCGTCATTCCATGGCACCGATATCAAGGCCCTGATGGAGCCGCTGGCCGTGCTGCACCACAGCCATCTCGCGCCGACAGATCTGCGCGTGAAATCAAAGATATATCAGCCGATGGATCTTGTGGCTGAGGCGGACATCAATCGCCGCCGTGCCATGTTGAAAGTGCCTTCGCTGATCAAGGCCTACCTCCGGCTGGGCGGTTTTGTCGGCGACGGAGCCTATATCGACCACGCCTTCAACACCACCGATGTCTGTCTGATCCTCGACACCGAGCGCATGAACATGCGCCAAAGCCGCCTGTATACGCAGGGACGCGGGACTGAATGAACGCCAGCTGGGACAGTGACACCCCCGCCGAACCCCTGAGGATTTCAGCGCTCGGCTGGGTCCGGGCGACGCTGCGCGGCCTGCTGCTGGCAGTGCTGGTGTTCGGAGGCCTGGCGCTGTTGCTGCTGCTCCGGTTGGTCGAAGCCCCGCTATGCGGCGTGAACCGGCCGGTGACGCCCTTCCTCACCATGGTGGTCTGCCGCAATGCGTTTCGGGTGCTTGGGATCCGGTTTGAGGCCGAGGGCGACTGCATGCGCGAGCCCGGCATCGTGGTGGCCAACCATACATCCTGGCTCGATATTTTTGCGCTCAACGCCCGCAAACGGATTTATTTCGTATCAAAGTCCGAAGTCGCATCCTGGCCCGGTATCGGTTGGCTGGCGCGCGCCACGGGCACGGTCTTTATCGAGCGTGACAGACGCAAAGCCGGCACCCAGAAAACCCTGTTCGAGAACCGGCTGAAGGCCGGGCACAAGCTGTTGTTCTTTCCGGAAGGGACCTCGACCGACGGGCAGCAGGTTTTGCCATTCAAAACAACACTCTTTGCGTCGCTCTTTGATCCCGATTTGCGTCAGGATCTCTATGTGCAGCCGGTCTCTGTGGTGTTTACGGCCCCCGCCGGGGCCGATGTGCGGTTTTATGGCTGGTGGGGAGACATGGATTTCGCGCCGCATTTTCTGCAGATTCTGGCCGCATATCCACAAGGCTCGGTCCGGCTGATCTATCACCCGCCGGTGCCTGTGCGCACCTATGCAACGCGCAAGGAACTGGCCGCGGCCTGTGAGGATATCGTTCGCTCCGGTCACGCGCGTCTGCAGGCGCAGGCCCCTGCGCAACACTAGGCGTGCTTTTGCCCTTGCGCCGCGACAAAACCTGACTTATACGCGCGCCATCAAACCCGCAGGCGGGGTTTGGCCTGATCCGGGGAGACATCCCGCACAGACCGCCGGTTGGAAGCATCCGCTTCTGAACCCCCGCCGAGGATAAAACCGGAAAGGAAAGAATAGCATGGCTCTTCCCGAGTTCTCCATGCGTCAGTTGCTCGAAGCTGGCGTTCACTTTGGTCACCAGACGCAGCGCTGGAACCCGCGCATGGGTCCCTTCATCTACGGCGCGCGCAACGGCATCCACATCATGGATCTGACGCAGACTGTTCCGATGCTGGATCAGGCGCTGACCGCAATCCGTGACACTGTCGCCAAGGGTGGCCGGGTTCTGTTCGTCGGCACCAAGCGTCAGGCCGCAGGCCCGATCGCCGAAGCTGCAGAGAAATCCGCGCAATACTACATGAACCACCGCTGGCTCGGCGGCACGCTGACCAACTGGAAAACCGTTTCCCAGTCGATCAACCGCCTGAAGGAAATCGACGAGCGTATGGTTGCGGGCGCCGAAGGCCTGACCAAGAAAGAGCGCCTCGGCATGGAGCGTGACCAGGAGAAGCTTCAGGCCTCTCTCGGCGGCATCCGCGACATGGGCGGCGTTCCTGATCTTCTCTTCGTCATCGACGTCAAAAAAGAAGCTCTCGCCATCGCCGAAGCCAACAAGCTCGGCATCCCGGTTGTTGCGATTGTTGACACCAACTGCTCGCCCGATGGTGTAGACTACATCATCCCAGGCAACGATGACGCGGCCCGTGCGATCTCGCTCTATTGCGACCTGGTGGCCCGTGCCGCTCTCGACGGCATGACCGCTCAGATGGGCGCAGCCGGCGTTGATCTTGGTGCATTGGAAGAGGCACCCGTCGAAGAAGCCGTCGCTGAACAAGCCGAGGCCTGAACCGACAGCGTGTCATAGATTTGACATGTGGGGCAGGTTAGACCTGCCCCAAACCGCATTTGACTTGAGGAGAGCCTAAGATGGCAATCACTGCAGCAATGGTAAAAGAACTGCGCGAAATGACCGGCGCAGGCATGATGGACGCGAAGAAAGCACTGACCGAAAACGGCGGCGACATGGACGCTTCCGTGGATTGGCTGCGCACCAAAGGCCTGGCCAAAGCCGCCAAGAAATCCGGCCGTACCGCTGCAGAGGGCCTGGTGGCCGTTGTCGTCGAGGGCGGAAAAGGTGTTGCGGTTGAAGTGAACTCCGAAACTGACTTTGTTGGAAAAAACGCTGATTTCCAGTCCATGGTTGGCAGCATCGCAAAGGCAGCTCTGGGTGTGGATTCGATCGAAGCGCTGGCCGCTGCCGATCTGGGCGGTAAATCCGTTGCTGATACGCTGACGGACAAAATCGCCACCATCGGCGAGAACATGACCCTGCGCCGGATGGTTCAGCTCGAAGGTGAAACTGTCGTCTCCTATGTGCACAATGCAGCCGCAGAGGGCATGGGCAAAATCGGTGTTCTGGTTGCGCTGAGCGGCGGCACCGAAACCATCGGCAAGCAGGTCGCGATGCATATCGCAGCTGTGAACCCTGCCGCCCTGTCCGAAGCGGACATGGACCCGGCCCTGGTTGAAAAAGAGCGTCAGGTGCAGATGGATATCGCGCGCGAATCCGGCAAGCCCGAGCAGGTCATCGAGAAGATGATCGACGGTCGTATGAAGAAATTCGTGGCCGAATCCACCCTGCTGAACCAGCAATTCGTGGTGAACCCCGATCTGACGGTCGAAGCTGCGGCAAAAGAAGCAGGCGCAACCATCACCGGTTTCGTACGCGTCGAAGTTGGTGAAGGCATCGAAGTCGAAAAAGAAGACTTCGCGGCGGAAGTTGCAAAAGCCGTTCAGGGCTAAGTCAGGGCAGATCGCCCACGTGACATCTGAAAAACTTGATCCCGGCCAGCTCTCTGCGCCGGGATTTTTCGTTCAGCTTTCGATTTGACAATCACGCGACGGAATGGCCGTAGCTAGACCATCGTCCGCGATACGATCGCGCGCATCGAGGTCAGATTTCAGTGTCGGACTGAAGGGAAGTTAGCGGCTACGATCGTCGGCGTGGAAAAATACACGCCGACGATCGAAAAGGTCAGAGAGCCCTGCAATCCCAAGGTTCATTCCCCATAGTCCCCAGGCTAAGCCACCACTCACGGAACATTTCAATTATGGCCATTTTACGCTCGCAATAAAAGTCCTGATTTCCATACCTTCGCGCGGCATTTCTTAACGTTTTCTTAATGAATACTTATCCGCAGCGTCATAATGATGGCGCGCTGTCCCTACACAGGGTCAGCTTTCGATGGTGTACATTTGATTGTGCAGGGCCGCCTTCAATATCGCTTGGGCGGTGGTCTCAACCGACAATGTTTCCCGCGCCAACCGCAGGTGCTTTTCAATCGTGGCGGTCGTCAAACCCATCAAAAGAGCGATGTCCTGTGTGGTCTTCCCGTCGCCAACCCATTGGAGAACCTCGCGTTGACGCTTCGTCAGACCCCGGTTGGGCGCACTGTAGGGCAGGGTGAGGATCTTGAGGTGGGCAACGTTGTTCATCAGCACAATGTCAGCGCCATGTTCCGCCCAGATCTCGTCGATATCATTCTGGCTTAGATCCTGGCGCGCAGTGAGGGCGATGGCCCCCTTGAACCGCTGGGTGCCCGAGTTGAAGCTGATCGTATACCCGGCAAGAACACCCATACGTTGATTGAAATCATAAACTTCTCGGGTTTTGGCATCAAACAGGCCTTGCGCTGCCATGTCCTGAGCAATGCGCCAGCTTGCATATCCTTCGTTCTCCAGAGCCCACTTCAGCATTGGCGCATTTGAGTACAACCCCCGCGAAAGAAACCCGTCCAGATATTCCGGATCATGGTTGCTCAGGATGACAAAATCGTCGGGATCCCCCAGTGATGTGGCGGTTTTGAACAGCGTGTAGCCATACAGCAACCGGTCAAATCCGAACCGTCCCATCTGTGATACATGGGCATGCCACAGCTCTTCGATCGTCTTGAACTGGGTCAGCAGATGGAGGTAATCGGACAGCTTCATTCAGGTTCACTGCCCGAGAATCTCTGCTTCAGAGCCTCCAGTGCCATCAGGTAACCAAAGGAGCCAAATCCGCAAATTTGCCCAATAGCCGCCCGGGAGATATAGGATGTATGGCGAAAACTCTCGCGAGAATGGATGTTTGACAGGTGAACTTCAACCGTCGGGATCTCAACTGAATAGATCGCGTCCATCAGCGCAACAGACGTGTGCGTGTAGGCCCCCGCGTTGAGCACAATTCCGTGGTGCCTGCCTTTCGCGGCATGGATCTGGTCCAGAAGGACGCCTTCGTGATTGGATTGAACGCAGGTCACCGCGAGGCCCAGCGTCTCGCCATGGCTGCGGCACCGCTCCTCAACCATCGCCAAGGTCTCTGAGCCGTACACTTCCGGCTGGCGCGTGCCAAGCAGGTTGAGATTGGGACCGTTGAGGATCAATACGCTCTTCATCATCTGTCCTTTTCGTCGTCACCGAGCGTCTGCCCCGCGACGCAATTCATTTTTCACTGCGCAGGACACCTCCTGAGAGCTTGCCACTACCACACCCGGGAGCGCCACTAAAAGATGTGAGAAACGCGTGAAAGCTTTCAATAAGACAAATGGCCGGAAAGTCAAAAGCTCTGCCCCCTCCCTGTATCATTTGGCATCCCACCGTCCTGGTGAACCTGACGGATCCGAAATGACGTCAAGTCCAAATGCGACGCACGACATTGTACCCTTGTTGGCGAAGTGCGATCCTCTTCGCAAACGAAACAGAGAGCTCAGCGTGAATAGCCCCTGTCATTCACGTTGCGCGCGCTCTCGGAGGAGATTGGAATGAAAGACGGAACCGAACGCACCGAGCGAGACTCAAGGCTGCCTAAAGCATTGCAAGGGCTCCGTATTCCCTTGATCGGATCACCGCTGTTCATCATTTCAAACCCCGATCTGGTGATTGCTCAGTGCAAGGCCGGCATCATTGGGGCCTTTCCCGCCTTGAACGCACGGGAAAATGATGGCGACCCGATCGTGCTTGAGGCCTGGCTCAAGCGGATCACCGAAGAATTGGACCGCCACAATCAGGAAAACCCCGATCGCCCCGCCGCACCCTATGCCGTGAATCAGATTGTGCACCGTTCCAACACCCGGCTGGAGCGTGATCTGGAGATTTGCGCGCGGTGGAATGTGCCTGTCTGGATCACCTCGCTGGGCGCACGGCCAGAGGTCAATGACGCCGCGTATTCCTGTGGTGGCGTCGTCTTGCACGACGTGATCAACAACACATTCGCCAAAAAGGCGATTGAGAAAGGCGCGGACGGTTTGATTGCGGTCGCGGCCGGTGCCGGCGGCCATGCCGGTCAGCAGTCGCCCTTTGCTCTGATCCGGGAAATCCGGCAGTGGTTTGATGGCCCGCTCGCCCTGTCCGGGGCCATTGCAAGCGGCGAAGCCCTGCTCGCGGCGCGGGCCCTGGGCGCCGATTTCGGCTACGCGGGCTCGCCTTTTATTGCCACTCATGAGGCGAATGCGCAGCCGGAATACAAACAAATGATCGTCGATGGATCGGCCGAGGAGATTGTATATTCATCCTTGTTTACTGGTGTTTGGGGGAACTACCTAAAGCAGTCCGTGCGCAATGCCGGGATGGACCCTGATGACTTGCCGACGGCGGACGCGACATCGATGAACTTCGGTGGTGATCGAGACAAGCCAAAAGCATGGAAGGAAATCTGGGGATCGGGGCAGGGCATTGGCTCTGTACAATCGATCTGCTCCGCCACCGAACTGGTGGACCGTATTGCGCGCGAATACGCCGCGGCCGGAGAGGCCCTGTCCCGCGAGTTCCGCGCGTGAGCGCCACGGCGAGCAACGATCTGGATCTGGACGCCGTCGCGAGATATGTCGCAGGGCGGCTTCCGGGCTTTGACGACCAGCTCAGCGCAGAAAAATTCGCGGTCGGTCAGTCCAATCCGACTTTTTTGTTGAAAGCCGGTTCACATAGATACGTTCTCCGCCGCAAGCCTCTGGGAAATCTCCTGAAATCCGCTCACGCTGTTGACCGGGAGTTCCGCGTGCAATCCGCATTGCAGGACACATCGGTCCCGGTGCCAAAGATGCATCTGTTGTGCCAGAATGAGGGCGTGATCGGGTCCGAGTTTTACATCATGGCACATGTCCCCGGCCGGAGCTTTGACGACCCCCGCCTGCCGGAGCTTCCTGTGGCAACACGTCGCGGTCCAATGGACGAAATGAACCGGGTTCTCGCAGCGCTGCACGATATTGATGTGAACGCGGTGGGTTTGGCGGACTTTGGCCCGCCCGGCGATTATTTTGCGCGTCAATTGGGACGATGGAGCAAACAGTACAAGGCCTCTGAGATCAAAGACATTCCGGCAATGGACATGCTGATCGCGCGTTTGGGCAACAGTTTGCCGAAAGATGACGGCCAGCGGACGCTGGTCCATGGCGACTACCGCATCGACAATATGATTTTTTCGCCGGATGGAACGACCTGCAGGGCGGTGCTGGATTGGGAGTTGTCTACGATCGGTCATCCTTTCGCGGATCTTGCGGCGGTCATTATGCAATGGCGGATGCCGGTCGGGCCCGAAGGCCGAGGGCTGGCGGGTGTGGACAGAGACGCGGAGGGGTTGATGTCGGACCAGGCCTTCATCACCGCCTATTGTGAGCGGCGCGGGATAGATCAGATCGACAACTTCGGCGCCTATGTCGGATTTAGTTTCTTTCGCATGGCCGCGATATTGCAAGGCGTTCTGAAACGCGCGCTGGACGGGAATGCATCGAACCCGGAGCACGCGGTAAAACTCGGCCGCCTTGTGCCGGAATTTGCACAGGCCGGGCTGAACGCATTGGATCAGTCCGAGGGCTGAGGCTGAGGCTGAGGCAGGACAGACACGGAAACCCATACAATTGAAAACGGATTTCCGGGCGCTGGTAATACATTGGCAAAGATCAACTCCCAGAGTCGGTCAGGACGGATGCGCAGCCAGAGCCGCGCGCCGATCTGTTGGGATCTTGGGGGCACTATGGAACGCGACGAATGGCTCAACCGCCGTCTGCACGGCGATGGAGTAACTGAACTGCAACTTGGTCATGCACCGGACAACCGGCTGTCGGCCGAGTTCCTGAACGATTTTGAACGCGAAATCAGACAGATGAGTGAGGATCCGGAGGTTCGCTCCATTCTGTTGACCAGTCCGTTCATGGATTTTTCTGTCGGCCTTGATCCGGAGATTTCCGACCCGGCCGCGATGGAATCGCCGCTGAATTCAGCGTTTCTTGCGCTCTATGCCTGCCCGAAACCGGTGGTGATCGCCACGGTTGGCCGTTGCTCCGGAGCGGGGATGTTCTTTGTGCTGGCGAGTGATCTTCGTGTGTCTCATTCGCGTGCCAGCTTTGAGATGATCGAAGTGCAGCAGGGACACGGCTATCCGATGGCTCTGATGGAAATCGCGCGCGCAGTGCTGGACACCAATACGCAGCGCAGGCTGATGCTGACCGGCCAAAGACTAGGCCCGATTGCCGCGCGCAATGCCCAATTCATCGAGATCATCGCAGACGATCTGCAGGACTTGCATGGATATGCGCTGAAGGAAGCAAGGAAGCTGGCCGCCCTGCCATCAAACACTTATTCTCAAATCAAGCGGAGCCTGCGGGCGGATTGCATTGCACGCATAGAAACCGGACTTGACGACGGGTTGGCGCCCGCTGCGACCGACAGGTCACGACTTGCGGGATGATTTGTCGCGCCCCTCAAGCCGGGCTCCAAACGGATCGGGGCCATCAATATAGGGGCGGAGGAAGTGGCGCACCTCGACAGAGAAAGTTCGAACACTCTGTTTGAAGCGCTGGCCGAATGGGAGCGCCATCTCGCATCAATAGACGCCAAGCGCCTAGGGTGGGCTCTGATGATGAAACCGCCCCCCGACGGCATCTGTGTGCCAAGGTGGGTCTACGAGGATCCACAAAGGGGAGCGGTCATGTCCGAAATTATCACGGTCGGCGTCGATCTGGCGAAGACTGTTTTTCAGGTCCACGGAGCGGACGGCGCGGGCCCTGCAGTTTTGCGCAAGACGCTGAGGCGGACGCAGGTGTTGGAGTTCTTCCGCCAGCGGCCGTCGCCATGGAAGCATGCGGCGGCGCTCACTTCTGGGGGCGCGAGATAGGCAAATTGGGGCATGACGTTCGATCCCACCTGCTTACGTCAAGCCCTTCGTCAAGCGCCAAAAAAACGACGCGGCAGATGCTGAGGCTATCTGTGAAGCAGCGGTGCGCCCGACCATGCGTTTTGTGGCCGTGAAGAGTGAAGAGAC
Organism: Phaeobacter sp. B1627; assembly: GCF_006265095.1. Lineage (GTDB taxonomy): Bacteria > Pseudomonadota > Alphaproteobacteria > Rhodobacterales > Rhodobacteraceae > Epibacterium. Next base: position 212,946 of record NZ_VCNK01000006.1, read on the forward strand.
CCAAGGCGCGGCGATGGTCTTTCGTGTCCGGGAGTTGCTGATCCGGCAGCGCACACAGGCGATTACCGCCCTGCGTGGTCATCTGACCGAGTTCGGCCAGATTGTGCCACAGGGGGCGGCCGACACATCGAAACTGATCGCCGTCGTGGAGGACCCGGACAGCGGCATACCCGCCGATGCCATCGCCACTTTGAAGGTCCTGATCATGACGTTCGCCACCCTCGATGCGGAGATCGGGAAACTGAATGCTGAGATCGCCCGCCGGGCCAAAGAGAACGACGTGGCCCGACGACTGATGACGGTGCCGGGCATTGGTCCGTTGATCGCCACGGCAATCGCGGTCCTGGCCCCACCGCCCGAGACCTTCCGCAAGGCCCGCGAT
>NZ_VCNK01000060.1 GCF_006265095.1 Phaeobacter sp. B1627
GTTTTCTGGGACCACTTCAGATTTTCGGAGCACGGCATGCGGACACTCTGCATCTTTTTATGAGAACTTCCGGCGCTGGGTCTGGCGACGCTCCTTGTTTGGAAACCCGCACATCTGAGGCCGAGATAGGCAAGCTTCACTCCAGGATTGGGCCGCTTGTCGTGGAACAGGATTTTTTGGCGAGCGCCTCGCATCAGTTGCTCGGGACGCGAGGCCGAAACTGGTGAGCGCGGTCCACAAGCTGAGCCAGCGCCGCCACGCATGTCGCGAATTGGTAGCGAGCGGGCAAAGCGCCAATTCGCCGCGGCGGTCCCAATGTCCGTTTCCGATCACAAGGCCTCACTGGCGATTTGCGTATCTTAGCGAAACAAAGATCACTGCTGCTGCGAACAACGTCCAACCCATCAGGGTGAACAGCTGCTGTGGCTTCCACGCCGTGTCATTAATCGCAGCCCAGGCCAATTCCCCCATGGCACGGGTTGGTGTCCACTCCGAAATCGCTGCAATGGGTGCAGGCATGAACATCGGTGGAACCCACAATCCGCCCAGATAGGCCAAAGGCAGGAAGATCAGATTGGCAATGGGAACAGCAGCACGTGCAGAGGCCACAGACCCAAGTGCAATGCCCATCACAGTCGCCGGAATGGTCGCCAGAAGGCAAACCAAAACCAGTCGCGCCCAGGCTGATGCGGAGAGGACAAAGTCGGTCATCAAAAGAGCCACCGCAATCACGAAGCAAACCGCCATGCTTACAAATACCAACGAGGCTACCATGCGCGCGATCCATCGATTGGCTGAATGTCCAGGCAGACTGCGCTGCCAAGTTGCAAACGTACTCTCCCGATCCTGTGCAACGCTGACGCCGAACTGAAAGAAACCCACCCCGAGCACGGCATAGATGGCAAATGAGGCCATCGCGTTGGCGGCCCAGCTTCCGCCGCCGCTCTGTGCGCCAAAGAACGCATAGAGCATTGCGGGAAAAAGCACTGTTGGCACCCAGAAACCGGGCTGACGAAAGAGAATGGTCAAGATCAGGCCGCATTCGGCGCGTAGATGTTGTGTCATTGGGTGAACCCCTCTTTGCGAATGTGTTTGATCAATACGTCCAGCGGCAATGGTTCCAAGGAAAGGTTTTGGAAGGGCAAGTTGTCTGCAATCATCCGGCGCAGGCTGGAGTCTGCGTCTTCTGCATCCATATGCCACCGCCGTCCGTCATGGGTGGCCTGCATCCATTCCGGCGGAACAGTGCCCGGAGGTAGATCGAAGCTGAGATGCTTGATGTTGGCGCGGACACGCATGTCATCAATACGTGTATTCAAGACCGTTTCGCCTTGATCGATCAGACTGATGCTGTCGCAGATCGCCTCAATCTCATCCCAGTTATGTGATGTGAGAACCAGCGCGCCGCCATGAGCAACATAGGCGCGCGCGGCCTCGCGAAAGCCGTCTTGGGCGTCGATATCCAAACCGGTGGTTGGCTCATCCAGGAACACCAAGGCCGGCTCACTGGCGAAGGCCAAAGCGAGCGCGACACGGCGCAATTCCCCACCGGAAAACCCAGCAACCCTGCGCTCGATCAGGGTCTGCAAACCAAACTGCTCTGCAAGGTCATCAATTTTGGGGGTCTTGCCATAGCAGGCCGCTGTATATCGCAGAAGCTCTCGTGGCGTGAGCTGATCGGGAAAGTCCGTGGCTTGCGGTGTTGCGCCCGTAGCCTGACGGGCCTTGAGGCTGCCTGCAGCGTTCCCAAACACAAGTACGTCGCCCGCGTCCGGTCTGCAAAGGCCCATCAACATGGACAAGGTGGTGGATTTACCCGCACCGTTTGGCCCCAGTAGGCCAAGGGCAGACCCTGGCATGACCTCCAGATTCACGTTTGAGACGGCTTTCACGTCCCCAAAGCGCTTTGCGAGACCGGTTGCGCGGATGGGATAATCATTTGAATTGTAATCTGTCATTCTTGATCCCGTGCTTTGACTAAATCTGCCAAACAGGTATTGGTCAGGATATGATCCATCCCAAGCCAAGTTACGCGTCCGACACGAAAAACCCCGGCAATGGCAGCCCTATGTCGTTGGCGCTTCGCCAACTGCAGGCGACCTTGGCCAGCCCGGTGTTCTGGATTGTCGTAGGAACGGCTGTCGGGCTGACCGCAATGGCGGGACCCTACTACACTTTGGAGCGTCTGAGCTTTCCCGAGCGTCTGGTATATTGGGGTGTCACCATCCCTTTATCCGCTCTGACCATGACGGTGCTTTCAACCGTTGCCTTCAGGCTGACCAAAGCGAGATCTCTCAACTGGGTGATTGTGACCGTTCTGGTAGGTCTGGTCGGCGTCCTGCCTGTAACGGGCAGTGTTTATCTGAGCGAGGGGATCGCAACCGGTTTTGAAGATGGCTGGCTCGACGGTGTGAGCTTCTTCAGACTGGCGCTGTTTGTTGCCCCGTCGCTTATTGGTGTGACGTTGGTCGTCAATGCCTTGTTCGAATTTCGAGTGGTGGGACAAGACAGCGCTGTACTCGAACCACCTCCCCAGAGTGAGACGCTGCTTCAAAGCAAACTGCCGCATCATCTTGGGCATGAGATCGTCACCGTGCAGGCTCGGGATCACTACGCCGAAGTGACCACTCTGAAAGGCAGTGCCATGGTGTTGATGCGGTTGGGGGATGCGGTACGTGATCTTGAACCGCTTGGCGGGTTACAGGTGCATCGGTCATGGTGGGTAAATCTCGCCCATTTGGCTCGAACAGAAACGGGCAAAAGTGGCCAAGAATTAGTGATGAAGACTGGCCAGAGAGTTCCCGTTGGCCGCAGTTTCCGAAAAGCGCTGAAAGAGGCTTTGCGAGAGTAGTTTTGGTCGTTCCATTCTGCATATCGTCGCCCGGCTTTCTAAATCGCCGAAGACTCACTTCCCACAAACCTGTAAAGAGACACCGATGAGTTCTAGCAGGTTTTGGACTGCTGCCTGCAACAAACCGGACGTTCATGCCGAGTGCAGCATTTGTCAAAGTGGGCTCACAGCTGTCTTACGGCAGTGCAGCAGCAGAGTTGCAGCAAAATCGCATGCAAGCCTTGCTGCTGGATGACGGCTCCCAGCCCAAAGCGGCCCAACAGCCATTGGCACAATCCTGCGATAGCTGACCTTGGCCACGCACGTCGCGAACTGGTAAGGGCGGGACGAAGCCGCCGCTCCACCTTCCAG
>NZ_VCNK01000061.1 GCF_006265095.1 Phaeobacter sp. B1627
TAAGGGCGGGACGAAGCCGCCGCTCCACCTTCCAGATTGAACGACAACTTTTAGAATTTGAAAGTCTGCCATACAAGGCACCTATCCCAGCAAGCACGGACCATCGCAAGAATGACTGATGACTTAAAAATCGAATCCATCATCTCCGATGTTGGCACATCTGTTATCTCGAAGGAGAAGCTCAAAGGCGGCTTCTCGCACGAAGCGTGGTTGGTGAGGTGTTCGGACGAAAGAGGCGTCGTCGTGCGGTTTGGTGACGCAAGCTCTGCGATCGAAGCAGCGGTCCTGTCATTGGCAAAAACCGTTGTTCCAGTGCCAAATGTGTTGTCATTCGGCGACGACTTCACGGTTCTAAGTTTCGTTGAAGGTCAGACTTTAGAAGAGGTGTTGGTTACCCACGGCCCCCGCGAAGATTTTAAAAAATTGGCTACCCAACTTGGGCAAATGGTCGCGGCGATTGGCAGCATCCAGTTTGAACGACCCGGCTTTTTCGAGAGTGACACCCTGATACCGTCGAGCGAGGACCCCTGGTCGCAGCAGCTCGTTACGTTCTGCGCAGATCAACTTGCCTCTTCGGACCGTTTTTCTTCTTCTGAGTCGTCCGCCTGGATGCGTTTGTGCGAACAAAATGCAGAAGCTTTAGAAGCTGTGGACTTAGTCAGTCGGTTTGTCCACTCGGATATGAATCCCAAGAATATCATCGTAGACCGCATCAATAACGAGTGGCAGATCGCAGCACTCATCGACTGGGAGTTTGCCTATTCAGGTTGTCCTTTTGCTGACGTAGGAAACTTCTTCCGCTTTCCATCCGACTATCCAGCAGGCTTTTTGGCTGCGTTCATCAACGGCTTTGAATTAGCCTCACCGCAGTTGACCGACCAATGGAAACGTCAAGCACGCATTCTGGACATGTTCTCTCTGAGTGCTCTGGCCGCAAAGCCGAAAGGGCACAAAATCGGAGACAAGGCTGAAGCGATCATTCGCGTATGGTCTGCAAACGGAATTCCACCACTTGCTGTTTAGCACCTGCCGAGGCTGACATTGTTGCAGTCCGCAGCACCAAGCATTAGGGCTCACAGCCGCCTTGCGGCGGCGCGGCAGCAGTGTTGCGGCGAAATCGCATGTAAGCCTTGCTGCTGGATGGCGGGTGTCAGCCCCAAAGCTGCCCAACAGCCATTGGCACGATCCTGCGATAGCTGACCTTGGCCACGTGGGTCGCGAACTGGTAAGATGCGGACGAAGCTGCCGCGCTCTGCACGTGCTCCAGTGTACGGTTTGGCTGCCCCTTCCAAAAACGATCGTTTTTGGAAGGGGCAGCGCTGCGCACGAACGGGGCTTGGAATGATCGGACGCCGCAGTATAGTTTTGCGATGAACATACTTAGAAACGGACATCTCAGCAGTGACAACCTTTGGCTCCGAGCTTTGGCTCTTTGATGGTCCTGCAGTAACAGGTGCGGCGGGTTTTCAGTTTCCCACGCGCATGGCCGTGGCTAGGTTGCCCAATCACGGCGAATTATGGGTTTGGTCTCCTGTAGCCTTGTCTCAAGATGTGCGCATCGCCATTGATGCCCTTGGTGCTGTCCGTCATCTGATCGCTCCGAATAGTCTGCATCACACGTTTCTTGCAGAATGGGCCGCTGCCTATCCAGATGCACGGGTCCACGCCGCGCCCGGTTTGACGCGACAAGTCGCAGGAACTGAGATTCATTCAATAATCGGCGATGAACCGGACCCAGACTGGGCTGGGGCGATGGAACAGGTAATCGTGCGGGGGAACCGGATCACGACCGAGGTGGTATTCTTCCACCGCGAGTCGGCTACGGTGCTGGTGACGGACCTAGTGCAGCAAATACCAAAAAGCTGGTATCGTGGATGGCGAGCCGTAGTGGCTCGACTTGACCTAATGACAGCCCCCGTGCCGTCTGTGCCTCGCAAGTTCCGTATGGCGACGACCGATAAAGTCGCCGCGCGAGATGCCGTCAAGCGCATCTTGGAATGGCCCGCTCAACGTCTAGTCATGGCGCATGGCACTCCGATGCAGTCCGACGGACAAGAGGCGTTGCGGCAAGCGTTTGGCTGGCTAATGCGTTAAGGGATGTCGCCACGCTCCAAAAACGCTCCTTTTTGGAACACGCCAGAACCACCCCGATTGACGTTGCCAAAAGGCCCGCTCCACCAGGCAATAGAAAAGGCCGACCAGTAATGAAGCATTCATGCATCACAGGTCTCTGGCTCTTAGGAACAGCAACAACTCTCACATCATGCGGCTTTGACGGCGATGAACTTCGAGAGTATGCTGTACGAGCAATAGAGGGAGCAGACGTTCGCCGCAGGTGCAGTTACCAACCATCATCGAACGGACGGGATGCGGACAAAGCGCTATTTCGCTGCGGCTGTGCCAATGGCTGCTTTGGCGGATGCAAGACTTTCTATGGCGTTCAGGGCTATCCACGGAAGCGTGAAGTGCAAGTAGCCACTTAAGTCTCTCGCTGAACGGCCACATCCGTCGAGGTGGTGTCAATTGCCGGGTGGCCTGAGGTCACGATCAGGCGGCTTGGGTTGACTATGCGATTACTGTGCTTGGTCCCCGGTTGATAATCTTTCCAAGAACTCCACCGTTCATCATCATCCCAGATGCCGTTTCACAACATTCTGCATCGGGCGTGGTTTGCGACCCAGCAGGCGCTCAAGTGTGGGATCCACCATTGCGAATTCCCCTGCCTGGGCGGCGCGGTAGTAACCCAGAATGACGCTTTTTACCGCTTCCGGTAGGTTTGCTCGCCCCAAGTTGTCGATCGTATCTTCTTCGTTGATGATCTGGCGCTTGATTGTTCTTCCTGTCACCCCGCTTGCCATCTGCGCGAGGTCAGCAAGGTCAAGCCCCTCGCTGCCGGTGAGGGGTGGCGTCACGCCTTCGAATGTCTCTTTTCCAGCCAGCAAAAGCGCATCGGCTTGTGCCAAGTCTTCATGGGTCGTCCAAGCCACCTTGCCATCCGCCGGCCCCACCAAATTGCCATTCGCAAATCCCTGCGCATTCATATGCATGGCGCTCTCCGCATAGAACCCGTGCCGCATGGACGTCCACGCCAGACCTGAACCAGCCAACATTGTTTCCGTTGCGGCGTGATGGCGCGCAGGCGGGAAATGCGACTGCGTATTGGCCGACACCTGGCTGGTGTAGAGTAGCCGTTCGACACCCAGTTCCTTGGCCACAGAAATCGCAGTTTCATGCTGTTTTAACGGTTCGCCTCCACTGGAACCTGCATTTGAGGACACCAGCAGTACTCGGCGGGCCCCTTCCCACGCGTGGCGCAGGCTGTCAGCGTCTTCGTAGTCCCCACGCCTTACGCGTACACCACGCGCCGCGAGCTCGGCCAATTTTTCCGGGTCACGTAGGCTGACTCCGATTTGGTCGGCTGTCACGAGGCGCTGCAGAGCCTCAACCACAAGTCCGCCTAGTTTTCCCGAGGCTCCTGTAATGATGAGCATTGTCGGTCTCCATTTTCTGAAACGCGCCAGGTGGCGCAATAGGGAGTGATGATCGACAAGATGACTGTTCTGCATCTATAGGATAAGGTACCTAAATTGGATTGGACTGTTCTCAATGAAGAACAATGTTTCTGCTGATGATCTCACCGTTCTTCTGGCGGTTGTCCGTGAGGGCGGCTTCCGCGCAGCGTCCCAGCGGCTCGGCATAGCAGCCTCAAAGGTTAGCACCACGGTCTCGCGGATAGAATCGCGACTTGGCACCCCCGTGCTACGCCGCACAACGCGCAGCCAGCACCTAACTGAAGCGGGGCAACTTCTGGTGGATCGTGTGGGCCCATTGTTGTCTGCAGTGGACGCTGCCTGTCAGGATGTCGCAACGCTTGGAGGGCAGATACAGGGGCGGTTGACGCTCAACGTGCCGGGGGCGGTCATGCCGGATATATTGCCGCCTCTGCTTGCCGCATATCGAGCGCAGCATCCAGATGTGGAGGTTGAGATCACGGTAGAGAGCGATCTCGTCGACATTGTTGCGGCAGGCTGTGATGCGGGCATTCGCTATGGCAGCGTGCTGGAGCAGGATATGATCTCGATACCGATCGGGCCGCGCAGGCAACAAATGGCGATGGCCGCGTCGCCGGTCTATCTTGAGGCGTACGGGAGGCCGCAAGCTCCTGAAGACCTGACCGCTCATCACGCGATCCGCTACCGGTTGGACGCGGGCCCATTGCTTCCATGGACGCTGCAAAGCAAAGGACAGTCCGTGAAAGTGGAACCCCAAAACGCGCTTATCCTCAGTGTAGGCGCGCTCAACACTGGTCTTCGATATGCGCATGCGGGATTGGGAATCATACATACCTTCCGCAACTGGCTGGACGAAGATTTCGAAAGTGGAAAGCTGTTGCCCGTTCTACCGGGCTGGTGGTCGGACGTTGAGGGGCCATACCTCTACTATCCGAGCCGCTTTGCTCCAAAACCCCTGCGGGCTTTTATCGAGATATGTCAGGCGACACCCGCAGACGCGTAAGCATTCCCTCGCCAGCACGTTATCCGCTTATTGGAACTGCCGAGTGTCGATATGCTGATCTTCCGTGTTTATTGATGCGCAAAGGCTTTTACGGCCCAGTCAATAAACACGCGCACGCGCGGCGACAGGTGTCGGTCGCGTGGATAAAAGATCGACACAGGAGATGGGGACGGTGGTGTGTCTTTGAACAGTTCGATCAAGCGACCCGCGGCAAGGTCTTCGGCAGCAGAATAGCGTGGTTTTTGGATAATGCCGAGGCCAAGCCGAGCGCAATGCGCCAATGTGTCTGCGCCGCTGACAGTCATTGGCGTCGGGAGTGAGACCGTGCGCAGGATACCATTCTGAACAAATTCGAGCGGCAAGATAGACCCTGTCGCGGTAGAGCGGAACCCGATCATCCGGTGGCCTTTGAGCGCGTCAATATTTTGCGGTGTGCCGAACCGTTCAAGATAGGTCGGGGCCGCGCAGGTCACCTCTTCGAGGTCCGTCAATTTTCGCCCGGTCATGTCGCTGTCGATAGGATCACCCACCCGTATCGCGCAATCCACGCCTTCGCGGACCAGATCAACCAGTCGATCACCTTCTCCGATCTGGATCTCAATGTTAGGGAAACGCGCCATGAAATCTGGCAGTGAAGGCAACAGAAAATGCCGCGCTAGAATACCATGGACTTCAATACGCAGCGTGCCTTTTGGCGTAGTTCCTGCAAAGGCGTCCTCGGCATCTTCAATCTCGGACAGGATTGACAGGCAGCGTTGATAGTATGCTTCACCATCTAGCGTTGGACGCACGACCCGTGTGGTACGGTGAAGCAGGCTCACGCCCAATCGCGCCTCAAGTGCTTTGATCGCATCTGTGACCGTTGATCTTGGCAACCCCAGATCAGTTGCAACTTTGGTAAAACTTCGCAGTTCTACTATCCGAACGAAGACGTTCATGGCATCAAGACGGTCCATTTATTATCCGAATATATGGAATAATGAAGTCGGATTGTAGTGGATTATTCCAACGATGGGAACGCCTATTGTTCTTAAAGGTTCGGCATGGGGCCGATTAGCGAAAGGACAATAAATGGCCACTATCGAAAACAGAACAGCATTGGTGACTGGCGCCTCACGTGGGATTGGCGCGTCAATAGCCGAGAGGCTTTCAGCGGATGGATTCAATGTCATCGTCAACTATGCAGGAAGCGAAGCCGCCGCACATCAAATTGTCGAAAAGATCGAAGCAGCAGGCGGTAAAGCCATCGCAGCCCAAGCCGACGTGTCGGATGCGGTCGCTGTCAAACGGATGTTCGACTCCGCAGAAACAGCCTTTGGCGGGATCGACATCTTGGTCAACAATGCGGGCATTATGAAATTGGCACCTATTGCAGGTAGCGATGACGCTCTCTTTGACACTCAAGTCGCAATCAATTTCAAAGGCACGTTCAACCTGTTGCGCGAAGCTGCAAATCGCCTGCGTGATGGCGGTGCAATCGTGAACTTATCGACCAGCGTCGTCGAGTTGAAGCTTGAGACTTACGGCGTCTACGCTGCGACCAAAGCGGCCGCTGAAACAATGACAGGCATTATGGCCAAGGAACTTCGTGGGCGGTCGATCACTGTGAACACGGTCGCCCCTGGCCCAACAGCAACGCAGCTCTTCTTAGACGGCAAGCCACAAGAGGTCGTTGATCGTATGTCAAAAATGGCACCCTTGGAACGGCTCGGGACACCGCAGGATATCGCAAATGTTGTTGCGTTTCTCGCTGGACCAGACGCAGCTTGGGTCAATGGCCAGACCTTGCGCGCAAACGGCGGCATTATCTGATCTTCCGCACTGGAGGCGTATGCATACCAATACGCCTCCAGTACCATGCATAAAGTCCGATGCTTGAGCCGGTCTTCAAGCGATACTCTGGCATTTCGCAGGGAGCTTGGCAAATTATCGGCACCAAGCCTCCTTCCGGTTTACAACTTCTGCCCCTCGGTAATCCCCCCTAAAAATAGT
>NZ_VCNK01000062.1 GCF_006265095.1 Phaeobacter sp. B1627
TTAGCGACATTTGCAAAGTCGGGTGCCATGGTCTGCCTTTAAGACGCGCCCGGACCAAAGCTGACGTTGACCGGAGATCCAAACGCTGCATTGCAGCCCGTCAGACCGGACATTTATTGCCCTAGAAGCGGACGCGACATTGCGGACAAGAAGCGTCCTCAAAAGAGCAGCCCTTATGATCGGTAGCAGTAGTCCAGAACCTCCGTAAAGCTAACCTCCTCACTTTCCAGCCTGCGTTCGAGCTCTTCCAACTTGGCGATGCTCTGATATTCGTCGCTAAACTCGATTTTTAGTTGGAAATTTTCATCCTCTTGTCCTCCTATTTCGCTAAGCTGGACGCTGAGCGTTTCCAGAACATGGGATGCAAGTTCGACTTGAAGCTTTCTAAATCTAATGAGGCGATGACAGATAAAGAAGTCCGAAAGGTCAGGATGCGACGATGCTCTTCTTCTCCAACCTGTGGACCGAGTGGCGGAAAACAGCGCTTCGTCTTGCGTTTTCTTCCATACGCGAAAGTCAAAATAGTTCTTTGGGTTTGGGTTTTCATGCGTTGGGCGAGCCATATGTTTTACCCCGCCGTCATGCGCATACCTGTCCAACGTCTTGAGGATGCGATTTTGGTAATGCACCTTCCTCCTTACAGTACTCTTCCAATCAAAAATAAGGAGGCGCTTGCGTTTCAGAAATCGAACTTCGCGCCCCAAGAGTTCGTCATCGCTGTCCCAGTTTCGTCTAGCACGTCGAGGCAAATATTGAAAAACTAGGCCCATAAATCTAAAGACTGAGTTGGCAGGGATGGCGCGGAAATACTGACCTTCATCCTCATCCTCTTGCTCTTTCAGAATATAAACTGCTTTACCGTAGTAAATGAGGCTTTGCACCACCTCTTCTACGATCTCCTCGACAATCGAATACCCACCCGAATAGTTGTGTTTGCTGACGAATGCCCCCAACAACTGGTCCTGCAGCTCTTGACTATTTGACGTAATCCGAAATGTATTCGCGTCTCTCCGCGAACTTCCGAAGAACATGTTTCGGAAGTCGTCGTTGAACATGTTCTGATTGAAGTTACCCATGCGGTCAACGGGACGAAAAACTAACGCCTCCAGCGCATTCGGGGCAATCTCATGATTGACGAAAAATTCCGGCGCATCGCGAGAAACTCTCATTCTGTCTCTCCTTCTAGCCGTTCAATTCGCGACTTGAAGCTGGTGATTTGATGATTGACTTTGTCAACCGACAGGTCAATTTCGCTTAAAACATGCAGTGCAAAGAAGACATCGCTGGCACTGTAGTAGCCACCTCGGAACTCGTCGACGATGTGGCTTGGGTGCTTCGGTCCATGAGAAGAATAACGGTCGTTGTAGCCTGCATCTCGCAACAGGGCTTCGAACTTCATCTTCCACTCGGTTCTAATCGAGTCCCTTGGAGAGGCGTTCATGCTAAAGCTCCTGCTGTCGCTCAACAGCATCGTTCTTTCCAGATAACTCTTGCGGTCTGTTGCCGCTTCTAGCAAGCCTTCCCAAATTTGCATTGGGACAGTCTTGAGCGCTTGATTCTGATGATGCTCAGCGTACAGAATTGAATACCCCAAAAGCGTCGCTAGGTCTTTGTTCGCACTTGAAACAAGATGAAGTCGAAACTCTTGGTTTACGTCCAAGTTGGGGTCGGTAAACTTGAAATTTGCCGCAAGAAACGCCAATCCAAAGAATGTCCGGAAAACACTGTCTAACACGTCCCCATCGTTACGGTGAAGCGCGTTGAGGCATTCATTGGCAAGAACGAAATATGTCTGGCCAAAGTGATCCGGAAGGCTTGTGTCATGAGCACACGAAGCAAACAAGTGATTCCCCAAAGTTTTTTCGGACAGCAGCATCATCAGTTCACTACGTTGGACCTCAAACTGCTTCTGAAGTTTCTCAAAATCCAAGGCTGGAAGCTTGTACATTTCCTCATCATATAGCTGATATACAGCGTACCGCGAAAACAACCGCTCCAAGTCATCATACCAGCCTGGCAGTTTCCAGTTCGAGTGAAGGGTGCTCAAAACCACTTGAGTTGCCGCTGCTGGGTGTCCTGATGCCACAACGGCCTGGGCAAACTTCGGAAGTTCACTACTTTCGAAATCCGCTACGATTTCGACGATTTTGAAGTACTCCTCCAAAGCAGCCTTAATGGTTAATTGCTGCAAGTACTTTGGCCGGGATAAGCGGCGCTGCTCAATCTTTTGCTCGAAGACTATACGCTTTTGAAGTGGACGAATTTTAACCTGTAGAAATGCAGGGAGGTTCTTGCTTGCGGCAAAGGACCAATCATCTCCTGCGAAGAATCGCATCAATTCTTTGTCAAAGGTCTGTATCCTGCGCAGTGTCTCAAAAAAGAAATTTTGAACGATAGCGCACCAAGTGTCAGCCAATGCAATTGCGTGTCTTGATGTTTCACTGTTTTTGCCATCAATCTTGGGCAGGTACTGTTCTAGCAAAATCCTTACAGCCGCGAAGTCGTCCAAACCTGTCTGAAAATATAGTCCTTGGGAATACACGGTCGCGCGGTACTGGAGGTCTGAAACCAGTCGAAGTGAAAGCTCCCATTTCTTTGCTTTGAGCGCTTGTTCAAGATGATGGTGGATTTTTTCGAGGGTTTCGTTTTCAAGCCAGTCTAAATCTGCTCGTTCTTCGGGTGTGATTTGGGAACTAGTTTGGAGGGCCAATGAAGTCTCTGAATCGCCAGCTAAGAACCAGTTTGGATGAAACTGGATGCGTGGGAACCAATAACTGTCTTCCGGAATCTTGTGCTTCTGCTTCAAGTAGTAAGCTAGCAGGCCCGAGTAACTTCTGGTTAGAAGTGGTAGATTCTGCTCAACTTTTCTTTGCTCACTTTGCAGTCTTTCGTTAATGAATTCGAGTTGCTTCAGCTTTGTTCTTGCCAAGTGGGAAAAGTGATTTTGATAGGAAATTGTGTTCTTGCCCTGAGCGACCCGTTCAATGTTCTGGGCTATTTTGGGAAGAATCTCACCATCAATCAACGGCGTAAGCTCAAAAAACTCAAACAATCGTCGGCCGATTGGGAAAAGCGTCAAGACAGACAGAACAGTCAAGAAGCTTGAAACCACATATACTGAAAGTCCTGTTTGATGGCCAAAGATGTTTATGGCTTTGGCTGTGATACAAAATGCGGTGGAGAAGATGAGGGTTGAGGTGTACAGGTTGCCGACTTGTTCGCCTATCAACAGGCTGACGATTTTTCGGTTCAATTTGGCGTAACCAGTGCTGAGAATGATTCCGATGGTGGCAAAGTAAATCGAAAAAATTGCGGCTAAGAGCACAGCATAGAATTCAAGTTGTCCGTTGTAGTCGTCGTGTGTGGACGCATCAGGCCAGCTTTGGAGCTGAAAATCATCGACTATGCGATGCTCTGCGTATTCCAGTGCCAACAAAGCCACCACAACGAAGAGAAACTTTTTCAACCCAATCCAGATTAGCTGCCATCCAATCCTGGATTTCTGAATATGCGCTTTTACCCCTGAGGTACTATCATGTCTTAGCTTCTCAGCACGAAACAACTGCCGCGAAAACCAACTTCTTGCTTTCCAAAATCCGACTGTTGAAATCGCCCAAACTCTTAATCGTGTTAACAATTCTTATCCCCAACCGGTTATCGTGACCTTATGCCACCCTGGTCTTGCAGGTTTCATTCATTGAGAATGCCTTTTTCGAATTTGAAGAAGGGTATTGTTCTCAAATATCAATCTGTCTCACAAACTATGTTGCTGCGTCCCGCCGCGTTCCGCAACCTATTGTAGAATGTTTTTATGTGCGTCGCACAGCAGCTTTAGATGTTGTCGTTCAACTGTTTGCCCTCGCAGCTAACGGCAGCTTTCCGCCGTCATGTCCTGGACTCGGCTCAATGCTGCGCCGGGCACCAATGTCAGAACATGGCTGACAGCCGTCATCCGGCAATAGGGCTGGCATGCGATTTCGCTGCAACACAGCTGCCGCGCCGCCGCAAGGCAGCTGTGAGCCCATCTTGCAGTTCTTCCGTAATGCAGCGAATGTCGGGTTTTGATGCCGACTAGGATTAGTCTATGGAAATTATGTGCCTAAATGGCTGGGGTGGAAAGTTGCACGAAAACTTGCTGCCCTACGTCCAAACCACCGCACCTGAAATCCTGTGTTTGCAAGAAGTCGTCCATAGTCCTGCTTCAGAAAAAGATTGGCTGACGTACCGTGATGGTGAGCATATTTTGCCGCAGCGGGCAAACTTCTTCAGCGATGTATCCAAAGCCTTACCCGATCACATCGCAATCTTTTGTCCAGCCGCGCAAGGCGTTCTTTGGGATGACGACCAGTCAATCCCTTCCCAATGGGGTTTGGCGACATTTGTGCATAAGTCGGTTCCGATTGTTGGTCAGGTTCAAGGCTTCGTTCACAAAGCGTATTCACCTATTGGGTATGGTGACCATCCGCGATCACGCAGCGCACATGGAGTGCGTGTTTACGACTACAGCTCTCAGAGATTTATCAGCGTTACGCATATGCATGGCCTGCGTGATCTAAACGGCAAAATGGACACACCAGAGCGAGCAGAGCAGGCCAATCGGCTCCTTGATCTCTCGCAGCAAGTGTCCGAGCCGGAAGACGTGGCAGTGATTTGCGGTGACTTCAATGTCGAACCAGATAGTGAAACGCTTCGGATATTGGCTGATGCTGGCTTTTCTGAGTTGGTAACGGGGCGCGGTTTCAGCAGCACGCGAAATTCGCAATACAAAAAGCCGAGCAGGTTCGCCGACTACTTGCTTATCAGTGACGCAGAAGCGGTGCAGAAATTTGATGTTGTTTACTATCCAGAAGTCTCGGACCATTGCCCGCTGGTTCTTACCCTCTAGCTTTGGACGACTTAAGCAGCCGTTCAGGTTCCCGCATCCAACGGCAACAAAGTCCGCTGTGCCGCCACTCGCCTGTCAAAAATGCTGCAAGATGCATGAACGGCCGCAATGCGCAAGCTGCAGCGCAGCGTTCAAACACTCAACGGATGTCGGCTCCGGGCCGGTCGTGTCATCAAGGCCGACCACGGTTCGCAAATATCGCATCGCCCATACCTGCGCAAACCTCCCCTACCCCGCAGCCCGCGCCCCGCTGCCTTGGGCGATCATCCGGTAGCCGAGCCCGCGGAGTGTTTCGATCCTCCAGTGGGATTTCACCTTGGGGCGGATCTTTGACACATAGACTTTGGTGATGTCGCCCTGCGGCCAGCCGCTTTCGGGCGCGCCGTGATAGGCCCGGCGCATCACCATGTCCTCGGTGAGGGGCTTTCCGCCGGCGTTCTTCAGGATCAGGAACACCCGGGCCTCCATCGGGGTCAGCGCGAAGGCCTGCATCGCCCGCATCTGCTCCTCGATGCAGTCCCCGGTGAGATAGGCGATTTCCGCGCGCGCCTGCTCCGTCGTGGCGACCATGTCGGGCGGCAGATGCGTCCCGCGCAGCTCTTCCAGCGCGAACAACAGCTGCGACAACACCACTTTGGCCGATCGCGCCGACCAGCCCCGGCGCGCCTCATAGGCTTCCAATGCCTCCTCCTCGACGATCAGATCGAACAGCGTCCGGAACAGCGTCGGCGCGATCCGGAAGGCGGTCGGGTTCGACCGGAAGCGATGCGCGGTTACCACCTGCTGTTCCGTCAGATGGCCTTCTTTTCGGAGTCTGATGATGTTTTTCATGGGCGGAGCCTCAGTAAAGTCCAACAATGCCGGTGGCACTGGTGCCACTGGCGAGGATGCGTTTCATGCGGAACGGATAGGGCACCCCGGGCTGCAGCGCAGGCAGCGTGCCGGTGCTGCCATCCTTCATCACCACGGCCACATCGTCTTCGGTGGCGACCATGATCGCACGGGGCACCACTGCCAGATCCTCGTCATCCCTGGGGGGACGGCAAAAATGCTGGTGGCCGGTGAATCGAGACCGGAGCCAACTCCGGCAAAGTGATCGGTTGCAGGTATATCGCCCTCCTCATGTGATCGGATGGGTCCCCCGCCGCCGGTCTGTGGCGATCGCAGCGGGGGGATTTTCATCGGTGCGAGCGGGCGGTCACAACAGCCCGACGCGCGGTTCAAAATTGCTGATGATCAGCTCGCGGGCTTCTGTCGCGGCCCCGGCGCTGACGGTGTATTTCAGGCGCACGGCCTCGATGCAGAATGGAGCGAAGATCTCGCGGATCTCCGGGCAGTCATTGATCGACAGGATGAACCGGCCTTTGATCCCAGCCAGTTGCCCGGCCATGGAGGCAAAATCATCGCGCGCAAACAGCCCCTTGCCGTAGTCGCTTTCCCCGCCCCAATAGGGCGGATCGAGGTAGAACAGCGTCCCTGCCCCGTCATAGCGCCGGATCAGATCCTGCCAGTCGAGGTTCTCAAACACCACGCTGTCCAGCCGTTCATGCGCGGCCTCCAGGATCGGCTCCAACCGGGACAGGCTGAAGCGCGATGGCCGATCGGCAGCAACGCCAAACACGCCGCCCGGCTTGCCGCCAAAGGCCTGGCGCTGGAGATAGAGAAAGCGCGCTGCACGTTGCAGATCGGTCAGCGTGGTCGGATCGACCCGGCGCAGGCGTTCAAACTCCCGGCGCGAGGCAATCTGGTATTTCATGACCTCCATCAGTTGTGGATAGTGCTGCTGAAGAATGCGGAACAGGTTGGTGATTTCGCCATTGAGATCATTGGCGACCTCGCAGACGGGCTTCCAGCTGCGGCGCAGAAAGACACCGCCCATGCCCACAAACGGCTCTGCATAGGTGGTGTGATCGGTGGCTTCGATCCGCGCGATGATGCGGGCGCTCAGGGCTTTCTTGCCCCCAAGCCAGGGGGCGACGGGTGCGGCAGGGCGTACCTTTGTCATTGTCTTCATTGGTGATTCCAGAATATGGAGCGCGCACTCTCGCGAGAGTCGGGCGGCATTTCTGTACTGTCATGTCGGCGCAGCCGCTTTGAACGGTTGGCTGCGAGGGAGAGGGTGTTTCAGCACCCGATCCCCCCGCCCGGAGGCAGGGAGCGCGTTTTTCAGGCAGATGGGCTAGACCGGCCCGCGCCCGCTCAGGGTTTCGACCTTTCCGGCGCAGTCCAGCAGGGCGTGGCGATCGCGGGCCCAGAGGGTTTCGACCTCGCGATCGTTCAGCCAGCGCTCTGGGATCAGCACCGGCCGGGCGCAGGGATCGGCGCTGTCAACGGAGGCTGTTGAGGCGGCGCACCCGGTCAGCGCCAAGGCAGCGAGGCACGGAAACAGGATCCGCATGGGCTTTCTCCTCGAGGGTTCTGGCCAGGGTGGCGCGGGTGCGCTCGTTTGCAATGCGGGCGCGATCCAGTTGATTGGCCCGCTCGATATGAGCCAGCTCACGGGCCTGATAGGCTGCACGGCAATCTGTGGCGCCACGGCGGTAACCTATGCCAGCCGCAGCGGTCAGCGCAGCCAGCGCCAAGGCGATCAACCAGGGCTTCATGCCGCCTCCAGTGCCCGCAGGCACATTGCGCGTTCTGACATGCGCCGGTTCGTGAGGCCCCGGATCACCCGGCCCCCGGCGCGGTTCCAGCGCGGCAGCTGATGGCAGGCTCCGGCCAGATCGCCCGCGTTGGCCCTGCGCACCAGCGTCGACCGGCAGGCCGCCCCTGCCCCGACATTGTAGGTCCAGGACACCAGCGCCACCTTCACCCCCACCGGCACGGGCGCGGTCAGGCAGCGGTCCAGCTGCGCCTCAAAGGCGACAATCTCGCGCGCCAGCATCGCGTCACAGTCGGCGGTGCTGTAGCTGTCGCCGGGCTGAACGCCCCGGGTCTCGCCGTAGCAGACCGTCCAGATGCCAATGATGTCGCGGTAGGCCTCGGTGCGCAGCCCTTCCCACTGGCCGATGAAGGAAACCGCCGAGGCCAGCGCAACCCCGCCGCCCGCCAGCAGCCCCAGGGTCTTCTTGCGGACCGCACCACTGTCATCGCGCCGGAACCGGAACCAGAGCCCGGAGGCAGGCTGCACCAGCACCCGCGCCGGGATCGCTGCGAGGTTCACAAGGGCCGCGATCGCGGCAAAGACCAGCGGATCGAGGCCCAGCAGATCGGGCGAGACCAGCGAGACAAAGATGGGCAGCACGGACAGCACCGCCGCGAGGATCAGGAGCCGGACAGACCAGGCGCCGGTCAGGGTTTCTTTCCAGTTTGCAATGAGTTTCACGGGCTTTCTCCATGTCAAAAGAGCCCGCAGGCGGGCTTTGGGTTTCGTTCTGTTTTCAGGGGATCAGCGGCTGGGGGTGCGCTCCATCCGTTCCAGCCGGGTGTCGATCTTGTTGAGGGTGGAGAGGATCAGCGACAGGCGCTCATCCTGACGGGCAAGGCTGGTTTCATTGGCGCGCACCCGCACCGCCAGCGCGGTCTGGCGGCTGTCGGCGGTGGTCATATCCACCCGCATCGCATTGATGCTGTCGGCGAGGCTCTTGGTTTCACCGCGCACGGTCGCAAGCTGCATGCCGACCCAAAGCCCCGCCCCCACCAGACCGCAGGCCACAGTCCAGGCCAGCGACTTGTTCAGGGTGATGCCGCGATCGCTGTTTTCAATCATTGCCATGGTGCCTCCCTCACTGTCCCAGGGCGGTATCAAAGGCCGCAGCCACATCGAATGCAGCCGGATCGCCCGACGCCTCGATCTGCGCCGCCACTGTGGC
>NZ_VCNK01000063.1 GCF_006265095.1 Phaeobacter sp. B1627
GACTCCGCGCCCGACACCTGGGGCCGCCGCCTGATGCAGCGCGCGGAACGACGCAGCGCCGAACGGGATCGCCGTGCGGTGCGCGCGTTGACCGAAAGCGATTATCTCCTGGGTGTCGCTGACGAGACCCGGCTTGGCGCGCTTCGCTTTCGGCGGGTGGGCGAGGAACCGTTCCTGGCACCGATCCGCGCGGGGGTTCCCGCCCTGATCGAGCTCGGACGCCTCCTGCAGGTCACCGAACGGATCCTGCGGGATGAGGAAACCGACGAGGACCTCCAGCTCATCTTTGCGCCTGGCTCATCGCTCGGCGGAGCGCGTCCGAAGGCCTCGGTGATTGATCAGCATGGTCATCTCTCCATTGCCAAGTTTCCGAAGGAAACCGACGAATACAGCATGGAGACATGGGAGGAGATTGCGCTCCGGCTGGCTGGCCAGGCTGGCATCGTCACGCCGCACCACGAACTCGTCGATGTGGCGGGCAAGAAGGTCATGCTGTCGCGGCGGTTTGATCGCGAGGGCACCGTGCGGATCCCGTTCCTGTCAGCGATGGCGATGATGGGCGCCAAGGATGGCGAGCGCGGGAGCTACCCCGAAATCGTTGACGCTCTGGCCGAGCATGGCGCACAGGGCAAGACCGATGCCCAGGCCCTGTATCGCCGTGTCGTCTTCAGCGTGCTGATCTCCAATGTCGACGATCATCTGCGGAACCACGGCTTCCTCTGGCGCGGCAAGGCGGGATGGTCGCTGTCGCCGGCCTATGATCTCAATCCGGTGCCGACCGACATCAAGGCGCGGGTGCTGACCACCAATATCGATCTCGACGAGGGCACCTGTTCGCTCGACCTGCTGGAAGAGGCTTCAGAATACTTCGCCCTGACGCTCGCGCAGGCGCGCGCAATCATCAAGGAGGTGGCAACGGTCACCGCCACCTGGCGCGAGACTGCGAGGTCGGTCGGTGCGCGTTCGGCTGAGATCAATCGCATGGCCAGCGCCTTCGAACATGAAGATCTGCAGCGCGCGCTGGCGCTATGACGCGAGCATGCTTCCGCAGATTTGACACGCCATCGGTCAGG
>NZ_VCNK01000064.1 GCF_006265095.1 Phaeobacter sp. B1627
AGGTGCCATTTGATTTTGCCCAGTATGACCTCCAGAAAGGGAAGCCCATGATTGGTCCGTTGATCTGCATAGCTGGCATGGTGATCAGCGTTGTGGGGTCAATCCACTGCTGGCTGGTCTACCGGGACTCTGTGCGGAGTGCCCGCGTCGACCCTGAGAGGGTCCGGCGCTTTGTCGAAAGTGCGCCGCTCCGGCTGCAAGAAGAGTGACTGTCGGCTCTGGTTTTATCCGAATATTTATCGGAAAAACCTTTACCGTAAACTTGACGTGTGATCTGCGAGGTGGCATAACGCTCCCAACGACACTTCACGAGGACAGCTCTCATGGCGACGAAAGGGGAAATGGTGCGGGCGCTTGCCCAGCGGTTCGACCTGAACCCCAACAAGGTCGACGCGATGACGCGTGCCATGGCGCGGGCCGGACTGCGCACGCCTGGCGGCCGTGGCCGGGCGGCGACGGACATGACGGGGGAAGATATCTTTCATCTCACCCTGGCCCTTGTCATGGGGCTGGAGACCAAGGATGCGCCTGAGGTCGTGCGGGAGCTCTCGCAGCTTCGGCTTGTGCGCGGGAACCTGTTTCTTGACGGTCATATCCAATGGGAAGCCAACTGCGACGCGGGAGGCGAGAGCAAGTTGCTCGATGTCCTGAACCGGCTGCCTGTGGCTGGCCTGGAGCTGCACCGGACCTTCGGCGCATTCTGCGGCCATTGGCTCGAAGAAGGGTTCAATGGTGCGGACGAGGGATTCAACTCCGCCCCGGTCTCTGTCGAGGTCAGCTCAAACGGGCCGCATGCCGTGTTCTCGCACCGATCCGACAAGGGCAGTCTGAAGCTCTGGTTTGGGTATGCTGCCAGGGATCTGAAAACACCGGAGTGGGAGCGGCGGACGATCCTGTCGGACAAGCTCTTCCGGAGGCTGTCGCAGCTCGCTCGCAGCGGCGCGTCCTGACCGAATCCCGGGACCTTCCTGGCCCGGAAAGCCGAATGATTTGCCGAATTCGATTCGCGAAATCGGCGTGATTTCATGATGTGCGCCGCCGAATTGGCGTGCGTTCTCAACTATCCACAGAGTTATCCCGATGAAAATGACCATTCAAAAATTTTCTGAAGCTCACAGCGCCCGTGTATCCAGCGGTGCTGAAGAACTTCCGGTCATCTTTTCGCAAAATCTGCTGGATGATCTGAAAATCGGAGGCATGTACCTTTCCGATCTTGAGGCCGGAATTTGCGAAAATTCGGCCCCCCAAACCCCGCATTCCCGGCGGGCTGGACAGGTGGGTCCGGTGTCTTCTATGGGCAATTCCCGAATATGCGGCTGATCTCCTGACCCGGTTCTGATCTCTCAGTTCCAATCAGGTTACAGGCGCTCATCGGAAGAAACTGTCCAAAGAGGCTCAAACACCCAAAACCAGATATAGGCGCCTGGCGCCCGAATGAACCGTGCGAAAGCCCGATCCCTGTGTTGCACCTGCCGATTAGCATGATGCTGTCGCCAGGACAAGGATGGCTCTCCGCGCATCGCTAAAATCGTCATAACCCGAGAATGTCAATTTCTCGGGGCGGGAGAAATCATGTCTGACCTTTCCATCGGCGGCGACGTCCGCCTGCCCGAACCCAGCCGCGGCGACCGTGCCACCCAGGTCGGTTCGACCCAACACTTCACCGGCGGTATCGTCCTGGGCTCCGGCCCCGGCTTTCGCACCGGGCTTGAGAGCCATCTCGAGGCGCAAGGGACGTTGTTGCTGGCAGCGCGCCCCGAAGTGCAGGACCTCGTTGAACAAGTCCGCTTCGACTGGTTCGATGAAGATGGCGAAATCCACAAGCACTACATCGACCTAGTCGCCACCGAGCGCGATGGGACCGTGATCGGCTATGCCGTGCGTCCCCTGGAGCAGGTGAACGACGCCTATCTGGCGCAGCTGGCCCGCGTCAAGGAGCAGGCCGTCGCGCAGGGCGTTCTGGACGACTTCCGTCTGTTCACGGCGCGGGATGTCTGCCCCGTCGAGTTCTTCAACGCGAAGCTCTTCCATTCGGTGCGGCGGCCGGACTGCTTCGGCGATCCCGTGGCGCGGGATGTCGTCGGCCGGATGACCGGTGTCGTCACAATCGAAAGCTTGGTCGAGCAGACTGGCCTTGATGGGATGGGCTTCCGTGCGCTCGTTCGGCTGATCCGGTCCGGGCACCTCCAGATGGTAAGCTATGAGCGTATCGACCACTCCAGCTTGGTGTTCAAGGCGAAGGAGGTCCGCGCATGACCGCCTTTCATCCCGATAGCACCGGTCTGGTTGCGCCGCGCCGCAAGGGCTCCAAACGGGTCCCTTCCGCACCTGTCGGTCCTCTCGAGCACGACACCAGGGCTGCTTGGTGGGGTACGCCTGTTGTTCCGGCCTGGATGATCCTCGACGGAGGCTCGGCTTTCCGGTGTCAGAAGGGTCTGCAGGTCGCCTCTGATCTGGCCGTAACCCCCGGCGACTGAGCCCAGGACGGCAGACGACGCCGTCCGCACCGCAACCCGCACTTACTCGACCCATCCCTCTTCCAGGCGGTGCCGTTCGGCGACCGCACTCTCTCCTGCTGCCTTGTGCAGCGCCAAACATCCGAAAAGGACTTAAAAATGGATCTCTCCTTCACTACCGAAAATTCCCGCTACGCCTTTGGCAGCTTCGACCGTGTCACCGTGGACGGCTCGACCTTCCGCCTCCACATGGAAACCGAGGTTGGGGTCGTCATGACCCGGGATGACGACACGGGCTTTTCCCGGCAGTTCTCGCATCAGGATCTTTCCCGCCTGGGAAGCCTGGGCCGGATCCGCGTCGAGCGGAACTACTTCAATCCGGAGGCGGCGCGTAAGCGCCAGCTGGCACATGGTGTATCGCTTTCCGCACTCTCCGGGCGGCCGCTGCGCCGGTTCGTTCGCAAGGATGCCTATTGCCAGGCGGCAATTGACATGCACCGCGAGAAGCTGATGAAGTTCACTGACGCGTCCATTGAGGCCTCCATGGACATGCTGGTGGGCCGTGCGGCGCAATTGGCATCCAAGCATGTCCCTGCCGGTGGCATGAACGTACTGCCCTCTGAGAACATGGGTGAAGCGCCCAGTGCTCGGACGCTGCGCCGTTGGCTTGCAGAACGCAACGATCTGAACCTGATCGGCCATCTGGACAACATGGATCGGCGCGGATGGCGGGGGACCCGTCTCGACCCCGAGGTGGCCGCCATCATGCACGAGGAAGTGCAGGGGTATCTGTCGCGCGACAAGCCGACGATGCAGCAGATCTATGAAAATGTCGTGCTGGCCATCCATGAGCGCAACGAACACTACACCGAAGAGAACGACCACCTCAGCGTGCCGAGCCGCGAGACGGTGCGCCGGGCGATCCGGGCACTGGACCCGTTTCGCGTGGAAGTCGCCCGCAATGGCGAGGCTGCAGCCCGCAAGAGGTTCCGTCCCGTTCTGAATGGTCTCGACGTGACCCGCCCGTTGGAACGCGTCGAGATCGACGAGTGGACGGTGGACGTCTCGACACTGCTCGAGAGCACGAACATCTATGGCATGCTCAGCGATGATGAGAAGCGGCAACTCGGCCTCTATATCAAGGGGGACGAGAAGGACCCGCGCTACAAGGGGAAGGCCAAGCGTCGGGACCGTTGGACGCTGACGGCTGCGATCTGCTGTGCCACGCGCTGCATCGTCGGCATGGTCCTGAGCCGTTCCGCGAACTCCGAGGCCGCGGTGCAGCTCCTGCAGATGATCACGACCAACAAGGGCGCGTGGGCGGACGCTGTCGGGGCCCTGACGCCTTGGGATATGCATGGCACGCCCGAATTGATCGTCTTCGATGGTGGCTCTGCCTTCAAGTCGATGCGCTTCCGCATGGCGGCTGAGGAACTCGGCGTGATGTGGGAAATGGCGATGAATGGTGTGCCGGAGAACCGCGGAACGATCGAGCGTGCATTCGGCAGCTTCCGGAGCGACTTCGCGCCGCGTCTGTCGGGTCACACGTTCTCCAGCATCATGGAGAAGGGCGATGCGGATCCCGAGAAGCGTGCTGCGCTGACCCTGGACGACTTCACCTTCGCACTGCTGCGTTGGGTGATCGACATCTACCACAATACGCCCCATCACGGGCTGGGCGGCGAAACCCCTGTGAAGGCCTGGCGTCACCTGTCGAAGCTGCATGGCGTGACGCCGCCGCCGGATGCGAAGATGATGCGGCTGTGCTTCGGCCAGGAGCGCGAGTACCGCCTGGACAAGACCGGCATCACCGTTCTGGGTGTGCGTTACCAGTCCGAGGAGATGCAAACCTATCTGCGCCGCGAGCACCCGGAAAAGGTATCCGTGCGCTGGCACCCCAAGGACATCGGCGCCGTCTCGGTCAAATGGGGCAAGACCTGGTACAGCGTGCCTGCGCTTGACACTTCTCTGCAGGGCGTCGCTGCCCAGACCTGGCTGACGGCTGTCCGTCATGTCCGCGACGCGAACCCGAAGTCGAACCGCCTCGACAATGTCGCCGTCCGCGACGCCATCACGGCGATCAAGGCGCGCAATGAGGCCGCGATGGCCGCGGCCGGCCTCAACCTCGAAGACTGGTCCGAGAAACGCTGCGCGAAGGAGGAGAAGAAGCTGCTGGCCGGCATCGAGTTCGTTGAGCGCAAGGAACTGCGCCAAGTGAAAGACGGGCTCGGCATGGAGATCCCCGCCTCTTCCGAGCTGACCGTGGCGGCTGAGAAACCCAGCACGCCGGTGACTCCCGCCAAACCCGCGAAGCGGGCGGCCAAAGGGCGCGGCGTCACGCCCACCTCGCCCAAATCCAACATGACCATCGAAGAGGACTGATCATGGCACACGCTGATACCGCAAAGAGCGCCCTGGAACGGGTCCGCAGCCTCCACATCGGTTCTGCACGTGATGCCGAGGCGGCAATGCACACGACGCGCCTTCTTGCTACGGACGAACAGGGGGCTCTGACCCCTGTCGCCAAGCGCTTCACCCGGACCGGAGAAACCCGTGGGGTCATGCTGATCGGGGGGCCGGGAAGCGGCAAGTCCCACCTGTTGGAGCGCACGCTCTCCAAGCTCACGGTGCTGCAGGAGGGCGAATACGGGCGGCCGCGCTATCTTGGATGTTCGGTGCCCAGCCCGGCGACGTTCAAGAGTATGACACTCGCCCTGCTGGCAGAGAGTGGCTACCCTGTTGAAAACTCGCGGAAGGAGGCCTGGTCGCTTTGGCAGGACCTGCGTCACCGCTTGCAGCTTCTCGGGATTTCTGTACTCTGGATCGACGAGGCGCAGGATCTCTTCTGCGCGGACCGCAAGTTGATCCTCAGGGCGCTGAAATCCCTGATGCAGGGTGACGATGCCGTCATCGTGGTCTTGTCCGGCACGGAAGACCTCGCCAAGGTCATTCGCACAGATCCGCAGGTGCAGCGCAGGTTCACCGCGATGGTGCTGCCCGATCTCGTGGAGCAGGTCGATGGCGACAGTTTCCGCGATGTCATCACCCAATACTGCGAGCGGGTGGGGCTCGGGGCGCCAATCGATGCGGATCTGATCGGACGCATCTTCCACGGGGCACGCTATCGGTTCGGACGGGCCCTCGAGCTGCTGCTGCAGGCCATGGAAATCGCCATCGGGCGCGGCGACGACGACCTGGATATCGAGCATTTCGCTGCCGCCTACGCGATGAACGAGGCCTGCACGGCCGCCGACAACGTCTTCTACGCCGAACACTACTGGCTCCTGAAACCCGATGCGGTCGACGAGGAAGAACAACCTCGTCGGAAAAAGCGGTGAGGGCGGTCCTATGAGCGTGCTTTTTCCCATGCTGCCGTTTGCCGATGATGAGACTCCTCTCTCCTGGGCGGCGCGGCAGGCCGCCTTCCACACCCGCGATCGCGTTCTGTCGTTCCTGACGGACCTCGGCATTCCCCTCGTGGATCTCGCGCGGGGCGACGAGCCGGCGGTTCAGCGGCTGTGCGAGCGGGCAGGGCACGATCCCGCAGCGGTGTTGTGCAATACGATCAGCGCAGTTGGTGGTCGGCGCTACCAGTTGCGGGGGCTGGAGTTCGCAGCAGAGTTCACGACCGGTCCCGTGACACGGATCTGTCCTGCTTGCCTGGACGATGATCTCACCGGGGCGCATTTGCCGGGTGCCGCGCTGCGTCACCGGCTCATCTGGCGGTTGGCTCCGGTGCGGACCTGTCCGTTCCACGGAGTTGCGCTCCGGGATCTGAGGTCGGGGAGGTGGGATGACATCGCGCATGAGCTGCAGGCCATGACATCCTTGATCGCGGCCGAGCGGCGGGTGCCGGGTCGTGCCCGCGTTGTCTCGCCGCTGCAGGCCTACGCGGTGGCGCGCCTGGAGGGCTGCCCCGGTCCCGCATGGCTGGATGGTCAGGATATCGACCAGGCGGTGCGCGCAACCGAGATGCTGGGTGCCGTTGATGCCTTTGGTCCGAAGCTGAAAGCCTCGGACATGAGCGAGGACATGTGGGATGCCGCAGGGCGTGCGGGCTGGTCCATCGTGTCGGAAGGCGGCGCGGCGATCCGGGAGTATCTCATGGCGCGCGTCACGGCATCCCGAGGGAAAAGAGCCGCGCCGCGCGCAGCCTTTGGCATGTTGCATGCTTGGCTCTCCGGTAGTCGACTGTCCAAGAACCCGGGGCCCATTCGCGACATGCTCCGGGATGTGATCCTCGAGACCACCCCGCTCAGCAAGGGGCACATGCTTTTGGGCAAGCCGGTGACTGATCCCCACCTCTGCAGCGTGGCGTCGATCGCGAAGGCTGAAGGTCTCGACGCCAGAACGCTGCGCAACGTCCTGCAGGTCGCGGGGCTGCTAAGCCCGGAGGAAGCGGAGCAGGGGAGCAACCGGCTCGTGGTCGACTACACCGCAGCGCGCGATCTGATCGATGTCGTGAAGCATGCTGTCCCGGTCACGCGTCTGCCGAACATGCTCGGAGCTTCCCGCCCGCTGGTCGCGCTTCTCATCGAGATCGGGCAGCTGCACCGTGTGCAGGATCATCGAGCCCTGGCGAGCAAGATCGGCAAGGCGGTCGACGGCCGGGGCGTGAAGCCGATCCTTCGGTTTCTGGAGGAGAGCTTCCAGGCGGTCGACGAGGTGCCCGAGGGCTTTGTCCATCTCTCCAAGTCGGCCGAGAAATCCCGCGCCGGGGTGAAGTTCATCCTCGAACTGATGTTCCTCGGCCATTTGAAGCGGGTCTACCGGGTGAACGGAGCACATGGCTTTGCGGCGGTGGTCGTCGATCCGGAGGAGATCAAGGCGCTGCTCGAATCCCCTCCGACCGGTCTCTCCGAGGACTCGTATTTCCTGATGGGCTGACCCTCAAAACCTGACCTTTCCTCGAAAACCATACCATGCCGCCTTCGGGCGGCATTTTTTTACGAACTTTCGATGGCCATTTTCTCTGAGTGAAATGGCCATCTGGCGGCCTCAAGGTGTGTTTCGGTGATTTCGGTTGTTATATTTCAATGACTTATGGTGACGGAAACGCCGCCAATGGACTATTATTCGTGGGTTCGTCATCTGACCTACGATAAAATGTCCA
>NZ_VCNK01000065.1 GCF_006265095.1 Phaeobacter sp. B1627
ATTAAAAATGGGGGGATTACCGTAGCCGCTATGTCGATGCATATCAAAATGCAAAAAACGGGACACGCCCAGTGCCCAAAATCGACGGAAAATCAACAAGTGCTATCCTTGGGAAGTACCTCGATTCTGTTGAGTTCAAAGGCCTCGCGGATCGGACCAAGAAAGATTACCTTGGCTTTCTGAGCAGTTTTGAGGCTGAATTTGGTGATGACCCAGTTGCCATGTTTGAAGAGCCTGAATCAGTTATTGAAATCGGAGAGTGGCGCAAAAAATGGGAACATTCACCGAAGCGATATGACTATGCGGGTACCGTGGTGACAAGGTTCCTCAATTGGGCCTTAAAGACTAATAAGTCATTGAAGCAACACCATCACACTGGACTGACAAAGCAGTACAAGTCCAACCGTGCAGATGTGATCTGGCTGCCTGAAGAGATCGAAGCCCTCTTGAATGAGGCTACACCAGAGGAGTCGCGGGTAATCATCGCTGCATCAGAAGGAGGGCTTGCACCCCAAGATATCGGGGTGCTGAGGCGCGAACATGTTCAAAAAACACAAAAAGGGCGTCGACTACTTCTCAAGCGGACCAAAACTGGCAATCCTATCAGCCTGCCTGTTACGCCGGCACTTGGAGCGTTGATAGACACAATGCCGGAAGGGCAGGACCTGATTGTTCCGTCGTTGACGGGAGGCGTACTTACTGCCCGCCGAGCAAGCGGTATTATTGTTGACGTCAGGAAGCGGCATAATGCCAAAGCAAAGAAGGATGACACGCTCATCGCGATCCGCCAGAAACTTCGTCCCTACGATCTGCGTGGGACAGCGGCGACACAGTTGCTTCGTGCAGGTTGCTCTCTCAATGAAATTGCCGTGACCATGGGCTGGGGATTGCGGCATGCTGCAAATGTCATCGAGAACTATGCAGCCCTGGTGCCGGAAGTATCGGACGATGTGCTGGAAAAGCTCACTGCATTTCGCTCGGGCTCGCATAAATGAAGCGCCCACTAAATTTGTTCCGGCGACTGTCTATGGCACCGCCATGGAGCGGGCTGGTTTCCGAAAGCAAGACTGAGTTTTAGGATTGTCGTAAAGCTGCTACTTGTTGCAGCAATCAGGTTGGTCGGAAGACCGACAAAAAATAAACTAGGTAATGGATGCCAAGAAGGGCTGTGAGGATAACTCCTTGCAGCCCTTTTTCAGTGACACCGATGGTTTCTCTACTCTACACATCAGCTGCTAAACCCATGCCGCTGTAAACCGGTATGTAAACCGGCTAAATTCATACCCTAGCGGAAGGGCGGATTTATTAGGAAATGTCCAGTAAAATAAGGTGGAGGCGAGTACCGGAATCGAACCGGTGTACACGGATTTGCAAAAAACCGGAGGTGGTTGGTTTTGTTCAGGATTTTGCGTAGATTTTCCTACCGAAATTGGTGGACAAAGCGAGAATGCTTAGACCGCATCGTCGTCTTCGAAACGTCGCCTTGGCAGCGAAACAATAGGGACCGTAATGCCACCTTCGTCTTTGGCGCGGAAGCGCTCATGATGATGAATCGCTAGTGACAGACCCATCAAGGCTGAGCGAGCTAGGCGAAGGACATGTAGGCTAAGTTGATAAAGCTCCTGTTCAGTCACATAGTCACAAAGCTCTAGTCGGTCATGCGGCACTTGGAATTCATGAATGCTTAAGAAGCGGTGTTCAGCGGCATTTCGCACATCGTTTGCTTTAGCGGCGAGGGGCGATGCGAACTCCTTCAAATCTCGGTCATAAATATCTAGTGATAGCGCATACAGGCCCCGCAACCGCCAATTGGTTTCCGGCAGATTTGGATGAAGTGTTTTGCAATTACGGTCGGAAAACCAGACATTTCGAAACGAAATATGTTTTGGTTCTTTGCCAATCTTGAAGAAGTCATTGATGAAGACAGCTGACTTGTCCAAGAGGGAGTAGGCAAGACGCAAAGCGGCTTTCTGCTTTTCGTGACCTATACTAGATACCGAGAAGTCAAAGTGTTCGAACATCAACGACGACCTGTCTGCAGCATGGACTTCATCGAAGGCCACATTGCGGCCCTCCCACAGCAGAACACATGCAGCAGCATATTCTTGTTTCAAAAGGTCGAAAAACTTCACAAATCGCGGATGCTTTTCATCGAATGCGTAAGTGTGGCTTGGCAGGTGAAACACATCTTGTGCTGCTATCGGCCAAGCGCCAAGATCGTTCAACGGGTTCAAGAATAAGCGATTGTCGAGCCGCCACTGGCTGAAGCGCGCCTCTTCGGCTGTATGACCCAGTTCAAAAGCGAACGGATCAAACTCCTCGAGTTGGCAATTGCGAGCCAAGTACTCCGAAATCTCACCTAGCTTCGCGGCAAACTGATCGGCGACGTGCGGCTGAAACCCAGAGTCCCAGAACGCGTCGGGGGCAAGCGCGCTTCGATAGCTTGCCTTTGCCTCTGAAAGAAATATGCACTGATGACCCGGATCATAGAAAGCTGAGGAGTATGTGGTCAGACCATAGCCTCGGTTCCCTGCTGCCATTGCAAATGAAGGAATTAGTGCGAGGGCTTCGTCCCATGCCGCTATGGCTTCAATTGGTCGGCCAATTGTGTTGAGAGCGTTCCCCAGGTTGGTGAGAATTTGTGCGCGGCGCTCGATGTTTAAGAGATCAAATGCTTCGGATTTACGCGCTCTTCTTAAGGATAGGATTTCTTCAGATGCATTGGGTTGCTGCCATGCAAAGGGGTCGTCGTGAAGTCGCCTTAGTTCTGCAAATGCGTTTGCCCGAAAGTAGTGCAGCTCGGTGACCGATAGTGGATCGGCGCGCTCGATCCTGTCTTCAATCTCTTCCAGTGCGGCTTTGAGCGCTCCCGCGTCACTATTGTCGGTCGCGTCGTCAATCTTCAGCGCTAGATCGTCGTGGTCTCCCATGTTCATTCTCCGATCAACTATCCAGGTGCGAGACTATCGGCCATATCTAAGCAGATTGTACGTGCACGATAATATGACTTTCCCTTGTTTCACATAGGGTTAGAGGTGGTTGAACGAAAAAAGAATGTTTAGAGTTTTTGATTGGACCACGCATCTAAACAATGCGCTAGCTGCCAAAAATCCGCTAAGTCATTGATTTTAAATGGAGGCGAGTACCGGAATCGAACCGGTGTACACGGATTTGCAAGAGATAGTATATCACTGTTTCTGCATGGATTTTCGCATAGAGCAAGCTAGGCGTATCGCGGAACATATCATGAATGCTTAGATTGGTGCAAACATAGTACATCTAATTGAAAATCCTCCACTGGTGGTGCGTTCCCCTTTGAGAAGCCCGCCTGACAATGCCCGCACTCACTGCGGCGATGGGGCTTACAGGCTAGTAGGACGCCCTCATAGGAGCACCGTCCATGGTGAGATGAGGCAGGTAGTCCTCGAACTGGCATAGCGCACGAGCCGGGCGCTCACGCATTGACTGTTCCTTCGCCATGCCTGCACCTTTTCCGACAAGAATTTTCGGTCAGATTTCGATCTAACGTTGATCGCGAATGGTCCCTTTTCAGCCCAATCACGACATTCACACAAGCTGCGGCGAAGGCGCTGCTGCAAGTGCAACGAGTTTCCCGAAAGCTGCCATTCAGTGAGCGGCGGTTGCTCTTTCGTATGCTGCGGTGAGCACCAGGGGCAGCGAAGCGCAGATAGCACCATTTGCAAAGTCGGCGGATCCGGCGACATGGTGGACGATCCATGCCGCAGCGGCACAGGGAAGAGCAGACCTTCGCCGCAGGCGCAGCCGCCGACCAGCTTCGAACGGCGGGAACGCAGACTTTGCCGTCATTCAATTTTTGCCCTTCGCTGACGCAGCATATGTGCGCTCCTGCAGCAATTTTGTTTTTGCGGTGCAGCGCAAGTCGCCAGTCCGGTCATTCGCGAGCGTCGATTTAGATCGAACCGATTCCGTTCTTTCGCCGCAGCTTGATCCGACTACTCAGACGCGGACATTGCTGCCTTTTGCTCGGGCGGTTATTGCTGACGCAGCATTTGCTCGCGTGTACAGCACGCTCAGCGCTGCGATGAAGCGCAAGTCGCCATACCGTTCATTCACAAACGTCGATTCCCATGGAACCAAGACCGCACTTTCGCCGCAACTTTCTTGGATCATCGAGACGTGGAATTAGTGTGCTTTCGCTGCGGCTGCGCGAAAGGCTGCTTCGTCGGCTGGCGGTTCAATTTACAGTCAAGACCTGCCCTGTCAGAGCACCCTCAACGCATTTCGCATACGCCAGCCCTACTAGCGCCGCCCCGAGAACTTGGGGCAGCGCGTACTTGGTTCATCAACTACGCACCGCGAGTAGAGCGTAAATCAACATCATCGTCGCATACAGCACGGGCTTATCGGTTTGAAGACAAGCAGCGCCGTGGCATCCCGCCAACCCCGCATAGGCAAAACGGTGAGAGCACATTTTCACATAGCACTTGCTCGCATATGATATTAGCGTCCGATAGTATCTGGGCATCGCAATTTCCTTTTACGAGATCGAACCAGGCCTGGACTTGGGTTTCATTTGCCGACACGAAACCAATGCATGCACACGACTGTCTTGGCGTTACGGAAAGTTACGCTTCAAGGAAGGAGCTCGCCGATGTTCAGCCCAGATGATCCGCATCACACAACCTTTGGAAAGGCCTTTGGACACTTAGTGAAGCGTCGACGCGGGATTGAAGGGCTGACTCAACAGCAACTCGCCGCGAAAGCGTTTGGAAACGAAGACGCGAAATCTCGGATATCTGAGATCGAGAACGGGAAAGTCCAAAACCCCAGCGCTAGAACAGTTGACCGGATCGCAACAGCACTCGATATTTCGGACTATGACCTCGAAAATATTCGCGCACCCGTCGTCTCGCACTCTTTAAGCGATGAACTAAATGTGTCTTTGGGGGTTTTAGAAAAGTTTGCACAACAATTTTCGTTAGAAACTGAAAATGATGATACCGATAATCTTATTCCATACCTGAGAGATAAGGCCAAAGACTATCATAGCCTTCGACAAGAGATTGCCGCCATTGGAAGCTCAGATCCTACTTTTAATCGAGTACTTCTCAAGTTGAATGAACTTGTCGAGCACGGAGAGCTCGAACAAGCCCGCCACCACCTGCAACCATTGAAGGATAAGCTTCTGCAATCAGCATCTTATTACATTATTAAAACTTCGGAAGTCCTTCTTCTGGAGGCGAGTATACACCTACTTTCGGGAAATACCAAAGCTGCCCTCGACGCTATTTTGCAGGCAGTGCAGTCCCTGATGTCCACGAATGTAAGTCTCGCAATCAGAACAGCAAATTCTTCCGCGCAGAAGCTATACGATTATTCACGGCGATTTGGTGGTGACGGTTTTGACTGCGCCATTGCGACGCTTTCTGTGGTCAATAAACAATCCGTTGCCTGCTCGCATGATGAAAGAATGTCAGCGCTCAACTGGACTGGTTTGGCCAGGTGGCAAAAAGGTATGAGGGCAAGAGGCGCACCGGGAATTGATGAGCTAGAGAATGCTGCCGATGAATTTACATCTATAGTCAAAATTTCCATTCGGCAGGAATACTGGAATTCGCGTGCTGAAGCTTTCCACAACAGAGGGAATTGCTTCACTTATCTTGGATACAGAACAAAAGGCAAGCGCAGGGAGGAATACCTCAGGAAGGCTGTCGAAGACTATCGTAACTCCCTTTCGATATACGAAAGTCGGGATGAAGCTGAAGGAATCATCAGAAATTTGAAAAATATGGCGATCGCTTTTTCAGAAATGATGGACACACCTCAAAACGGCGAAGAAAACAATTTTAAAACGGCTGTGGACTGCGCTCGCAGAGCTGTTGATTTGTGTTTGGGTTCATCAGTGAGCGATGACTTGAAGTCTATGTCGCTTAACAACCTTGGCCACGCCCTTCACCAGTTCGCCGTATACGGCCCAGCAGATGATAAAATAGCGGCGTTGGACGAAGCGATTGTCCACTACGAAAAAGACAAAGAAATAGTCACCGCCGACGGCGACCCAGTCGGATGGGCATTATCAGAAGAAAATATCGGGGAAGCGCTTGAGGAAAAGGCAAAGCTTGTCGCTAAGGATCAAGATGCAATTCTTAACCAAGCGGAGCAGAGATACCTAAGTGCACTGCTGACCCTAGAACGCGGAGGAATGCCCTTTAATGCAGATAAGTGCCTCAAAAGCATACGACGAGTTAGAAAGCAACGAACTAATTTAATCAGAGCAAAATAGCTGGGATATGGTGTAGGCTAGAATTTGCGATTGTGCAGTTACCATAGTCTCCAAATTGATATCGGGTCCTTCCCGCAGGGTGGGCGGATCGGACGCTTGCGTCATTCGCATCTGCGAATGCGAAGTCCTGCCTCTCAATGGTAGGGACGGGTCAGTAGCTTCGGAATTCTGACTGTCTGATTGAATTTCTATGTCTGATCTTGTGAAAACTGCTGCGCTGCGGAAACGTGGCTGTTGCGAGTGCCAACGGATGCTGCATCAGCAACATCCGCGTCAGAAAAAGGCGACTTCGTCCCGCGTCTTGCTCATTGTCTGACAAAATATCGCTGCGCCCGACGCGAACATCCGCTCTTTACGCCGCATTGCCGTGCTGAAGGTGATATGTACGCAGCAAAATCTGTGCTGCGAGCGCACGCAGCGAAAATTTTTTATTCACAGGATGGGCTCAAAGCCGACATGCGGCGGCGCGGCGGCAGGGCTGCAGCGTTCCGCACCTGGTCACCGCCGCCAGATAACGCCAGCAGCCCAGAGCGGACTTATGTATCTTCATCACGCCTGCTCCGAGCGCCCGTTTTAATCAGTGTCGGCGCGGGTTGGCGCAGGCGCAACTAGCGCCAGTGCAAAAACGAGAACGTGAACGTTGAACAAGGTGGGCTTGGACATCGTTGCTCTCCTCCGTATTCGAACATCCCGGAACTTTGCGCGCCGACCCGGACTGTGACATCAGGGTCGGTAGCATGGTCAGGAGTCGGCAGTTGCCGTCTGGCGGTTCTGCTTGGCTTCGATCATCTGGATCTTAGTGTCGTAGATAAAGGGAAAGCCGAAAAAGGCGTTGGCGAGTAGATTGATCATCGTCGCTGATAGCCGGACGATGATCACAAGCGTGAAGACCGTCAGCGGTAGCATGAAGCTGCCGATCATCGCCCCGACCGCGATGGAAGCGATCAGCGAAAGAATTAGAATTGCGTTGTATTGACCGTACCAGATCATAAAGACCTCCTTTGCTGGATGTCCGTAAGCAATCAATGCGCCGTGGCTGGAATGTGGCGGAAATCGTTACATTTTATGGACGTACGGCATAATTTTAATGAATGATCTCAGCTGCCGGGGACCCCGCCGGTCTGCCCAATTCCCTATGACCTAGCGTAGCTCAGCTGCAACCATCCAGCGCAGAATTTTTTCCGCGCGCGTTTAACGGCGTCGCGACCAGTAGCGCGTATGCTAGGGAAAGGATAAGGTAGAGACAACGGCACCCCACAGGCTGAGCCAGACTGCAGCGGCCGTTCGGTTAAGGTACAGCGAAAGCCCGTTCAGTACCGCGCAACGAAGATTCAATCGTCAAAAATGCTGCACCACACACCAACGGCTGCTTCGACGGACCGCACCGCAGCATCTTTGGTGGTTGCTGGAAGGCGGCTTCGGGTCGATCTGAGCACGAAAAGCGAACACGGCTGGCGACTTTGCAAAGCCCGGTTTCTGCGCATTGCTGACCTTGATGCTCAGCGCAGCGAGTAGGTTCCGCTCCGGAAGGGCTTGAATGGCCGCTTTAGCCAGGGCGAAGCTCTGCCTTCGTGACTGCAGCGAAGGTCTGCAATCCGCCGATGCTGTTGAAAAAGTCTTTGTTGCAGTGCGGCAAGTCCTTTGATTCAGTCGATTATGAGGGGATTGGAGGATTTCGTCATGATGGGCACCCAAACGGCACCGGCACAGCTGTTCTATGACTTCGATCT
>NZ_VCNK01000066.1 GCF_006265095.1 Phaeobacter sp. B1627
AGATCGAAGTCATAGAACAGCTGCGCCGGAGCTTCCTGCCTGCCCATCATCTCGAAATCCTCCCATCCCCTCATAGTTGAGTGAATCGAAAGACTTGCCGCAGCGCAACACAGACTTTTTCAACGGCATCGGCGGGAACCGGACCTTCGCTGCAAGCGCGAAAGGGCTCGAAATTGGAAAGAAGATTATAGGTCTCTCACCAACTTTCATGCATCACACCTCCTAGAACGCAGCGAATGTGTGATCTAGGCGGGGCATCGCGTCCTTCGCACAAGTCAAACCCCTCAACTTTCTGGTGTTTGCGCGAGTTAGCGATTAGCTTTTCTTTACCAACAGATGCATTTGACGCACGAGGATACAGTTTTGTCGGACAATTTTAAAGACATCCTAGAAAAGGCCAGCCGAGGAAGAGCAATTTTGTTCTGTGGGGCAGGAGCCTCCCTCGACTCTATCGGGTTCGATCTGAAAGAACTGCCCGCCGCCAACCCACTTCTTGGTGAGTTCAACGACTTTCTCGGGAAAGAATTCTCGAAACTGCCCATTGCCGCTTCTAAAGTTGCGGATGAGTCGATCAAGGACTATTTCCGGATCATAACCGATTGTTTTAGAGTTAAAGCCGTTTCGGATGACATGAAGACTATCATGTCATACCCTTGGTCGAGGGTATATTCGACGAACTATGACAATAGTCCTGAAATTGCATGTGAAGAAACTGGGAAAACTTACCAAACGCTGACCGCTCGAGATCGACCGGGTGATCTGCTCAATGATAGACTTCCCATTATCCATCTACACGGTTTTATAAATCACTTTCGCATCGATACGATCCGCGAAGAGTGCATCCTTGATTATGCGTCCAATGTCGCCAACAAAGTTTATGAAGGCCCTTGGGCCACAGAGTTGAAGAATGATATTTCCACGGCTGATATCGTAGTTTTCTTGGGGTACTCGCTCTATGATCCAGAAATTGCCAAGCTGATTTTACAAGGTGGAACATCGAAGAAGAAAATCTACTTTGTGAATTTCAGGATCGAAGACGAAGAACTCGCATACATGCAAGAAAGATTCGGTAATCCTCTAAATATCGAAAAGAGTGGGCTTGCCCAAATCATATTTGCGCTGCCTGCTAGCTTTGAAACAACCAAAAAGCAGTATGTTTGCTTTCAATCAGCTCAAGATACTGCTGTCGAGCATCGCAATATCAATTACGAAGATCTTACAGACCTCTTTCTATTTGGCCGTGTCCAAGAGGCTCTGTTACAGGCTGACATCATATCAGATAGCTCAAACTACGTCATTCGTCCCACGATTGTTGATAAGGTAAAAGCCGAAGTCGCGTCCGGTCGTAGTTTGATCTCTCTCTATTCTCCATTGGGACATGGAAAGACTGTACTTTCTAAAATTCTAGCTGCTGAACTGGGCCGTGAACACGACGTCTTTGTCGCCACGCGAAATCAAGAGAACTTCATCAATGAAGTGCATGATATTGTCGCAAATTTCAAAAAGCCAATTTTGATAGTTGATGATTTTTACAGATACTCAAAGCACCATAGAGAACTGGCTAAGCTGACAGCAGACGATGCAATATTCATTTTCACATCGCGTCTCAGCGTACATGAGTCACGCAAAGAGGAGCTATCTGCACAGTTTCTTAATCATGATGTTGTTGATCTGCGGATTGGCGAATTAACACAATCAGATGCCGAAAACCTAGTTCCGCTGGTGAATCAAGCTGGTATGTGGGGAACAATGTCCGAATTGTCGGACGAACGAAAGGCGAAAGAGCTGATTTCTAGGGCAGATCAAGGTTATCAGGCAAACTTTGCCGATATCTTGGTTGGTTTGATGAATTCGAGCGAGATGATCGGTCGGATAAAAAAAGAACTTGAAGTATTGAAAGAGCTTTCCGCTGATGCTTATAGCGTTGTTTTACTTTCAATATACCTAGAATTTACGAACAATCACATTGATGAGCTGTCTATTGATCAGGCCCTGAAGGTCAACTTGAGTCAAGTGCATGATTCTGATGCTGTGTCGAACATATTCAGATTATTTTTCAACCCTATAGACGGTGGAAATGGGTACTTCTCGGGGTCAATTTTTGCAAAATATGCAATGGAGAAAATATGCAACCACAATGACCTCATTGGGGTTATCGAAAAATCAGCCAATAACTTGGCTGACAATTACCCGCTTCATGAGGAAATGAAATTAGTATTAGTTGACTTGTTGCGATTTAACTACCTGAAGGTAATCGCTAGTGGAGATCAAGTGCGATTGAAGAGAATTCGAAATCTCTACTCGAACTTATCATCGAACCCCAATTTAAACAAGGATGACCTTTTTTGGAACGCCTTTGGGATGTGTGAAAGAGCCCTTAACAACTTTGAACCCGCTGTAAAGCATTTTCGCACCAGCATCAGCTATGCAAAGCTTCGCGGAAAGTTCTACATCCCTTATCATGCCCAAAACCAGCTAATTGTTTGCCTGTTAGAACGGGGTGTAAGTCTTCAGATCGATTCTGCAACAGCGTTTTCAAACTTTAAAGAAGTTTTGGAGCTTTTGACCATACAGGCAGAAGATGAAAGGAGTTATGGTCGTGGGCAAGCCTTTACGTGGCATAAAGAAACTATAGCTTTCCTTGATCTCCATTACCCGAATTTTGAGCAACACGAAAAACTGTTCATCAACGCTCAAATCATGAAGTATGTGAATTTCATTATTAGGAGCATTCATGATTGGGAGAAACGACGCGAAGCTGCTTTTACCGTTCGAAAGCTTCAATCATTTCTCGCGAACAATCCAACTCAATAGTTAAATAGAAGACGCTAGTTATCCTGATTTGCTAGCTGCGGCGCAGCATAGTCGTGTTTTGATCAAAGTCTGCTTCGGGCCGTCCTCAACTAAGAATAACGAACTTGGGTGTATGCACACAGAACTAGCTCTGATGACGGAAGCGAGCCCAAGCTGCGTCATGATATGGCGCAGGGCACATGTTTGGGCAACGGGATGCCAACACCGTTACCGCGCCTCGATGGCATGCTGCATAGGGTCAAACCCCGAGGCCTTGGCAGCCTTGGCCGGGTCTGCGCTATTCGCCAATAGCCAGCCCTGTATCTGGGCGGGGCTATGCTGCTGACCCATCAAGCTTTCCTCAAATACCAGCGCCAATTGAGGTTCTCCGGGAAAAAAGCGGTCGAACAGCTGGCGTGCGGTCACGGCGTTAACCAAGCCAAGTTCGATGTGGACATCAGCGCGACCGGGGCGGATCAAGGCCGGATCCAGCCGGTCTTTGTGGTTGGTTGTCATGACCAAGGCGCGCCCTTCTTGAGCCGCGACGCCATCAATCGCATTCAGCAGCCCTGAGAAGCTCACACCGGAGCGTTTCTCTCCACCGTCGCGCTGGGTAAACACGGCATCCACATCTTCGATCGCGATCAGCGAGCCTTTGGGTGCGCACATCATAGCCTCTCGAAGGTCGTCATCCGTCAATGTGGCCCGTCCCACGTCCAGCGAGGCAATATCCAGCGAAAGCTCTGAGGCCAGAGCCCGAACGAGGCTGGACTTGCCGGTTCCCGGCGGGCCGTAAAACAGATACCCACGTCGCCAAGGCACACCGCGGGCCGCATACCAATCGCTGGCCCCATAAAACCAACGCATGTCGCCGAGCACCTTTTCGATGCGGTCATCATCCACCAAAACAGTGTCAACAGATCTGCGCGGGACATCCCCGACATGATCCCACCAATCCCCTTTGAGAATATGCAGCCCGGGCCCAATGCGATCCTTTGTGCTAGAAAGTCTGCGCCCTTCCGCAATCCAGTCCAGAATGGTCTGAACCTGCCCGAAGAGAACAGTGACATTGAGCACCTCCATGGGACGCTGATTGTGGGATGCCCCGACCTTTGCCTTTTCATTGATGTCGCGCTCCAGGCAACAAAGTTTTCCGCACCATACGAACCAATGTCGACCCGGTGCGGGTGCATAACCCTTTGTCCCGCGCGCCCATTTGCTGTCGGTCATGCGGACATGGCGCGCATGCGAAAGGACGCTGTTATGTTCCATCCAGACACAGAAGTGACGATAGGCCGCGCTCCGATTGTCGAGAGTCAGGCTCACCCAGATTCGTCGGGCCATCACGTCGTACAATGTTTTGCACGCTAAGCGCAGAACGGCCGCAGCAACCCCAATGGCCCCAAGCGCCAGCCCGCCGGCGAAGAAGTCGCTCCCCAAAGCGTTGGATAGAAACTGGTCTATCATCTCCATTTTGCTACCCTTTTACCTCATCAAAGCTCGGACCCTTGAAACGTCTGACGGGATTGCCCCGTTCAAGCGCGTGGTGCAGACCGTTATGCGTGGCCTTTTGCATTGCGTCTTCGGCCGCGATTTGAGCCGCCATCAGTTGCTGCAACCTTTCCAATGCGAGGGATTTGTTGCGATGCTGTGACCGCTCCTCACGCGCGACTGCGACAAGCCCGGAGGGCCTGTGTATCGCCCGCACCGCGCTATCGGTTGTATTCTGATGCTGTCCGCCGGGGCCGCCCGCGCGGAAGGTTTCAAACACAACATCCTGCGCAAGAACGGCCCCGCTCGTCTGCGCGGGAACGGGCAGATCGAACACCCCAACGAACCAATTGGCGCGCTTGTGCGATGGTCTGATCTTACTGTTTGCGCGCCATTGGACCGTGCCACGCCACCTCTTGGCAAAGGTTTCTGCCGCTGCCCCGCTGACAAGGATGACAGCCGATTTGAACCCGTGTTTGCGATGGGTGCCTGTAAAGTCGAAATCGACCGAAAGCTGTTCAGCCTCGCGGCGCATCACCTCGATAATGCCAGCAACCGCTTGCTGGCATTCCGCAGGGCCGTTGCCGCTTGTGACAAGCAAGGACACATGTTTCGCTGTTTTCATGACCGTCTCCCTTCCCGTGTTTTCTTGAAGGTGAGGAGCGGGTGGAACTCTGCCACGCATTGCGCCGCATCGGTTCGCTTAAGGTCTTCGGCGACCGCTTTCGCTGATTTGTATGCCAAGCCTGCCTCTTCAACCAACAGGTCGCGATCTTCGCAGAGTATGCGGCCACCAAAGGCGTTGCGCTGCATCGCTTCAATGTCGGACTTCTTGGCCCGCACCCGACCGTGCATAGAGGAGCGGTCGTACCTCCGCCCGGCACCATGTGCGAGACTGCCAAGCGCTGCGGCATGCCCAGCGGGGGCCATTAGGTAGCTTGCGCTGTCTCGAGACCCCGCCAGCGGCACAAGTCCATGTTCTGCAACCGCAGCTCCTTTACGGTGGAGATAACCCGCGCTGGTCTCGGTGAGGAGGTTATGCGGGGCATCCACCACCGGCCTCAAGTCCGCCCGCAGCGCCTCTGCGGCCCGTTCCGCGATGATCTGCCGGTTTAATCGCGCCCATCGCACCGCGCGGTCGTGGTCGTGCATGTAGGACAGCGCCACTTCGCTCGCCGGAAGCAGTCCGGCATAGGCCCCCTCTGGCAGTGATCCCAGCACAGACGCACCGAAGCCGCGAGAGCCGGAGTGGATAAGGAGATACAAAAGCGCCTTATCAAGCTCTGTATTGGCCTTGGCCTCATTCACCATTTGCACTTCGCAAAAGTGATTGCCGCCCCCCAGGGTGCCAAGAGCGGAGGCAAAGAGATCAGGCGGCAAGCCGATCTCTTCGAGACGTGCCTCATACCTCACAGAGGCGGGGGCTCCGAGGGCGCGAATACGGCGCAAGGCCTTCTCTAGCTTCAGTTTGCGGACTGGCAGGTCAAGCTGGAACAGCGACATACCACAGCCTATATCGTTGCCGATCAACTGCGGAAAAATGCGATCCGCCAACACGGCGCAGCCGACGGGCCCGTATTTGCCGGGATGCAAATCGGGAAATGCCGCGATGTGTTGCACGCCGGACCACTCGGCGATGTCTTCTAACTGTTGTTCGGCCCGTCTTTCGATCCAGGCCGCCGATGTATAGAATTTCGTGATGACGCCGTCGCTGGACATAGCTGACGCGCGGCCACCCAAGACAGGATTGCCCATAAGGTAGTACCCAATAAAGATGTAGAGAAACGCCAGTTGAAACTGGCGAGCTGGATCAAAGTCGACCTGATTTCAGTTTAGGCTTTGATCGGCCCCGAAAGGGCGAAATGACAGATAAGCATATGTGTCCCTTTCTTTATGAGGGGTTACGACAAGGGTCTGGGTGACCGCGTGGACGTGATGAATATTCCGGGCCGTTGAGTCGTTCAAAGACTTAAATGGTGGTCGATAGGGGGGTGTTGCAAATTGGCAACAATTCATTCAGGCTCGCGTGGTCATTAACAAGACATCTTCTTGTCTGGCACAATTAGCTTCCGAACTTCGCTCAACTTTGTGCTTGCAGCGGATGTGCTCTCTGGCGGACGGCGCTGGAGCACCTGCACCAACTGGCCAAAGGCAGTTCAGGGCCGACTCTCACTCAGCCCTCATTTGCGGGAACGTTGTCCACATGATTGGCGACGGCTTCCTTTTTAAATCCTAGAGATGCAAAACGGGGTTGAATGTCTCCGACAGAAAAGCGAAAGCGCTTTTGCATTCCACTGTTGGGATCGAAAGCGACGTCAAGAATTCTCTCTCGCAGTGGTCGGGTCATTCTATGAATGAAAGACGAAGCCCTGCTGTTGGATGCAAGGTTTGCAGCCAGCATTATGTTGTCCGCGCCAAACGCCCCACCCAATTTTCCCAAGCCAAACGTTATGATTGAACTTCTCCGAGGCGCCCAGTCCGAGAGGCCGACCTCGTCTTGGAAATGCTCGATCAAAAACCGGCGATACTGCTCTGATGCTTCGCGAACCACCGTGCCTGTTGCCGTGCAGACTGATTGGAGCCGGGCTTAAACAACTTGTCCATCTCTCCAAGGAACTCATGTTTCGCACGGTTTGCTTTCGTGGAAAGCTTCAATGGCCGACTACGTGACGAGTGCCTGAACGAGCACCTGTTTGCCAATTTGCGCCATGCCCGAGACCTGATCGCAGCTTGGCGCGAAGATTACAATCACCACCGCCCGCATTCGAGCCTCGACGGGCTCACCCCGCGGGAGTATCACCAACGGTCAGTAGAGGACCAAACCCTGAACAGAGCGAACTAATATCCGCGGACATTTCAGGGGAGCACGTCACTGGTCCTGCGGAAACAGATCAAACGCCTCGCGTTAGTCGCGACATTTGAAAGACTGCCGCGTTGCGTGGTGGGCATGGAAGCCTGCTTGAGTGCGCATTTTGTCAGCCGAACACTGCGCAAATTGGGCTTTGAGCCTCGTATCATCCCAGCGATCTACGTGAAGGCTTTCAACAAGGGACAAAAGAACGATTACAACGACGCAGAAGCGATTGCTGAAGCGGCGCTGCGTCCGAACTTG
>NZ_VCNK01000067.1 GCF_006265095.1 Phaeobacter sp. B1627
AAACATCATTACCAGCAAGGCCTTCGATCGTGTTCGCAGCTGAATTGCCGTAGAGATAGTCGGTAAATGCTGAGCCGATCAGGCCTTCGATCCCGGTGAACGTTTCAATGCCACCGCTGATTTTGGCTTCATTCGAAGCCAGCGAAGCAATCAGGC
The DNA here is from genome assembly GCF_006265095.1 of Phaeobacter sp. B1627. Lineage (GTDB taxonomy): Bacteria > Pseudomonadota > Alphaproteobacteria > Rhodobacterales > Rhodobacteraceae > Epibacterium. The sequence goes on from NZ_VCNK01000067.1 coordinate 157, forward strand.
CAAGGGTTGAAAAGCGATAAGACGCGCGGTCGTTCCCTTCGCCGCCGTCAAACGTGTCAAAACCGCCGCCGCCGTGAAGGATATCATCCCCTGCATCGCCATAGAGCAAATCATCGCCGGAAACAGATGTGTCTTCGGTTAAATCACCAAAGAGAAGGTCGTCACCTTCATCGCCATGGAGAGTGTCATCGCCACCGTGGCCATAAACACTGTCATTGCCGCTATTCCCCCACAGTTCATTGCTTTGAAGGGCACCCACAATATTGTCGTCAAACGATGAACCAATTGCGTTCTCGATATTTGTATATGTGTCGCCTTCAGCATCTGCTGTCAGGCCTGATCCCAGATGCAGACTCAGCGAAACGCCGCTGCGACCATCATCAAAGGTCACTGTGTCGATACCAGTTCCACCATCGATTGTATCAGCGCCGACACCGCCACTTATCAGGTCATCACCTGCACCGCCGTCCAGTGTGTCATTGCCATCGTAAGATCGGATTTCATCGTCTCCGGCCGCACCATCGACAACATCGTCTCCGTCAGACGTGAGAAATAGATTGTCTCCCGCGCTGCCCGTGACGGTGAAGCCATCAGAAAGACCCATCTCATTTGCAGACAATATCGTTGCGAGCCATGCTTGTGCCACCGGGCTGTCAGGCGCGGTCGTCATCAACAGGTTAATGGCTTCGGTATTTTCGAGATAAGTCTGGTAATCGCGCGCAATGCGCATTCTCGAATAAATATGCGAAAATGCTTCTTCTGTGTCCATTTCGGCAAGGACAGTCGTAAGATTTTCCAGATCGAGCGCCCGGGCGACTTTCAGGTCGCCATCTTCAACGCGCAATTGCTCGACTGTCGCAACAACCGCTGACAGGATGACGTTGCTATCGCCCATCGCATAGTTGGTACCATTACCGTTTCTGAGATGTTCTTCGTAGTGACCAATCCGGATGGTGCTGGCGTCGTCATAGTTATGCTCCGTAGCTTGAAGAGCATCACGGAACTCGTTCAGAATCTTGGCTGTGTTGTTTGCAAGGGTTGTTGCGAGTTCAAGAGTTCCGCCGTCATCAACAAACGTAGAACTTATTCGCCAAGAACCGGATTCAAGATCGAATTCCAAATTGGCAAAAGCCTGCGGGTCCTTGTCAAATATTGCATCAAGGAGTTTCCCAACAACGGTCCCAATAAGAGCAGGAACCAATATAGGTCCGAAGAACCCCAAGCCGGAACCCAAACCGAACCCGTTGGCAAAAACAGAGGCAAGCTGAGAGCCGATCTGACCTTCCACGGTTTCCGCAGTGGGTAGGATTTCGTTGAGAACTGCAGAGAAAACCGCACTCGATATGGTGCTTACGTTAAACTGTGTCGGCTGGTAGGCTTGACCGAGAGTGAGCGTCTCTCCAAGGAAGTTGTCTATGCCGGTGGAGATAATATTCTCAATCCCCGTGGTCAGAACAGCTTCCAGAATTGCGCCCGGTACGCCGTCAACGTCGATAGATTCAAAGACCTCAGCCAGAATGAACTGGCTGGTTAGTGACACAACGCCATTGATTGCGTTGATGCCGAGATCGATTCCAAAGTCATCCCACGCGTCTTCGAAAATCGTTTCGACTGTATCCCCATTTTGGCGGGCATCCAGAAGCGTATGCTGAATCGCATTGATACCGCCTTCGGCTAAGTTCTGAAGTATGGTGTGCGTGAGCGTTCCGACAACCAGTTTTCCCGCGACCGTATCTACCCCAATTGCATCCAGAATAAATGGAGTCAGTGCGTCTCCGACGCCGCTGCCAACGCGATCTCCCAGACCAACAAACTCATTAATAACAATGCTTTGTACTTCTTTCCCATCAGGCCCTTCGTGCACGACTTCAGTCTGGTCAAGATAGAACAGGACATTTCCAGCACCATCGCGTACTGTATAGACGTAGTTGGATGTCACTTCTGATGTGCCGGTGACCGGATCGATTTCTGTTGCGACGGTTGTCCTACGTCCATTGCCGCCATCAGTTTCCGTTACAACAACCAAATTCCCGTTGGCATCTGGGAACACGTCAAGGATGCGGTCGTAATCTTCGGTTTCCAAAAAGGCGAGCGTTGACTGGTTATGAACCCGGTATCCACCAGCAATGTACGTGTGTGTGTCTTCAACCTCAAAATTGTAAACTGTGTGTTTTTGTCCGCTTGGCTCCAATCCTCCAGGGAAGGCTGTTGCCAGAAGATCGTCTTTAGAAACCGCATCAAGCTCGGAACTGTTGCGGAACTGCCCGTCTAAAGAAAGGAATGTGTTTTCGACTACGCTATTACAAACATCAGTGGCCTCGGGCCCAACTGTAAATTCTTGCATCTTCCCACCCAAAATGAAGCCTTATCCAGGCTTTCTCATTGTCTTCAAAAAGTTCGCTTTAATTTTCTCTTCCGGCCCGAAGGGGGACACACAATCCACAACGAGCAGTTTGCTACCGGACCGCCAATCCATCAGCTCCGGTTTGCCGGATGACTGTTCAAATTTTTCTTGTGCAGCGCCCGAGACAGTGGCCCAGGTCAAGAAAGCAATTGGAGCCTTTCCTTTGCGAAACAAGCGAAATTGTTTCAACAAAATTGCTGGCAGGATACGCTCATCTAAAAAAGTCATTGGTAAGTCGCGATGGTCTTTCGACATCGTAATCAACCAACCCGCCAATCCAAGGTATTGCCCAAACTCATCGGGATCGAGAGCAGGAGATCCATCCAACCCAAATGGCTTCATGCCTGCCGATTTTGCATATACCATGTCAGTGCAGCTTCAGAGAGTAAGTTTGGCGAAGGCGCTGCCCAACAAGCTGAGAAGGCGTTCCTTCCCATTCGCCATCCGTCAATATTCCTTCCAATGTTTCCCGACTTCGGCGCAGAATGTAGTCTTCGGGACGCGGCAATTCTCCAAAGAAGTAGAGGGGCTCTGGTGAGCCACCCGCCCGAGTGACTAAGCCAGTTTTTGGGTTAAAGGTCATGCCTTCTGCTTGGATACAGTCCAAAACAGAGACAGGTTGATCGTCTCGGTCAAACAGCAGCGTTCCAACGCGCATCTTCCCGGATTGCAAGTTGCCTTCACGCGCAGCATCCGCGTCTACAGCATACGACACTTGAACAAACTGATCTTCGCGGCTGCCAACGGGTTTGTTGATTGCCATGCGGATGAGATCACCATTTTCGCGTACCAACGCGCCGTCGCTTAGCAATATGTCGATGATCGGCACATGTTTTCCAGCGAACTGGCCATCCCCGCAGAGGGTGACGTGGCCAGGAGTGACTTTCAGTCCATGCACGTCGAGTAAGTGTGCCACTTCGTTCTTGAACAAACGAGTAACACGTTTGTTCTGCAACCGCCCCAAAGGTAGGGTGCTTTCATAAGAGGTCACTACGTCGCCTATGCGAACATCCTCTATTGGAATCTGAGTACCATCGCCGAGCGAAATAAGTGTGCCCTCGGCAAAACACAAAGGCCAATCAAAAACATTGGCCAACTGTCGAAGGCCATCATGCCCAACCTCACTGATTAAATGGTTGAGGAACATTGGGTTGGTTGAAAATGCTTCGGGATTTTGTTCAAAAAAGTCTGCGTAGTATTCAAGTTTTTGCGCCTCGGCAAAACCCTGTTCGGAACCCAATGCATTAGACCACCATGACCCAAACGAATTTACTACGGCACTATCAATACCCTCGATGTTTGAGTAGAATTCTTGTGCGATAGGAGCTCCTGCCAGATCGGGCACATAGTTACCACCAGCACTTTCCAGACGGGCATTCATTTCATTTTCGCCGACTTTGTAAAAAAATACAGCGAAAGCGTTCTTCTCTGCCTGTGACAGATCATTCCAGTTGGCAACATTGTTCGAGCCCCACTCGGTGCCTTTTTGCACCATCAAACCGGCAAATTTAACAGTCGTGTCGCTAAAGGTATCAGTTAAATCGGCTGCAAGCGCCGAATAGTCGTTTTCGTAGGACTTTAAATTTAGTGGGTCTGAATTGGGGTATCGGGCCTTGTAATCATTCAAGAGACCGATGGCGGTGAACAACTGCACATTGCCAGGGCCCAAATCAATCATGACTGGGTAGCTTGTTAACTTACCCAGCTTGCCAATAGCAAGTTGCTCGGTTGGAGAGAGGGCTGCGACCTCATTGTAATTTTCTATAATTTCTTGATGGGTAGGCAGTCGATAGCTCGAGTACCAATCAGCAGCATTTTGAACCGCCGGGTCATTCAAACGCGCGTTGTATTCATTTAAAACCGCACCAAGAAGTGCCGTTGAGCTTACGTTAGCCCCAGCACCCGAGAGGATTTGGGAAACACTCACTGCTGATTGACCATACAAAGTTCCAACTAGGAACACATCATTTGAGTAAGTTGACAAGGATCACATCCTCCAAAGAAAATAAGTTAGGGAAGTGGCGAGCATCGCAAGCAATAAATAAAGGGCGTTCGATAAGCCTATTATTACTGATTTAGCGTAACCGGACTTTTTTCTTGATGCGTACAACGCTGCAAACACAAGCCAGAAAGGACCGTTGACAATCGCGATTGAGTAAATCGCCCGAGATAAACTGGCATTGAATTCGCCTTGAGTGAACTGATCATAGTATTTAGCAAGCGGCGATATGGCATCAATAATACTAAATACCCCGAGCAAGATGATCGAAATCAGAGCCAATATTTGTGAATTAAAGAGACTTTTGGACGGAAATCTGTACATAAACATCTTTAAGGTTTCGTCATATGCTTCAGCACCACCCTAGCGCGAAGATGTAGACCTGCAAGCAAAAAGAGCGGTGGTTCGGTTCGTTTGAACAGTTTCCGACGGTGTCGTAAGTGGGTTTTCCGCTCGGTTATGCCGCCACCGGGATTGGTGACGACGGGTTTAGATATGCCTGATCGGGCGTTTGCCCGTCCAGCGATGAATGCGGTCTCCTTGAATTGTACAACTGAACGCCAGAACACCCACGTTACCGACCGGCGCGAGGTTCTTTATCCATGGCATCCTTGGTTCGACAGATCGGTCTATGTCCATTCTGTGATCGACAAGCCCGGCGATGCTGTGTTTCGGTGCAATCTCACCGGCCGCCGGTCGGACCGGCTGCTGGAAGTTCCCATATGGATGTTTGACCGGGCAGCATGTGCTTCCTGCCGCCGTTCTGGTTCTGCGCATGTAGGCCTGGAGGCTCTCAGGGCTCTCGCGGAGCTGGTTTCCGATGCCGCTTGTATTCCGCTCAATAAATCCGGCTCCCGATCACGCGATGACGCAGCATCGGACTCTGAACACGAGATTCGGAGGTTGGCCCATGCCGCGCAAAATGACGACGACGCAACTCGAACTGTTCCCGGACATCCAGTCCGTGCCCGTGACACAGACACCGCCTTGGCAAAGCCTTCCTGGCGACACGCAGCAAACGCTGACACGGTTGATGGCACGCCTGATTGCAGAACACGTCGGCGCGGCGGACAAGGGGAGCGATCATGAAGCATGAGAAGATTGGCCCGCAGCATTTGGAACGCAAGGCGATCCTTTATGTCCGCCAGTCATCGGCCCACCAGGTCCTGCACAACCGGGAAAGCAGCGCCCTGCAATATGCCATGCGGGGGCGGCTTTCGGATTTGGGCTGGAGCCGGATTGAGACCGTGGATGACGACCTCGGCCGTTCTGCCGCCGGCGGTGTCGCGCGGGAAGGCTTTGACCGGATGATCGCCGATGTTTGTCTCGGCAAGGTTGGCGCCGTCGCGGCGCGTGAAGTATCCCGGTTTGCGCGCAACAGCCGGGACTGGCAGCATCTCATCGAGATGTGCCGTGTCGTCGACACTGTGCTGATCGATCAGGAAACGGTTTATGCGCCACGCGATGGCAATGACCGGCTGCTTTTGGGCCTGAAGGGCAGCCTGAACGAATACGAGCTCGACCTGCTCAGGCAACGGTCCCTTGCCGCCCGCCAGGAGAAGGCGCGGCGCGGCGAACTTGTCGTCGCCGCCCCTGTCGGCTTCGTAAAGGCCGGGGACCAGCTTGAGAAAGACCCGGACCGCCGCGTGCAGGAAGCCATTTCCCTGGTTTTCGACAAGGTTGCTGAGTTGGGGAGCGCACGGCAGGCCCTCCTGTGGTTCCTCGAACATGGCCTTGAACTGCCCAGCTTGCGCAAACAGGGTGAGGTAGTCTGGCGCCGCCCGACCTATGCCACCATCCACCGCATGATCGTCAATCCGGCCTATGGCGGGGCTTATGCCTATGGCAAAACCCAGGCATCGCCAGGGTTCGGGACATCGGCCGTTCGCAGGAAAGACCGCGAGGAATGGCTTGCATTGAAGCCGGGCGCGCATGAAGGCTACGTGAGTTGGGAACGGGCAGAGGCGATCCGTAAAATGGTCAGCAACAACGTCCCTCAGAGCCGGCATCATGGTGCAGCCAAACACGGCTCTGCCCTTCTTACCGGGCTGCTGCGCTGCCGACGCTGCGGCCGCAAGCTGACGGTTCGCTACACCGGCAAAAAGCACGACATCCCGCGTTACTCTTGCTGGCGCGGCCTCCTGGACAACGGCGAAGCGCGCTGCATCTCCTTCGGTGGCTTGCGGGTTGATGATGCCATTGAACACGCGCTCCTGCAGGTGGTCAGTCCCGGTGCCATTGCCGCCGCAGAGGCGGCCGCCAGGCAAGCAGTGAGCCAGCAGGACCTGGAGGCGGCTCAATACACAGCTGATCGGGCCTTCCGGCAGTATGATGCGTCCGACCCTGAGAACCGCCTCGTGACTGCGGAGCTGGAAGCCCGGTGGAACCGGGCGCTTCAGCGGGTTCAGGAGATCGAACACAAGCTCGCGCAGCACGACACGGCCAGCCCGGAGGGAACACCACTGCCGACCGAAGACCTGGTCGTCTTGGGGGCCAATCTCGAACGCGTCTGGTTCGCGCCGGTCACGGATGCCAGGCTTAAGAAGCGCATCGTCCGCACGGTGATTCAGGAAGTGGTGGCAGATCTAGATGATGATGCCTCCGAGATTGTTTTGCTGGTTCATTGGGCCGGCGGCGCCCATACGGAAATCCGCCTGCCAAAGCGCTGCCGCGGACAGCGCAATGCAACACCGCCGGATATTGTCGAGGCTGGGCGCGCGCGGCCTCGCGAAAGC
>NZ_VCNK01000068.1 GCF_006265095.1 Phaeobacter sp. B1627
ATTAGATCAGACATGTTCACCGCGCATTTTTTTTCCCAGTTATCCACGAAACAAAGCGTATCTGATTTCATGGTGTTGAAAACCATATAGAAAACACACTTGTTCCCCAAACTCGCGCGATTTGAGGCGTGTCTCTTTGGAATTCGCGGATTCGGCCAATATTGCCGTCCCCCGGAGATGGAGACAAGCATGATCACAGAGTTGAAATCTGTTCGAGACATCTGGAAAAAGATGCCCAGCGAACGCCATGCTCGCATCTTTTTGGAAGAGATGGTTTGGCCGTCTGGTCGTCATTGCCCGCATTGTGGCAGCCTCAGTTCAACACCAATTCGCGGACGGTCTGCCCGCTCTGGTCTCTATCAGTGCTCGGAGCGCGAATGTCGTCTCCAATTCACGGTCACCACAAAGACACCGATGCATGCCACGAAACTGGATCTTCGGATCTGGATTGCAGCAATTTTTCTGGTGCTGACGTCCAGCAAAGGAATCTCTTCCGTCGTCATGGCGCGGATCCTGGGTGTGAACCAGAAAACGGCTTGGAAGCTGGGGCATGCGATCCGGGAATTGATGGATGACCGCGAGGCTGTTTCCGCCAGATTGAACGGTGTTGTCGAAGTGGACGAGGCATATGTCGGTGGTGCCCCTAAGTTCAAGAAGGGTGTGAAGAACAAGCGTGGCCGGGGCACAAGTAAGCCAATGGTGTTGGTCGCAGCGGATCGCAATGGGCAGGCGAAGGCCACACTGATCCCGAATGCGCAAGGCGCGACACTCGGTCCGATCATGAAAGAGTGGATTGATCCTTCATCGGCCCTCATGACCGACAGCAATACCGCTTATCGGAAGATTGGCCAGAGCTTTGCTTCGCACCACACTGTCAACCATGGCAAGCGACAATATTCGCGGCCTTCCAAAGGGGCGCACATCAACACCGTGGAGGCTGTGAACTCCCAAGTGCAGCGCGCATTGATCGGTGTTTACCACCGCCTGGGGCGGCAACATCTTCAAAGATATCTGGACGAAATTCTTTGGCGTTGGAACCACCGCCAACAGGAAGTGAAGATCAGGAGCAGGAAAACAGCGTCCGGCACAAAGGCGATCGCCACTACGGTCTGGAAGCCAATCCCAGTTGTCGAACAGATGCGGGGATTGCTCTGCTGTGCAGTCGGTCGGCAGGTTCGCAGAACACCTGAATGGGGGCTTAAGTGGCCCTAACAGCGTCACATACGAGTTGAGGAAGAATCGCATCGTTTGTGCGATTGGCACCCTCGCATTTTTCAGAGTTCAGACCAAAAGGCGGAAGATGGCTCACAGAGGTTTCGCAAGGATGCGATAAATCGTTCGGGGTGTTCAACTCGGTCAAACCGAAAGCGACGGGGCGACCAGTTGAAATACTGACGCCCATCGTTGCCATCCACGATTAGGATGCCGTGAAAATACCAGCCGGAAGTTGATTTGTATCCCGAATCCGTTGTGTAGAAATCAAACCCTCGCAAATCCCAGATGGAGCTGACGTCCAACGAAGGCCCGTGGTGCGAAATGCAAAGAGGATAGCCCGCAGAAATGCGCTTGGCCTGGAATACTACAGACGGAACTGCCAGAAGAGACCAGGCGGCAGCGGCGGCTGACAGAGCCATTCCCGATAATGCCAATCGCACTCCATTTGAACCAATGCGCCCGATTGCCAAACAAAGCACGCTTGAAGCCCCTGCGAGTGAGAGAGCACCTCCATGTGTCAACGACAGAAGCGTGGAGTGAGGCGACGACAAAACTGTGCTGGCAAATGTTAGAAACAGCCCAGCCAGAAAAACCGCGATTGCCACTGGCCATATCAGTGCCGGTGATGCAGGTCTTGGCAATGCAATCCTCAGGATGACTAAGACTGCCGGCAAAGCGGGAGCAGACCAAGCGAGCAACAAAGCTATCGTGACCACATCCATCGTCTCATCGAACAGCATTGTATCAATGGGCTGGATGAAGCCTGCGAAAATCAGTGTCGCAAAGGCAGGGAAAACGATTGCCACTTTTTTCAAGGTTCGAGGTTCCCCACCTGTAATGACTTGTGCAGTATCCAAAAGAAATCAGCACTTTGTCGCGTAGATAAACTGCAAATGCAATGGAAGAGCCTAACTCGGAAAAGTGGCCCGCTCTTTGTTTCGTGGATAATTGGGTTTTTTTTTGAGCCGTGAATCACGCAGCGAAGCGAAAATCAATGGGTCCTGAGCCTTCTGTATCTCCGGTTTGCTATCCTGGCGTGTCAGCACGACCCCTCATGCCGGGTTCGTCCTCGATGCGCTCGAACAGGCTGTCCATGAACGCCGCCCGGTCAAGGGCATGGGTCTGGTGCATCACAGTGACCGCGGCAGCCAGAATCTGTCGATCAAATACACAGAACGGCTGGCTGAGGCAGGCATCGAGCCCTCGGTCGGCAGCGTGGGCGACAGCTATGACAACGCACTTGCCGAGACGATCAACGGGCTCTTCAAGGCGGAGGTCATCCACCGTCGCGGCCCATGGCGCAGCTTCGAGGCGGTGGAATACGCAACCCTCGAATGGGTTGACTGGTTCAATAACCGCCGCCTGCTCGAGCCAATCGGGAACATCCCGCCCGCAGAAGCCGAGACAAACTTCTACGCCGCTCTGGAAACTGAACCCAGGGCCGCGTAACTAACCGAAATCAGCCTCCGGCAAACCCGGCGCGGTTCACTCAGACGCTTGGCATCGCCAGCCTCCATGCCACCGTACTTCTTCCGCCAGCTGTAGAACTTGGCTGAGCTGATGCCGTGGTGCAGACAGATGTCATCCATCTTCGGTGTTTAGTCCCGGCATCTGCCTCGCTCTCCTACAGCACGCCGATGATCTGTTCTTCTGTAAAACGCTTCCGCTCCATAGGCCTTCCCCTTTGTCCATCCAAAGGTGGAAAATTCCAGTTTGCAATGGCGCAGACACTGGGGAGAGGGTCAGAATCACGCGGCTGGACGGAAATCAATGGGTCCTGACCCTACGCGATTTAAGCATCTAAAGATTCGTAGACAGCTTGACCTTGCGAAGTTGCGCGCGGCCTTGAGTCAAATTTACGATAAAAGTAAGCCCAGAGCGATTCAAGGACATTCGATATCTGGTGAAACCTTGGTCACGCGGATGCATATCTAGTGCATACTGCAGTTGGCATTTTTTAAGAATTTATGGATAATTTATTACATCATTATTTTTTAATAATGGTAAATTCTAAGTTATTCATTTGTTAACCATTGTGCGGAACTTTGGGTGAGTACGATCTGCCACCTGGGAACAAACTATGTCAAATATACTGAGGAACGTTGCGACCAAGGCCGGTCTCCTTGCTGTTACTTACGCTAAACGACACCTTCTCAAGCACGCCATCGGGCACAGACACCACCCCGAGCTTTCAACCCTCTGGTCAACCCCACCACATCTCCCTATGAAAAAATACGAAGACATGACCGACGTGAACTCGATTGAAATATCATCCAACTACGATATTCTACTCGCGCACTTTTTACTTTTAATGACAGACTATGGGGGCCGGGACAAATTTATTTACGCTAATATTGAGGCTGGCTCCAAAACTGCAAAACATGAGATAATTCACTCTATTGCGCATGAGGTTTGGAGATTTAATTGACTAGATAGACAAGAGTCGTTGCAAGAGGCGCCCCACAAGATGTTTAAATTCTATTCTGACTGTGGAGTCATAGGGCTATCACGGTACGAAGACGGAAGAGACCTACCAACAAGATTAAGGCCGCGGCCTGATGCGCCAGAAAATAACTTTGCCAGATCTTATGAAGAATGGTTGGCAACTTCAATTAATGAAATAGTCAAAGAGGAGAGTCTCGAAATTTCCGAATTACTGCGACACTTGAGCAGAATATCTCTAAATCAACTGTAGTTGAAAATCCCACCCGGTTCCCGAAACCTTGAACGCGCCCCACTATAAAATTAACGCAAGCAACGGCAAAAGACCAATCAATACTGCTGCAATCCCCATACCTCCTCCGTCGTCAAAATCCCCTTCTTCTTCCGGATCCGGTTCAGGGTCAGGGTCGCCCACACCCGGGCCGACGATTGGATCAAGTGACAGAGCGGCAATCAAATCTTCTCCATCGAATACACCTTCAATATCATCATCGGCAATATCGATTGCCTCCCAGTAGGTTTCCATCTCTTCGCTCCAAGTCGGTTGGGAAACGACAACCCGCATAACCTCCAAAGCGTCCAGATCAGCGTGCAGTACGCCCTCTGTAAAGATCTCGTTAGCGATCTCTGAGGCCGGCGCTTCTTGAACGTCTGGAATAGCAAAGCGGTCTCCAGGAGCACTTCCTTCCTGTACTCCGAGAAACGTTACGGAAATATTCTCTCCTCCGGAAATCAGACCGCTTAAGTCAAAATCACTAGACGTGACTTCTAGTGACTTGGAGGATAAGAACAAGACAAGTTCGTCTGGTTGACCGAAAGCATGAACATCGACGTTAGGAGTTGATAACTCTGTTTCTTCATTGCTGGAACCAACAAGATCGATTGGTCTGTTCCCTGGTAAACTCTCCTCCATCAGTCTAAACATTTCACCGCCCACCGAGAGTTCTTCGTGTTCAAAACCTGAACTAAGTGCATTCCGAGTGTTCTGGAGTATTGGCCAAGCGTGGGCCGCACCTACACCATGCTCAGGGAACTGCTCTACGATTTCGAGCATTTCGTGAGCTTGTCGAAGACCGTAATCAGATTCGTCATCTAGCGAAGAGGTTGACCTAAGATTCCATTCAGTGACATACGTTTCTAAGTCTTCATTGCGCTCCATCCACGTGTCTTGAATCATCGAGGTGGAAAAATCTCGCATATCTGGATTAGCTTCGCCACGAGTATAAACATGGGCCGCTACGCCGTCTATTGACCCAATTTCGACTTGATTGAATTCATTCATAATAAGTTCGTTATTTACTCTAGTCCAGTCTATCTCTCCGTTATTGAATGTGTAGCCGTTTTCGAAGTCAATTCCAAAGTCATCGCTGAGCTCAGATAGAATTGAATCGACACTATCCAAGTCGGAGTAGGAATCCTCAAGCCTGGCAAAATCAAAGTTTGTTCCAGCCTGAACAACAATATCTATATTACCTGTGTCAAAGCCAAGATTTTGAGAATCCATTAGGGCTTCGTCGATCACGGTTGACATTTCGCTGGAAAGCCGACCGTATTCGACTGAGGACATCTGTCCCGCACCCCAATATTCGTTTCCAATTTCAAATGCAGCAATTTCACCAGCTCCATGCACCCCTTGCACGACATCGGAAACAAACTGATACAGCTCATTTCGATCAAATTCCACATAGCGATCACCATTGCTGTCTGCTTCTTCTGATAGAAGACCTCTGGTAGGAACCACAATTGTGGATGCCAAGTTCAGCTCTCCCGCAATGCTTAACCAATTATCCAACGGAATTAAACTCAACTCTTGCCCAGTACTCTGGTCAACAGTTGACGCTCTGTTGGGATTTGAAATATCGAAATGCTCTTCTGTAATTGAGCCACCAGGAAACCGAACGGCTTCAATCCCCAATTCATGTACCAATTCTTCATACGACCCCTCATCTCCTATGGTGTCGCGATGAAATAGAAAGTTTCCCCCAAATTGGTCTTGGGTAAAATTTGATCGAAATTCTGAGCTGGCGATTATGGATGTTGGCACAACAGTTCTCCAATAGGCGGCAATTCAAAGAATAGAGGCGAATTACCAACCAAACGGAAACGACTCGACCCAAAATATTTATCATTTACTTCATCTGTTGATGAAAAATATAATGACACCGCTTCAAAGAGTTTCCATCTTCTGGAATTTTTGCTTCAGTTTCATAAAATTCGATTGAATTCGCTGCGCGAACAATTATTATCGCTTATGCGGGAATCATAAAAACTTGACACACGCTAAGGGTATTCAGCAAAGTGATTGCAAGAGAGGCCGTTGCCGAATGTTAAGGTCTTATTTGAAGAATATGGCTAGAATATACAGCACACAACCGAGCGTGAAGCGTATATCGTCTGGCTCGTTGTTCGAGCGCACTGAAGCTCAGTTGGTAGCAACCAGCAAACATGATTGTTTCTTAACTAGAGAAAGTCTTCTTGGTGGCCACGATACGTCCAATGAACGAAGCTCCACGTGATGGGACCGAGATACTACTCTATGTCCGAGGTGTTTTTCTACGTGCAACGTTTCTTGATTTAGCGTTACTGCGAAGCAGTTCGGCTCCTGGAACGTTCGCTTCGAAGCTGAATGATTGCTGGATCTTGTCCGACGAGATGGTCGGCTCAATGTGCTATAAAACACTCACTCTAGAAGAGCCGGATGGATGGTTACCTTTTAGTGAATAGATGGCTTGAGAAACCCTGACAAACTAGCACCAGGGGCGGCACGAAAGCGCGACAGGTCCAGACAAACCATACTCAAAGTTTGCATGAAAATACTCTGTGGTCTTACCTTTAGGTATGAGAAAAAGATGGTGGATAGGGGCGATAATACTAGTGTGGGCTATCTGGGGCGGCTCCGGCGATCCTCCCAAGCAAGCCCGAACTTCACCTCCGGTGACGCAGCAACTGGCTGTCAGTTATCCTGCCAGCAAAACGGCACAACAGCCGCGGTCGCCAACGGTGGACGCCTCAGCCTATTTGTTCGTGACTGGGAATCGCGTCCGCCTCCGAAGTGGGCCGAGTACCTCCCGCTCAATTCTGGGCCACCTTGATCGCGGAGCTCGCGTTCGATTAGAAAAAATGGATGGCTCTTGGGCTGAAGTGGTTACTTCATTTGGAGGAGGTTGGATGTCTTCCAAATACTTGTCAGTCCAGAAGCCATCGGTTGTGGTCGAGCCCACGCCCCAGCCAAAGAGAAAGGTCGCCGCCCCCACAAGCAGGGAAATACGGGAAGCGCGAAAAGAGATTATTCGTCAGAGCATTGCTAGCTATCCTGGCTCCTGTCCGTGTCCCTAGGTAATCCCCCCTAAAAATAGT
>NZ_VCNK01000069.1 GCF_006265095.1 Phaeobacter sp. B1627
TACATCATCAGACCTGAAGAGGGCATAAAAGTGTAGAGAACATCATTAAAGCGCTTGACCCTGACACTAGTGTCAGGGGGCTAAACCTGTCTGGTCATCCACGATGTTGACGAATTTGCAGACAGGAAATCACGACATGACAAAAAATCTCACTTGGCAAAACAAGGTCGCAATTGTGACCGGTGGCAGCTCCGGTATTGGCAAGGCAACCGCGCTAGAGCTTGCAGCGCTTGGCGCGAAAGTTCTTATATCGGGGCGAAATGCCGACAGGTTGGCCGAGACTGCGAGCAACTACGATACCATAGCCGTTCTGCAAGCCGACAGTGCGGATCACGAGAGCGCGAAGCGGATTGTTGAGGCGGCGACCGACCAGTGGGGGCGCTTAGATTTGATAGTCAACAATTCAGGTGCAGGTCAGCCGTTGCCCATGGCGGCATATGATGCGCAAACCATTGCCAATATGTCGGCCGTGAACATCGTCGCGCCCTCCTTGTTGGTGCAGGCCGGTCACGCCGCCCTGAGCGAAAGCAAAGGCGCTATTGTGAATATCGGCACAGCCGCCGCCCAAAACGCGGTTCCGATGGTTGCACACTACGCCGCAACCAAGTCCGCGCTGGAGCATTTGACCAAGTCATGGGCGATGGAGTTGGCAGGCGATGGTATTCGGGTCAATGCGATTGCACCCGGTCCGGTCAAAAGTGGTGCGCTGACTGGCATGATGGGGCTGCCAGACGAAATGGCCCAACAGATCGAAGCCCAAGAGGCCGCTCAGGTGCCGCTGGGGCGTCGCGGGGTGACCAGCGATATCGTACCTTGGATATTGCGTTTGGGCAGCTCCGACAACGCATGGTTGACGGGCCAAGTTCTAACTGTCGACGGCGGTTGGTCCCTGCGCAGCTGAGGGGCAAGCTGAAGTCAATCATGGGTCGCGGGGTGAAACGCATGTCCCGGCCTGCGCTTGAACATGTAACGTCGACCCATACATATGTGTCAGGGCTAGAAGAAAGGACGAACAATGCATGCCAAGGAAGCATCCGAGCGATTGGGGATCACTCAGCGCATGTTGCGCCATTATGAAAAACAGGGCCTGATGTCGGTTGCGCGCGCGCCCAATGGATATCGTCACTACAGCGCTGCGGATATGCGGCGCGCAGGGCGTATCCGCGACTTTGTTGCGACCGGATTTTCTACCCGCGAAATCCGCGCCATGAGTGCGTGTCTGTCGGATGATGGCTCCGGTCCATGTGAGGGCGGCATTGCGAAAATGCACGAAAAACTCGCGCATATCGAACGCCTCAGAGCCGACCTCGACGCGCGTCGCAACGCGGTCCTTGCGCGCCTTGCTGCCATGCAAGACGGTCTCGCGTACCCAGAAGAGTCCCTGCAAAATCTGTCGCTTGCGGCCGACCAAGCTGGTCGGACAGAACTCCTCCAATCGGGTATTGGCGCAGCGCATCACAGCAGCGGCGCATGAATGGGTGACCCGCCCAGCGGTGTCTTCAATTCAATCCAGCCGCTGCGACCATTGAGACCAGCGCATTGACGTGAAGCTCGATGACGTCGATGACCCTAAATCCAGGCGTTTGATTGTCGAATGCCAATCCTAGGTCCGTTCCCGCAAGCAACACAGCGTCCGCCTGTTGGTCGTCGATCATTGCCTGCCCCGCTTCGAAAAACAACATGCGTTGTTCCTCACTGCAAATGCCAGTTTCCGCCATTTTCATGTAAGCGGCCCAAACACTCTCAAACCGATCTTCTGGCACGACAACCTCAACGGTTTTCAATAGGCCAAAGAGATTGGTTTCGAGGGTGGTTCTACTCCCCAATATGCCGAGTGTCTTAATCCCGTTGTCGTGGCAATATGTCTCGATGATGCCCGTGCCATCCATCAGCGCCATGGGGGATATGGCCCGCGTTTCCTCAAAGCAGAAATGTCCGGTGATGGCGGTGATCAATGCGATATCACTGCCTACGCCAGCGAGGCGATCAAGGTGCGTCGCAAAGACCTCTGCCTGCACTGCCCGCTGATCTTCGGCTGCTCGCTGCAGCAAAGCGTTCATATCAGCATGTTCAATCGTCAGTGAAAGCGGCAATTCTGCCTTTTTGAATGCTGCAATCAACCGAGTGTAGTAGGATATCGTAGCAGCTGGCCCGAGGCCGCCGATGAGTCCGATATGCATGTTTCAATCTCCAAGTCTAAAAGCAGTTTCGGCGCGCCGTGCTCCGGTTCGCGCGCCCTAAGGTTTTGGCGCACAAGGTTTTTGGCACGCCGTCAGGATTTCATGTTGCAGGTCTTCGTCATCGACCGCGCGGGCCAAGATCAAGGCGCCGATCATTTGAGACATTGCCTGAATTGCCTCTGTCCGGCTTTCGGGGCTCTCACCAATCGCTTCAGCGAGGTGCTCGACTTGCTGGGTGACGGCCCGACTGAACCGGGCTTGCAAGGCCGGGCGTTGGCGGGTCGCTTCGGCGGCCAACGTAGCATAGGCGCAGCCACGGCTGACCGTCGACAGGTGTTGTGCTGACAAATACCACGCCTTGAGTGCCGCCACAGGATCGCTTTTCTCCTCAATCGTCTTGGCCCAAAGCTCGAAATTGTCGTTTAGCGCCAATTCGGTTGCCTCACATTCAAGCGCTTCCTTGTTCTCGAACTGTTTATAGAAACCGCCTTGAGTCATCCCAGCTGCCTTCATCAAGCTGGCGATGCCGATGCCATCATAGCCATGGGTGCGAAACTGTTCTGCGGCTGTGCGCACGACGTTTTGCCGGTTTTTCCGTGCAGTCTCTCGGCTCACTCTCATTGGCTTATTCCTTTCCGCAAACGCAACCGTTCCCTTCCACCGGATCAGGCCACAGGGGTGGTGGCTTAGATATCGCGCGACATCTAACTTACTGTCATTTAGATTTCAATCGAACTCTATCGTTGACTCTTTTAAATTACGATCTAAATCTAAGAGAACATCCCAACCAAGGACCATACCATGCACGATGCCAAAAATGCCGATCCGATATTTGCTCCGAGTGTAATGCCCGACGTCCCCTTTGGTATCTCCCGCCCCGAGCAGGTAATCGGGCTCTCGGGGCTTGAGGCTATTCGCGCGATCCCGACCGGGGCTTTGCCAGCCCCACCGATGGCGCAAACCTTGCAGCAGTGGATTGAAGTAGCCGACAAAGGCCGAGCAGAATTTCGTGGAAACCCTTCTAACGCGTACCTGAATCCTATGGGGCTCATACATGGCGGCTGGACGATGGCTCTGTTGGACAGCGCGATGGGCTGTGCGGTGCAGACCATTCTAGACGCGGGCGAGATGTACGTTTCGCTCGGAACCGAGGTGAAGTTCCTGCGCCCCATCACCGTAAAAACAGGACAAGTCCGCGCCATCGGCACGGTCATTGATCGCACACGACAGACCGCCTTGGCCAAAGCGCGTGTCGAGGATCAATCAGGTCGCATCCTTGCGACGGGAACAAGTACCTGCTTTTTGAGATCAGCTATTCCGTCGCCCAAAGCGGAGCGTCAAGGATGAGCGCCGCGGTTGATCCCATCGTCATCTGCGCCGCAAAACGCACGCCATTAGGGGCGTTTCTAGGCGGAGCCAGATCACTGAAAGCGGCCGAGCTGGGTTCCGCCGCTATCCGCTCTGCGGTTGAAACAGCGGGCTTCGCACCCGAACAGGTTAGCGAGGTCTTGATGGGTTGCGTGCTTGGCGCAGGTCAGGGCCAAGCGCCTGCCAGACAGGCGGCAAGAGGCGCAGCGCTGCCAGATCACGTCGGGGCAACGACCATCAACAAGGTCTGCGGATCGGGAATGAAGGCGATCATGATGGGGTGTGATCTGTTGACACTGAACAGGGCTGATGTGGTTGTGGCTGGCGGAATGGAATCCATGTCGAATGCACCATTTTTGCTTTCAGAAATGCGCAGCGGGCGCAAGGCAGGCGTGGGCGCGGTGTTAGATCACATGATGCACGATGGTCTTGAGGACGCCTATGAAGCCGGACGTCCGATGGGATCCTTCGGTGAGGCAGCGGTGGAAAAATACGGCTTAACCCGCGCCGAACAGGACGCCTTTGCGATTGAGACCTTAAAACGGGCGCAGGCGGCGCAAGTATCAGGTGCCTTTGATGATGAGATCGTCGCATTGAAAGTGCCAACGCGCAATGGCGAAGTGGTCATTTCGCAGGATGAAAAGCCAGGCATGGTGGATCCTGACAAGATTCCGAACCTGCGCCCCGCATTTCAGACAGATGGCACGATCACGGCGGCAAGCGCATCTGCAAATGCAGATGGGGCGGCTGCGGTGGTCCTCACGCGGTCATCGGTTGCTCGGGCTGAAGGGTTGCCCGTTCTGGCGACAATCACGGCGCAGGCATCCCACGCCCAAGCCCCCGCATGGTACACCACCGCCCCAATTCCCGCGATCAAGCAGTTGCTTGAGCGTGCGGGTTGGCAAGCGGATGATGTCGACCTTTGGGAAATCAACGAAGCCTTCGCCGTCGTCGCAATGGCAGCAGCAAAAGACATTGGCATTCCCCGCGACAAACTCAACGTCAACGGGGGCGCTTGCGCGCTTGGCCATCCCATTGGAGCCACAGGTGCGCGGCTTGTCGTCACCCTGTGCCACGCGCTGGCGAAGCGCGGCCTGAGGCGCGGTGTCGCCGCCCTTTGCATTGGCGGCGGCGAAGCAACCGCCATCGCAGTTGAACTCAACACAAATTAGGAAAACTGAAATGGCACTCGATACAGACCACGCGAATAGCAGCAACTTCACAGACGTAAACGGACACCAGATTGCTTGGCGCAGCACGGGCACAGGACGGCCGCTATTGATGCTCAACCGGTTTCGAGCATCCATGGATGATTGGGACCCTGCGCTCATTGGTGCTTTGGCCCGTCACCACCAAGTCATCACTTTTGACAGCGCCGGTGTTGCTCAAAGTGGCGGCACTGTGCCCGAAACGCTCGAAGGGGCCGCAGACATCGCGATGGGATTGGCAAAGACCATTGGGCTGGACAAACCAAATGTGCTTGGTTGGTCTATGGGCGGCATGACGGCACAGATCCTTGCCGCCAAATACGGTGATGAAATCGGCGGCGTTATTCTCGCCGGAACCACACCAAGCTTTGCCATTGAAGGGACGGTTCCAGTTTCGAATGAGTGGTTGGGCACCGCGACAAAAGAACAAAACACCCCTGCGGATATGCAATTTCTGTTTTATGCCGACACTGACACCAGCCGCGCTGCCGGCATGGCGTCGCTTGAGCGCATTGGCGGGGGCGATGCGGCCAACGGAGCGGCATCAAAAACAACCATGCAAACCATTGCGGCGCAAGGTGCAGCGACACGGACGTTTTTCTTTGGCGAGGATGGCGCGTTCAAAAAGCTGGGCTCGATCAGCGTCCCCGTTTTGGTGGCCAATGGCGATCAAGACCGGGCCTTCGCGGTCGAGAACTCCGTTGCGCTTGTGCGCACGATCCCCAATGCGCAACTTGCGATCTATCCCGATGCCGGCCATGCGTTCTTGTTCCAGCACGCCGAGCAGTTTGCGAAAGACGTCACAGAGTTCCTAGGGTCAGGATTCATAGCCAATATATGACAACAGCTGCGAGTGCGATTGCCGAAAGGAAGACCTTAGCGCATCGGTCGTAGCGGGTCGCGACGCGTCTCCAATCCTTGAGTCTTCCGAACATGATCTCGATACGGTTGCGCCGCTTGTATCGCCGTTTGTCGTATTTGACAGGTGTCTTTCGGTTTTTCCGGCCTGGGGTGCAGGCGTGTATCCCCTTGTCTACAGCGCTTCTCTGAACCAATCGGCGTCATAGCCGCGATCGCCGAGAAGCCATTTGACTTTGGGCAGGCCGCTCAGCATCGCCTGCCCGCCGATATAGTCGCTCACCTGTCCGGCCGTGACGAACAGGTCGATTGGTCGCCCCTGGCTGTCGCAGACGGCGTGCAGTTTGGTGTTCATGCCGCCCTTGGTGCGACCGATCAGACGACCGCGCCTCCCTTTCTTGACGGCCATCCCCAATGCTGGCGATGATTGCTGAGGCCGTCACAGCACCGACGCCTGGTATGGTGCGCAGCAGCCGCACCCGCGCGTCCTCCTTGGCAACCTGATTCACACGATCCTCATACCATCGGATGCGTGCATGCAGTGCCGTGAGATGTTCGCACATGTTGTGGATCACCTCATTGGCAATCTCGGGCAGATCCATCACTTCACCTGCGAGAATATCCTCTGCAAATCCAATGACCCTTGCGAGCCCCCTCGCGATGTAAATGCCACACTCGGCAACCATGCCTCGCAAGCCGTTGATCAGCTGGGTGCGTTGGCGGACAAGTAGATCACGGGCGCGATGGAGCGACAGCAGTGCTTGTTGTTCAACCGTCTTGACCGCAACAAACCGCATCGTCGGACGGGTCACCGCTTCACAAATGGCCGCGGCATCAATCGCATCAGACTTTCCGCGTTTGACATATGGTTTGACATACATGGGTGGGATCAGACGGACATCATGACCCAA
>NZ_VCNK01000007.1 GCF_006265095.1 Phaeobacter sp. B1627
ACCGCGGCATATCCGAGCGGGAAATCCACTTAGGAAACGGCTCGAAACTGCTCAAACGGACCAAGCCACCTCTGCTGAAATGGCTTATCGAAGCGGTCTACCCAATAGATCGCTAGACAAGTACATGCCAAGAAAAGGAGCCAGTTTGCCTGGCTTTGACGCGCTGAAATCTATGGCGTCTGGCTTTGGGATTTCCATAGATTGATTGGTATTTGGCCCGGAAACGCCGAATGAGTACACTCGCTTGCTTGTAGAGCAATCTGCATACGAAATCGCTTTGGATATCTTTGAGACCTTTGTTCGAGAGGGGATAGAGAACAAGCGCCCGTTCTATCAAGATGAAGAGGTGTTCGGCTCGACTCCTGAGTGGTGGGCGTCAGTCATGGCTGGGAAGGCGGCTGAAATAGCAGCAGACCTATCCAAGAAGGGCGCAACTGCTGAGACCCTGCGCCACAAAAAGTCTGATCGCGACGAACAACTTCTGGAATATGTCAAAGACAAGTGGGCACGAGGTGGAGCGGACCAGCTCTCATCCGACTAAACCACAAACGGAAACTAAGCAGGGTCAACCTTCGAGCGAAACAGTGGTCGGTGGTCGCATAAAACCGACCACCTCATGCTAACGACCATTGAAATCATTTTACTTTTTCGAACCAGCAATGCAATGCACCCGGTAAAAAGCAGTGATATCCGGCGATATGGTATCAAATCTGATGAAATTCAGATCTTGTAACCTACTGAAAATATATGACAAAAATTTCATCAGGTACCAAACCGAATGCAACCCGTCACTTCGACAAACCCATGAGAGGAGGGGCGCTCCCCTCCTCGCGGTGTCCTGCAACGCAGATACGGGCCCCCATCCCGGAGGTCAAACCCGCTCTATCGCAATTGCAGTGCCTTCACCGCCGCCGATGCAAATCGCCGCGATCCCACGCTTCAGCCCGCGTTTTTCCAATGCGTTCAGAAGGGTTACCATGATCCGCGCACCAGACGCACCGATCGGGTGACCCAGCGCGCAGGCGCCGCCATTCACGTTGATTTTATCCCGTGAAATGCCCATTTCGCGCATGAAGGCCATCGGCACCACCGCGAAGGCCTCGTTGACCTCCCACAGATCCACATCCTCCACGTCCCAACCGATGCGGGTCAGAAGTTTGCGCGCCGCCGGAACCGGCGCGGTGGTGAACCAACCCGGCGCCTGAGCGTGACTGGCATGGCCCAGTATATGCGCCTTGACCGGAAGGCCACGCGCCGTGGCGGCGGATTCGCTGGCAAGCACCAATGCTGCGGCCCCATCGGAGATCGAAGACGCATTGGCCGCCGTCACCGTCCCGCCCTCGCGGAACGCAGGCTTCAGGGTCGGGATCTTGTCCGGCCGCGCCGATTTCGGCTGCTCGTCTGCATCGGTGACGACCTCGCCTTTGCGGGTTTTCACCACGACCTCGGTGATTTCACCCTCAAAAGCGCCGGTCTCCTGCGCCGCCAGCGCGTTGGAGAGCGAGCCGAGCGCAAACGCATCCTGCTCCTCCCGCGTGAACTGATAGTGCTCGGCGCAATCCTCGGCAAAGGTGCCCATCAGGCGCCCCTTGTCATAGGCGTCCTCCAACCCGTCGAGGAACATGTGGTCGATGACCTGACCATGCCCGATACGCGCCCCGCCTCGCATCTTCGGCAGCAGATAGGGCGCATTGGTCATGCTCTCCATGCCGCCGGCCACCATCACGTCGGCGCCGCCCGAAGCAAGGCGATCATAGGCGATCATCGCAGCCTTCATACCGGACCCACACATCTTGTTGAGCGTGGTCGCAGGCACCTCCTCGCCAAGGCCTGCGGCAAACCCCGCCTGACGGGCGGGCGCTTGTCCCTGACCGGCAGACAAAACGCAGCCCATCAGAAGCTCATCCACCACAGTGGTGCCCGCGCGTGCCAGCGCAGCCTTGATCGCCGCGCCGCCAAGATCCGCCGCCGCCACGCCATCATATATTCCCTGAAATCCACCCATTGGCGTTCGGGCTGCTCCTGCGATCATAATTCTGACCATTCAAACTCTCCTCCAATTTTCTGATCTATCCATACTGAATGATAACATTTAAGGTCTAGAGTGAGTTCCAAGTATGACCAGCCGAGGAACATTAAATGAGCCTGACTAGTACGGTAGCGGACGGTGCGCAGGTGGTGACGGTAAACGCCCAGCGCATTGATGCGGCCATGGCCATCCAGTTCAAGGAAGACATGCGGACGGAAACAGACTCCGGACCGCCGCGTGTCATTCTTGATCTGTCGAGCGTGGCTTTCATTGACTCCAGCGGCTTGGGGGCGATTGTCGCCGTTATGAAGCAGTTGGGAAAAGACCGCAGGCTCGATCTGGCAGGTCTCACACCCATGGTCGAAAAAGTGTTCCGGCTGACCCGCATGGACACAGTTTTCAACCTTTTCGATACGCTTCAGGATGCGCTGGACCCTGAGCAACTCGAACATTGACCCTGGTAAGACCCTTTTCGGAGCCTGAACTCTATGGTTGAAACCTTCGCCTGCTCCTTCAGGGCGACCGAGCTTGATGCCCGGAGGGGTATCGTATCTGTGGTTGACCGACTGAAAGACATGGGTGTCCCGGACCCACGGGTCGACGAGGTCCAGATAGCCCTTGCCGAGGCGGTCAACAACGTTGTCGAGCATGCCTACGCTGAAACCGCCACAGGCGATGTGCTGATACGCTGCAACCTGCACCCCGACCGCTTGTGGGTAGAAATTCGGGATGCGGGCATTCCGTTTCCGAACGCAACCCTTCCTGAGGGCCAGGCCGTAAAGGTTGATGCCAATACACCGCTGGCTGATCTGCCCGAAGGCGGGTTCGGATGGTTCCTGATCCGCGAATTGGCAAGCGATATCAAATACAAACGGAACACAGACAACAATCAGCTGTCCCTGTGTTTTGAAATCCAGCTGACCGCCTGAAGCTGTCCGACGCTTCGCCGCACAACAGTTGGTCACAGATCAGCGGCCAGTCGCCGCCGCCATAAGCTGCGCGCCGGACTGAAAGCAAACCCCAAGCATTTATGGTAAATCCCCGCGAAATCCCACCGGCAGACACGAATCCGCCGCATTCTAGACCCACCCACGCCAGAATGATGAGGGATTTATAAACGCATAGGTAGCGAAAGCTCCCCCGGTGTCGTGTGTTTCTGCCCCCACCAAGTGCACGACACCGGGTCCATTTCACAATGACTGCCGCACCGCGCCCCCGCTGCAGATGCGCAGTTTGAACGTCCCCCCATTTTGCGATTGCCTCTTTTGACGAGACCACTAGGCTTCGCCCGATTTCGGGAGGACAGACATGCGTGACTTTCAACATCCCGGCCGCTCTGCGGTCTTTGCGCAAAACGGGATATGCGCCACTTCACATCCGCTGGCGGCTCAGGCTGCGATCGACATTCTCAAACGCGGTGGCAACGCAATGGATGCGGCAATTGCCGGGGCGGTCCTGTTGGGGATTTGCGAGCCGCAGATGACCGGCATCGGCGGTGACTGCTTTGTGCTTTATAATCGGGCCGGTGAGACGACGGTACGTGCCCTCAACGGATCGGGGCGGGCGCCAGCAGCGGCCAGCGCCGCAGAGCTGCGCGATCAGGGCAGGACCACGGTTCCCCTCAATACGCCGGACGCGGTGACCATTCCCGGTGCCATCGACGCCTTTTGTCACTTGTCTGAAACGGAGGGCCGCCTGGGGCTCGACGCCCTTCTTGCTCCGGCGATTCATTATGCGGACCAGGGCGTGCCGGTTGCGCCGCGCGTGGCCTTTGACTGGGCGAATGATGCCACGACATTGCAGGGCAAGGCGCGCGACACCTATCTGTTCAACGGCGACGCCCCCAAAGTCGGTGCCATTTTCCGGGCTCCCGGTCAGGCCGAAGTCTTGCGCCGGATCGCCCGCGACGGGCGGGATGCCTTCTACACAGGGGAGGTGGCCGACGACATGATCGCCGCGTTGGTTGCGCGGGGGGGGCACCACACCGCCGAGGATTTCCAGGCCACGGAGGCCACCGCTGCCGATCCGGTGTCCGGTCACTACAAAGGTGTCGATCTGCTGGAGCATCCGCCCAATGGCCAGGGCGCGACTGCAATTTTGATGCTGAACATTCTGAAGCATTTCGACATCGCAGCCATGGACCCGCATGGCGCACAGCGCGCCCATATCGAAGCCGAAGCGGCCAAGCTCGCCTATGATGCCCGCAACCGCTTTATTGCGGACCCGGACCACATGAGCAGGCTGGACTATATGCTGGCTGCGGAAACCGCAGAGCGCCTCGCCGCGCTGATCGACCCGAAACGTGCCATGGCCGCCCCCGAAGCCATCAGCGAGGCCGTACACAAGGATACGATCTACATCACTGTGGTCGACAAGGACCGGATGTCCGTGTCCCTGATCTATTCCATTTTTCACGGATTTGGGTCCGGGATTGCGTCAGAGAAATTCGGCATTCTGCTGCAAAACCGAGGCGCGGGTTTCTGTCTGAAGGAGGGCCACGCCAACGAGCTGGGCGGCAAAAAGCGCCCGATGCACACCATCATTCCGGCCATGCTGGCCGAAGGCGGACGGGTGACCCTGCCATTTGGCGTGATGGGAGGGGCCTACCAACCCAACGGGCACGCGCGTTTCGTGTCCAACCTGCAGGACTTCGGGATGGATCCGCAGCAGGCCATGGATGCGCCCAGATCGTTTTCCGATGGTGGTCATTTCAAACTGGAACGCGGTTACGGCGACAGCGTCCGTCGCACGCTGAGCGACATGGGTCACAAAGTGGAAACACCAACCACGGCGATCGGAGGCTCGCAAGCCATCAAGATCCATGACAGCGGGGTTCTGGAAGGCGCAAGCGACCCGCGCAAGGACGGCTGCGCGCTCGGCTACTGAGATCAAGGGCGAGCGCGGGCGAGGGAGGCACCAGACAGATCGGGATACCGGGACAAACCCCGGTTCCCGCTTTTTCAAAACTATGGTTTCAGGGCAATGGGTTCAACTCAAAGGGGTTCAGTTCAAAGGATACTGAAGCTGATAGTTGCCGTCATCAAAGCCCGTGAACATATCAAAGACATCCGGATGACTGACCGGCTCGCCGGAATAGTCTGCGATCAAATTCTGCTCCGACACATAGGCCACATAGTAGGTCTGATCGTTTTCAGCGAGCAAATGATAGTAGGGTTGCTCTCGTGCCGGACGGCTTTCCTCGGGAATGGCCTCATACCATTCCTCAGTATTTGAAAACTCCGGATCCACATCGAACACAACGCCACGAAACGGGTGCTTGCGGTGACGCACGACCTGGCCAAGATTGTATTTTGCGCGTGTTCTCAGCATATTTAAGGCCCTCTTCTCCTCCTTTACTAGCTGTTTTCGAACATGATTGTCCAACCTCGGCAGTGATTTTTTCCAGAAACAGTCTGTCAGGCTGTGCCTTACAGTCCGGTAAGGTTATAAATTTAAACAAATTTTTTAGATCGGCGGCCCGTTGCAGGGTCTGATGATTGGGATTTCTTCTCCCCCACGGATTGGTTAAACTCATCAAAAACACAAAGGCAGAGGCAAATGAGCAGAATCATCAGTGCCCTGGCGCTCTTGTTGGCTTTGGCAGCCTGTGGTGGAGGATACAATTCCCCGCCGCGGAACCTGGACAATGCCTGCAGTATCATCAACGAGCGCCCCAAATATCTACGTGCATTCCGGGCCGCTGAGCGGCGCTGGGGCATTCCCGTGCACGTGCAGATGGCAACCATCCATCAGGAAAGCAAATTTGACGGCGACGCCCGCACCCCTCACAAATATGTTCTCGGGATCATCCCGATGGGTCGGGTTTCCAGCGCCTATGGCTATGGTCAGGCCCTGGACGGAACCTGGGATGACTACAAGAGAGACACCGGCCGCCGCTTTGCACGCCGCGACAAGATCGACGACGCCACGGACTTCATGGGCTGGTATATGACCCGCAGTTACCAGCGAAACGGCATCCCCTTGACCGACGCCCGCAACCAGTATCTGGCCTACCACGAGGGCCACACTGGCTATGCCCGCGGCAGCTACCGGAGCAAGAGCTGGCTCTTGCGGGTCGCAAACAGTGTCGAGGCACGTTCAAATGCCTATCAGGCGCAACTGAATGGCTGTCGGCGGTTCCGCTGACAGCCAACGAGAGATGCCCTGACGACTATCAGCTTTGGGCGCCTTGGGGCGCCTAGCGGTCGCGCTTGGGACGTGAGATGCTGAACAGGCTGGATTTGAGCGACATGCCGGTCGCCATCTCGCCGAGGATCACCGTAGTCTCCTCGCCCGCACCGCCGTGAATCACCCATTTGCGCAGCTGCACGGGGTCATCCGTGAACATCAGTTCGATACTGCCGTATTCAGGGTTCTTCGGATCCTGTGCCCTCACCACGGTGGAGACCCCGTCAAAGCCATGGCCGACCACCATATCGGCCTGCGACAGGTTCACGGTCCGGGCCAGGATCAACGACAGGGGCGTCCGGGCCAATGGGTAGGTTTCAGGCGGTTGGTTGGATTTCGGGTCCAGAATCGCAACCGTCCCGGCCTCTGCAAGAACCAGACCGGAATGTGGCGCATCATATTCAAAGCGCACCTTGCCCGGGCGGCGCATGTACAACCGCCCCGTCGACAGGCTGCCGTCGTCATTGACCTGCGTAAAATCCGCCTGGGCCGTACTGAACCCGTTCAGATAGGACGAGATTTCCGTCAGGCTCAGCTTCTCGGCCGCGAGTGCAGCGGTAGAGGCCAGCGAGGTTGCGCCAAGCGCAAGTGCAAAGACAAACTGTTTCATGCGTATGAACATATGCGTCAATCTGGCAAAGTGAAGAGGCCGGGCGCATCACCCGGCCTTTTATCGCCTATTGCTCGGGGACCAGAATTTCCCTTTTGCCAACGTGGTTTGCGGATGAAACGAGGCCTTCTTCCTCCATCTGCTCCACCAACCTCGCGGCCTTGTTATAACCGATCCCTAATTTGCGCTGGATGTAGGAGGTCGAACATTTGCGATCCTTGATCACAATCGCAACCGCCTGATCATAGAGCGCATCCTCGCTGCCCGTGTTGCCGCCGGTATTGAGCCCTAGCACCGCATCGATGTTTTCGGCCTTCTCGTCATCGGGACCATCCAGAACGCTGCCGACATAGTCGGGTGGGCCGAACTGCTTGAGATGGTTCACGACCTCCTCGACTTCTTCGTCCGACACGAATGGGCCGTGACAGCGGATCACCTTGGAGCCCCCGGCCATATAGAGCATGTCGCCCATGCCAAGCAGCTGCTCCGCGCCCATTTCGCCCAGGATGGTGCGGCTATCGACCTTCGAGGTCACCTGGAAGGAAATACGGGTCGGAAAGTTCGCCTTGATCGTACCGGTGATCACATCCACCGACGGCCGCTGCGTTGCCATGATCAGGTGAATGCCGCTGGCCCGTGCCATCTGGGCGAGGCGCTGGATGCAGGCCTCGATTTCCTTGCCCGCCACCATCATCAGGTCGGCCATCTCATCCACGATCACCACGATATAGGGCAGGGTCTTGGGTTCGAACTCTTCGGTCTCGAATACCGGCTCTCCGGTGTCGTCGTCAAACCCGGTCTGCACGGTACGCGAGAACATTTCCCCCTTGGCCAGCGCCTCTTTGACCCGGCCATTGAAGCCCGCGATGTTACGGACGCCCATCTTGGACATCTTGCGATAGCGGTCTTCCATCTCGCCCACGACCCATTTCAGCGCCACGACGGCCTTTTTCGGATCGGTCACAACCGGCGACAGAAGATGCGGGATGCCGTCATAGACAGAGAGTTCCAGCATCTTCGGGTCGATCATGATCAGCCGGCATTCTTCCGGCGTCAACTTGTAGAGCAGAGAGAGGATCATGGTGTTGATGGCGACGGATTTACCGGAGCCGGTGGTCCCCGCAATCAACAGGTGCGGCATCTTGGCGAGATTGGCGACCACGCTGTCGCCGCCAATGTCCTTGCCCAGCGCCAGCGGCAGGTTCTGGTTGCCATCGCCAAAATCACGGCTGGCGAGAATTTCGCGCAGAACGACCTTTTCGCGATGCTCGTTGGGCAACTCGATGCCGATGACCGACCGGCCGGGCACCGTGGACACGCGCGCCGACAGTGCCGACATGGACCGGGCGATATCATCGGCCAGACCAATCACACGAGAGGCCTTGAGGCCCGGAGCGGGTTCCAGTTCGTACATGGTGACGACCGGACCGGGGCGCACGGATACGATCTCGCCCTTGACGCCATAGTCGTCGAGAACCGATTCCAGCATGCGGGCGTTCTCTTCCAGCGCCTCATCGCTGAGATGCAGACGTTCGATACTGGAAGGATTGCTCAGCAATGACAGGGGCGGCAGTTCAAAGTCGCTGTCCCCGTCCTGAAACAGGTTGGGCTGGGCCTCGGCCCGGGCCCGGGTGGACGGCTGCACCGGCTTGCGCTGCGGCTGCTCCACAACGGCCTTGCGAGGTTCGGCGACCGGGATCTCCATCGGTGGTCTGACCTCTGCCCTCGGGGTGATCTGAACGCGCGGCGCAGCCAAATCCGGTCGAATATCTCCCTCGTCGGGATGGTCGCTCTCCATTCCGGCCGATGCGGCATAGGGCGTAATAGCGGACGTCGCAGGGTCGTCCGGCAGGTCCTCCGTGGCCACCTCATCCACCCAATAGGCGTCCGGCAGGGCGGAGGCGATGTCCATCGCCGCAGTGTGGGACGCCACAGGGGGGGCTGCCACAGGGGGTGTCACCTCGTGGAGTGACGTGTGGAGTGTCGGGGCAGTGGGAATGGCGGTGGGAATGGCGGTGGCCGTGGCGGGGTCAGACAGCTGCGGATCGCCCCCGAGGGAGACCTCTCCGGCGCCCGGATTGAAGATCAGCGGCTCTGCGCGCTTGCCACGCCCCTTGGTCAGCGGCAGGTCGGCTTCGGGTCGCAGAGGTTCGCTCTGTGTGCGCCGAATTCGAACCGCATTTGCGATCTTTTGTGCGATCCGGTCGTCGCCGGGCGTGTCCGGGACAAACTCCAGTGGCTCCGGGTCGATCAATTCGGGCTCCGGCATCTGCACAGGCTCCGGCTCGGTCCGGCGGATCAGGTTGGTTGCGCGGCTGAGCAAGCCGCCCCGCTCTCCGGTCGCGGCAGCCTGCGCGGGATCTTCGCCGCTGTCTTGCGGGTGCAGTCCGAATTGCGGCTCGGCCCGCAGGAATGCGCTGTCGGGAGAGGGATCGCTATAGACCAGCGGCGCGTCAGAGCCATAGGCCTCTGCGGCACCCGCCCGCAGGTCTGCGCGCCGAGTTTTCCAGTTCCGGACCCCCTGCACGCCACGGCGCGCCCCCAGCCCCAAAAGCCGGGCCAACGATGCATAGGCGAGGATCAGCCCGACCAGCAGGAACCGGCCAAGCCGGCCGAGTTCCGACCGGGTGAAGCCGAGCACGAAAGCCCCCAAGGCCAACATGCCAATCGCAGTCAGGAAAGACAGGGATTTGACCAGAAACGCCAATCCGAAGGGCAACAATGCCAACAGACCGCCCAATGCGGTGTTGCCGATCATTCCCCCGAGGCCAAAGCTGTGGAAGGTTGTCCACTCCGCTCCGGGCACCAGTGTTTCGCAATGAAGGGCAACGACAATCAGCCAGAACACCAGCATCAGAGCGGGCCACAGGATGCGTTCCTCGCCCTTGTGCAGCAGGAACCGCCCGCCCCAGACGAACAGGAAAACAGCGATCGCCCACGCCCCTTTCCCCAGAAAGGTAATCAGCAGGAACGCGATGGAAGCGCCGGTCTGACCGAGCCAATTCTGCACCGGCGCATCCGTCGACACCATCCAGTTGCTGTCATCGGGGGTGTAGGATCCGATGATCGCTGCCACCACAAGGCCAACGCCGATCAGCATCAGGCCGATCAATTCCTTGCCGCGCTTTTCGATGGCCGCCTGCATATTGCTGTCGAGCAACGGGTCCCTGCTTCGCGTCTGAAATGCCATGCCTACCTCAGTTCATTCTCGCGGAGCGTGCTGGCTGTTTCGCTCTTGGGGCAGCCCCGCGGTGGTGTTTCGTCTTGTTTTGGCCCACGCCCGACAGAGATCGGTCGCGGAGGCCTATCTCATCGTGTTCAATAAAGACAACCGCGCAGGGCCAGCAGCGCCTGCCGAGTCTCGTCCGGCGGTGCAACAAGCGCCACGCGGATATATCCATGACCGGGGTTTTCTGCCCCCTCGCCCTGCGCCAGATATGCGCCGGGCAATACCCGAACGCCGGTGGCCTGCCAGAGCTTCAGCGCAGCCGCCTCGCCGTCCGCAACCGGCAGCCATAGGAAAAAGCCGGCCTCGGGAGGCATATAGCCGTCAAGACCTGCGAACACCTCGTCTGCGATACGGTATTTCTCCTGGTACAACGCGCGGTTTTCACTGACGTGACCCTCATCGGCCCAGACTTTTGCCGCCGCCGCCTGCAGTGGGCCGGGCATCGGAGCGCCGGAATAGGCCCGCAGCTTTTTCACCTGCACCAGCGTTTCCGGACCGCCCGCAAGCAGGCCCGATCGCAGTCCCGGCAGGTTCGACCGTTTCGACAGCGAATTGAACAGGACGATCCGCTCGGGGTCCGTTCCCAGTTCATCCGACACCGTCAGCGCCCCGACCGGCGCAATATCGCGGTAGATTTCGGAATAGCATTCATCCGCGAAAATCTTGAAATCATACTTTTCTGCCAGGCGGATCAGCCGCTCCCAATAGGCACGGGACGCCACCGCGCCCTGTGGGTTCGCAGGCGAGCAGACGTAGGCGATGGCGGTTCGGTTCAGCACATCCTCGGGCAGAGAGGCGTAATCCGGCAAGTGACCGGTCGCCTCGGTCGCGGGCACGAAAACAGGCTCTGCCGCGACCGAAATCGCCGCGATCATATAGACCTGATAGAAGGGGTTGGGGATCAGAACGACGGGGCGCTGGCCGTTCTTCTCTTCCGGGCAGAGCGCCATCGCCGCATTGTACAGCCCTTCGCGGGTGCCATTGAGCGCCATGAGGCGGCTGGCCGGATCCAGGGTCACCCCGTAGCGCAGCGCGGCCCAGTCGGCCATCGCCCCGCGCAGATCGTCGCTGCCCTCGTTTTGCGGGTAGCGGTTGAACCCTGCGGCATTCTCCACGATCACATCCGTGACCCAGGACGGAAATGCATGGCGCGGTTCACCAATGGTCAGATGCACCACATCGCCACCGGGCGCGTGATGGTCCAAAAGCGCCCGAAGACGCGGAAACGCGTAGGGCGGCAGGCGGGAGAACCGCTCGGGAAACTTCATGTCTGTGCCTCAATGCCGGGATCGTGATCGCCCCGTTTGTCCCGCAGGGTACAGTCCAAACAGGGTTCCGTCCACCCACTGACGCCGCGGATGGGACAGTGTTGCTTTCAGGCCAATGCGGCCTCAACCCCTGCACCGATGCGCAGCAGGGCCTCTTCACAGTCGGGCTGACCAAGAACCTGCAGCCCGCAGCTCGGATGGCCCGTCGGCAGGGACAATCCGCAGACCCCCATCAGATTGCCGATCCGCGTGTTCCTCAGCGCCATCAGGTTTGATGTCACGTAGTAGTCATGGTCCGTTTGCAGACGGGCGAGATTCGGTGGCAGGATCGGCGCAGCAGGCAGCAGGACCGCGTCAAACCCCGCGACCGCCTGATCCCAGTCCATGCGGATCTGTTCGAGTTTCGCCCAGGCTGCCACATAGTCTGCGCCGGAAAATTCTGCTCCCGCACGGAACCGGGCAAGAATCTCCGGGAACATCAGGTCCGGCATCGCTTCGATCACGTCCTTCCAAAGCCCGTAGGCCTCGGTCGTGAACAGGATCGGGCTCAGCGCCATCGCATCGGGCAATGTGGGGATCTCCAATGGGACGATCTCCGCGCCGGCATCCCGAAGCCTGGTGAGGGCTTCCGCATGGGCGGCCGCCACTTCGGGGGCAAGATTGTCCTTTGCCACAGTCTGCAGGTCGGCAAACCGCTTTCCTTCGGCCGTGGCCCCTTCCAGATCCGGCGCGGTGCCCGTCCCCTCGACAAGGGCCAACAACAATGACGCATCCTCGACGGTGCGTGCCAGGGGGCCGATTGTGTCGAACTTCAGACAGAGGGGGACGACGCCCTCAAGGCTGACCCGGCCGGCCGTGGTCTTCAGCCCCACCAGATCGTTCCACGCAGACGGGATCCGCACGGATCCGCCCGTATCAGATCCGATCGCCCCCGCCGCCAGACCGAAAGCTACCGACGCCGCCGCACCGGAGGAAGATCCGCCGGGAACAGCCGCCGGGTCGTTGACACAAGGGGGTGTTTCCTTGATCGGGTTCAGGCCCAGCCCGGAAAAGGCCAGCTCGCTCATATGGGTCTTGCCGAGACACACGGCCCCCATCGCGGTCGCGGTTTCCAGCACCAGCGCATCCGCTTCCGGTACCCGCCCCCTGAGCAGGTCAGAGCCGGACTCCGTGGCGACCCCCGCACTGTCGAACAGATCCTTCCAGCTGAGCGGAACCCCGTCGAGCGGCGATCGTCGCAGGCCGGCCTTCGCACGGGCCTGTGCGGCCTTTGCCTCCGCCCGAGCGCGCTCTGCCGTGACCTGCGTGTAGATCCGGCCGGCTTCCGGATGCGCGGCGATGGCCGCCAGAAAGGTCTCCGTCAGCGCGACAGGATCAATCTCGCCCGCGCCGATGCCGCGCCCCAATTGCGCCGCGCTCATGGTCAGCCAGTCCTGCATCCCCGTGCCTCCTCGTAACGGCCGCTTCTGAGGGCCGAATTTCTCTTGGCGCCACCGTAGCGACCCGATTGCACGGGCACAATCCTGCCGGATGCCACGTCGGGACAGGATCACGCCGAGACAGGATGATGTCCGACCTGCGGCAGCTTGACCATGGACAATTCCCTCTCTGGCGGCATAGTGCCCCCATGACAGATTTACGTGATATCCTGATCGTCGGCGGCGGATTGAACGGCCCTGCCCTTGCGCTTGCACTGGCGCAGGCCGGCCATGGGGTCACCCTGATCGACGCCCTGCCCGCCTCCACCCGGCAGGACGATGCGTTCGACGGGAGATCCTACGCTCTCGCGCTGGCCTCGACCCGCCTGTTGCAGCAAATCGGTGTCTGGTCCCATCTTGACGGCCACACGCAGCCCATGACCGAGATCAAGGTGAGCGATGGCAGCGCCGGACAAGGGGCCGCACCGTTCTTTCTGCATTTCGAGGAAAGCGATCTCGACGACGGCCCGATGGGCTATATGGTCGAGGACAGGTTTCTGCGCCGCGCCCTGATGAAGGCGATGGCAGACACGCCCGGCCTCACCCAGCTGTCCGGGCGCCGCGTGGTGTCGCAATCGGTCAGCGCAAATGCCGTCACTGTGACGCTGGATGATGACACTCAGATCACCGGAGCGCTTCTGGTCGGGGCTGACGGCCGCCAGAGCGGCACCGCCGCGCGCGCGGGCATCCGGCGCACGGGCTGGGACTACGGGCAAACTGCGCTGGTCTGTGCCATCGCGCACGAGCTGCCGCACCATGGAATAGCCCATCAGTTCTTCATGCCGCCTGGCCCGCTGGCGATCCTGCCGCTGCCCGGCAATCGCTCCTCCATTGTCTGGAGTGAAAGCCATGCAGAAGCCGCGCGCATTCATGCCATGGACGACGCCGGCTACCTTGCGGCCCTGCAACCCAGATTTGGCTCGTTTCTCGGAGAGATCTCACTGGCGGGCAAACGCTACAGCTACCCGCTGAAGCTGAGCCTCGCCAATTCATTTTTCAGTCAGCGGCTGGCGCTGGTGGGCGATGCGGCGCATGGGCTGCATCCGATCGCCGGGCAGGGGCTCAACGCAGGGCTGCGCGATATTGCCAGCCTGGCCGAGGTCCTGACCGATGCGCGGCGCAGGGGCGAAGACCCGGCCAGCCCGCTGGTTCTGGCCCGCTATCAACAGTGGCGCCGCTTTGACACAACCTCGCTTGCGCTGGCCACCGACACGTTCAACAGGTTGTTTTCAAACGACAACCCGATCCTTCGCGCGGCCCGGGATCTGGGCCTCGGGCTGACCAACGCTGTCCCTTCCCTGCGCCGGGGGTTTGTCAGAGAGGCCGCAGGCCTGTCCGGTGACCTGCCGAGACTGTTGCAGGGGCGCCCCCTCTGAGGCGCGGTGCCCCTACTCCAGCGGTCGCGCTTCGTCGGTCAACATCACCGGAATTCCGTTGCGGATCGGAAAGGCCAGATTGGCCGAGCGGGAGATCAGCTCCTGCGCCTCGGCATTATACTCCAACACCCTATGGGACACCGGGCAGACCAGCGCTTCGAGCATGCGGCGATCAAACGCAGGACTATGATCCGTCATTGTAGTTTTTCCTCAAGCGAGCCGCCGCGAAGGGCGAATTCCAAAAGTGTGACAAGCGTTTTTCGACGCGCGGTCAGGCTCGAAGCCTCAAGCAGAGCCTGCTTGTCCTCCGGTTCAAAGTCCAGCAGCATCGACAGCGAATTCACCAACAGCTCATCACCTGCCTCTTCCAATGCGCCCCAGTCAGTCGATAGGCCGCGCGCATCCATATAGCGCCCCAGCAACGCCATCATCGTTGCCCGGTCAAACCCCTCATCTGTTTCCGTCCGGCCCAGATCCGTCTCAAAGCCGGACCAATCCACAACACAGCGCCGATAGGGCGTGAAGCCCTCGACTTCCGTCTTCAGGTGGTACCGCGATAT
Source organism: Phaeobacter sp. B1627 (assembly GCF_006265095.1). Classification (GTDB taxonomy): domain Bacteria; phylum Pseudomonadota; class Alphaproteobacteria; order Rhodobacterales; family Rhodobacteraceae; genus Epibacterium. The sequence continues at coordinate 14,739 of NZ_VCNK01000007.1, forward strand.
TCCGCACAGGGTGATGAAATAGCGGCCATCTTCGGTTTCAGAGAATTGCGTCACCCGCCCGGCACAACCGACCCCATAGAGCCCGGACCCATCTCCGGACCGCCCGCCATTCGGTTGCATCATGCCGATCACCCGCTCGCGGGTCTTGAGAGCATCCTCCAGCATCTGCAGGTAGCATGGTTCAAAAATATGAAGGGGCAACTTTGCCCGAGGCAACAAGAGCGCCCCGGGCAATGGGAAAATCGGAATGGTATTGGGCAGATCCGCGATTTTTATCATGAAAGGGAACTTAGCGCGGCGACCGCCTCAGGCAAATATCAGCGAGCTCAGCTTGCGCCGCCCGTTCAGGACCACCGGATCATTGGGCTTCAACGCATCGAAAATGGTGAAGAGCTGGGCCTTGGCCGCGCCGTCGTTCCATTCGCGGTCACGGCGGAAAAGATCCAGCAATTCGGTCACTGCAGCCTCTGCATCACCTGCCGCGTGCAGGGCCTGCGCCAGATCGAAACGGGCCTGCAGATTGTCAGGATCCGCATCCACAGCCGCCCGCAGCTCTGCAACAGGGCCTGCGTTTTCTGCCTGCCGGGCCAGTTCTATCTGCGCATGGGCCGCTTCGATTTCAGGCGCGGTGGAGATCTCTGCCGGGGCGCCGTTCAGCACGGCCTCAGCCTGATCCAGCTCTCCCAATGCGACATGGCACCGCGCCAGACCGCCGTAGGCAGCCGCGTTTTGATCGTCTTCGCCCATGATCGCAGCAAAGACCTGCGCCGCGTCAGAGGCCGCGCCCTCTTCCAGCATTTGTTCGGCCGTTTCCAACGCCTCGCCAAGACCGCCGTCCGCGGTTCCACCAGCGGCCTCTGCAATGCGCTGCAGAAAGGCGTCGATTTCAGATTGCGATTGGGCCCCTTGAAACATGTCCAGCGGACGGCCCTGATAGAAGGCAACGACCGTCGGGATCGACTGTAGCGGCAGACCCTGCTGGGCCAGCGCCGAGGCCAGACGCTGGTTTTCATCCACGTTGATCTTGGCCATGCGGACCGCGCCTTTGGCCTTGGTCACGGCAGCTTCCAACATGGGGCCGAGCGTCTTGCAGGGGCCGCACCACGGGGCCCAGAAATCCACAATGACCGGGATCTCCATGGAGGCATCAACCACCTCCTGCATGAAGGTCGCTTCGGTCACATCCTTGATGAGATCGCTCGCAGGGGCTGCGGCGCCCGCTCCGCCCAGAATATCCATCATCGCTCCGCTCTCCTGTAGTCAGTTGCGCCTTATATGCGGCCTCAGCCCGAGAAAACCAAGAGATGACTTTCGCATCTGCGCAGATCGCAGCCTCCGCTGTGCCAGTGGCGCCGGGTCAGAGATCGAAGGTTGCAAAAACCGGTGCGTGGTCACTGGGTTTTTCCCAACCCCGGGCGGCGCGCAGGATCCGGCTGGAATGCGCGGCCTGCGAGATATCCGACGTCGACCAGATGTGATCGAGACGCCGCCCCTTGTCGGCCGCATCCCAATCCTTTGCGCGGTAGCTCCACCAGCTGTAGAGCAGCCCTTCGGGGATATCGTTGCGGGTGACATCGCTCCAGCCGCCTGCCTCCATGACCTGCTCCAGATGCGCCACCTCGACCGGCGTGTGGCTGACGATCTTCAACAGCTTCTTGTGATCCCAGACGTCGTCTTCGCGCGGCGCAATGTTCAAATCACCGACCAGTACGGATTTCTCGGGTCGTTCCGCATGGAACCAATCCCGCATTTCGGTCAGATAATCGAGCTTCTGGCCAAACTTCACGTTTTTCTCGCGATCTGGCTCGTCGCCACCGGCGGGGACGTAAAAATTGTGGATCGTCACACCGTTCTCCAACCGGCCCGCGACATGGCGGGCGTGGCCGAGGCTGGCAAAATCCTTGTCCCCGACGTCCTCGATCGGCAAGCGGGAGAGGATCGCGACGCCGTTGTATCCCTTCTGCCCACGCGCGACCATATGCGTGTATCCGATGTCGTGAAACGCCTGCAGCGGGATCTTGTCCACCGGGCTTTTGCACTCCTGAAGACACAGAACGTCGGGGCCTTCCTCCGCCAGCAGCTTCAGCACGATCGGCTCGCGCAGGCGGACGGAGTTTATGTTCCAGGTGGCGAGGGTAAACGGCATTCGGCTTCTCAATCTCTGGCAAGGGTTTGGGGGGATATTGCCCGCAGGGACATCAGGATACCAGAGGGGCCGCCCTGCTTTTCTGCTCTTTCGCGCGACCGGTCTGCGGCAAAAGATCCGGCCTGCACCACAACCCGCACCGAAACCTGCGGCAAAAAAAGACCGGGCACGAGGCCCGGCCAGTCCAACAGGGAGGATGCATATCATAACCCGGATATGCGCGGGGTCTCATATTCGATTGCGGTCTGATCGGGGAACGCAGGACAACCGATCTTGTTCCATTCAGGCCACCAATTTAACTGATCGGCTCAGGCCACCAGCCGATAGCCGCCGGATTCCGTCACCAGAAGCCGGGCATTGGACGGGTCCGGCTCGATCTTCTGGCGCAGACGATAGATATGGGTCTCCAGCGTATGAGTTGTAACCCCCGCGTTGTAGCCCCAGACCTCATGCAGCAAAATGTCGCGGGGCACTACGCCATCATTGGACCGATAGAGAAATTTCAGAATATTGGTTTCCTTTTCCGTCAGCCGGATCTTGCGATCATCTTCGGTGACAAGCACCTTCATCGCGGGCTTGAACGTGTAGGGGCCAAGCACAAAGACCGCGTCCTCGGATTGCTCATGCTGCCGCAGCTGAGCACGAATGCGGGCGAGAAGAACCGGGAATTTGAACGGTTTGGTCACATAGTCATTGGCGCCGGCATCAAGGCCCAGGATGGTGTCGGCGTCGCTGTCATGCCCGGTCAGCATCAGGATCGGAGATTTGACGCCCTGCTTGCGCATCAGGCGGCACAGCTCGCGCCCATCCGTATCCGGCAGCCCCACATCGAGGATGATCAGATCGTAGATCGCTTCCTTGGCCCGCTCCATTGCGCTGTGACCGTCGCTGGCCTCAAAGACATCGAAATCCTCGGTCATGACGAGCTGCTCGCTCAGCGCCTCGCGCAGGTCTTCATCGTCGTCCACAAGCAGAATTTTCTTCAACTGTGCCATGGGCTCTCTCCTGTTCACTTGCAAAACAAATGTGAGCAAGGCCGGGAAAGAACAAGCTTTGCCGCGTGAATTTCACGGCGACGTGTCCCCAGGCACGGAATTATTTCACTTTCGAAGCGATTGGGCGTAGGAAACACTCCTGATGTTACAGCCAGGACACCGACCGGATGAGCCTTTTGCCGACAATGCTGGAGCGTATCGCCCGTGCCCGCGTGGATCTGCGGATGGGGCTGCCCGTCGTCCTCACCACCGGCGACAGCGCGATCCTGACGCTCGCCGTTGAAAGCCTCACGTCCGAGCGGCTGACGGACCTGCGCGCATTGGGGGATGTAGCGCTTGCGCTGACCGCCCGTCGCGCCGCCACTCTGAAGGCCCGCGCCTATGATGGCGACCTCGCCCGGATTGCGGTGCCGCAGGATGTGGGCCTCGACTGGGTCCAAGCTCTGGCCGATCCGGCCGACGATCTGGCGGCGCCGATGAAGGGTCCGTTGTCCAGCCTGCGCGGAGGCGACGCCAACCTTGCCGCGCTGGCGATCGCATTGGTGAAATCCGCGCGCCTCCTGCCTGCCGCGATCTTTGTGCCCCTGGCGGACGCCGGAGGATTTGCGCTCCGCCACGATCTGACCCTGCTGCCGCAATCGGCTGCAGAGCCGCTTCTCAACCAAAGCTCCCCCCTGCACCCTGTGGCCGCCGCCAGATTACCGATGGCTGCGTCCGAGGCCGGGCGGCTGCATGTGTTTCGGCCAGAAGATGGCGGCGAGGAGCATTACGCCATCGAAATTGGCCGCCCCGACCGCAGCACAGCGGTTCTGGCCCGGTTGCATTCGGCCTGTTTCACCGGCGATGTACTGGGGTCTCTGAAATGCGACTGCGGACCGCAACTGCACGGTGCGCTGGCTCAGATGGGACAGGAAGGGGCGGGCGTGCTGCTCTACCTGAACCAGGAGGGTCGCGGCATCGGGCTTGCCAATAAGATGCGCGCCTATTCGCTGCAGGACCAGGGCTTTGATACCGTCGAGGCCAATCATCGTCTCGGGTTTGAGGATGACGAACGGGATTTTCGCATTGGTGCTTCGATCCTGCGCGAGCTTGGTTTTTCTGCCGTGCGTCTGATGACCAATAACCCGGGCAAGATCGCCATGATGGAAAAGACGGGCATCGCCGTTGACCAGCGGGTGCCATTGCACGTTGGGGAAAACGACTTCAACCGCGCCTATCTCGCCACCAAGGCGGCAAAATCGGGGCATTTGCTGTGACTGCGGTGGCATCGTCCGATCTGGTCCTGACACCCGCCGGGCTGCGGTTCAGGGGCAGGACCCTGCCCTGCTCCATCGGCAAAGGCGGTATCACTGACGCCAAACGCGAAGGCGATGGCGCGACACCGGCGGGGGCGCACAGGATCACCGGCATGCTCTATCGCCCGGACCGGATCCCGCCTCCGCAGCCCTGGGCGGTTCCAATCTACCCCGGCGACCTGTGGTCGGATGATAGCGACGACCTCGCCTATAACCACATGGTCCGCGCCCCGCATCCCTATGGGCACGAACGGTTGCGGCGGGCCGACCCGCTCTATGATCTAGTGCTGCTGACGGACTGGAACTGGCCCTATGCCACAAAGGGGCGCGGATCAGCCATTTTTCTGCATCAGTGGCGCCGCCCCGGATATCCGACCGAGGGATGTCTCGCATTTTCGCGCCAGACTTTGCAGTGGATCGCCGCACGGATACGGCCCGATGCCCGGCTGATCATCCGGTCACGCTGACGCGGAGCGTTCCCCAAAAATCGCCGAGCCGACCCGGACGTGGGTCGCGCCAAGCGCAATCGCCTGCTCAAAATCGCTGCTCATCCCCATGGAGAGGCCATCCAACCCGTTCCGCGCCGCTATCTTCGCCAGCAACGCGAAATGCAGGCTCGGTTCTTCCTCGACAGGCGGAATGCACATCAGCCCCTGCACCGGCAGATCAAGGCGACGGCATTCGGCCACGAACGCATCTGCCTCTGACGGCAGGACACCGGCCTTTTGCGCTTCCTCGCCCGTGTTCACCTGAATAAAAATCTGCGGGCACCGGCCGAGGTCCTGTGCCAGACGTGCCAGCGTGTTTGCCAGTTTCAGTCTGTCTACGGAATGAATGGAATCGACCAGCTCCATGGCCTGCCGGGCCTTGTTGGTTTGCAGGGGGCCAATCAGATGGAGTTGGATACCGTCGTAGCGGGTGCGAAACTCCGGCCATTTCCCGGCCGCTTCCTGCACCCGGTTTTCCCCAAAGACGCGATGGCCCGCCTGCAGGACCGCTTCGACGCGCTCATTGGGCTGCACCTTGGACACTGCGATCAGCTGCACGGAACCGGGCACACGATCGGCGGCAGCTTCGGCGGTGGCGATACGGGATTTTATCTCGGTCAGCGACATCTCGGCCTCACACAACTGTTTTGGCCGAAGAAACACCTTTTGCGCGGAAAAGAAAAGGGCGAGCTCCGAAGAGCCCGCCCCAAAGAACCATGTGGTTCAGATCAGCTTAGAAGGAGAACTTCACGCCGAGGTCTGCCAGTGTGCTCTCGGAAGTGCTTTTAGCAACACCACCTGCGAGGGTCACACCACCGCCCAGACCGTGGGTGAAGCCCAGGCCGTATGCGGTTTCAGAAGAGTCCAGACCACCGCCGGAAACAACAGCTTGGATCGCGGTTGCGGAGGAGATCTCGTAGTTCACGGAGATACCGTAGGCCAGATCGCCGTCAACAGTTGCGGTGTCGAAGATGTCGCCGTCGCCGAGGATGATGGAGTAACCCAGTGCGCCTGCGGAGCCTGCGAGACCCAGGATGTAGTAGTCGCCTGCGTTGTCGTCGTCACCGTAAGCGGCGCCGATGGACATGCCGTTCGCCAGGGTGTAGCCCAGACCGACTTGGAATTCTTCGTTGGCAACAACGGTACCAGCTGCTTTGGTGTCGGTGTAGGACACGGATGCAGAGAAGTCACCAACAGTGTAACGTGCTTTGATGGTGGTTGCGTCTGCACCGCCGGCACCGAAGCCACCGATGGAAGCAGCTGTGTCATACCATACGGAGTTGTGCTCGATCAGAGCGGTCAGGCCGATGCCGTAACCGTAGAAGTCAACCTGGTCGCCGGAGTCGAACACGTCGGAGACGTTACCAACATCAACACGCAGGCCGCCGTAGGACACAGCGAAACCAGCAGCACCCGGGCCACGGCCGGAGATTGCGGAGTTCGCATCTTCGTTGGATTCGAGACGGAAGCGAGCTTCCAGTTTCACACCAGCGTCGGTTTCGGCGATACCGGTGATGTTCACACGCATACGCTGTTCGATGCGGGTTTCTTCTGCGCCGGTGTTGGCTTGGTCTTCGGCGTATGCCAGGCCAAAACGTGCGGAACCGCCGATGGTCAGCTCAGCAGCAGCAACGCCAGCAGTCGCGACAAGTGCGGTCGAAGCGAAGAGAATCTTTTTCATGGTTTTCCCTCGGGTTTGAATTTCGAAAGAAGCAGTCAGCACAAAGCTTCATCGCTCCTCAAGTACGCACATCCTCTCGCTTGTTTTGGGGTAGTGAAGCAAGCATGTGCTGAATTCCGAAAACCTTTCGTCAACAAATTGATGCAAGCGTGCCACAGTCCGTTGTGCCCGCCTGCCTGCCAGACCGCAGCAGCGCAGAGTCTATTAAAGAATAGGCTTGTTGGCGCAACTCGCCTTGTCTAGGAGTATAACAACTGCAAATTCAGGAGCGGGCCCGGCCAATATGCGTGGTATCACGACCTTAGTTCTTCTTTCTTCACTGTGCCTTGTAACAGCCTGCGGCGCGCTGCGATCGCTGGATTCAAGCACCGAGGTCAATGACAGCGACACGATTGTGCTGGCAGGCGAAGGGCGCGATGTCCGCGAGGACCGCACCACGATCTGGGAGGCATTCGGCCCCCGCAAGAGCGAACAGCGCGTGCAGGTGAACAGATACCTCTGGGCCGCCAGCCTGGAGGTTCTGGATTTCCTGCCGGTCGACTCGGTCGATCCCTTTACCGGGGTGATCGTCACCGGCTACGGCACGCCGCCGGGCGGTGGACGGTCCTATCGGGCCACAGTCCACATCAAGGACCCGGCGCTCGAGGCGCGCTCTCTCAATGTTGCGTTGCAGAGCCGCGGTGGCGCAGTCAGCGCGCAAACGGCGCGTGCGGTCGAAGACGCGATTCTGTCCCGCGCGCGCCAGCTGCGCATGGCAGACAAGAAAATCTAACGACCTCGCCACTGAACAACCCGTTATTTACACGTATCAGGAGCGCCGGGTCACCACCCGGCGTTTTCATGCAAAGGACCGCCTAGATGTCGCGTTATGAAGCCTCGGAAATCGAAGCGAAATGGCAAAAAGCCTGGGAAGATGCTGCCATTTTCCAAGCTGAGACCGATCACCAAAAGCCCAAGTACTATGTGCTTGAGATGTTCCCCTACCCCTCGGGCAAGCTGCACATGGGGCATGTGCGCAACTACACGATGGGCGACGTGATCGCGCGCTACAAGCTGTCGACAGGCCATAACGTACTGCACCCTATGGGATTTGATGCCTTTGGCATGCCTGCGGAAAACGCGGCGATGGCCTCGGGCGGGCACCCCAAGGACTGGACCTACTCCAATATCGACACGATGGTTGAACAGATGAAGCCGCTGGGCCTGTCGCTCGACTGGAGCCGGATGTTCGCCACCTGCGATCCCGAATACTATGGCCAGCAACAATCGCTGTTTCTGGATTTCCTCGCCAAAGGGCTGGTCTATCGCAAGAACGCCGTGGTCAACTGGGACCCCGTCGACATGACCGTTCTGGCCAATGAACAGGTGGAAAACGGTCGCGGCTGGCGCTCTGGTGCCGTGGTCGAGCGGCGTGAGCTGACGCAGTGGTTCTTCAAGATTTCCGACTATTCCGAAGACCTGCTGGACGCGCTGGACGGGTTGGAAAACTGGCCCGCCAAGGTGCGGCTGATGCAGGAGAACTGGATCGGCAAGTCGCGGGGGCTGCAGTTCAAATTCGAACGCACCGATGGCGGCGCGCCGGTCGAGGTCTATACAACCCGGCCCGACACGCTGATGGGGGCGTCCTTTGTGGGGATCTCGCCCGACCATCCGATTGCCCGGCAGCTGGAGGCCGAATCGCCCGAGATCGCGAGTTTCGTGGCGGAGTGCCGCAAAGGCGGCACCACCGAAGAGGCGATCGAGACGGCAGAAAAGCTCGGCTATGATACCGGCCTGCGGGTCAAGCATCCCCTCGATCCGAATTGGGAGCTGCCCGTCTGGATCGCCAATTTCATTCTGATGGACTATGGCACCGGCGCCGTCTTTGCCTGTCCTGCCCATGACCAGCGCGATTTTGAGTTTGCCAGCAAATACGACCTGCCGATCATCCCGGTGCTGGAGCCCCTCGATGGCGCGGGCGAGTTGACCGAAGCCTACGTGCCTGCGAAGGCCGAAAAGGTCCGCTACATCAAAGGCTTTGCCGGCAGCGAGGAACAGACCGGAGAAGAGGGCGTGGATGCCGCCGTCGACAAGGCGGAGGCAGAAGGCTGGGGCGAAGGGGTGACCAAATTCCGCCTGCGCGACTGGGGCCTGTCCCGTCAACGCTATTGGGGCTGCCCGATCCCCGTTGTCCACTGTGACGCCTGCGGCGTTGTGCCGGAGAAGAAGGAAAACCTGCCGATCGCCCTGCCCTATGACGAAGATGGCACGGCAATAGACTTTTCCGTGCCCGGCAACCCGCTGGACCGGCATCCAAGCTGGCGCGATTGCGCATGCCCCGCCTGTGGCAAACCTGCGCAACGCGAAACCGACACGATGGATACCTTCGTTGATTCGAGCTGGTATTTCGCCCGTTTCACCGCACCGCGGGCCGAAACGCCGACCGATCTCGAGGCGGCCAGCTACTGGATGAACGTTGATCAGTATATCGGCGGCGTCGAACATGCGATTTTGCACCTGCTCTATTCGCGCTTTTTTGCCCGGGCGATGCATATCTGTGGCCACCTGCCCGAATCGGCGAAGGAACCCTTTGATGCGCTGTTCACCCAAGGCATGGTGACCCACGCAATCTATCAGAGCGAAGGCGGCAATGGCCGTCCGGTCTATCACTACCCGGAAGAAGTGGATCTGCGCGACGGCAAGGCGATCCTGAAGGACACAGGGCAGGAGGTGAAGATCATCCCCTCGGCCAAGATGTCCAAGTCGAAGAACAACGTGGTCGACCCGCTGCACATCATCTCGGCCTTTGGCGCGGATACCGCACGCTGGTTCGTGCTGTCCGATTCTCCGCCGGAACGCGACGTGGAATGGACGGCATCCGGGGCTGAGGCTGCTTTCAAACATCTGGCGCGCGTCTACCGCCTTGCCTCCGAGGCGGCGACTGCAACAGGAGAGGGCACGGGTGATGAGGAGCTGCGTCGCGAAATGCACAAGGCCATCCGCGACGTCACGCTGGGGATCGAAAGCTTCGGCTTCAACGCCTCCATTGCCAAGCTCTATGGGTTCACCAACACATTGGCGAAATCCAAGGCGGGCGCAGCAACCAAGAAGGAGGCGGCCAGGGTGCTGGCACAGCTGATGTCTCCGATGACACCCCACCTCGCGGAGGCCATGTGGGAAATGCTGGAGGGCGAGGGGCTGGTGGCCAATGCTCCATGGCCGCAGGCGGATGAGGCAATGCTCGTCGAGGCCAGCGTCACCCTACCGATCCAGATCAATGGCAAGCGGCGCGCGGAAATCACCGTTGCGGCCGATCTCGACAAGGCAGAGGTTGAAAAACTGGCGCTGGCGCATGAAGCTGTGCAGCGGGTGTTGGACGGCGCAGCACCGAAGAAAGTGATCGTGGTGCCGGGGCGGATCGTCAATGTTGTTGCCTGACCGACGCAGATTGCTGAATGCTGTGATGGCCGGAGCCCTGAGCTTCGGCCTCTCGGCCTGCGGATTTGAGCCGGTCTACGGTCCCGGCGGCACCGCCTCGGCCCTTCGCGAAAACGTTGTGGTGCAATCGCCGGAGACAATCGGCGCGCCGCGCGATGCGGATGCCTACTACCTCGTGCGGCAACTGGAGACACGTCTGGGCCGCTCCGGCGCGCCGGACTACCGGTTGAACCTGTCGCTCACGACCGAAGAGGTCGGACAGGCGATCACGGCAGACGGTGATATCACCCGCTATTCCCTGACCGGATCGGCCGGATATACTCTGGTCCGCCTGTCTGACGGCCGGATCGTCGGCAGCGGAGAGATCTCAACCTTCACTGGCTACTCCGCCAGCGGGACGACCGTGCAGACCCTCGCCAGTGAAACCGACGCCCACGAACGGCTCATGGTCATGCTCGCCGATCAGATCGTGACGCGGCTCTATGCGACGCCGGGGCTGGGTGTGCCCGAAGACCAATGAAACTCAGCCCGCGCGAGGCAGAGGGCTATTTCGCCCGTCCCGATCCGAACCGAACCGGTTTGCTGATCTACGGCCCCGACGCGATGCGGGTCTCTCTCAAGCGGCAGCAGATGCTGGCAGCGCTCCTTGGGGCCGGAGCGGAAGAGGAAATGCGCCTTGCCCGTATGCCTGCGGGGGATCTGCGAAAAGACCCGGCACAGCTGCTGGATGCGGTCAAGGCGGTTGGTTTCTTCCCCGGGATTCGCGCGGTCTTTGTCGAGGACGCGAATGACACTGCGACCCCCGCCATTGTTGCCGCCCTGGCGGAATGGCAGCCGGGCGACGCGCAGATCGTGGTCACCGCAGGCCAGCTGAAGGCGACCTCGAAACTCCGCAAGGCATTTGAAACCCATGCCAACGTCTATGCCACCGGGATCTATGATGATCCGCCGTCGCGGGCGGAGATTGAACGGATCCTGGCTGATACCGGCGTGCGCGACGTGCCAGGGGACAGCATGTCGGCCCTCACCGATATCGCCAACGAGATCGGTCCCGGCGATTTCTCTCGCATGATCGAAAAGCTCAGCCTCTACAAACATGGCGACAGCAGCGCGCTGACACTGGATGATATTGCCGCCGTCGCCCCGCAATCGACAGAAGCGGCGCTGGACGATCTTCTGAATGTGGTGGCCGAGGGCCGCAGCACCGAGATCGGCCCCGTGTTGCGCCGACTGCAGGCGCAGGGAACGAATGCCGTGTCCCTCTGCATCGGGGCCACGCGCCATTTCCGCACGCTCTATACCATCGCTGCCCATCCCGGAGGCCCGGCCCAGGGCATCGGGGGCTTGCGGCCGCCGCTCTATGGCAAGCGACGGGACAGGATGCTGCGGCAGGCTCAGGGTTGGGGGGCGCAGAAGTTGCAAAATGCCCTGACCATCCTGACAGACACCGACCTGCAGCTCCGCTCCGCCGGGCAAAGCGCCCCGGCCCAGGCCCTGACAGAGCGGGCGCTGATCCGCCTCGCCATGCTGGCGCGCGCCCGCTGATTTCTGACCGCCGCATGCGCCGGGACGTAGTGTCCGGCTTGACCTCCTGTGCAGTTGCAGCAACGCTGTCGCATCTGAGGGAGGATCAACAATGTACAAAGTCATCGGAAAACCCATGACCCGCACATTTCGTGTGCTTTGGGCACTGGAGGAACTGGGCGTTCCCTACGCGCTGGATCCGGCCTCTCCTCAAAGCGATGCGGTCCGGGCGTACAATCCGTCCGGCAAAGTGCCCGTACTGCTAGAAGATGGCGAGATAATTACGGATTCCGTGGCGATCATAACCTACCTTGCCGACAAGCATGGCGGCTTGACCGCGCCGACAGGCAGCCTGGCCCGGGCAAAACAGGATGCGATCACCAATATGGTGATAGATGAGATGGATGCGCTTTTGTGGACTGCCGCCCGCCATAGCTTTGCCTTGCCCGAGGAGCATCGGGTGCCGGAGATAAAGCCCTCGCTGCGCTGGGAATTTGGCCGGTCCGTTGCGCGGATCGAGGGGCGGATGACCGGAGATTTTGTCGCCGGAGACAGCTTCACCATTGCCGATATCCTGCTGACGCATTGCCTCAATTGGGCACGCGGCGCCAAGTTCGATGTCAACAGCGAGCGGCTCGTTTCCTATGGCAAGCGGATGCGTGCCCGCCCCGCCTTTCAGCGAACCGCGTCGCTTGCCAAATAGCGCGCCGCCGCCCGCCCGGCCCAGCGCCCGGTGGCCAGACAGGCGGTCAGGAGGTAGCCGCCTGTGGGGGCCTCCCAATCCAGCATTTCCCCGGCGCAGAACATACCCGGGACGGCCGTCAGCATGAGCCCGTCGTCCATGGCGTCTCGGCGGACCCCGCCGGCCGTGGAAATGGCTTCGTCCAGAGGCCGCAGACCCGCATGGCGCACCGGCAGCGACTTGAGGACCTGCGCCAGTGCCGCCGGATCTTGCGGCAACGGGCGGCCGAATTCCTGCAGCACCGCAGTTTTGACCGGACCCAGGGCCAACACACGGCGCAAATGATTGGCCCAGCTGGATTTGCCACGCGGACGGGACAGCCGTTTGGCGATCTCTTCCATGGTCAGATCGGGCAACAGGTCAACCCGCAGCGGATGCTCCGCGCGCAGGGCCGGCGTCAGCGGGTAAAGACCGCCCCCTTCCAACCCGCGCTGCGAGATTGTGGCCTCGCCGCGTCCGCGAAGGTCGCCCGCATGCCACTCCACCGATTTGATCGCAGCGCCAAACTGCGGTGCCATATGCGAACTCCACTGCAGCGACAGGGCCGCGTTGGACGGCTGAAACGGCGCCAGCTTCACGCCACGCGCCGCCAGCAGCCCGGCCCAGGCCCCATCAGAGCCAAGCCGCGCCCAGCTCGCACCGCCCAGCGCCAGCACAGAGGCGCGGGCCTGGATCAGACGCGGCCCGTCCGGGGTGTCAAAGGCCAGCGCCCCGGCGTCCCAACCTGTCCATCGCCAGCGCGTGTGGCGCAGCACGCCCAACCCATCCAGCTCTGCCAGCCAGGCGCGCAGCAGCGGTGACCCCTTCATGACAGTGGGGAACACCCGCCCCGTCGATCCGGTGAACACGCTCTGTCCCAAGCCCCGCGCCCAGTCCTGAACGGCCTGCCCATCAAACGCCCTCAGGATCGGGGCGAGCCAGTCCTGCGCAGCGCCAAACCGGGACAGAAACAGGTCGGCAGGTTCGGCCTTTGTCAGGTTGAGCCCGGATTTCCCCGCCATCAGGAACTTTCGCGCAGGCGAGGGCTTGGCCTCCACCAGCATCACCCGATATCCGGCGCGCGCGATCTCTCCGGCGGCCATCAACCCCGCCGGACCACTGCCGATCACCACAGCGTCACAATCGCTCATGCCGCGTTTGCCATCTGCCGGATCCCGCGCAGCCCTGCCACAATGGACAGCGTCACTTCTGCCACCAATATCTGCCCCATGCTGTCACTCCGCTTGCAGCCACCTCCGCCGCGCCCACTCCCGTCACGAGCAACTCCGAAGGATCGCCGCTGCCCTGTCCGGGTCCGCATCCAGCGTCGGATCGGCCAGATCCCCGGCAACGGACATCAGATCCTCCGGTTCGACAATCCGGTCGATCAACCCGAAATCATAGGCCTCACGGGCGCTGAATTTCTGTCCTGCCACCAGGAGCATTCTGGTGCGCGCAGGCCCGATCAGCGCCCGCAACCGCACAACATCAGAAGGTTGCGGCAGATAGCCCAGTCGCATCACCGGGTAAAACACCTTCAGGCCCGGCACCGCAATGCGGATGTCGCAGGCCAGAACCATGCCGTTCGCCCCACCCGCGACTGTGCCATTCAATGCCGCGATCTTCAGACAGGGCAGCGCAGCGAGCCGTGCTGACAGATCCTCCCACAGGGGCGAGGTCGCAAGACCCGCGCGGGCTGCATCCAGATCGGCCCCGGCGCTGAAGACCTTGCCGACACCCGTCAGGATCAGCGCTCTGGCCTGCTGCGCCCGATCCACCGTGTCGATCAGTTCCTCCAGCATTTCAGGCGTCAGCGCGTTGGCCTTGTCCGGCCGGTTCAGCCGGACCGTCCAAAGCCCACGCGCCGTTTGCGTGCTCTGGATCACACCAGACCCACGCGCTTGCGGATGCTCTCGTCGCGCAGTGAAATTTCCGTCCCGATGAACTCATCCGCATCGGGACCGCACATCCACAACAGCGTGCGCGCGGGCCATTCCGCAGGAATGTGGTCCTCCCAGTCGAGCTGGCTCACCGGGTTCAAGCCACTGGCCTTGATCTCGCGCTGCATTGCCGTGGCAACAGTGCCCGGCGACAGGCCCAGAACGCGAATGCCGTTGTCGCCCTCTTCCAGGTGCAATGCCTGCGTCAGCATCGCCGCGCCAGCCTTTGAGGTGCAATAGGCGCTCCAGCCTTCCAGCGGACGCTGGGACGCGCCAGAGCCGATGGTCAGCACGGAGCCACCGCCGGCGGCCTTCAGATGCGGCAGGCCTGCGTGCATCATGTTGAACACGCCTGTGATATTTACATCGATCAGCTGCGCCCAGTCGGCCGGGGTCGCGTCCTGCAGCCGTGCAATCGGATCAATCAGGCCCGCGTTGCAGATCAGGACGTCCAGGCTGCCGAATGTGCTGCGCGCCTTTGCAAAGGCCGCCTCCACCGCGGCGTAATCCGAAACGTCACAGGCCAGGGCAAGCGCTTTGTCGCCGATCTCTGCGGCCAGCTCTTCGAGTGCGGATGTGCTGCGCGCCAGAAGCGCGACATTGGCGCCAGCCGCGGCAAAAACCCTTGCTGCATCTGCTCCGATACCTCTGCTGGCGCCCGAGATCACAACTGTTTTATCTGCGAAGGTCATAAAATCTCTCCAAATCCTCGTCTGCATCTGTGTTAAACTGCCAAAGGGGCAAGGGTCCAGCGATTGGCGCCTTGACCACGACCGCGCGAACAGAGAGGTTCGCCCCATTCTACGTCAGGAAAGGTTCTTCTATGTCTGTTTCTCCTCTTCGCGGTCTGGGTCTTGTTGCCCCAATCTTCTTGTTGGCACAGGCGGCGCACGCTGATCTGAGCGCCGAGGACGTCTGGTCAGACTGGAAGGCCTACCTAGCTGACGTTGGCTATGAGGTGACCGGCGCGGAGTCGCGGGCCGGCGTTGCTCTGGTCGTCTCCGACATCCAGATGTCGATGACCACGGATGCCTCCCGCGTCTCGCTTGATCTGGGCAAGATCGAGTTTGTGGAAAACGGCGATGGCACTGTCAATGTCCTGCTGCCCCCTCAGTTTCCGATGGCCTTCAACGTGAGCGGCAACGCAGAAGACGCCAGCGGAACGCTTCTCTACTCCCATGATGGCAGCCCGATGGTCGTCAGTGGCGACACCAGCCGCATGGAATATGTCTACAACACCGCCGTTGCCTCGCTCCGGCTCGAAGACTTGCTCATCGACGGCAAATCAGAGCCCTTCGAGGGCACCGCGCTGAACCTCACCCTCAACGACGTCACCAGTGACACCGTCATGCGGATCGATGACATACGCTCCTATACGCAGGTCATGTCGATTGCCTCGCTCGTCTACGACGTTGTCGTGAAGGACCCCGAAGACCAGGGGACGGCGCAGTTCAGCGGGTTATTGCAGGGATTCAAATCCACCGGCGACATGACCATTCCAACGGTCGAGCATCCGGCCGATATGGCTGCGATGATTTCTGCAGGCCTGTCCTATGCGATCAATTTCACCGTTGAAAGTGGCAACAGCAATATCATCGGATCTGACGACGGGGACAATATCACCCTCCAGACGTCCTCTCAGGGTGGCGAATTCAACGTCAATCTCAGCTCTGCGGGTATGGCATACGATGTGGTGCAGACAGACGCCACGCTCAGCGTGATGGGCACCGACATCCCCTTCCCGATCGCACTCAGCATGGCCGAGATGGGCATGAATCTGGCCGTGCCTCTCAGCAAATCTGACGAAGAACAGGATTTCGCCCTTGGCATTGCGTTGCGCGACTTTGCGGTTCCGGACATGGTCTGGGGACTGATCGATCCTAGCGGCGACCTTCCCCACGATCCGGCCAATCTGATTTTGGATCTGGCAGGCAAGGTCAAATTGTTCTTTGACCTCACGGACGAGACGCAAATGGCCGCCGTCGAACAGGGCAATGTGGCGCCGGGCGAAGTGAACTCCGTCGATGTGAACCAGCTACTGTTCTCCGTTGCAGGCGCCGAGCTGACCGGCACCGGCGCCTTTACCTTCGACAATACCGACTTTGACAGCTTCGACGGCATCCCTGCCCCCTCCGGTGAAGCAAACCTGAAGCTGGTTGGAGCCAATACTTTGGTGGACAAGCTGATCGGCATTGGATTGCTGTCGGAAGACGACGCAATGGGGGCGCGGATGATGATGGGGATGTTCTCCGTTCCGGGTGCCGGCGAGGATACGCTGACCTCCAAAATCGAGATCACCGAGGATGGGAAGCTACTCGCCAACGGTCAGCGCCTGAAGTAAATCAGCGCCCATAGCACTCTCTCGAAAAGGGCCGCTCCGGGATGGTGTGGCCCTTTTTTATGACGGCCGGGCCTTGCGGTGTGGCGACGGTCTGGCTAGCTCTTGTTCAGCACCGCTCACTGATGAAGGCCCTCATGACCCAAACTCCGGAAGCACTCTGTCACGCTCTCCTTGATGCCGCCCGCAAGGCCGGTGCCGAAACCGCCGATGCAATGGCGGCCAAGGGCAGCTCCCTGTCGATCGAAGTCCGCGAAGGGGCGCTGGAACATGCCGAGCGATCAGAAGGGGTCGACATTGGCCTGCGGGTTTTTGTCGGGCAGCGTCAGGCACAGGTTTCCTCTTCGGATACGCGTCCCGACACCCTGACGGCAATGGCGCAACGGGCCGTCGAGATGGCGAAAGAGGCCCCCGAAGATCCCTATGCGGGATTGGCAGATCCCGGCCAGCTCGCGGCCCGTTGGGACATTGACGCGCTTGAAATGGCAGACCCGAGTGCGGAACCTGCACCCGACACATTGCAACAGGATGCGCTGGAGGCCGAAGCCGCCTGTGCCGCCGTTGACGGGATTACCCAAGTGCAGTCCGCCGCGGCGGGATATGGCCGCCATGATGTCCACCTGGCCGCAAGCAACGGATTTTCAGGCGGTTACGCCCGCACAAGCCGCTCTGTGTCCTGCGTCGGCATTGCCGGAACCGGCACCGGGATGGAGCGCGACTACGATGGCGACACCCGCACCTATCAGTCCGATCTGCGCGCAGCCGCCGATATCGGTCATCGCGCGGGCATCCGCGCCACCGAGCGCCACGGGGCGCGACGTCCCAAGACAGGCTCCTATCCGGTGCTGTTTGACGAACGGATTTCCTCATCTCTGGTGGGACACCTGCTGGGCGCGGCCAACGGCGCGGCGATCGCGCGCGGCTCAAGCTGGCTGAAGGACAGTCTCGGCGCGACGATCCTGCCGGACACGCTGTCGATCATCGAAGACCCGTTTCGCCCGCGCATGTCCGGCTCCCGCCCCTTTGACAGCGAGGGGCTTCCCACGCAGCGCCGCGCCATCGTCGAAGATGGCGTCTTGACGGGATGGACGATGGATCTGGCCTCCGCCCGCAAACTCGGGATGGCCAGCACCGGGAATGCCGCGCGCGGCATCGGCTCGGTTCCCACTCCGTCGAACTGGAACATCTCCCTGACGCAAGGATCACACACCCGTGCGGATTTGATCCACGACATGGGGACCGGGCTGCTGGTGACCTCGATGATCGGATCCACGATCAACCCCAACACCGGCGATTATTCACGCGGGGCCTCCGGGTTCTGGATCGAGAACGGCGAAATCGCCTTCCCGGTGAACGAGGTGACAATCGCAGGCAACCTGCTGGACATGCTGAAAACCATGGTGCCCGCCAATGACGCGCGGAGATATCTGTCCCGGGTGGTGCCCTCGCTGCTGGTCGAAGGGATGACACTTGCCGGAGAATGACCTGTCCCTTCTGATCTCGGCGGCGCAGGCGGCCGGAGAGATTGCGGGGCAATTCGTCGGCACCGAGGCGCGCAAATGGGACAAGCCGGATGGCGCCGGCCCCGTCACCGAGGCGGATCTGGCCGTGAACCGCTACCTTGAGGACCGGCTGAAAGCGGCGCGGCCCGACTACGGCTGGCTGTCGGAGGAAAGTGACAACGAGACCGGTCGGCTGTCCTGCCAACGGGTGTTCATCATTGATCCGATCGACGGCACCCGCAGCTTTGCCGATGGCTCCCGGACCTGGGCGCACTCACTTGCCATCGTCGAGGATGGACAACCGGTGGCAGCCGTCGTTTACCTCCCGCAGCGCGCACTGTTGTTCGCGGCCGCAGCCGGAGAAGGCGCCACCTGCAATGCCGCCCCCATCGGTGTCAGCCGCTCATCCGATCCCGCAACCGCCCACGTTCTGAGCACAAAGCCCAGCCTTGCCGCCGAGCACTGGACCGATGGCGCGCCTCCGGAGTTTCGCCGCAGTCACCGCCCCTCGCTGGCCTATCGGATGGCCCGGGTCGCCGATGGCTCCTATGACGCAATGCTGACCCTGCGTCCCACATGGGAATGGGATATCGCCGCCGGTGTCCTGTTGCTGCAGGAGGCAGGCGGGATCGCCACCGACCGCAGTGGCGGCGCATTGACCTTCAATCGCCCCGATGCGCTGCAGAACGGGGTGGTGGCGGGCGGACCGGATCTGCACCAGGAGCTTCTGTCGCGCCTTGTCTATCGGGCGGAGGAAAGCCCGCGCTGATGCACTGGCCGCTGGATCCACATAGCACCGGCCCCATGCGCCCCGCGCGCCCGCCGGGCGAGCTTGTCTGGGCGCATGCCACCACGCAGGAGCGTCTCCTCGGGCTGTGCGACATTGGCAATCGCCTCAAGACCATGCGGCCCGACCTCACCATGATGATCACCTGGGAAGAGGAAATGCGACCGCTTCTTCTTCCCGAAGGCTGCGATATCGCGATGGGCCCGCTTTCGCTCGACCAGCCAAATGAGATACGGGCGTTCTTTGACCATTGGAGGCCCGATTTGTGCGTCTGGACAGGCGGACGCATGCGACGGTGGTTGATGAAAAACCTCCGGGACCGGACCTTGCCCGCGCTTCTGGTCGATATCGATGAGGAAGAGCTGCCGGGTCGTGCGTCGCGCTGGCTGCCGGATCAGCGACACCGGCTGCTGAATGGCTTTGCTGAATTTCTGGTCCCCGACGCCGACGTGGCCGAGCGCCTGAAACGGGCCGGTGTGCCATCAGAGCGGATCTGCACCCTGGGCCGCCTTTTCCAATCCACCAGCCCGCCGGGCTGCAACGATGATGAGCTGATCCGCCTGCAGTCACAATTGAGCAGCAGGCCTCTGTGGCTAGCCGCACGGCTGTCGCTGACAGAGCTGCAGACCGTCCTGAACGCACATCGGGCGGCCCTGCGCCTCTTGCACAGGTTGTTGCTGGTTCTCACCGTGGAGACATTGGAGGATCTGGACGCAGCCCGGCGACTTTTGCGCGGCGAAGGGCTGAGGTTTGCCGACTGGGACGCTGGCGAGGAGCCGGAAGACCACACGCAGGTGGTGCTCGGCCTGACCGAGGATCTGGGCCTGTGGTATCGCCTTTGTCCGCTCTGTTTTCTGGGCAATAGCCTGATCCGGGGCGCACAGGGCAGCAACCCGTTTGATGCGGCAGCGCTTGGTTCGGCGATCATTCACGGCCCCGGAATCGTGGCTCATTCGCAGGCCTATCAACGGCTTACCGCGCTGGATGCCGCCGTTCGGATCTATAGCGAGGACGAACTGACAGACGCGGTGCTGCGCCTGTCTTCTCCCGATCAGGCCGCTGAAATGGCCCTTGCAGGCTGGCGCGTCGTGACCGAAGGTGCAGCCATGACAGACACGCTCCTCGATAAAATTCAGGATCTGCTGGACCGAAGCGAGGATGCTGATGCGACCGCCTGAGTTCTGGAATCTCCCGCCTGATCGTTTTGATCTGCGGGCCAGCCTGCTGGCCCCGCTTGGATGGCTCTATGGTCGGGGGACCGCTGCCCGCCTGAAAAGAGGCCAGCCCCTGCAGGCCTCGGTGCCGGTGATCTGTGTCGGCAATCTGAATGCCGGCGGGACCGGCAAGACCCCGACCGTGATCTGGCTGCAGGAACAGCTTCGCGACATGGGCCACAACGTGCATGTGGTCTCACGCGGATACGGCGGCGCTCTGGAGGGGCCGATCTCGGTCGATCCCGCACAGCATGTGGCGTTTGATGTCGGCGACGAACCCCTGCTGATGGCCGCCTTTGGTGAGGTCTGGGTTGCAAAGGATCGCGCGGCGGGCGTGCGGGCAGCCAGCGCCGCCGGTGCAACTGTCATCGTGATGGACGATGGGTTCCAAAATCCCTCGGTGGCCAAGGACCTGTCGATCATTGTGGTGGATGCGGCGCGCGGCTTCGGCAATGGGCGTTGCCTGCCCGCGGGGCCGCTGCGCGAAGCTGTCGATGTGGGGCTGCGACGGGCCGATCTGATCCTGTCGCTGGGCGACACGGCCGCTCAGCAACGGTTTGGCGAGATCTGGAGTTCTGCAATTTCAGTGCCCAGAGTAACAGGCCATCTGGCCCCGCTGCCCACGGGCATGCCTTGGTCCGGCACCCGGGTTCTGGCCTTTGCAGGCATCGGTCACCCGGAGAAGTTCTTTGCGACATTGCGCGCGCTCGGGGCCGATCTCTGCCGGGCGGAGGCGCTGGACGACCACCAGTCGCTTGCGCCGAGCCTGCTGGCCCGCTTGGAACAGGACTCCCGCCAGCTGGGGGCGCAATTGGTCACCACCGAAAAGGACGCCGTGCGCCTGCCTGCCAGCTATCGCCACAAGGTCATTACGCTACCGGTCCGCCTGCAGATTCCGCAAGCCGACGACCTGCTGTCGCGGCTGAAAGAAATTGCGCCGCCCCCTGCCTGAGGAAGCGGCGCAGTCACGTCAGCTATTGCTCAGAAGCTGTTGCCCTCAGCCATCCAGTTCGGCCTCGATCAGCGCCTTGATATCGGCGTAGGGCTGGTTCGACATCTTGGTGCCGTTCAGAATGAACGACGGCGTCGAACTGATATCGTCCCTGGTGGCGTTTTCCTGATACCAGGTCACCAGCGTTTGCGCGTTGGTCGCATCCTGCATGCAGCTCTCAAGCTGCGCCGTCTCGATCCCCGCCAGACGGCCGATCTTTTTCAACTCTTCGACAATCAGGTTCGGATCACCAGCGCGTGCCCAGTCGGACTGACCCTTGAAGAGCAGGTCAGTGATACCGAAGAATTTCTCCTGGCCACCGCAGCGGGCCACCATTGAGGCCCAGAGGCCAAAACGATCGAAGTAGACTTCGCGATAGATGAATTTGACCTTGCCGGTATCGATGAAATCCGCCTTCAGCTTCTTGTAGGCATCCGCGTGGAAATTGGCGCAATGCGGGCAGGTGTAGGACGCATATTCGATCAAAGTGACCGGAGCATCCTCGGCCCCCTGCACCATATCGACGATGGTAGAGGTGTCGACCTCTGCCGCGTCTGTGGTTTCCTGTGCCTGCGCAGCACCTACGAGATTGAGATCCAGAAGGCTGACCTCCCCCTCGCGATCGGCGAAATTATTGATGGCATAGGCTCCTGCGGTTATGGCAACAGCCGCGCAGATACCGGACATGAGACGGGTCATTTCTACCCCTTTCGAGTTGTTTTTTGTCGTGTCAGTACATTGCGCCCAAGCCGCTCGAGTGCTGCGCGCAAATCTTCGTTCTCGACGCCGGTGGCCGTTTCCTGGACAGCTGCCGCATCCTCTGGCGCAACCTCGGTCGGCGTGCGCCCTTTTTTCGGGGCATATCGGAAATCCACCTGACCTTCGGAAAATCCGGTCGGCGCGGTTTGCGTGATATGCACCTTGGAGATGGCGTTATAGCCATAGACCGCGTTGACCTTCTCGCGCAGCGCGGCTTTTTGCATTTCCAGCATCGGCGCATAGGCCCCGGTCGTCAGCACCGTCAGCGTCGCCCCGATGCCGCCCCGGCCATATCCGACCTTTACAGGGCGGGCCATCGCTGCCAGATCGGGCCCGACGATTTCCTCCCAATGGGTCAAAAGGCGAGAGACCGCAAACCCACGGCTTTCGCCTGCCTTGCGAATCTGATCGTTCAGCAAGGAGCCTGTGCGTTTGAAACCGCGTGTGGTGGGTCGTCTGAATGCCATGTCTGTGGTTTTGCGTGAGTGTTCGCCCTATTGTAAAGGGCCGATGGCCAGAGACCAGACAAACCAGAGACCAAAGGATAAAGAATGCGTGACCTCGCAGCCTCTCCTGAAATGCTGAGCCGGGAGATTTTGGACTGGTACGACCACAATGCCCGCACGATGCCCTGGCGGATCGGGCCTGCCGCGCGGGCTGCGGGTCAGCGCCCGGACCCCTACCGGATCTGGCTGAGCGAAGTCATGCTGCAGCAAACCACCGTTGCGGCCGTCCGGGAGTATTTCGAGCGTTTCACCCGTCGCTGGCCAGCGGTCACCGATCTTGCAGAGGCCGCGGACGCGGATGTCATGGGGGAATGGGCCGGTCTCGGCTACTATGCCCGGGCGCGGAACCTGCTGAAATGTGCGCGCGTGGTGGCCCATGACCTCGGCGGGGTTTTCCCCGATACATATGACGGGCTGATCGCCCTGCCCGGCATCGGTCCCTACACGGCGGCCGCGATTTCCGCCATCGCCTTTGATCGCCCCGAAACCGTGCTGGATGGCAATGTCGAACGGGTCATGGCCAGGCTGCACAACGAACATGACCCGCTGCCCGCAGTCAAGCCGGTGCTGAAGGACCACGCCGCAGCGCTGACGCCACCCTCCCGTCCCGGCGACTATGCCCAGGCGGTGATGGACCTTGGCGCAACGATCTGTACGCCAAAATCTCCGGCCTGCGGGATTTGCCCATGGCGTCCGCCCTGCCGCGCCCGGGCAGAAGGCACAGCCGCTGTCCTCCCCAGGAAAACCCCAAAGAAAGCCAAGCCGACGCGATACGGGTTTGTCTATCTCGCACGCTCCGCTAGCGGCGACTGGCTGCTGGAGAGACGCCCGGACAAAGGGTTGTTGGGAGGCATGCTGTGCTGGCCCGGATCGGAGTGGGAGGACTCGCCAAAGGACACTCCGCCATTTGCCGCAGAGTGGCAGAAACCGACGGCAGAAGTGCGCCATACCTTCACCCATTTTCACCTGATCCTGCAGGTCCGCACCGCTGAGCTGCCCCCGGACCACTTGCCCGCCCCGGGTCAGGAAATCCTGCATCGTCATAGGTTTCGCCCTTCCGACCTGCCGACAGTAATGCGCAAGGCCTACGATCTGATACGGGACGACATGTGCTGAAGTGCCCCTTGGGTCGGGGGCCGAACGGGTCTAGGCTTGGGGAGCAAACCGCAAGCCCTCCGGAGTTCGAAATGGACCAGTTCATATCAGCCGCCCAACTGCGCAATTGGCGTCACGCGCTGCCGTTCTGGCTGTCGCTTGTGCTGTTGCCGATGGTCTGGATCGGCGCGGTGCTCGGGGGATGGTGGGTCCTTCTGCCGCCGCTGGCCACCTGGTATCTGTTTGCGGCGCTGGACGGCGTGCTTGGTCTGGATCTGGACAATGCCGATCCACACAGCACCGAAGCCGATCTGACCTGGTATATCCGCCTGACCGCAATCTGGGTGCCGCTGCAATTCCTCACGCTCTTTGGGCTGCTGGCCTATGTCACCGGCGCCGGCCATCTGAGTAGTGTTGAGAAATTCGGTGTCTTCTTCGGAATGGGGGTGATCTCGGGCACCATAGGGATCAATTATAGCCACGAGCTGATGCACCAGACCAACCGCATGGAACGATGGATGGCCGACATCTTGTTGGCGATGGTCCTTTATTCCCACTTCCGCTCGGAACATTTGCTGGTTCATCATCGCTATGTGGGCACCCCTCGCGACCCGGTCACGGCACGCTACAACGAGGGTTTCCACCGATATTACCCCCGGGTTCTGCAACAATGCCTGCGCTCCGCCTTTCAGGCCGAGGCCAGTCGCCTCGCGCGCAGGGGGCTCCCCTGGAGCCACCGCAGCAATCCGTTTTTCCGCTATTGGACCCTGCAGGCGGCGATGCTGCTTCTTGCGCTGCTGCTCGGGGGTTTTTCCGGCGTGCTGCTGTTTCTGGTACAGGCCGGTGTTGCGATCTGGCAGCTGGAGCTGGTGAACTACATCGAGCATTACGGGCTGACGCGCAAACATCTCGGCGCGGGCAAATACGAACATGTGAAGCCGCATCACTCGTGGAATGCGGCGCAAAAAGCGTCCAATTGGCTGTTGATCAACCTGCAACGCCATTCAGATCATCATTACAAACCCGACCGGCGGTTTCCGCTCTTGCAAACCTACAGCGCGGCAGACGCGCCACAGTTGCCTTTTGGCTACCCGGTGATGACGATCGCGGCCATGATCCCGCCCCTGTGGCGGCGCGTGATGAACCCGAAAGTGCGCCGCTGGCGACAGACTTACTACCCGGAAATCACCAACTGGACCCACTATAACAAGGCCAGCAATCCCTGGCCTCGCTAGGCGCGCCGCGCGATACCGACCCAAAATCGACGCCGAGCAAGCAGTCGCGTCCGCGCTTCTGCCCAGCGCGTCACGGCCGTTCCAGCGACCAGATCGATAGGGGCTGCGCCAGCCCGCGGATGGTTTGATCCGGATGAAAGGTGAAGCCTTGCAGCAGATCGTCCGCGCCGCCTTCTTGCTGGACCTGATTGCACAGGGCATCGCTCATCGCGATTTGCGCAGACAGGCTCCGGGTCATCGCCTCAAGCCGCGATGCCACATTCACAGCGGTTCCGATCACCGCATATTCCAGACGGTTGGCGCCGATATCCCCCTGAACCGTTTCGCCAAAATGTATGCCGATGCCTGCCGTGATTTCCGGCTCTCCGCGCGTTACCCGCTCGGCATTCCACTGGGCCAGGACTTCACACATGGCGCGCGCGCAGGCCAACGCCCGTGACGCATCGGCCTCGCCGGGGACCGGGGTGCCGAATGTCGCCATCAGACCATCGCCGAGATATTTGTCCAGCGTTCCGCCATGGCGAAAGACCTCCTGTTCCATGCGGCCATGAAACCCCCTCAGCAGCTCGATGACCTCAACCGGCCGCATCGTCGCAGCCAGCTTGGTAAAGCCGACAATATCGATGAACAGCACGGCGACATTCTCCATCCGCACCTGTTTCAACGGCTCGTCATTCTGCGAAAGTTGTTCGACGACATTGGGCGAGAAGTAGCGCGACAAATTGGCCCGCTCCCGGGCAAGGCCCGCGTTCCGGTCCAGCATCAGATAAAACCGCCGCGTCGATTGCGCCAGAATCGCGGCAACCATCAGGAAAACCATCGCCTCCTGAATTCGGGAGCGAAAGTCGATGTCATTCGGGTCAAACAGTATCTGCAGATGGGGCCATGCGGCAAAGGTCGACTGCACATGGGCACCGAGCTCTTCGTCGGGCGTCATGAAGAGCCAGGCCAGAGCTGCGCCACCCAGCCAGATCGTGCTCGTCCAAAGGCCGATTCCCAGCACAGTGCGCCAGCTATAGGCCAACGTCCCTGCGGCCAGGATAATGAAGAAATACAGGAAGTTACCGTAGTGATAGTTGATCGGCAGGGGCAAGCCCTCCGTGTCCAGCGGATTGGGACAGACCATACCGATGGTCATCAAAACGAGATCCAGCATGATCAGGGCCACTTCGGCACGGGACCGCCCCACGCGGGCCAGGCGACGGATGAAAAACCCGTTTATACACAAGAGCCCCAGCAGCCCCACGTAGTAGAACTGCGAATAGTGGGGGTAGGCGATCACAAGGAAGACCGCGACGATCGGCATCACGATCCAGCGCGCCAGAACGGCCATCTCCACGCCGTGGCGCTTGTGCTCTTCCAACGCCTCCCGGATGTATTTTGTCTCCAGCCCGACGTCCTGCGAGACGGGGTCTGTTCTGCCTCCTGGCGGGGTGTCTGGTCCGGTTTTTGCGTCGTCGGTCATCCCGTCCACTCCAGCAATTTCATAGACTGTCGGCTTCGTGGTGCCAACCTAGGCGGGCGGGACGGCAGTTGCACGCATGATCCGGGCCACAGCCCAAAAAACCCCGCCGGAAAGGGCGGGGTGAGGTGCGATGCGCCGCCTCTGTCGAGCAGCGCACCGTCGGCTTCCACTGCGGGCATGAACCGGGGCCTCAGCCCTGCAGTTCCGCCCGGATCTGTTGTCTCAGCACATCAATCGGGACAGTTTTGCCCTCGCGTTTGAAGCACCAATATGTCCAGCCGTTGCACGACGGGGCATTTTCCAGATGGGCGCCCACCTGATGGATGGACCCTTTGATATTGTCTCCGATCAGCGTGCCATCTGCCCGAACCTTGGCCTTGTGACGCTGGTTCATGGAATACAACTCATCTCCCGGGCGCAGCATGCCACGCTCGACCAGCTGACCGAAGGGAACACGAGGCTCGGCCCGCTTTGACGCCGAGACCTGCAGCGCTTCGCGGTCGAACTTCCGCACATTGCGAATGCGCGCCTCGGCAACCTTGCGGTAATTTTCTTCCCGCTCAATGCCGATGAACTCCCGCCCCAGCATCTTGGCCACAGCGCCGGTCGTGCCGGTCCCGAAGAAGGGATCCAGCACCACATCGCCGGGATTGGTCGAGCCGACCAGAATTCGGTGCAGCAGAGATTCGGGTTTTTGCGTCGGATGCGCCTTGTCGCCATTGGCATCCTTCAGACGCTCGTGACCGGTGCAGATCGGCATCACCCAGTCGGACCGCATCTGGATACCTTCGTTCAGCGCCTTCAGAGCCTCGTAGTTGAAGGTATATTTTGCGCCTTCCGACTTGGACGCCCAGATCATGGTCTCATGTGCGTTGGTATAGCGTTTGCCACGGAAATTCGGCATCGGGTTCGATTTCCGCCAGACCACATCGTTGAGGATCCAAAACCCTTCATCCTGCAGAGCGGACCCCACGCGGAAGATGTTGTGATAGGAGCCGATCACCCAAAGCGCCCCGTTTGGCTTCAGAATGCGACGGGCCTCTTTCAGCCAGGCCTTGGTAAACTGATCGTAGACGCCAAAACTGGAGAACTGGTCCCAATCGTCGTCAACGGCATCAACCTTGGAGTTGTCAGGGCGGTGCAATTGCCCCTTGAGCTGCAGGTTGTAGGGCGGATCCGCAAAGATCATATCGATCGAGTTCGCGGGCAAGCCCGCCATTGCCTCGATGCAATCGCCACCTAGAATCGTGTTTAAAGGGAGCGCCTCAACGGCACCCTTCGTGATGGTTTTATTCATTTGCTCTGCCTCGATAACCACGGCGCTTATGCGCTCATTCTGGTTGCTCTTAGGATGAGTCATCCCGGATTCGAGGTCAATTTGTTTTTTAAATCAGTGTTCTGCGGTTCACTCTTGATACAATATCTTGTGGACCGGCTTGAACGAGCGCCTATGGTGTGGGGTCACACCTAATTCAACCAAGGCCTCTCGATGTTGTTTTGAGGGATAGCCAGCATTCCGGTCCCATCCATATCCGGGAAACTGTTGCGCTAAATCCACCATGATCCGATCGCGCGCCTCCTTGGCCAGGATCGAGGCCGCCGCAATCGACACCGAACGGGCGTCGCCCTTGACCACCGCTTCGGCCGGCAATGTCAGGCCACGGGGGATCAAATTGCCATCGATCAGCAGAAAATCAGGCAGCGGATCCAATGCCATCACCGCCCGTTCCATCGCCAGGTGAGAGGCCCGGAGAATATTGTGAGCATCGATCTCTTCCACGCTCGCATGGGCAATGGCCCAATTTGACCGGGCAAGGATCTCTGCTTCGGCAATGGCGCGTCGCTTCGCCGTCAATTTCTTGGAATCGTTCAACCCTTCGGGCAGGGCGTTCACATCCAATATGACGGCAGCCGCCGTGACCGGTCCCGCCAGGGGGCCGCGTCCGACCTCATCCACCCCTGCGATCCGCAGGAAGCCACGCCCGCGCGCGGCGTCCTCAAGTGATAAATCCGGTTTTTCCATGAGCTCCAAAGAACTGACTTTCAAACCGGGTTCAAGCCAAACCGGCGTCCACCTGCGGGACGGCGCAGGAAGACGCTCAGTGATCGACAGTCCGCCTGCGGTCCTAGCCACGCACCAGCCGGTAGCCGTGTTGTCTCAGGCAGTTGGGACGATAGCCGCGACGGCGTTGTTCCCTGTTTCCCAACTCCGTGTAGCAGGAATTCGGCAGATCCCGGGTGTAGTCGTAGCTGCGATGCAGGCACCCCAGCCCGACGATACGGTGGGTCTGGCCTCTCACACGCAAAGAGGTGAGGCACTGAGACGGCAAATCATAGCGCCGCACCCGTGGCGGCAGCGGCTTGGGGCGCGGTGTCGGATCTACATGCGGTGGTCGGCGGCGGTTGTCCTTGTGATCGTTGATTGCCGCGCCGATGATCCCCAACACAGCGACGCCCGCAATGAACTTGGCAATGTCTTCACTATCGGCGCGCGCGGGCCCTGCTGCAAATCCTGTCACGCTCATCGCGGCGGCCAGTATGAGCGCGATGAATTTGCGATGGAACGGGGCGGCGGTTTCGGTGGTGCGGGTCATCTGAGCTACTCCTCTATTGGGGAAACCGGTTGCAAAACACCCGGATGAGCCGACCCTGCTTCCGCCGCTGCAAGACAGGCAATGTCATCCGGCTGATATCCGATATCATCGCCGCAAAACCCTGTTGTCATTGAATATCCGCGCGGTTCACTCCATTGTGGCGCCATGAGATATACCTGTCGCTTGCTCCTCCTTGTTCTGATGATGGCAACCTGTGCACAGGCCGCGCAGGCCGCTGGCTGCTATGCCGATTACAAAGCCAAACAGGACCAGCCGCTGAAGCTTCATTACGGCGTGATGGAGCTTGGCGGGGCCTGTTCAAAACCCTCCGCCCGCCTTGAGATCGCCGCCAGACTGAAGCGAGCGGGCTGGACGCTGCTGAATGTTCAATCCGTGTTTGGCCCCGAAGGCCTCGACAAGAGGAAGGCAGATGCCGGTCCCTACTTTCTCCGTTTCTGATGCCCGCAGCGCGGGGATGCGCGTGGTCGCATTCGGCATCGGAGCCATTGTCCTGCTCTTGCTCGGCGCGGGCACGGTTCTGCTTTTGACGCTGCCCGATGGCAATGCCTTCAACGCGCGGGTTGAACGGCTCTTTGTCGAGAATGACCTGACCACGCAGGCAGAGATTCGGTTGCTCGAAATCCTCGCCCAATCCGGCACCGCCTTTGCCGACACATTGGCAAGCTACCGGATGGTCATTTTCGTTCTGTTGGTTTTCGCCACGGCGATGATGATTGCCGCCCTTGTGGTGCTGGCGATGCTGGTCATGCTCAACCGCCGGATGGCACAGATCGAGCGGGCCGGAATTCAGGTCACCGAACTGTTGATCAGTCGCGAGGAGAATACCGTCTATCTGAACAATATGGGTTTCAAGCTGACGCAGGCTGCGATGGAGACCCTCTCCGTTCTGGCAGAGGCCCGGCTGGATGACGATGTCTTGTCAGGGGCAGAGATCGAGGCCGTCGTGTCCGGGCGCAACAGTGCCGATTGTGACGAAGCCGCAGGGGCCACCCGGATCAAGCGGTTGCGGGACACGCTCGGCAATCAGATGATCAGCGAGTTGCTGGTCAAGAATATCGCCCGCAAAGGCTATGTGCTGGCCATCAGCAAAGACGTTATCCGGATGGTCTGACGGCTGTTTTGAGTATCTTTTTCAGCTGGCTCACCGCATGATTGGGGATGTGCGGCGCCCCGATATCAACTCCGTCGCCACTCCCACCGGTCAGGCCGACGGCCTGTTCCATCGTCCGTTCCCGCCCCAACACGCCCCTCATCCCTCAGATGTGATGGGGAATGGGGTGGAAATTCACCGCAGGCTTCCCCATCTTATGCGCATTCCGATGGATTTGAGCACCCCCATGAACATTCAGGTCACGCCGCGCAGCGGCTATGGTATCCTTGTCGAGCAGCTGGACGGCCCGGTTGCGGCCTATCACGGCAACACCCTGCTGGCGCGCAGCAGCCGCGCCAAAGTCATGTACGAGACACGGCTTTCTCCTGTCGTTTACTTTCCCAAAGACGATCTTCTGGTCGATATGGAAAAGGCCTGCAGCAAGACGACCTTCTGTCCGTTCAAGGGAACCGCCCATTATCGCAGTCTGGTCCTGCCCGGCGAAAAAGAACTCTGCGACGCGGCCTGGAGCTACGACGATGCCTTGCCGGAAGCACATCAAATCCAGGGGCATGTGGGCTTCATTCCGGAAGCCCTGGACCGGCTTGACCTAGGGCACAACCGCATCGAGGCACCGGATTACGGCAATATCTCCGGACCCTTGGTGGATTGGCTGTTGCGCGAAGCTGCGTTCCTACCGACGCCCGAAGAGTTCACGCTGGCGCTGGTCCACAAGCTGCAGGAGCAGGGTCTGCCGATCAGCCGCCTGACGATCCTGTCATGGGCCCTGCACCCCCGGATCGCAGGCCACCACTACCTGTGGGAAAAGGGGGTGCCCGGCGTGAAGACAATGTCGCCCTCCTATGAGATCCACGAAAAGCCCGAGTTCAAGAACTCGCCGCTGCGGCATGTGTCCAAGGGGCTTGGCGGGCTGCGATACCGCCTGTCCGGCGAGGTGCCGTCCGAGGACTTTCCGATCCTCAAAGAGCTGCGCGACAGGGGCGCCACCGACTACGTCGCCATGCCGCTGCCCTTTTCCGATGGTCGCATAAATGTGCTGACCGCCGCGTCTGACCAGCCCGAAGGGTTCAGTACCGCTGATCTGGGATTGATCTTCGAATGTTCCGCCGTGATCGCCCGCTACTACGAGGTGTTCATGCAGCGCGAAAATGCGCAGGCCGTTTTGGAAACCTATGTCGGCAAGCGATCCGGCGCGCGGGTTCTGGGCGGCAACATCCGGCGCGGGGACGGCGATGAGATCGACGCGGCGATCATGTTCTGTGACCTGCGTGGCTCCACCCTGCTGGAGGAGGCGCTGCCGCGGGACAAGTACATCCGCCTGCTGAACCAGTTCTTCGAGACGACCTCCGATGTGGTGCATGAAAACGGTGGCGAGGTCCTGAAATTCATCGGCGACGCGGTGCTGGCGGTCTTTCCTGCAGGTCAAAACCCGGCAGAAGCGCGCGCTCAGGCATTGACGGCAGCCCGCGCGATTGTCGCCGCACTGGCCGGGATCGAGCCCTGTCCGACGATGCCGCATCTGGAATGTGCCATCGGCATTGCATCCGGGTCCGTTCTCTATGGCAACATCGGCTCGCAGGAGCGTCTGGATTTCACCGTCATCGGCCAAGCTGCGAATATTGCGGCACGTCTGGGTGACTATGGCAAGACAGCGGGGCACAGGATCGTGGTGTCCCGTGACATCCTGACCGAGGCCTCGGACGCCACACCGCTTGGCCACGTCAAGCTGCACAATGTGACC
This sequence comes from Phaeobacter sp. B1627, assembly GCF_006265095.1. Lineage (GTDB taxonomy): Bacteria > Pseudomonadota > Alphaproteobacteria > Rhodobacterales > Rhodobacteraceae > Epibacterium. The sequence continues at coordinate 46,305 of NZ_VCNK01000007.1, forward strand.
AATCCCGTTGAAAGCTTCGCCATCGCGGCAGAGCTGCAGCCCCCTCCGCAGGCAGGAACCTGACGGAGAGCGCCGGCGAGCAGCTGCTGGCGCACGGGGGAGCCTCTGTGGAAATCGGCCTGGCCCCTACGGGAACGGGGATCTCAGATGTCGAACCTGACGCCCTGCGCCAATGGCAGCTCTGATGAGTAGTTCACGGTGTTCGTCTGTCGGCGCATGTAGGATTTCCACGCGTCCGAGCCGCTCTCCCGCCCGCCACCGGTTTCCTTTTCGCCGCCAAAGGCCCCGCCGATTTCCGCACCGGACGGGCCAATATTGACATTGGCAATGCCGCAGTCGGAGCCGGCCGCCGTCAAAAAGCCCTCGGCCTCCCTCATATTTAGGGTGAAGATGCAGGAACTGAGGCCCTGCGGCACATCGTTTTGCAGATCCAACGCTTCGTCAAACGCGTCGTAGCCCATGACGTACAGAATTGGCGCAAAGGTTTCTTCTTTCACGCTGGTGCTCTGGCCGGGCATTTCAACGATTGCCGGCGCCATATAAACGCCGCCCTCCGGTACGCCTCGGGTGATGCGCCCGCCTCCGTGAACCGTGCCGCCCCCCGCAGCGGCAGCCTTCAATGCCGCGGTCATGGCCTCGCCTGCCGCCTCATCAACCAACGGGCCGACAAGGGTGCCATCGGCCAGAGGATCGCCAATTGACAGACCATTGTAGGCGGATTGAAGCCGCGCAACGAGATCTTCACGGATAGAGTTGTGGACGATCAGACGACGCAGCGATGTACAGCGCTGCCCCGCCGTGCCCACCGCCGAGAAGACGATTGCCCGCACCGCCATTTCCAGATCCGCCGATGGCGCGACGATCATCGCATTGTTGCCGCCCAACTCCAGAATACAGCGGCCAAATCGCTCGGCCACCACCGGCGCGACGGCCCGCCCCATCCGGGTGGACCCCGTCGCCGAGATGACCGGCACCGCCGGGCTGGAGACCAGCGCCTGCCCCAGCTCAGCATCTCCGATCAACAGTTGCAGCAGCCCCTCGGGCGCATCCTCGCCAAAGCGGGACAGGGCGCGGGCGAATATTTTGGCGCAGGCCATCGCTGTCAACGGTGTCTTCTCCGAGGGTTTCCAGATCACCGGATCACCACATACCACCGCCAGCGCCGTGTTCCAGGACCAGACCGCAACGGGGAAGTTGAAGGCCGAAATCACCCCGACGGGTCCTGCGGGGTGCCAGGTTTCCATCATCCGGTGGCCGGGCCGTTCCGATGCGATGGTCAAACCGTACAGCTGTCGGGAAAGGCCCACGGCAAAATCGCAAATGTCGATCATCTCCTGAACTTCGCCCAGACCCTCTGACCTGATCTTCCCCGCCTCCCAACTCACCAGCGCCCCCAGATCCCCCTTGGCCGCGCGCAGCTCCTCGCCCAGAAGCCTGATCAGTTCACCCCGGCGGGGCGCAGGAACAAGGCGCCAGACCCTGAAGGCAGCCTGCGCCCTGCCAAGAATTTCCGGCATGTCGCCAATCGGCGTGTCCTGAACGACGGCGAGGGTGCGACCGTCGATCGGAGATCGTACGGACCGCGCTCCACCAGTCAACTCAGCAGTCCCGAAGCCCAGATTTTTCAGTATTTCATCTGCGGATTGTGTCATGTCTGTGGATACTCACGCTGCATTTGCCATTCACCCGCCCCGGTCGAGCTGGCCAATTTCGGTTTCACAAAGCGCGGCGCGCATCTGAATGATCATATTCGTGCCGGTGGGATAGGGTTTTACACAGCAGTCGGCCTGCGCTCTCTGGTCCACAGAGGGTGCCGTTTCAATTGTCCGTTTAGTAGCGGACGGATTGTCGGTTTGGCGGAAATATCTGCTATATCGACGGCTGATCCGTCATTTCGCTCAGATACGGTCGATGCGACGGCCAAATACGACCAGTGTATTGGTCCGCGTTACGCCGGCGAGCCGCCCGACTTCGTCGACCAGAATGTCCAGATCCTCTATCCGGGGTGCTTCGGCCGACACCATCAGATCGTACTCCCCGTTGATAGACAGGCATTGCCGTATCTCGGGATAGGTTTCCAATCGTTTGACTATACGGCTGGTTTCCTTCTGCTGCACTTCCATGAGAATGACGATCATCACCCGGCTTCCCTCATCGGGATCGCGCAAGACGACGGTGTAGCCCGCGATGATGCCCCGATCTTCAAGCCGGGCGATACGTTCATGCACGGTCGTGCGGGCGACGCCGAGCTTTGACGCAAGCTTCGTTGTGGTTTCGCGCGCATTGCGCTGCAACGCCGCCACAATTCGGCGATCCAGATCGTCCATGATGCCTCCGCCTTTCGCTGTCGTAACTTTCTGCAAACCATTGCCCCGGAGCGCAAGGTTCTTGGCCGCAAAACAGGGCGATCCCGGCAAAGGTCCCGCTGCGGCGCGACGGGTTGCAATGTGCAAAAACAGATTGCCCCACCAAAGCATGTCGCCGGCGGTCACTTCAACTCGCGCCACCTTTGCCCTCCGGCATCCCTGCAAACCCGAGATGGCGTTAACGACTTTGTCGCGTTTCGCAGCGTAAACTCTTTTCGTAGCCCACCTGTAACCAGTTAGTCCGAGTTCCAAACTGTCATGCGCCCAGACGTGATCAAGACAATTGTCCTCGGCGGCGCTGCCCCCTTGATTGCCAGCTTGTCGCTCAATGTGGCCTGGCCGGACGTGCGTTGGGTCAATTTTTCCGCGCATGCAGGTCTCGAAGCGATTGGCACGCTCTCCTCCCTGATCATCGCGGCCTTCATTCTGATCTTGCTGCGAAATGGACAGCTTGAACGGTCCTATGTGTGGCTCGCGACAGGGCTGGCAAGCATGGGGATGCTTGATGGCGTTCATGCCTTTCTGCACGGGGAGCACTCTTTTGACTGGACACGCAGCCTTGGGAACCTGGTCGGCGGATCAATTTTTGCGGCGGTGTGGCTCCCTGATCGCTTCACGCCCGGCCGCAATGCCACGGCCGTGGTTATCGGCTCGACCGTCTGTGCCGCAACGGTTGCCGTGTGCTACCCCCTGCTCGAACACCTCCTGCCGCCGATGGTACGGGACGGAGAATTCACCGGTACCGCTGCGCTCTTCAATGTTCTGGGGGGGATCGGGTTTCTTGCGGCGAGCGTTTACATCCTGAACCGCGACACAGGCGCATATGGCAACGCAAAGGTGGCCTTTTCCAGCCATGCCTTCCTGTTTGGCGTCGCAAGCATCCTGTTCGAGGTTTCCACCCGATGGGACATGTCGTGGTGGCTTTGGCATGCCATCAGCACTTCGGCATATATCTTTGTATTCAAATATTTTTTCGACATTTTTCACAGCCATCTTCAGTCCCTGGAATCTACCAGTGAACGGTTGAGTCACGCCTTCGGCAATGTCTTCGAAGCCACGACTGAAGGCATTCTTTTCATTGGTCACGACGGCCGGATCTGTGCGGCGAACCCGGCCGCGCAGACTATGTTCAAACTGGATGAGGCGGAGGCCAAAGATCTCTCGCTCGCCGATGTTTTGCCGCACATCCTGGATGCGGAACCGGGAAACGAAGAGCAAAATCAAACACAGCTGGCAGTTCGGCCGGACGGGAGCACTTTTCAGGCAGAAGCGACATTGACCGATTTTCGTACCGGCGGATCATACGCGCATTTTGTGATCATTCGCGATATTTCCGTCCGCAAGCAGGCCGAAGAACGGGTGCACGCGCTGGTCACTGCCCTGCAGGCGTCCAAGGAAGAGCTCGAACGTTCCAATGCGGAACTGGACACATTTGCATATGTCGCATCGCATGATCTCCGCTCGCCGCTCAGAACGATCCAGAATGCGGTCATCTGGCTGGAGGAAGACCTGAGCGAGCATTTCACCGAAGACACCCGCGATAGCATGGACATCATTCTGCGGCGCACCCGGCGGATGGAACAATTGCTGGAGGATCTGCTGCTACACTCGCGGATCGGGCGCAATACACCACAATCCCCCATGATTTCGGGCGAGGACCTGATCCGGAGGATTCAGGATCTGGCGCAACAACGCGAGGGTTTCAGTATTCAGGCCGATGATAGTTTTGCCTCTCTCACGGTGGAGAAAACGCCGCTCGTTCAGGTCCTGACCAACCTGGTCAGCAACGCCATAAAGCACCACGACAAAACAACCGGAACCGTCTCTCTGAGCGTATCCCAAACCGCAGATATGCTCACGTTCACCGTGACAGATGATGGCCCCGGTATTCCGGAGCGATACCAGGCCAAGGTCTTTGATATGTTCACCACCCTTCAGCCTCGTGACAAGGTCGAAGGCAGCGGGATGGGCCTCGCGATCGTCAGGAAATACGCCGAAGTCGCGGGTGGGACGGTTTCAGTCCTCTCAGAGGGCCGCGGATGCCGGTTCACCCTGACCTGGCCCAAAATTCCCCCCTCACAACAGGAGCCCAGCAGCCAATGACAGAAGATACCCCACATCCGGCACCCGTGAAAATACTGCTTGTCGAGGATGACGACGCAGATGCCAAAGCGGTCCGCCGGGCCTTCAAGTCAGCCCGGATCAGCAATGAAATCGTACGCGTGACCGATGGGATTGCCGCTTTGGAAGTGCTGCGGACCACCACCGCCGACGCGCTGACGGAGCCTTTCATCCTGCTCGTCGACATCAACATGCCCCGTATGAACGGGCACGAATTCGTGTCTGAACTCAGAAGTGACCCCAAGCTGTCCCGGCTGATTGTCTTTATTCTTACGACGTCCAATGCGCATTACGATCTGAAAACAGCGTATCAAAACAACGTCGCCGGATATATCGTCAAGGAAGATGCCGGTCGCGATTTTCTCAGGCTCGCAGATACACTTGCCTGCTATTGGCGGCTCATCGAACTTCCTGTCGGTGATTGATCGTACGCGGGCCACAACCCGGCCGGTTGGCGCGGCCCTGCGGGACAGGTCTTGCCTCGCTACTCGCCCCTCGGAAACCGGGCCTCGTCCTCGACGACATTCAAATCCATGTGGTTTCGCATGTATCGTTCCGATGCCTTTTGCAGCGGTTGATAGTCCCAGGGGAAATACCCCCCTTCGCGCAACGCTTCATAGACAACCCAACGCCGCGCCTGACTTTGCCGAACGTCAGCATCATATCGCTCCAGGTCCCAGCGCTCCGCTGCCATCGATTTGAGCGCCCGATAGGCTTGGGCATGGTCCGGGTCATCTGCAAGATTTCGTCTCTCATGCGGATCGGCCTCCAGGTCAAAAAGCTGATCCGGATCCAACCTGCAGAGGTTGAGCTTGTAGCGCCCCTGACGGAGCGAAACCATCGGCGCATAAGAGGCCTCCGCCGCATATTCCATCGCAACCGGGCTCTCGCGTGTCTCCCCCTGACCAAGCCGCACCAGGCTTTCGCCCGCAGTCCAGGGCATCACCTCTTCCATGCTGACGCCCGCCAGATCGCAGAGCGTCGGGCAGACATCTATGTTCGAGACAGGATCCGTGATCAGCCCCGGCGTCATTGAGGGGGCCGAAATCATCATCGGTACCCGCGCAGATCCCTCGAAAAAGCTCATCTTGAACCACAAGCCACGTTCGCCCAGCATATCGCCATGGTCGGATACGAACAGGATGATCGTATCCTCCTCCTGCCGGGTTCCGCGCAGGGCCTCCATCACCTCACCGATCTTGTCGTCCAGATATGAGATGTTGGCAAAATAAGCGCGGCGGGAGCGGCGTATATCGGTCTCGGAAATATTAAAGCTGCGCCAGTCATTGGCATCAAAAATGCGCTTCGAATGCGCGTCCTGATTGTCGTAGCCAAGATCCCCCACCTCTGGCATCAGATGCGCGCAATCCTCGTAGAGATCCCAGTATTTTTTGCGCGTGACGTAGGGGTCATGCGGATGGGTGAAGCTCACGGTCAGGCACCAGGGACGGTCGTCTTTGCCACGGGCCAGGTCGTAGATCTTTTGCGTCGCGTGGAAGGCGACTTCGTCGTCAAACTCCATCTGGTTGGAAATCTCCGCCACGCCGGATCCGGTGACTGAGCCCATATTGTGATACCACCAATCGATACGTTCGCCCGGTTTTCGGTAGTCGGGGGTCCAGCCAAAATCCGGCGGATAGATGTCCGTGGTCAGGCGCTCTTCGAAACCATGCAATTGATCGGGCCCCACAAAATGCATCTTTCCGGACAGACAGGTGTAATAGCCCGCGCGGCGAAGGTGGTGCGCATAGGTCGGAATGGAAGAGGCAAATTCCGCCGCATTGTCATAAACTCCCGTCGCCGACGGCAGCTGACCTGACATGAAACTTGCCCGCCCCGGTGCGCATAACGGGCTGGCTGTGTAGCAGTTGCGGAACCGCGTGGAGCGCTCGGCCAGCGCCTTGAGGTTGGGCGCATGAAGCCACTCGGCGGGGCCATCGGGAAACAGAGTTCCGTTCAGCTGATCGACCATGAAAATCAGAATATTCGGTGTGCTCATCGTCAGGATTCCCAACAGATTTTTGGTGTTTCACGTATAGCAGTGGCACGTCCGGCCCTCTGCGATTTCTGCGCCATGCGGCTCAGGCCGCCTACTGGCGCGGCCCTCGCGCACTCCATGAACCCGTGCCGATACGAAGCACAGGTAATCTTTTATTGACTGTTCAGTCAATAAAAAACACCCCTCCCCGAATGGGGTATGCTCCTCGGCGCGTGGAGCGAAAATCTGCGCAGAATACTCCGGTCAGAGGGGTGTAAGGCACAGGCAACACGGCATAATCCAAAGCTCACCGGCGATGTCGTCGGTTGATCAGCCCCCTGCATCATCCTAAACACATCGCGCAGGGGTCGCGCCCTGCAAGTAAACACCCCGCAACAGGGCGTCGCCTGCGTCATTGATAGTTACAATAGCACCGAACACCGCTGGGCCGAGGAAGCCGAATTCAACCAACCCGTCGTGCCGGACGTTACTTTGCCAAAAAATTGGGCGCGACATTGCAATGGCATAGGATAAGGTTGGCGCGGAGGAGCTGAAAAGGTTCCCGGTCAAAGGGAGGAAAAACATGACCACTCGCAGAACAATTCTGGGTGCGGCGACTGCACTTGCGGTGTCCGCAATGGGAGTTCTGCCCGCTGCAGCGCAGGAGGTGACACTCAAGATGCACCAATTCCTGCCAGCACAGGCGAATGTACCAAAGCTGATACTGGATGTTTGGGCCGACAAAGTCGAAGCGGCCTCCGACAACCGTATCAAGATTGACCGCTACCCATCTATGCAACTGGGAGGCAAGCCGCCAGAGCTGATCGACCAGGCGCAGGACGGGGTTGCGGATATCGTCTGGACTGTGGTCGGCTACACACCCGGCCGTTTTCCGTCGACCGAGGTCTTCGAGCTTCCCTTCATGATGACAAATGCGCGCGCCGTCAGCCATGCCTATTGGGACATGATGGAGGCGCATTGGCTCGACAGCGAATTCAAGGATTTCAAAATACTCGCCGGCTGGGTCCACGGCCCCGGCATCTTTCACACCACGGACCCAGTGGAAACGCCGAGCGATCTCGAAGGGATGAAAATTCGCGGCGGATCGCGCTCGGTCAACGCACTGTTGACCGAATTGGGCGCCACCCCCGTGGGCATGCCCGTCCCGGCGATCTCAGAGGCGCTGTCCAAGGGCGTGATTGACGGCACCACCATACCGTGGGAGGTGACCACCTCGCTCAAGGTTCCGGAGCTGGTTGAAAACCATATGGAATTTGAAGGTCAGGCGCTCTATACGCTAACGTTCGTCCTGGCGATGAACAAAGAGAAATACGACAGTCTGCCGGACGATCTGAAGCAGGCCCTCGACGACAATTCCGGTCTCGAGATGTCCGTTTTTGCCGGCGGCACAATGGCAGATGCCGATTTGCCCGCGAAAGAAGCGGCGCTTGATCTCGGCAATAATGTGATCAGCCTGAATGCGAAAGAAACCGCAGTGTGGCGCGAGCGCTCGCAGCCGATCTATGACAAATGGCTCGCGGATATGTCCGAGCGCGGCATCGACGGGCAAGCGCTTCTGGATGAAGCCACCATGCTGATTGAAAAATACACGCCGCAATACTCCGACTGATCTCTGTATCCATTGACGGGGTCCGCCAAGCTGTTCGGCGGGCCCCGTCGCATGCAATGGTACTATGACACATGCCAAAGGTGGGCACTCGCATGCACAATTATATGACAGGTCTGGCGCGGGTCATGGCAATGATCGGTGGCGCTGTTCTCATGGTCCTGATCCTCCTGACCTGCACGTCCGTGGCCGGGCGGGTGCTCGACGGCTTTTTTCACGGCGACTGGATGGAGAGCAACCTCCCTCGCTTTGCCGAATGGATGGCCGCACGGGTCGGGCCCATCAACGGCGACTTCGAGCTGGTCGAAGCCGGAGTGGCCTTTGCGATTTTTTCGTTCATTCCACTGTGCCAGATCACCGCAGGTCATGCGGCCGTTGATGTCTTTGCAAACACCCTGTCGCCCCGCGTGAACCGCGCCCTTCGCATGGCGACAGAGATCACCTTTGCACTGGTGTTGATGCTGATTGCGTGGCGCCTGGCAGAGGGCACCCTCAGCAAGTACCAAAACGGCGAAACCTCCTTCTTGCTGGAATTCCCGATCTGGTGGGCCTATGGCGCCAGCCTGGTTTCTGCGCTGGTCGCCGCGATCGTGGGCATCTATATGGCGGCAGTCCGCAGCTACGAGGCATTGACCGGCGAAATTCTGGTCTGGGATGGGGTGGAGATAGAGCCATGAGTGCGCTTGAAATCGGCATCTGGTCCTTTCCGGTTCTGATGGCGCTGATCTTCATACGGGTGCCTATCGGCCTCGCGATGTTTCTGGTCGGCCTTGGCGGGCTGGTCATGGTCACGGGCGACACGGTTGTGGCCTTCGGGCGCCTCAAGAACGAAACCTATTCGACGTTTTCGTCCTATTCCCTCTCTATCATCCCGATGTTTTTTCTGATGGGACAGTTCGCCACTTTGGGGGGCATGTCTTCGGCATTGTTCAAAGCCGCCGAAGGCTTCATCGGCCATCGAAGAGGCGGCGTCGCAATGGCCGCGATTGGCGCCTGCGCCGGCTTTGGCGCGATCTGCGGCTCCTCCCTGGCGACAGCGGCAACCATGGGCCGTGTCGCACTGCCCGAGTTGAAGAGCTATGGATATGCCAGCGGGTTTTCCACGGCCACCCTCGCCGCCGGCGGCACGCTCGGGATCCTGATCCCGCCCTCAGTGGTGCTGGTGATCTACGCCATTCTGACCGAGCAGAACATCGCCAAACTGTTTCTCGCCGCCTTCGTCCCCGGCATCCTCGCCGCCATCGGCTATGTGCTGGCCATATCGATCTATGTCCGGCTCTTTCCCGAAAGCGCCGGCACCCGCGATCCCATTCCATGGCGTGAACGGTTCTCTCTTCTGGTCGCTGTCTGGCCCGTGCTGCTGGTGTTTGGCCTCGTCGTCGGCGGCATCTACGCCGGTTGGTTCACCCCGACAGAGGGTGCGGCTGTTGGCGCGCTCGGCACCGGAGTGATTGCCTGGCTGAACGGCGGGCTGACCCGAAAATCCACGGCCGAGAGTTTTCTGATCACCGCCCGCTCCACGGCGATGATTTTCTTCATCGTCTTGGGGGCCGGCTTCTACAACGGCTTCCTCGCGCTCACACAGGTGCCGCAGGAACTCGCAAATTTCGTCGTCACACAGGGGCTTAGCCCGTGGATGGTGCTTGCGCTGATCCTCGTCTTCTATTTGCTGCTGGGCTGCTTGATGGATAGCTTGTCGATGATCTTGCTGACCATCCCGATCTTCTATCCGGTGATTTCATCGATGGACTTCGGCCTCGTGTCGCTGCCTGCCCTGCAGGCGGAGGCAGCGATGGACGTCCTGCGCAGCGGTGTGCCCGAGGGGATGGGACGCGACATGCTGGCCTCTATCCAGGAGGCCATCGCAAGCGGCGCGGAACTCACTCGGGACCAGATGAAAGAGCTCGGCATTCGCGTCACCCGTGGCATCGCCAACCGGCTGGAGACCGAATACGTCGCCATCTGGTTCGGCATTCTGACCCTGATCGTGGTGGAGGTCGGCCTCATCACCCCGCCGGTCGGCATGAACCTCTTTGTGATCAATGCAATGGATCCGAAGTCGCGCATGGTGGACACCTACAAGGCGGTGATGTTTTTTGTCGCCTCCGACCTCGTCCGGGTGGTCATCCTCGTCCTGTTTCCCGTGATCACGCTATTGCCGCTCATGCTGCTCTACTAGCTCCGCACGAAACGCAATGACGCGCGGCCATCACGGGCCGCGCGTCATCGCAGCAAAACAGGCGCCTATCGCCGTTTCAACGTATCTCCGAAACTGATTTTCGGCGTCAGAGTAATGTGCCGTTCCGTCTCGGTCGCAGGCTCGTCCAATTGCGACGCGATGATCTGTGCCGCTTTCATGCCAATTTCCTGCCGACAGGCGTCCATAGTGGCCAACTGCCGGGGCAAGCCGGCCAAAAGCTCTACGCCATTGAACCCGGCAAGGCCGATCTGACCCGGCACGTCGATGCCCTGATCCAAAAGATACAATAGCCCACCGGCTCCTATCATATCATTGGAATAATACAGAAAATCCAGCTCTGGTGAGCGTTCGAGCATCGCTTGGGTCATTTCGCGCCCCTTCGCAAGGGCGGAGCCCCCGGAGTAGAATTCGCGATCCTCGATCTCTATTCCCTCTTTGGCCAAGGCCTCTGTGAAGCCCTCAAACCGTTTCCGGGCCCGGTGGTCCAGTGGCATTTTGGTGCCCATGAAACCAATGCGGCTATACCCGGCCTTCAGGATCGCCTTGGCCATCTCACGCCCGGCCCGCCTGTGCGAAATCCCAACCATCGCATCAACGGGATTGCCGTCCGTGTCCATGATCTCAACCACCGGAATTCCAGAAGCCGCAAGCATCGCCCGCGCCGCTTCCGTGTGCTCAAGCCCGGCGATGATCACGCCTGACGGACGCCAGGACAGCATCTCATACAGGACCTTTTCTTCTTTTTCCGGCTGGTAATCAGTGACGCCGACAACCGGCTGCAGTTCGGTATCCTCAAGCACCCGATTGATGCCCGTCAGAACCTCCGGAAAGACCATATTCGACAATGACGGAATGATCACGGCCACCAGATTGACCCGTTTGGATGCCAATGCGCCAGCGATCTTGTTTGGAACGTAACCAAGCTCTTTTGCGGCCAACAGCACCTTTTGCCGCGTCTTGTCGGACACATCGCCCCGGTTCCGCAAGACGCGGCTGACCGTCATCTCAGACACCCCAGTCGCATCTGAAACATCGCGTAGCGTCAGCGGACGCTTGTTTTCATTGCTCACGTGCTTGGCCTCTTTGCTTTGTTACTGTGAGGTTAGCCAGTCATGAGGGGCGGCACAATGGCCCTTGCAAAGCTTGTGATCTGCAAGACTATTTGTTATCGCCAGACGCAGTATCAGGCCCCGTGGCTCAACTGGATAGAGCAGCCCCCTCCTAAGGGGCAGGTTGCAGGTTCGAATCCTGCCGGGGTCACCAAAAACACTTGTATGTGTGTTGTTCGACATCCAAAGGCCGTCTTTTCGACAAAAGACGGGTTTTGAGCAATCAACCCTTTTTGCTGTCGATCTGGCTGCCTTTGCCGGAATACTGCGGTCAAATGGGGCGTACGGGATCAGCTCTGGCCAAGACCTACCGCCCTTTGCAGCACCGGTTCGGCCTCTTGGCGTAGGTAAAGGGGACCGAAGTCCACTCCATCAGGCGAGAACGGGCTGACGCCGGCGGCGCGCAGCTTGGCGGTGCAGGTCTGGCGATGGAGGCCGAATTCACTCTGCATGGTCGCAGGGATCAGGAATCGGCGGTGGAATTTAGCCTTATCGTCCTCAGAGACATAAAGAACGGCCCGCCGCGTCACAGGGTGCCGGTTCCAGAATGCTGGTGCATGACCGGCCTGATGCAGCGCCGGATACCAGCCCCTGCGCCTCATGCCGATGCTGGTCGCAAAGACCGAGGCTGGTTGCCCGGCCGCCGCCGTTTCATCGCGACGGCGGACATGAGGGCGCGCCCCAGTCAGGCTGTCGACCTCGGCCTTCAGAACCATGAACGATCGATAGCCCGATTGCCCGGGATCGCGCGCAACCCTCATGTTCCTCTCCCTGATGGCATTCAGCATTGCGCCGACCGGCAGGCCGGTGCGCTGTTTCGCGAACTGGAGCCCCTCCCAGACAGAGCCTTCGGCCGGATCGGGTTGCATCAGGGCGTGCAGTTCCGCAACCAGTGCCAGCCCGTCGGCGAGCCGCCAAGGCGCCTTGACCCGAGGATGCTTGGTCAGTGGGCGAATGATTTTCTCTTCCCGTAGGGTGCGAAGCTGTGCCTCTGTCGCGCCCATGGCCGCAAGCATGTCGCCCCGTCCAACCAGCGTTGGGATCTCGGCCAGAAGCCACGCATATTCGGCCGCGTCGAAGGTGCGCAGCGCAAAAGGGCGAATATCCGCGGCGGGCAATCCCCCGGCGTCGATTAGGATCTGCTCGACTAGTTTTGTCGAGACGCCGATCTCATTTGCCGCCGTTCTGGGGGTATGAAGTCGCCGTGCCGGCAGCACCTCACCCAGGACGCGCTCGCCGGCGGCAATCGGCCAGGTCTCGAGAATGCAATCCCGCAGCATCGTGCGGAATGGATCGAAGGCTGCATCTGTCAGGTAGTCATCAAGCGCGACATACAGCTTTCCGAAGGTCTGCCGCGGCGCGACCTGTCTGCCGCCGCTGCTTCGGGCGAGGTCCCGCAGGGCCTGACGGAAGGTCGCCTCTCCTTGGGAAAGGGCCGCGAAACCGGCTGCATGAGCCTCTGCCACTTGTCTATCGCCACGGCTTGCTTCGGGGGAGCGATGTTGCAGCAGGGCCATCCCGAAGAGCGCGGAGATCGTTGTTACTGCATATACACCGTGCCCGGACAGCCAGGTCGGATCCTCGCCGGTCTCGAGGCGGTTATCCAGCCAGAGATCGTAATCTGTCGGTGCAGAGCGGGGTCGATCGAACACCCCGGCCATGATCCCGGGGGCAAGATCGCGCAGCCGGGCGGCGCTGTCGAACCTCTCGGAAGGCCTAGCGACGTCCCAAAGCGGCACGATAGGGTGGTGGTGGCGGCAGCAGAGATTGACCGACCGCAACAGCCAGTCGCCCCGCATCGCCATGGATCGTTCCGGATGGCCGGGCGTCGCTTGGGCATCCTCTTGCAGGCACAACGGGCACCCCCGCATGACCGGGTTGCGCAGGGCGCGCGATACAAAGGCTTCACCTCTGAAGGTCATCCTGACGTCACCGACAGGCACGCCGGTCCAAGACGCAAGTTCATCACGTATCGCAGATTCCAGCCCTGCTGCTTCGGCCAGGCAATCAAGGGCAGCAGTCTCTACGTCCAGAAAGCGACGAATCTGATGGCCGAGATCAATGGAAAAGTCGCTCGGTAATCCCCCCATTTTTAATG
>NZ_VCNK01000070.1 GCF_006265095.1 Phaeobacter sp. B1627
GATTCCTCTTGCGCATGGGGCTGCTACACATGTTGCACAAATCGGGTGTCGGATTCATCTCCTGAATTCAGCATGGTAGCTGGGATGCATGAGCAGACCTACATCCCCAACCTACAAGACAAAAAACTGGCCAGCCTACAATGAAGCGCTCACGCGCCGGGGCTCGCTGACCATCTGGTTCGATCCCGAGATGAACTGGAATTCCCTGCCGACAGGCAGGCTTGGCCGTCAGCGGACCTATAGCGATGCCACCATTCAGATGTGCCTTTCAATGAAAGTGCTGTTCGGCATGTCGCTGCGGTGGACGACCGGCTTCGTCGAGAGCCTGTTGCGGCTACTGTCATCCCACCCTACTTGGCTTTCCACTTGTACAGTGTCGCATCTGGCATGCCGTGCTTACGACAAAGATCCGAAACCTTCGCCCCGGCAGCATACTCCTGCAAAATCCCGACAATCTTGCTCCGCGCTTACGCGGCCCCACTGGGGCCACGGTCCTATCGCAACTCGGTGAAACGTGACTTCCGCATTCTTCGTTCTCCTCCTTGCTTTGAACTTTACGAGAACAAACTCACATTTTGAATGGTCCGAATTCTTGGTGGCAGGTCACTATGACGACCGCGACACCGTCGGCCAGCGTCGCGTGCGCCTGGTTTGGAAACGACTGATATTTCCCGATGGGCGATCCCTCGTCCTGGACCGCCAACCCGGCGCTGATGCCGCGAGCTATGCCGGTCTCGAGGACCGCGTCGACAATCATTGTGCCAGCATCCTGCGCGCGGCGGGGCTTTCCACCTTGCTGGCGATCGGCGCGGAACTCTCCCTGGACGACGAAGACCGCCTCGCCCGCGCGCTCCGCGACGGGGCCCTCGGCTCGATCAACGCGGCAAGCCAGCGCATCGTCCAACGCCAGCTGGAGGCCCTGCCGACCCTCACCATCCGGCCAGGTTTCCCGGTCCGCGTGATCTCGTCTTCGTGCCACCCCCGGCTATTTGCTCATCGCGCTCAGGCTACGTACAGTATTTAAAAACGTCGGCGTCCGCCCATCGCACGGGACTACGGGGATCGGCCGTGGACGTCGCAAACAGCAAAGAGGTTGGCGCAGAGTTCCTGACTGCGATTTAGGCGGCTCATTCTCTCGGGCCGTCCTGCGCTTAACCGATAAACACCCTGGCCACCGGGATTTGAAATGAAGGATGGGTCAAGTCAAAAAGCTGGACGCGCTCTTGCACAAGCTCACTCAGATGCCCCAGTAAAGTCTTGGTGGAAGTACAACTGCTCGTCCGAGGAATTTCCCCAATGGGGCACTGGGGCCAGGGACGCGCGACGGTTGCCCCTCGATACTCAAGCAGCGCAGATTGGGACAGTGGGTCGCTTCCTGCCTGTGCCCCCCGGCTTTCCAGCTCAACCATATTGCGCCAGGAGAATATTGCTTCCCGAAGTGCGGAGATCACTGCTGCTACCGGATCCGACGCAGCAGCGGAGCCATATGTGGGCCTGCCTCCGTTCAGATCACTACAGCGCGCGCGCACCACGACATAGCCATGGTTGGCGTCACAGACCTGACAGCTCAGGGCACGATGGCGATCGCGGCACCAGTCGTGCATGGCGCGCGCTGCGGGGAGGACGGGCAGGTCAAGTTCGAAAAATTGGCTGCCCCGGCCGGGCTCAATGTGAATATGTTCCAGCATTTCCAACAGCGCAGCCCGACAGGCTTTGTCGATCTCCGGACCCGCGGCGGCACCATGAGATCGGTTTTTACGCCCAGGCGCGCGCAACGCAAGGTCGGCCTGAGGCAGCGGCTGTGCCGATCCACCCGCCCATAGAATTGGCGCAATAGGGTCCTCGCGCAAGGGATCATAGGTCAGGCTGTAGCGTTCCGCAGCCTCCATTTCGGCCAGGAAACCGGCCTCCTCTTCTGTTTCTCCGAAGCCGGATGAGAGCAGGACTGCGCCGTTGTGTTGATCGAGATTGACCGCGCAGAGGGCCGCCCTGAAGGGAAATCCGTCCGGCATGTCGCAGGCTGCAGGCGCCGATATCAGCCGACGGTCGAACCCGGTATCCACCATGCTTTTTCCTCCAAATTCGGGCTTTGAAACGGATAGCTCAAACAAGCACGCCCAGGGAGAGATAGCGCAAGACTATATCCGCAATGATGGAGGAAATTTCACGGGGTGCCGCAACCCGGTGCGGTTTGTCACACATGTGTTGCGCCGGATTTACGCTGCTGTCACGGCTGTGGAGCGCCGTGGACTTCAAATAGAGCCACTCCGGGTTGAGGAAGTATGAACCTCGGCAAGGAGACTTGAACTTAACTCCAACGCATAGGGATTTGATCCAATGACACTTCAAGCCACGCCGCAACTTCTAATGCTTCACCGGGACAAGGCGACCAGCAGCTTTCTGACGTCTATGGCTGAGTCCGAAGTCGTTCCGCTCAATGGTTCGGTCGTAACCTGCGCCGATGCGCCTGGCGCAGTGGCCTATACAGCAGCGAGCTGGGGGAGGTACAAAGGGAAGCCGACACAGCGCGTGCTCCTCACGGTTCACAGCCCCAATTCGGTTCCGATCAACAAAACACTGGAATTCCGCTCTCCATCGAACAGCGCGGAAAATGCGCTGGGGTTCTCGCTGCCGGGGCTTGCCCTATCCATAGTCGAAGGTCTTCTGCATGAGGAAGTGGATTCGGCAGACTATGTGGGTCGGGCGCAGCTGGTGCCCTTGCTGCTGGGGCCGAGCAGTGTTGCCCTCGACACTCCGGTCGCGCCCCCGGAAACCGACGAACTGTTTGGTCTCGTTGGTGGATTGGTCGGACTGGCGGCGACGGTCATTCCTGCCGTGGCTCCGGTTGCGCTGGATGTTGCCAAGCAGCTCCTGGGCAAGGATGATGGGTACAGTGATGAAGAGATGGCGAGCATCTTCGGCACCATCGCCAGTATCGCCAAAGTCGCCGTGCCGATTGCGGGGACCCTGCTGACCAGCCTTGGAGATGCGATCAAGGATTGATCCCTGAACGCAGGGCTGCGCCTTCCGAGGAGGCACCGCCAGACGGCGCGCAGGCAGGCAGGACAGCGTCCGCCTGCGCGTTTCACTCAAAATACGGAGAATTCACATGAGCACTGACAGCGTCGCAGACACCCTCAGCAAGCTGGCCACCCATTGGACGGAGTTTCGCCCGGAGTCCACCTACGCACAGGTGGTCCTGGTCACTGAGCCTCTCTATAATGTCGTCGGCAGCACGGGTGACCCCAAGATTTATGGCGAAACTTGGCGTCAGCTCCTGATATCTTACGGCATCGGCACGGGGGCTCATGACCATTGCTATACCACGGACCCTTTGCCTGAGGGCGCCTCCAGCCACCCGCATTTTTTGGTTGGCGGCCATATGACGCTCCAGCAGGATGGCCATGTGCCAACCGGTGGCCGGTGCTATCTGATGCCGCTGTGCCAATGGCACAACAGCACCACCCGCGACGGCATTGCCCAACAGCACAATCTGGATCGTATGTTGGAGCTGCACGGCTACAACATTGGTGAGCCGGCCGTGACTTTCCGCGCACGGCTGCCGGATGAACGCCCATATGCGCTGGTGTATCAGCAGGGGGATGCCTGGTTCAGCACCAACCTGACAGAGGCGGAAGAGGCGCGTCTGGCCAGCGAGGGTCTGATTGAGGAAGGCGCCGGAAACACGGTCAGTGTCTCCGCTTACATGTTGCTCAAACGCGAGGTGGAAGACGGGCGCGTGGTCTACAGCGTCCTTGCGACACAACTGCCGGCTGGCTGATCCTAAAGACCCAGCCGGGAAAAGTCCTCGACCAGGCTCTCATACAGGTCGGGGCGCCCGTGGCGATAGCGTTGCGCCCATTTCAGCGCGTCAAAATGCATGAAGCGACGCTGCAGTTGACTGGCACAGGTATTGGCCAGCTGTAGCTGTCCCGAACGGGCAAATAGCAGCAGGAGTGAGACCAGGTTTGCCTCATTGGGGCCTTCCTCTGACAACGCCTTTCGCACGCGGTCTTCGGCGTCAGGCGCATCAGTCAGAACCGCCGCACAGGTCCGCCCGCGATCCGCCCAATTGGGGCTGTCATGGCCAATCTGGTCGATGCTGTCGTAAATGTCGAGCTGACCCGACAGGTCCCCGTGATGCCCCAGCAGCGTTGCAAGATAAGCCGCCTTTTCAGGGTCGAAGGGGGCGGTGTTGATCAATTGGCGCAGTTTCGAAATGCTCTTATTCTGTTCCCCCGAAAAGAACGCGACATAAATGCCGAGACATCGGGTCCAGAAGCTCTCGGGGTCGAGCGAGGCAGCGGCCTCGAAATGCTGCCGGGCCATATCAAGGCTACGGCCTGGCGCCGGGGTCTCGCCAAATCGTACCCTGTCGATCTCGCAAAAACCCAGCGCAACATGGGCAGGGTGGAAGTCAGGGTCGAGTGCCAGGCATTTGGCGAATGCATCAGGGGCCCTGCGCTCCAGGAGCTTGTTGCCGCTGAATTCAAATCGTTTGCCCAACAGGTACTCCTGCCGCAAAAGCGGGGAAACCCGGTCCCAGCTGGGCAGCCGTGACCAGGTCGAGGCAAATACCGATTTGACGATATGAAGAGTGATTTCCTCGCAGAGCCGTAAAACCTCGCCAATGCCGCTGTCGGCACGAAGCCGGTAGGTCCGGCTCCAGGTGACGCGCTGGCCGGGTGCCGACTTCAGCACAAGAGTGGCTTCTATCCCCTGCCGCATGTACGTGACGGCCGAGAGGGATTGACCACGCGCGGGTGGGCTTGACGTTTCATAGACGTCAAAATCGGCCTCCCTCAAAAGGCAAAGCAGCGAGGTGCGAAACAGATCCCGCATCATCGGCGGCACGTCGGGGCCTGCGAATTCGAACGGCGCAAGGGTGATGGTTTGCTGGCTGTTCAGCGGCGCCTTGGAGGATAGAAAGTCCGGAAGCTGCATCTGGCTCTGGGCCGGGGTTTCGAGAAGCTGCGTACAAAGAAACTCCCCTAGCCGGTTCTCCGAGCGCGCCTGCAAAACCATGCGACGCCAGTCTTCGAACTCAGGATCGCGCACGTCCACATTGTCGAGAAACCTGCCATCTGAATTGCAGGGGTTGTTGTCCTTGAGACGCAACCTCACCGATTTCGGCGAGAGACGCACGAGGTCCCGTTCCACGACCAGCGGCTCTACGCCGGCCTTTTGAAAATGTCGTTTCAGCCGAGATAGTTCTTGACGCAGGCTGGCGCGGCCCTGTTCCGGAGCCCGCGTGCTCCAGAGCATGTCCTGAAGGCACGTGCGCGAGCAGGCACTGCTGGGCGAAAGAGACAAAAGCGCGATCAGCGCACGGGCACGGGCTCCGACTGGCGTGATGTCACGCCCTGTCGGGGTCGAGACCGAGAGGAGATCGGACAAGTCTACAATGCAATGCACAGCAGCCTCGGAGAAAGGATCACATCTGGCAGCCGAGGATGACCGCAGCGCCGAGGCCTTCGGCCGCGATGCGTTTCAGGCGGCTGGCGCCCGGATCGGACGTGTCGAGGTCAGAGGTGGCGATCTGATTTGTGTTTGGCACCACGATATGTAGATTTTGCAGGTCGTCGTAGTGAAATTGCACCGTGGTGTTCGGTGGCGTTGTCAGCAACGCAACAACCGCGGCTTCCGCAGAGGCGCTGGGGTGGCCGGTGGTTTTATATTCAATGCCCGCCCGCAGGATCTTGTCGCCAAGCGATTGTACGGTTGCGCCAACGCCCAAAGTCAGTCTTGCCATGGTCTTCCTCCCTCGAAGAGTGTCGGTGTGGGGTGATCGAGAATAGCAGCCTCAAATCCACCCGGAGGCGAGTGAAAATGATTCCCTCAACCTAGACAATGTCAGATGGTTTACGTTTGGTTAACTACTAATTGCTGAATTTCCCGTGGAACCTTGGGAGGCATTGCGGAGCTTGCCCGCTGGTCTGTCTTTAAATGCGAGTGAAGTGGTCCTGCTTTTTCGGACAGGTTTGCGGCCGGGATTAGATGTCATCAGGTGGGTTTAGTAGCGCCCCTTGGGCGCGTTCTGTGTTGAAGAATGCGTCCTCTGGCAATCCCCCTAAAACTTAGTGGTGTTCAAAAGTGCAGAGTTCTCGGCTGGATATCTGAAGAGATTTTCGATGAGGAATGGACGATTTAGCGACGCGCAGGAGATGGCAATCCTGAAACAGGCGGAGGGCGGGGGGCATGAGGGTGATAGCCGTGCATGAGGTCAGCGTCGCGCTGGCCTGCCGAACGTTCCAGATCAGCGGGACCTGCTACCGCTAAAGCCCGATCCTGAGCGACGAGAATGAGGAGATCGCTGACTTGCTGGGACGTCTAACGGCCAACAAGCGGAACTGGGGCGGTAATCCCCCCATTTTTA
>NZ_VCNK01000071.1 GCF_006265095.1 Phaeobacter sp. B1627
TTTTGCCGAAGGCTTGTTTCTGCAGCTTCGCGATCCGCGTGCGCAGGGTTTGCACCAACAGATCATGGGCGCGCAACGTAGCTGAGAGTTTGGCGTTCTCCGCCTCCAGAGAGGCAATGATCGCCCTCAAAACGGCGGGATCATTGGAGAGAGATGCGGTGTCTTCAGACATGCGCATGATTACCATTATCTGCTGCGAAGGGCCATAAAAACAAGCAATATCAGCGCGGTAATTTACCCAACCCGCGCAGGCGGCGCACCCCAATCCGGACGTCGCCAATCGATGCCTTCCCAAAGCATCGCCAATTGTGCCGATGTCAGGCGCACACTCCCATCTTTCGCGGATGGCCAAGGAAAGCGTCCTTTCTCAAGCACCTTGTAATACAGGCAAAAGCCCTGACCATCCCAATAGAGCAGTTTGATCCGATCGCCCTTTCGCCCCCGGAACGCAAAAACCGCGCCACTCGTAGGACGTTGACGCAGAACATCCTGCGCCAAGGCCGACAGGCCAGAGATCCCTTTGCGCATATCCGTCGTTCCGCAGGCAAGATACACACGGACACCCGTGCCGGGGCCAATCATGCCGTCTCGACCAACCGGATCAACCGCAGGATATCAGCTTCAGCCATACCGGGCGGGCAGCGCAGAATACGCCCATTTGCAAAGCCAATCTCGGCAGGCGCACCGTAAGCGGGTTCCGGCTTGGAAGTCAGGGGCAAGTCTGGCGCGTCGAGAGCTAAAAACGTCATGCCCTCGGGCTCCGGCCAGAGCCCCTTATCCTTCATTTGCCGTCGCCACTGATAAATGTGCTGCCGCGTGAGGTCATGACGGCGGGCAACGTCGGTCACGGTCGCGCCACCCATGCCAACTTCCCGCAATATCGACAGCTTCATCTCATCTGGCCAAAACCGCCGACGCTCAACCCCAACAATCACTTCATGTCGCAAATTCTGCCCTCGCCGCATACGACGTCGTTATCCACGTCAGTAACGACGTCGTATAAGATCTACTAAGCGAATGCGGCAGGTG
>NZ_VCNK01000072.1 GCF_006265095.1 Phaeobacter sp. B1627
CGACGTCGTATAAGATCTACTAAGCGAATGCGGCAGGTGGTCCAAATCGGGCGGTTACGACCGCACAGCGCAATTGGGAACAAGGTTCCAGCAGCGCTCATGAAATTGCCAGACGCATCCAGCCCGTCTGTGTAATCAAAGGGCGGAAAATCTAGCCCCGAGTGGGGACACTTCCGGGAGCACAGCACAGGTCAACCAGGCTAGCTTTAAAC
>NZ_VCNK01000073.1 GCF_006265095.1 Phaeobacter sp. B1627
CTCCAAATCGGGCGGTTACCGATATCCGCCGCGATGGCATAGATAGACGGAACCTGATTGACCGAGGAAGCGGTATTCGATGTCATCCGCATGAATGGCTTGAATGCCGGAATTTATGCGCCAGGCATCCCCACTGAGATACCCCCCGCGCCAGCCGCCCAACACTCTGAGCTGAGTGAAAGTTCTGTCCCTCGTCGCAAACGAAACTTTCAGAATCACCCAGTCGTCAGGTGAATATTCCATGTGCGTCTTCTCCATAGTCCATTTTCGGAAGTGCAATATCTGGCGGCATTACACCGCCGACCCAGGATGAAGCCTGATACAAAGAGTGCATCGAGGTTTGCGCTCGGGCCATTAATCCTGACGAGCGTAAAGCAGGTGGCTGGGGATCGGCGGGGCGCTTTCGACAAAGCGTTTTACGCGCTCCGGATCAGGTTCAGCCGAGCGCGTCGTCCCCCGGTAGCCGATGACCACATGAACAACGCCAACAAGGCAGACCAGCATGCCCGAGATCAAGATGACTGCATCAAACGGCATCATTCAGAACCTACCCATGGCTGGCCAAGCGCGACGATGACATCGGTCGCGTAGTAAGCGTCGCCCCCCGGTACGATGGGGCAGGCGCATCCACTCAAGGCCTTGCGCAGGAAGGCGCGCGTCTTGGGTGAGAGCTTGTCCACCAGAACAGGAACGCCCGTTTCACTGCACCGAAGCGCGTACTCGAAGTCCTGCTCGAGTGCCTGTCTATCGACCGGCAGATCCCTGAGCTCATGCGAGCACTGTTTTTCCCGCGCCGCCGCAATGAAGCAGACCTCCGCCAGGTCATCCTCGCCGTCGCCGTGATCCTCGTCCGGATAGCCGATCGAGATATTCTGAATGCGTGTCCCTGCGAGGGTGCAGGACAGCCGCCGGTGCGAATGTCCGAAGAACCAGGTGTCGATGTCGCTCCGCTCGAGGACTTCGGTCAGGTCTGAGTGGAAGGCTGGTGTGAGACCATCGATTGGGCCTGCGGCGGACGGGTGCGGGCCGTGGTGCGTGACGACAAAGGTCCTGCCATTGCCGACGAAATGTGGGGTCGCCAGTCTTTCTTCCAGCCAAGCGCGGTGTTCCCCATGCACGGCGATTAAGTCCTCAGGTGTAACCGGGACAATGCGGCGCGGCAGCACCTCGTCCGGATTAAGCCACTCATGACCAGACGCTTCGGTGGAGATCATGTCGAAGTCGCGCATGAACCGGCGTGCGTAGTTCTTGGCAGCCTCCTGATCCCCCAGTAGCTCGAAGTCGGTCCAAAGCGTGGCGCAGAGATACCGGTCGCTACGATGGCGGAGTTCGGTCTTCTGCGCGAACCAACTCCCGCTTGCGTGAACCAGGTCACGCAGCCGGTTCTCGTCGTCCAGCCGCCCAGAATAGTAGTCATGGTTTCCGGGGAGGAGGTGGATGCGATCGGCGGGAACATAGCGGCTCAGATATGCGAGCGCGTCCTGCAGTGACGGGCCGAAGGTGTCGGACAGGTCACCCGCGACGATCAAGGCATCAACGTTTTCCCAGAGCAGCCGATCTTGCAGGCCATGAAACTCGAGCGGGTTACTTCCATGCCCGCAATGGGACTTGAGGTGGAGGTCGGCCATTACTGCGACCGCCCCGCCATTGTCCGGGATTTCGATAATGTTGGGGCTCGGCAACTTGGGGCTCCTGAACGACCTACATTCCCCCGCAAGAGAGAGCGGGCATTGACACCTGACGGGCTGTCCAAGGGGCTGATCCATCAGCATTTCTGCTAGGTCTGTCGCAGCCTTGTCATGTGTGCAAGCCCCTCGCCGCGCCCGCCATTTTTTCGCAAGGATCGCGGTTCTACCAGAGGCCAAGAGCTGCGGGCCGTAATCGGTTTTCAAAATATTATTCGCAAACGCTCTGAACGCCAGATTTCGGAGTTTTTCGCAAACTTGGGACGGTCAACGAGGCGAATCTGCGCCTTCAGTCCAGAGAGCGGGTCGCATCTTTCGAATCAATCAACGTCGCAAGGCGGCTGGCTAAGGCGAGCTGTGACCTTTTCTCACCCGATGAGCGGTTCAATCTGCATTGAATAACCGATGAGCTACTGGGTGTAGCTGTAGCATGGCCTGTATCTGCATGCCTTCACAAGGTGCCACCTGAAGATGCGGGGATGATGTCCCGCGGCGTGGTGTAGCTCGTGACGGGCCTCGTGCTCACCGGCGGGCCGAGCTTGTCAGTCGCGCTGCGCTGCAGGCAGGCTGACCACGACATCATCGCAGACCGGAGCCAGCGTTTCCAGCGTCATGTACCGACCGCGCTGCACCGTCCATTCCTCGGTCTGCTCCATCAGGATGGCGCCGACGAGGCGGCGTATGGATGCCTCGTTGGGGAAGTTCCCGACCACGTCGGTGCGCCGCTTGATCTCGCCGTTCAGACGCTCGATCGGATTCGTGCTGTGGAGTTTCGTCCGGTGCTGCTGGGGAAAGGTAATGTAGGCGAGGACGTCCTCCTCGGCCCCGTCCATTAAGGTGGCAAGCTTGGGCAGCTTCGGGCGCATCTGGTCCGCGACCTGGCGCCATTGGGCCTTGGCCACCGCGTGGTCGGGCTGGGCAAAGGCCGTGGCGATGAAGGCTGACACCACCCGACGGCTGCTCTTGCCGGCATGAGCCAAGGCATTGCGCTGGAAATGGACACGGCAGCGCTGCCAGGTCGTGGAAAGGACGCGGGCGGTGGCCGCCTTGATGCCCTCATGGGCGACGGAAATGACCAGCTTCACGCCTGACAGGCCGCGCCGGACGAGGTCGCGGAGGAACTCGGTCCAGAAGGGTTCGGCTTCGGAGGCACCGATCGCCATGCCCAGCACTTCGCGCCTGCCGTCGGTGTTGACGCCCACCGCGAGCGTGACCGCGACGCTGAAGGTGAGGGGCTGACCGCCACTGGTCCGAGGGCTGCCCCTAACACCGCCTTGGCGCACCTTCAGGTAGGTGGCATCGATCCAGAGGTAGGGCCATTCGCCCTCAATGGGCCGCGTCAGGAAAGCATCGACACGGTCGTCGATTTCCGCGCACAACCGGCTGACCTGGCTCTTCGAGATGCCGGTTCCGCCCATCGCCTGCACCAGCTCGTCCATCGACCGCGTCGACACGCCATGGGCATAGGCTTCCTGAATGACTGTGGTCAGGGCCTTCTCGACCGACCGCCGTGGCTCGAGGAAAGACGGGAAGTACGACCCGGTACGCAGACGCGGAATGCGCAGCTCGACGCTGCCCGCACGGGTCTGCCAGTCTCGGTCGCGGTATCCGTTCCGTTGCGCCAGCCGATCGCTGCTTTTCTCGCCGTAATCGGCACCGGTCTTTGCGCCGACCTCAAGTTCCATCAGCCGCTCGGCTGCGAAGCCGATCATCTCACGCAGCAGGTCGGAATCGGCACTCTTTTCGACAAGCGCACGCAGGTCCATCATAGGTTTGGTCATCGGGTGTCGTCCTTGGTTCAGGTTGGTTGTCGCAACCCAACCCTACCGGGAAACCCGATGGCCACCGCCAGCTACACCACGTCCGTGGACGTCACCGATGCGGGACTTTTCCGGCTGTTACTTCGTTTCGGTGTGCAGGTTTGAAACTATTCCCAGTTGTACCCATCAGGGGTACAGATTGGCCGATCTTCAAACCACTAGAGCATATATGCTGGGTTATCTCGTTCTGGGTCCAGCTGTGTGGACATGCAAGGCCGCCTCAGGGCCGAAACCGTTGAGGCGCCAGGCTCTTGGACAACCATCCTGTTGGAGCGGACAGGAGTTTCCAATATTCAACGCGGCATGCCTTCAGACCTTTCTCCACTGGAAGAGCGCCGGTTACACATGATGAAGCTTCTGCTGCGCCTGCCCGTGGCAGGGGTTGCCGAGGCATGGCCGACTGAAACTGCATGCCGAGAGCGCTTGATCGTCGCGCGGTGGCCTGGCGGGATAAGATGTCCGAAATGCGAAAGTGGGCAAATCGGTTTCTTGGAGAAACGGAAAAACTACCGCTGCAAGTCGTGCCGCCTTCAGTTTACTGCGCAATCGCATTCCCTTCTTCATCGCAGCCACGTTGATCTACAGAAGTGGTTTAGAACGACCGAACTTCTGATTTGGCACAATGCCCACCATCCCGATTTAAATTACCCAACCGGGCATGACCTGAAAGATCACCTCGAGATTTCGTACGCTGCGGCGCACGCGATCAAGAAGAAGATTCTAAAGGAGCTGCTTCTCCCCGACGGTGGACTGCTCGGGAGCTGTGTTTCCGTTGGCCCGGCAGTCTATGCACCGGCCGACGTCCTGGCGGGCAGCTCCGACGAGTTGCTCTGGTACGACGCTCACATCACAACCTGACGCAATCGGCGCCCGACGCCCTAATCTCGATGTTGAGTTATCGAGACAGTCAGTCCACGGCGTCGTCAGTTGGGCCGGTTCCCTGATGCGCATTCCATTGTTAATCTGTCTTGGAAGCGATGCCCGACAGCTGGCGAGAAGGACGCCGAACGCCGCCTCTATCTGAGTTTGCGAAAATCTGAAGCAGGCTTTGATTTTTGAGATAACCCAATAAAATCATGTAGTTGATTGACGATCCTGCGTAATCGTGAGATTTCGCCGGCCCCGCAACTGTGCCCGATCGCAATCGACCAGAAAGAAGGAAACGCCAGTCTAAGCTTCCGCGAAATGAAAAACGCGCGCCACCTGGGCGCGCGCTGAAAGTTGGGGCGGGTCGGGCTGTTTGCTCAGGATGAAGTGGAGTTTGTGCATGAATGGGGTCTTTCGTCACGGCTCGGCAAGAGCATGTGGTCCCGC
>NZ_VCNK01000074.1 GCF_006265095.1 Phaeobacter sp. B1627
CACAGCTGTGACCTGGGCCTGAGCGAAATTTGTGCAGACATGGACGAATTTTGACGGCATAATGCCGGCCATATGTGATCGACAAATGACTATGTGTGAATCAAATTTAACCACCGATGGACTAGGGGTAGGTCATGGATGAACCAGGGCGGGCAAAATCCGAAAACCGGGAAACACTCCCGAGCAAACCCACTCGTGGCCACTTCGTGCAGACTGACCGCGCCGCTCATGAGGCTTGGGCACGGTTAGGCACGAAACATCCAGCGGCCTCCGCGTTACTCCATGTCTTGGCAGCCAATGTGGGCGACCAGAACGCCGTCGTCGCATCACACAAGGTGCTGGCTAAACTCATGGGCTCGTCGGCCTCCACCGTGAAACGCGCACTGAAAACCCTCGAAGCTGGCAATTGGATCGAGGTTCAACAGATCGGCGCGAGCGGCACGGTCAACGCCTATGTCCTCAACAGCCGCGTGGTGTGGACCGAAGCCAGGGACCGCCTGCGCTACGCCCGCCTTCAGGCAGAGGTTCTTCTGGCCGAAGATGAACAACCCGAACCTATCGAGGCCGACAAAGCTGCTCTGCACCACCTTCCGCGCATTGGAGAGATGCAAATCCCCTCGGGCAGCGGCTTGCCCCCAATCTCTCAGCCCAGCTTCCCAGGAATGGAGGTCGATCTGCCGGGCACCCCGGCAAGGGAAGACGAGTAAACAGGCGAACAGGATAAAAACAGGCAACTACGAACGATAGGAAACCCCATGGTGTACACCCTTGGAGAGGCTGCGAAGGCCACGGGGAAGTCGAAGGCGACCATCTCTAAGGCCATAAAATCAGGACGAATATCCGCTTCAAAGGACGACACCGGTGCGTTTCGCATCGACCCTTCTGAGCTGCACAGGGTTTACCCGCCAACACCCATGGGTGAACACAAGGAAACCCCAAAAGAAACACCTGTGAACACCGCAGAAACGGGTGATTTCAAAGCATTACAGGCTCGTCTTGAAGCTGCCCAAGAACGACTGGCGGACAAAGAGGCAGTGATCGCCGATCTGCGTGAAGACAGAGACAAGTGGCGGCAACAGGCAACGGCTCTGCTAGAGGACAAGCGCCCGAAAGGCTTCTTCGAAAAGCTCTTTAGGCGCTAAGAAACGGTCCTCAGGGGTCGCTAACCTTCCTTACGGTTCAAACTCAATATGGGTCGACCGCCCTGAGTTTCCCGCTTCTCCGGCCGCTCTGCGGCTTCTGGGGCACGCGGTGTCGCCTCTTTTGCCGTTTGTGTAATAGTGCAGAAGGAGCGATTGAGAACTTTTTCCAAGAGCCCGAAAACAGCCGTCATGTCGTCAGCGCTGACCTTCGGAAAGACCGGTTTTCCCCTCAAATCTACCAAGGGCCGCAACCTGTTTGTGTTCACGGTGTACAGGTGATCACACACAACGTAGGCAACGATCCCTTTATCCCTACCCTTTGGATTGGGGTTTTCAGCAAGTTGATGAAAGTGTGTTCCGGCTTTTTGAGCCGCGCTAGTAACTGGTAGCACAATGCAAGTATCGTGCCGCAACTTGTTCGCGGCGCGTATAATAATGCCAGGGTGCTCTCTCTCGAACTCAGGGGCATAAGCATCGTGGGGAAAATCCACCCAATACATCTGGCCCACACGAGGGCGGCTCATCAGCCTTCCCTCTCTCCGGCTAAGAGGGACATATCCGGCCTGCACAATCTCTTCATGCGTAGGAAACGGATGGCCTGCGGCGGTCACAAGGTTGGAAACATCAGGTTTTTCGCGAAAACTCGCACGAACATAGCCCGCGTCAAGGAGCTCTACCTCTGAAGGGAAAGTGGAAGCAGGTTTAGCTTTCACGCTTTTGTCTTCGTCTTCTGGCATCAATAACCTTCCACTTTTCGCTAAGACTAGTCGGCGACCCCTGTATTCAGAGGATGATTGTACTGCCCAATGGCAGCCTCACGCGCCAAAGCCCTATAACCAGATTCATACGTTTCCAGGCGACGCATCCGCTCTCGATATGACCAACGCCGACCAGGCGTGTCCGCCTCGATCCTTAAACGCGCCACTCCCCTGATCCCAGGCATACTCCGATGCCTCGACAAGGGCACCAGAACGTCTTCTGAGTACATTTCAAGAAGGTAATACCTATCCTCAGCCAGTGCCTCTGACGCGCTTTGGATTACATCGGTTAGACGTGAAACATCAGAGTCTGCTTTGGTACTGCGTGACGTTAGCACAGAGATCGGGAACATAGGTTCAGCATCCTGGTCGCCGCTCTCAAAGACCCAAGGCTCGTACCAAATTGCGCCAATATCTTCGAGCGTGCGCAACCTGTGCCAGAAAATGCTCCAGTCCTTAGCATGATGCGGCATCATCCAATCACCTCGCGACACGAGGCCATCCCCCAACCGCAGAGCCCAAATCGCATGAACACCAATTTCAAAGACCTTGCGAGCAGGGAAGTCATCTGGCGCCACAAGGCTCAGCGCGGAAATAGGGACCCCATATGTACTATCGATCTGCACCAGGCCGTAGAGGTCAACCAGCATACGCAATAGCATCGGATCCCCGACCTCACGGACCCTACGCAGCAAAGACGCTTCAGCAGCCAAGCCGGTCACCATACCTACTGGTAAGAAAATCGGGTCGCTATCCGTCGGTATTTCTTGGAGCTTGTACTGTGGGTAAGCTTTAGATGACTGCTCCGTGTGAGCCGCAAACCCATGTTCTATGAGTTCATCGATCGCGACCTTAGCTCTAGGCTTACCTATGCCAACATGACGCTCGCATGCCTTCGTGGACCACTTCGAAAGCTGATGATCGCTGCCAGTCCCGGCCGAAATGACAAGATAAGCGGTGATGAAATTGAGCCGGTTTGTGACCTCGACCTCCCACAAACGCTCCCAAACATCCCTGTCAACGGCAAAGAAGTTCCCGCCGCGGTCTCGTGGAGACAGCTTGGAGCGTGCACCTGTCGCGCCTTGGCTAGATTCGGACATCACCTTCTCCATGCACGCCAAATTTCCCAAACACTGTCTGCCTCTGTCCCCATCAAGGTAATCAAGGATATCAAGGACATCAAGAAAATTAGAACTAATCAAGGTAATCAAGAAAAACGTATCATGATCATAAAACATTCTTCTTTTAACTTCAGTTACTTACACAACCTTGGCAGTTGATATTTAACGTTTAGACGCTATATCTAAGAGCACAGCTTCGGCTGCTTCGGCTGGCAACAGCCTTTTGGAATTCACACCGTTTAGGTGCTTCGGAGAGGGTCTGAGAAGACTCTCTCCTTTCCATTTTGGGACCATGTACCAACGGCCCCCACTGGCAAATGAGCAAAGAGAGCAAGTTCCTGTCGCGTGTTCTGCGCCATGAGCCCGACCTGATCGGACTCACACTTGGCCCTGGCGGATGGGTCCAAGTGGACGAGCTCCTACGCGGCATGAAACGGGCGGGTCACCGGCTTTCCGCCGATGCTCTCCGACAGATCGTCACGGACAACGACAAGCAACGGTTCACACTCTCTGAGGACGGCCGCCGTATACGAGCCGCCCAGGGACATTCCGTTGTCGTTGATCTGGGCCTGACGCCCATCGAGCCACCGGCCACGCTGTTCCATGGCACGGCGCGCAACAACCTCGACGCAATCTTCGCGAGCGGCCTCAATCCTGGTCGTCGCCAGCATGTCCACCTGTCGCCAGATGAGGAAACCGCCGTGAAGGTTGGCACCCGGCATGGTCGCCCCGTGGTGTTGCGGGTGAACACCGCCGCAATGCATGCGAACGGGTTGCCCTTTTGGCGCGCCGACAATGGCGTCTGGCTGACCTCAACCGTCCCCCCGGAATACCTCGGCTTCTGATACCCGCACCTCAGAATAAGCGGACACCTCTTGCAAACCCATCCTGACATCGCCCTCCACAAGGCAGGGGAAGGATGGGGTTTGCGCCGTCCTGGGGGACGGCTCTGGCGGGGTTTCGAAAGGAATTATGTGCCCGAGCAATGGGGAGGGTTTCAAAAGGGAGGGGAGCTTGCTACCTTCCCTTTGCCTACGGCATAAGCATGCTTATGCCTAGTAGGTTAGATCATAAATGATCTCCTACGGAGGAAACGTCATGGAAGACCTTGCAGCCGGGAACCCTCGGGCCGTCGCTACCCGCATCCAGAGCGACGAAGGTGGCAGGGCTGGGGGGCAACGAAAGCATGATCTCCGGCACGCCCCCATTCCAGGATACGTGAACCAGGAGCGCATGCACCTGAACAGCGTGATCGTGCAGCCCATGACCCCCGGCGCGCTCCGGAAGATTTGCCAGGAACGCCGCGAGCTCCGTGCCACCAAGCGCGCGATGAAAAGCAACGCGAGCGTGGCGATTTCCGGGATCATCGTGTTCGGGCGCGAGGTCCAAGCTGACTTTGAGGCCCTGAGCATCGAACAGCAGGACATGGCCTTTCGGGATGTCGCTGAGGCCATTGCTGCCCGCCTCAACAGCACGGTGACCGGCCTGGTCGCGCATCGTGACGAGACAGCCCCTCACGCGCATTTCCAGCTTCCCGCCTACGATCTCAACGGGAATGCCATCAGCGCGATGACCAAACGGGGGGTCACATCGGAGCTTCAGACCATCACGGCCGAGGTCATGAAGCGCCATGTTGCCAGTGCCGAGCGTGGGCATAGCAAGTACGACCGTCTCAGGGCCGGCGCGGAGTTCGCCGACACAGTGCATCGCTCCGTGGCAGAGCTTCACCACGATCTTGGTCCCGAGATCGCCGCGGCCCTTTCGAAGCGAAGCGGGCTCGAGGAAGAGGCCGAGACGTTGGCCAGGCGTGTCGCCAAGCTTCGTGAGAAGGAGGAGCTGGCGGCCAAGGAGGTCAAACGGCTTCAAACCTACGAACGTCGGCTCGCCAGCAAGCAAGAGGAGCTGGATGCGCTTCAGTCCGAAATTCTGCGACTTGAGGATGCCGCGAACCAGGAGCGAGACTTCATCGACGGTGCAGCGGCTATCGCGGATGAGCAGTGGGAGAATGCAACCGCCGCCCTGAACGCTCAGAGCGCCGCAGAGGCGCGTCGGAAGGCCGTAGAGGACGAGACCACCCAGATCCGCGAGACGGCGCTCAGAGAGGCGCAGAGCGCCGCTGACGCGCTTCTGGCAAGGTCTGAGGACGAGGCCGTGCAGGCGGCCCGGCGAGTGACAGAAGAAACGTCTCGTCGCCTGGAGAAGGTTCTGCTTGATGACGGCCAGAAAGCGTTGCTCAAAGTCGAGCGAGAACGCGATGTGTGGCGAGGTGCTTTCGAAACCCTGAGGGACACGGCCAAGAAGGTCATCCCGGAAGGCTTGTATCAGACCCTGCGGACGCAGTTCATGGATCGATGGGGCCAGCACCCGGACAACCCTGATCGCAAACCAGAGCCACCACGCGCCTCTTACTCGTCCGGTCCCTCCGGCCCCTGACCCATTCTCAGCAAATTCAACCACTGCCACAGGCGCAGGGAGGTAGAATTGGGGATATCCCTTCCCCTCCCTGCCTGACCCACCCTATCCCTACGCGTTGCGCTGTTGGTAATCGACCACGCTACTGCAAGGTTCGAGCTAATCGATATCTGTTATGCAGGCTCCTTCGTCGCCTGCGTCGTTCAAA
>NZ_VCNK01000075.1 GCF_006265095.1 Phaeobacter sp. B1627
ACTATTTTTAGGGGGGATTACCTTAGATGCCGCGCTCAAACTGCCTGCGAGCGGCGGCTCCGGCGCTCAATAAGATCAAATGTTGGGAATGGATTGCGCACCGATGGGCGCTCAAAGGCGTCGACCACCGGGAAAAAGATAAGGGAAAAGTCGACCGCAACGACAGAGGAGCGATTTCAGGTCAGTCTTGACAACTCATTTTCCAACCGCCCCAATCATGCATGCTGTCGCCGCCATTCAGAGGGGCTAAGGCCCGTCTTCTTCTTAAACGATGCGGAAAACTTGGAGGCATTTGCATAGTTTAGACAGCCAGCTATTTGTATAATGGTGTCATCCCCCAACAGAAGCTCCTTGGCTTTTTCCATGCGACGATAGACCAAATACTCATATGGCGCTTTGCCAGTAGAGGCGCGAAATGCGCGCGAAAACCCGCGCACGTCTCGTTGAAGGTCACTGGCCAAGTGTGCAACGCTTAGATCTTCTGAGAGGTGCTCTTCGATGTGCTCCACCACCCGTGCGAGCTGACGGGGAGACAACGGCTGTACACTCCGCTTTGCGTTGAGTGGGTGGCGGACGCGGGTCATCCGATGTAGGACAAGGCCAACCGCATGGTCGAAATAGGCCGAAGACAGGCCGTGGTGCTGCGCATCATCCCACATTGACCGAAAAACATGTGTCATCAGAGGATCGTCAAGCAATTGACTGCAGGCTGCATGCAAACTCTCAAGCCCCCCGACATCAGCCAATTCTTGTTCTGCACGCGCTTGCGAAATGACCAGCCCCAACAGAGTAGCGCCGGGCGCCCGCCCCTCGGCCTGCATGTGGGGCAAGGCCAATGCGGTGGTGCCGCTACGCATGACACCGTCGATCTTTCCCAGTTCTGAGCTGCGATAGAAACTGCCGCCACCGTCAATGACGTGCGATATCACCAAATAAGGCGTTTGTTCAAACTCTTGCGCGCTGGCTTCCAACGTCGCTTTTGCCAGGATCAACTGCCCTTTTGCATCGGTCATCACATGCGACTGTGCTGTCGAGCGACGTGCAACCCGGGTTTCAAACCGTCTTTGTTCTTCTGCCCAGCCCATACCGTTTCTTCTTGAGGTCTCTTATTTGTCCGCAAATGGAGGGGTGGCGTCCGAAATGGAGTGGATGGCGGCCTATTTCTCGATCTAAACACTAAGGAATTTGACGAAAACGTCAAGACTCCCTCCAACACTGGCTCGCGGTCCATAAAATGAACAAAAAAATGTCCCTCTACCTCAGCACCAGCTTGCTGGCTTTTGCACTTGCATCCCACTCTTATGCGCAGGACGCTGATCTTTTCGAGCTGGCGCCCATTTTTGTGGATGGGAAGCTGATTTCCGAGCCCTGGTATAAGTCTGGCACAAGCTTTGAAGTGCTTGATGAGGACACACTCCAAAAGCGTCCAGCGCAAGAAACCGTACATGATGTGTTGGAGAAGGCCGCCAATGTCAGTGCCCTTGAGGCGACCGCGAAAGCGCCGACAATTCGGGGGATAGACGGGACTGGCCCGGCCGAAGGTGCCAATGCGTTCTTTGCCGGCAGCAGGGCCCGGCTTGGCCTGACCATCGACGGTCGACCGGCAGGATACAATGAGATTGTTTTCGGCAATCAATCGCTTTGGGATGTCGAAAAAGTCGAAATTCTCAAAGGACCACAAAGCACCCTGTCTGGCCGGAATGCCATTGCGGGCACGGTGGCGATCACGACCAATGCTCCGGTGTTTGAAAACGAGGGAAAGGTCGAGGTCTCTGGCGGTAACCATGACCAAAAGCGCATTTCCGGCATGTACAATATGGCCGTCAGCGACAATCTGGCCTTTCGGTTCGCAGCCGATATCAGCGAGTCGCAATCGACTGTCCAATACACCCCGTTTGAAGGCGCCGATAACCCCGGACACCGTTCAACCCGCATGTTCCGTGGCGAAATGCTGTCCAATTTGGATATCGCTGACGGGGCCACGCTTCGGATCATCGCAGAGCACAACTCTCACTATGGCCCGAATGCGGAACGAGTTAACCGGCCCTACGAGGCACGTATGTCTCAGTTTCCGCAACAGCCGAGACATGAAGTTTCCACAAACAGTCTCGGAGCTGATTTTGACGTTGATCTGAATGCCTCTGTGCGGTTCGAGCTCGACGCCTCGATAACAGACTTTCGATTTGATCGAACCGCAGTGCCGAATTCATCAAACGCTTGGATCGACACACAGGAAGTTTCCATCGACCCGCGCCTGCGTTTCTTTGGTGCCGGGGGTATCGAGGCACTTGTCGGGCTGCACTACTACCATGCCGACCAGGACGAGTTTATCGAGTTCGTTGAAGACCAAAACTTCTCCGACACGACAGAAACAACCGCCATTTATGGTGAGATCAAACTGCCATTGGCAGCCGATTTTGAGCTGTCATTGGGCGCACGCTATGAACAGGAACGACATAAACGTAGCGGTGGCGACGCAGATGGCTCCATCGCAGAGGTCAATACAAATCGCACCTTTGAGGCCTTCCTGCCGCGTCTTGGTCTGAACTGGCAGCCTGTTGACGGGCAGAGCTATGGTTTCCATGTGTCCAAAGGCTACAATGCAGGCGGGGGGGGCATCGCAATCGGCGCACCAAATCCCTTCCCGATTGTCCACTATGAATACGACACCGAGACGGCCGCAAACTTTGAAGTCTACGGACGGCAGGAGCTATTGGGTGGTGACTTGCAGCTGACCCAAAACCTGTTTTTTACCAAGTACAAGAATATGCAACTCCCCTTTGACCTGACCCCTGGGGACACGCTGGATGAGCTCTTTGTGGTGCGCAACGCGGACGAAGTGATCAGCTATGGGGCGGAATTCAGCGCCGCATATCAAATGAGCGACGCTTTTGGTCTCTATGGGGGGATTGGCTTGCTCAAAACCGAAATCAAGCGTTTTCCGGGATCTGGCGTTGAAGGCAACGAACTGTTTAACGCCCCCAAAGCAACGGCAACGCTCGGCGCCAACTGGTCCAATCATGGCTGGTCGTTAAATGTCGCGGCCCGCTATACCAGCAGCTACTACACCGGCATCAATAACCGCGCCCGTGGTAAAACGGCATCCAGCGTGGTGGCCGACGCAAGTGTCAGCTATGATTTTGACAAAGTGCGCTTTTTCGCAGAAGTGAAAAACCTCTTTGATAATCAAGATGCTATTGCGATTTACCCAGGGGCGACGGCCTCGGCCGACTCTGCCGTTTTGAGACAACCCCGCGCGTTGCGCATCGGTTTGTCCCGCAGCTTCTAACGCGATGGGACATTTTCTGTACGATGAAACCCATTGGCCCTTCTGCGTCACAACCGCAGAAGGTGCTATATCCCTTGAACAACATCTAGAGATGCTTGCCGCGTGGGATCGATGGTTTGACAAACAAGAGCCATTCATTGTGTTTCGCCACCACCTCGACAAAGCCGCGCTTGAACAAGCCGACGGCGCCGCCAAAGCCACAAAAGCATGGCTGCAGGCTGGAGCGCGTGATCAAATCAAAACGCAGGTGCGAGCGATGTGTATTTTGGTTCCACCGGATGCGATGGCCACAGTGCCAAAATCAAGTGTTGAAAAGGTCTTTGGCATCCCCGGCGGCGTGTTTCATGACTTTGCTCAGGTTTTTGACTGGCTCGATCATCGCGCGTGGTTCAACTGTAGTAGCGTCAATCAAGACCGTTTTCGCCAGACCTATCTTCGCCAACATCGCAGTGACTAGGCCTTTGGCTTGGCCGTCGCTTCCGTTCGGAGGACCTCACATGCCAAATCTTCGTTGGCTAAAACACATTGCAGCGGGTGTCATGCTGTGCGCGAGCGTCGCATGGGCAGAAGCGGCCCGGTCGGACGAAAAAGATGTGATCTCTATTGGCGGCGGTGTCAGTGAGATCATCTATGCTTTGGGTCAAGAGCATCGACTGGTGGCGCGAGACACGACCTCCTACCTGCCAAAAGATATACTGTCCTTGCCGAATGTTGGTTATTTGCACCACCTATCCGCCGAAGGCATTTTGCGCTTTGGGCCCTCGCTCATCCTGGCGGATGAAACGGCCGGACCGCCGGAAACGATTGAACAGCTGAAAGCCGCCCGGATTACCATTACCACGATCCCAAATGGCTATGACGCGCACAGCATTCCACAGAAAATTCGCATCATCGCCAAGGCCCTCGATACGGCGGAGCGGGGGGAGGCGCTGATCAAAGACATCGAAGCTGACTTTACACATCTGGCAGAGATCGTTGCGGCCGATGAGACGCCGCCAAAGCGTGTTCTCTTTATCCTAGCGGCGCAAAACGGCAGTCTTCGTGTTGCCGGGAAAAACACTCCCGTAGATGCAATGATCGCTCTGGCCGGTGGGGTGAATGTCGCAGCTGTGATCGACGGGTATCAAACGATGTCAGACGAGGCCGTCATCGCCGCAAATCCCGAAATCATTCTGAGAGCCTCCTATCAAGACGGAAGCAGCCCTATATCTTCCCAATTGTTTGAACTGCCCGTACTTGCAGCGTCATCAGCAGCACAGAACGGCGCAGTTGTCTCGATCGATGCGTTGAAAATGACAGGCTTCGGCCCAAGTACAGCCCAAACAGCCCTGAGTTTACACGAGGCGTTCTCGCAATATTGACGCCTGAGAAATACCCAAGCCAGAACTACGCGATATCAGTGATCCCCCATATAGCTGCGCACGCGGCGGGCGACTAGGCTACGGTCAGGACCGATTGATTTCCTCCTTGTGGCGTGATTCACGGGGCGAAAATCGAGCAGTGATATGAGCGACCTATATCGGCTGAATGACGCGCAAATGGCCCGTCCTGCCCCCTACTTTCCCAAGCCCCATGGCAAACCTCGCGTGGATGATCGACGTGTACTCAGCGGCATTATCTTCGTCAATCGCAATGGCTTACGCTGGCGTGATGCGCCCAAGGAATATGGTCCTCACAAGACCCTGTACAATCGCTGGAAGCGGTGGAGCGAGAAAGGTGTTTTTGCCCAGATCATGATGGGCCTGGCCGCCGAACACGGCGAGGAAAAGACCGTCATGATCGACACCACCTATTTGAAAGCTCACCGCACTGCGACCACATGGGCGTCAAAAAAGGGGGGCGTGAACGTCTGATCGGTCGGAGTGTGAAGGATCAGGGTTTGATCTGGGGGATCAAATGCCCCAAAAACGGGCGGCATGAACACCAA
>NZ_VCNK01000076.1 GCF_006265095.1 Phaeobacter sp. B1627
CACTTTAAAGGGGGAGGCTCAGCAAAACTGGCAGACTTTACTTCGTAGCGAGACATTTTGCGGGGGCAGGTCATTCGCAGTGCAGCCGAAACACTTGCCCTGAGCGTCCAATCACATCATTCAGGGTCTTGTGGAAACGCAAGACCATCATATCCTCGAACCTTTGCACGCGCTCGGCTGGACAACCGCCTTGCAAAATCAACTTTGTCCTGACGACGCAGGTCTTGTGCCGATGAGGATCTCTGCGGTGCATCGGTCGAAGTTGACCGCTCTTTCCGTCGCTGGGCAGGTCAAAGTGAGCCTGCCTGCGGCGATGACAACTGCAGATTTTGCCGTCGGGGATTGGGTTCTGGCCGATCCTCAAAGCCATATAATCTCCCGCCGACTGGACCGCCATTCGCTGCTGCAACGTCAAACCGTCGGAGCGCGGCAGTTGCAACTGATCGCGGCCAATGTCGATACGGTCTTTATCGTGACGTCCTGCAACGATGACTTCAATCCGGCCCGCCTTGAACGCTATCTTGCCATGACCAACCAAGCAGGGACCGGGGCCGTGATTGTGTTGACCAAGGTGGATCAGACGCCTGATGGAGCTAAATTCCAGCGCAAAGCCGCAGCGTTGCAGCGGGGATTGCAAGTGGTTTCGATCAACGGAAAGTCACGCGGCGCGATTGCCGCCCTCGCGCCTTGGTGTCGCGCGGGACAGACCGTGGCGCTGATCGGGTCATCCGGTGTGGGCAAGTCGACGCTGTTGAATACGCTGGCCCGTAAATCCGAAGACGACGCGCAGGCAACGGGCAGCGTCCGCGAGGATGACGCAAAGGGAAGGCATACCACCACGTCGCGCTCCCTTCACACCATCGAAGGCGGTGCCTGGGTGATCGACACGCCCGGAATGCGCACCTTGCATGTGAGCGATTTATCGACGGGTCTTGATGCGCTGTTTGCCGAGATCACGGAATTGGCCCCTGAGTGCAGATTTCGCGATTGCACCCACCAACACGAACCCGGCTGCGCGGTTCAAGCCGCGGTCGCGGCCGGGAAGCTCGATCCCGCGCGCCTCGCCCGGTGGAGCAAGTTGAGGGATGAAAACAAACAGAATACGCCGGTGGTGACCGGCGCACGCGGGAACAAGAAAACGTCAAAGCGGGGTCGACGGCGCTGAGTCTGAACTCAGGCAAGCCTCTTTGAACAAAGAGAACCGCTCGTTTCCGAAAACGCACCCGGCCCCATGCATGTGTCGGCTGCTGTTGCCAAATGAGAATTTGGCACGATTTCGGAAATCGTTCATACGCCCCCCCCCCTGCCCAGATCTTCGGGGATGCTGAAGTGGAAGCGTCTCGGCAGGATGAACGAGGAAATTCCGATGAAGAGGGCACGTTTCACAAGAATCCAGATCATGGATGTGCTGCGCCAGACGCCCGATGGAGGGCGGTGTGCCTGGCGCCGAGCGGCACCGTGAGCATGCAGAACGGCCTCGTGAAGGAGGTGCACGTAAAAAATGTCATGGCCAACTCAACGCGGGGAGTTGGCCATGACAGCGGTGGCGATGAAGGGCGTCAGCATCGCGCTGGCGTTTGGGGCCTTTGATGTCCGCGAGACGTGCTATCGCTGTAGCCCCAAGCTGGATGAAGAGAACGAGCAGATCGCCGATCTGACACCCTGCTTGGTCACCAATTCAACCGCTTCCTGCTTGAACCCGCGGTTGAACATCCTTCTCGTCCTATAGATTCTCCAATTTCATAGAGACTGATCTCAGTATCCACGAAACGGCAGCAGGCCACTCAGAACGCTAGGGTATACCCCACGCTCAGGCCGTAGCTATTAAAGTCCGCCGCACCTAAACCATCGACAAACGCAGTGGCTGTGAGGGTGCCGTGGCCGTCGCTCTCATAACTCAGGCCCGCATCGATCTTACCGCGCCACCCGGCGTAGCCCGGCAGAACCGTCTCAGCCACAGCGGTACCGCTGGTAGAGGACCAGACCCCCGAAATCCCAGCCTGTAGCATCAGCAACCCGCTGTCCACCGCAAGGGAGCGCGTGGCGTCAAGGCCGAGGGCGATTTGGCGCAGGGTTATGCTCTGGGCGCCGATCAGATTGCCGAGGCTGTCGGTATAGGCGTCCTGATCGTCCTTGAGGTAGGCGGCGTTCAGATAGGGGCTTAGCACCGCATTTTGATAGGCGTAGTCACCGGTCACCCTGACCTGCGCCAACAGGCGTGAGGTGTCGAAATCATCTTCGTAGGTGCCAAAGGGTGATACGGTGTTGGAGGACTGACCATAAAGCAGGCGACCCTCAAAATAGAGCGGATCACCGGGCAATTTCGCCACGACATAGGGACCGACCAACCAGCCCGTGCCCTCAACCCTGGCGGCGCCATCGTCCTGTGACAGGTGGTCAAATTGCAGCATCGCCCCCAAGAGCACCGTTTCCTGCAGGTGTATGTGGCCACCCAGGGCGCCAAAGGCAGACTGGCTTTCGGCGGTGCCATCCTCGGACCAGGCGCCCTTCAGACGAAGCCAGCTGTTCTTGTTGCCCCCAGACGCAAGGTTGAAATGCCCCGTCCCCCGGGTGACCGCCACATCCAACGTGCCATCAGCGCCGGTCAGAAAACCGGTCAGATTGGGTTGGTTGGCGATCAGTTGGTTGGCCCGGCTATAGAGGAAGCTTGCGATAGTCTTTTGCGTCTCTTCCACGGTTGTGTCGGCCACAACCAGCGTGTTGGAGGCTGTGGTGAGATTGCCCGCCGCATCCGTCGCCGCCCCGGCCGCAACCGAGAGGCTCACGTCGCCCGTCCCTGCGGAGGCAATGCTGGCGGTGTAGACCGCGCCGCTACCGCTCAGCCCTGTGACAGAGGCATTGACGGCGGTGATATCGCTGGCCGCAAAGCCGATCACGCTTTCGGTAAATGTGATGGTGACGTCAAAGCTCGCTCTATGCGCCAATCGCTCCGGAGCACCGCTGATCACGACTTCGGGCGAGGTTGCATCAACGAAGGTAACACTGGCACCAGAGGTATTGCCATTGGCGTCGGTCGCGGTAACCGTGACATCACCGCTTGTTTGGGGCGTCGCAGACACAACGGAGAAGGTGCCAACGGTTGCGGCATTGATCGACGATTTCAGGAGTGTTCTCTTGCTTTCCCGGTTTGAGGACCCGCCCGAGGCCACAGTCGTAGCCCGACTGCCATCCGGGAAAATCACGGTGACCGTCGCGCCGGGATCTGTGGTGCCCGTGACCGTCAGGGTGCGGTCGTCGTTGACCTCAACATTGGCCACAGTCGGCACTGACGGCGGAGTGACATCGGTGACCGTGACGGTAAAGCTGACTTGCGTGGCGTCATTGCCCGCCGAGTCCTGCGCATCCATGGTGACGGTTGTCTCGCCCACAGGGAAATCATAGGCGCCGGTCAGCGTGGTGTCGCCGACCCTATAGGTGATCGCAAGGCTGCTGTCGACATTGTCGCTGACGGAGCCAAGGCTTGTCACATCGATGGAGGCGGTATCGGCGCCCTCATCGGTTTCGGCCGTTTGCGCATCCGGCGCGGTCAGCACCGGTGCTTCGTCGTCGACCGTCATCGTTGCTGTGACCGTGACGGTAAAGCTGACTTGCGTGGCATCATTGCCCGCCGAGTCCTGCGCATCCATGGTGACGGTTGTCTCGCCCACAGGGAAATCATAGGCGCCGGTCAGCGTGGTGTCGCCGACCCTGTAGGTGATCGCAAGGCTGCTGTCGACATTGTCGCTGACGGAGCCAAGGCTTGTCACATCGATGGAGGCGGTATCGGCGCCCTCATCGGTTTCGGCCGTTTGCGCATCCGGCGCGGTCAGCACCGGTGCTTCGTCGTCGACCGTCATCGTTGCTGTGACCGTGACGGTAAAGCTGACTTGCGTGGCATCATTGCCCGCCGAGTCCTGCGCATCCATGGTGACGGTTGTCTCGCCCACAGGGAAATCATAGGCGCCGGTCAGCGTGGTGTCGCCGACCCTGTAGGTGATCGCAAGGCTGCTGTCGACATTGTCGCTGACGGAGCCAAGGCTGGTCACATCGATGGAGACGGTATCGGCGCCCTCATCGGTTTCGGCCGTTTGTGCATCCGGCGCGGTCAACACCGGCGTATCCGCATCGTTTACGGTGACGGTAAAGCTGGCTTGCGTGGCATCATTGCCCGATGCGTCCTGCGCATCCATGGTGACGGT
>NZ_VCNK01000077.1 GCF_006265095.1 Phaeobacter sp. B1627
ACACCGGCGTATCCGCATCGTTTACGGTGACGGTAAAGCTGGCTTGCGTGGCATCATTGCCCGATGCGTCCTGCGCATCCATGGTGACGGTTGTCTCGCCCACAGGGAAATCATAGGCGCCGGTCAGCGTGGTGTCGCCGACCTTGTAGGTGATCGTGACACTGCTATCCACATTGTCAGAACCAGAGCCAAGGCTGGTCACATCAATGGAGGCGGTCGCCGCACCGCTGTCGGTGCCGGAGGTCTGCGCACTCGGGGCGGTCAGGGCTGGGGCCTCATCATCGGTGACCGTGACGGTAAAGCTGACTTGCGTGGCATCATTGCCCGCCGAGTCCT
>NZ_VCNK01000078.1 GCF_006265095.1 Phaeobacter sp. B1627
ATTAAAAATGGGGGGATTACCGCAGCAAGTCAGAATGTGTCCGGCGACATCAAGGTCGTCGATGAATTAAAACAGACGCAAATGAACGAGGCAAGCGTCTAGGAAATTGGGGACGCCTTACTCTTTCAATATCTGGATGATCTCTTTGCCGGTGCCTCTCGTCTTCATTTTTCGTCCTTCAATCAGGTGAACGTGACAGGAAACTGCAGGAGTTTCAGGGAAAGAGGTCAATCGTTTTGCTGGTCCACGAGCCCCTGCGGGGCCCGCAAAACCTTTGCAGATCAACACGGCAAGCTCAACTGTGCCTCGCCCGGTCCCCTCCACGGTTCGACCAGCTCCGTCACGCCATGTGCATCAAAACGGAATTCTGACGTTCACCGAGGCCCCATAGGATTCGAAACCGGACGCGCCAATACCGTCATAGAAGCCTTCAATGGCGATGTTGATGTCCCGGTCAGGCACAAACCAGACTGCGCCCGCTTCCAACCGCCCCCTGAAATCCGAGTCAGATGAAGCGAGACTCGGGTCTGACGGAGAGCCGCTCTGCAGCTTGTTGAAATCGTAGATGCCAGAGAAGGTCAGATAGGGCGAGAAGATCATGTCATTGCCCTGTGCGAGTTCCCATGAAAGCTTGGGACCAAACTCAAATCGCCCCAGATCGAAGTCCTGCGACGGGATCGTGCGTCCCAGAGAGTCAGTATAGCTCTTTTGCTTTTCGTAATAATAGGTCAGACGCGCAAAAGGCCTGAGCATCAGTGTCGGACTGACCTTTACATCCCCCGTCAGACCTCCCTGGAGCAGGACGCGCTCTGTGTCAAAATCGTCTTCAAATAGGCCGAGCGCATTTACCTTGTTGTGAGATTGCCCATATGTCGCGGAGACGTCCAGATACAGATTGTCTCGCAACCGCAAGACAGCATAGGGGCCAACCATCCAGCCGACACCTTTTGCCGACGAGCCTGCCGCAGCGTTTTCTTCGTCGTTTATATCAAGCTGTGCCATGACGCCGTAGAGCGCATTGTCTGACTTGCGATAGTCCAAACCGGCAAAGAACAGGCCTGTCTTACTGTCGGAGTTGATGTTGTGGCTGATCGCGTAGGTTCCTTGGGCCCAGAAGTCCCAACCGGCCTTTGCGGAATATGCAGGCTTGATGACATCACCTCCGGCACCAGGGTATGCGCGCGCAGCGAATGAGCCTGCCTCCTCTGTGCGTGCAAACGACATTCGTCTTCTGGGCATATTCTCTGCAGCCGGGGTATCTTGCTCCGCAACGGAAGCGCCTGCGCTGCCCTCTGCCGTTCCTGGCTGCGCAGATGCAGAGCTCAACGCGGATCGCCACGCGGTGGCGTCATTTTTACGATGTATCTGATCTGCAAAGGCGCGATAGCTGAATCTAAAACTGCCAGAATGACCGCTCGAATTCGCACTGAAACTGAGTCCGTTCCCGCCGTTCTGCCTCCCAAATCCGCCACCAGACAGGCGCGAGACCAGATCAGGTTGGTTTGAGACGATGGTATTGGCGCGATTGATTATGAAGGAAGCGATGACCTCCTGCGTTTTACGAATATCGGCTGCGTCATTGCGGGTATTGGTCATTGAGAACGAAACGCTGCTCAAACCCGGCGCGCTGGCCGTGACAGCATAGGGCGCCAAAGTGGTTGTGCCCTGATAAGTTGAAGAAATGCCATTTGCAGTCAAGTTTGAACTTGTTGCAGTGCCGTTTGGTCCGGTCGTGACAGTTTCAGTGTTTGTGCCTGTGCTGGCAAATACCAGCGATGCGCCGCTTGCAGGTGCCGTGAAGGTCACCGGAACATCGGCTACGCCTTCTCCATTCGAGGCCGTCGCGGTAACGACCAACGGCGCATCGAACGCCGCGTTCACCTCAACGCTTTGGTCTGATCCCGAAACGATCTGCAGGCCGACGGCGACATTCTGCGCCGTACCGCTGACACGGAAATTGAACGGGTTTTCATCATCGTCATTGTTGGAAAGACTCACATCAAAGCCGAAGGTCCCGCTTGATGTCGCGGTATAGGACAGGACAAGTGTTGTCGTCCCCCCACCTGCGGCCAGAGAGGTCGCGCCCAACGTCAGGCCGTTGACCGTTGCGTTGGTCGCGCCACTGACATTGCCGCTGACTGTGGGAGGCGTGATTGTCAGCGTATCTGTGCCTGAGTTGGTCAGCGTGTAGGTGATCGATGTGGCGGTCCCACTTGCAACCGTCGCAGACACGGTATCGGTTCCGCCATCGCTGAGAGC
Source organism: Phaeobacter sp. B1627 (assembly GCF_006265095.1). Classification (GTDB taxonomy): domain Bacteria; phylum Pseudomonadota; class Alphaproteobacteria; order Rhodobacterales; family Rhodobacteraceae; genus Epibacterium. The sequence continues at coordinate 2,260 of NZ_VCNK01000078.1, forward strand.
TCCGTTTTCCGAAGAGGAAACTTCGATTTCAGGTGCTCCACTCGCTATGCCCTCGACGGTGATGCTGAACTGGCGAACATTGCCCGGGTTGGTGCCGCCATTCGGGTCCGTGATTGGCGGGGCGCTCGTATCCAGAGAATAAGAGATCACAAAGTCAAAGCTGAACGACCCGCTTTCAATCGGAGTGTAGATGATCTGCAATGTTGTTGACGCGCCAGCGCCCGAAAGTGTGTTTGCCCCAAGCGAAATACTGTTGACGACAACGTTGTTCTGGTTCGAGATATTTCCAGCAACCGTTGGTGTGATCAGGGTAAGAGGACGAGTCCCTGGATTGGTGATCACATAGGTAATCACCTCTGACGCTCCGATGGTCACCACCTCTGAAATGGTGTCCGTCTGGCCACTCGTGAGTGAGCCACCCCCTGCGCCTCCGAGGTCAAACTCCGCAGTGCCGCCAACTGCTGTGCCGCTTACTGTGAGCGTGTAGCTGCTTTCATCCGCGTCATCATTCGCGATAACCAACCCGAAAGAAAAGTCACCCTCGAGGGTTGGCGTGAAGGCAACGGTGAAGGTTGCGCTTGCACCCGCCGGGACGGACGATGCCCCTGGCGCCGAGATGGTGTCAATGGTCACGTTGCTGGCCGAGCCACTTGTCGGAGTGCCCGATAGCGTCAGCGTCGCCGTGCCTTGATTCGCGATCGTATACGTTAGGGTCTGTTGCTCACCCACCGTCAGGCTTCCCTGATCGTCAGTGCCCCCGCTTGCGATCGATGTCGACGCAGGACGTTGCACGTCAATTTCAGGCGACGCAACGGCTAGCGTGGCCGAAGAGTTACCTGAATTTCCGAAATCTGATGTCAGATCCCCAGAGCTGTTCGAATAGGATCCATCGCTGGAGGCGACCACACTGGCCGTGACCGTACAACTCGCTGAGGCGCCAACGGTCCCGCCTGTATAGCTTACTGTATCGGTGCCATTTGCTGCGGTCAGCGTCCCGCCGGTACAGGTGGTCGCGGCATTGCTGGGCGATGCCAGGCTCAGACCTGTGGGCAGGGTATTGCTAAACTCCAGCCCCGTCGCCGCAGCCCCATTCGCCGAGTTGTTGACCGTAAAGGTGAGGGTGGCAGTTTCATCAGATCGGATGGTATCCGGTGCGAAATCCTGAGTGAAGACTGGTGCCGTCATAGCAGCGCCACTCACGGTGAAACTGAATGGGTTTTCGTCGCTATCGCTGGTCACAAAGGTTACATCGAACGAAAATGCTCCGGCGGCCTGAGGTCTATATTGCACTTCAAATTCAGTCGTGCCTCCACCGCCGCTGACAACACTGGTAGCGGGTGCGCCAATGGACTCGACTATGACATTGGTCAAGTCCGAAGAGACTGCAGTCTCCAACGTCAGATCCAAAGCCCCGGAATTTGTTACCGTGTATGTGACGGTTTCCACGACCCCTGCCAGCTTATTGCCCTGATCATCGGTGCCGCCATCCGCGACGCTGTTGCCGGTGGAGGAGGTGAGATTGTCGATCTCCGCCTCGACCCCGACGCTGATGGTGCCCGAGATCGTCACATTATAGGTGGTCTCATCGGTGCCATCCTCGGCATCATTGGTGGTGAAGCTGAACGGCACCGAAAAGCTCGCCCCATCGGTGGTCGAGCCGGGCGTGAAGGTGATGCTGATCGCCGCCGCCTCGGAGCCCCCGGCCGCAACCGTGCTGGTGGCGATGGTGGTGGTGCCGAAGCTGGCATTCGAAGGCGTGCCCGCGGTCAGCGCCGACAGGTTGAGCGGCCCGGTGCCGCTATTGGCCACCGTATAAGTCACCGTGACCGCCGTGCCGCTGTCGATCGCCGTCGCAATCGTATCGGTGCCGCCATCCGCGACGCTGTTGCCGGTGGAAGAGGTGAGATTGTCGATCTCCGCCTCGGCATTGATGGTGCCGGAGATCGTCACATTATAGGTGGTCTCATCGGTGCCATCCTCGGCATCATTGGTGGTGAAGCTGAACGGCACCGAAAAGCTCGCCCCATCGGTGGTCGAGCCGGGCGTGAAGGTGATGCTGATCGCCGCCGCCTCGGAGCCCCCGGCCGCAACCGTGCTGGTGGCGATGGTGGTGGTGCCGAAGCTGGCATTCGAAGGCGTGCCCTGGGTCAGGCCCGAGAGGTTGAGCGGCCCGGTGCCGCT
>NZ_VCNK01000079.1 GCF_006265095.1 Phaeobacter sp. B1627
TGAGGAACAGCAACTTTGCAAAGATGCCGCAATGAGGCTTGTTGCTTAACATCACCGTTGCGAATTGCCTTCGGGGGGATGAGGTGCCGTGGCCCTTGGCACGTCGGAAGCGTGTCAACGGGGTCGTGCGGTGAAGCGCCTCAGGATTTCTTTGCGAAGAAAGGGCAACGACATGGAGCCGTATATCGGTTTGGACGTCTCGCTGGCAAGCACTGCGATTTGCGTGGTGTCATGCCTGGGCCGATGACCACGGTATGCAACTGTACTTCATCGACCCGGACAAGCCGCCCCAGAACGCGGATATCGAAAGTTTCAATGGCCGGTTCCGGGACAAATGCCGCAACCAGCACTGGTTCACGAGCATCGGCGAGGCGCGAGACATCATCGAGGACTGGAGAATCGATTACAACTCAGAACGCCCCCACAGCAGCCTGAAATATCAAACACCGAAGAGTTCGCCCCAGCGCGGCCCTTCAACAAAACGCAATGTGCGCAGCCGCTGGAGCTACTTGATGGCTCCGCGCCCGCGCACATCGCTCACGCCGCCGAATGATGACACACAAATGGAGAGCAAACTCGACTTACGAGTGGCCCTGAAAAATGGGGAAGGTCAACCAGGCTAGCTTTAAACCGGGGACATTCCAGGGGAGCACGTCAGTGGCATGATCGATTTCAACACCGCGTTCAGCCATGATCTCCTCAAGATCCCGATATGAGATGCTGTAGCGGACATAGAAAAACACAGCGGAAAGGATAACGCTCTTCGGGAAATGGTTCCCCTTGAAAACAATCGCCAAATTGGAAATACTCCCCGTAGTCTTGTTGGCAAGCGTATCGCAAAATTTTAGCGATAAGGAAATGGCGAGCACTTTCTACGACAAAACCCAAACGCGCTGGTCGAATCCTAGCGTAGATGGGGAGGCAAGCACCGCGTTCAGTAGGCGCCTGCCTTCAAGACACACAAAAAAAGCCTGGGCCGATGCAGTCCCGGTGTACACAATTGGGATGGAAACGGCGCTTTTCATGTGCTGAATGGAAGTTTTATGATACATGAGACTGCAAAACAGGCTGGTGACAGTAACCCTGACGAGAAGTTAGACCCGCACACGTTTGCTTCTACCTTCGGGCAAGCTGTCTGGCTGATGACAATGTCAAAGGCGTACCAAGATCTTCATATCCGGGATCTTGAACACAGGGTGGCGCCCGCAGTCTTGTTGCGCCATTTCAAGCTTTACTCCAAAGGCAAACAGCCCGTGGCGTTTCTGACTTGGGCCAGCGTCACAGATGAGCTACGGGATCGCATTGCGGCGGGTGACAAGACGCTGGAGCTTCAGGATTGGCGTTCTGGCCGCAATATTGTCGTCGTGGACTGTGTTTCCCCATTTGCGCCTGCCAGCGAAATTATCGAGGGCTTTCTGAACGCCGTGCCCTCTGCGTGACTTCAAATTTGCAAGAAAAGTAATTTCTCATGTCCGATATTCTGTCCGCTGCCCCCCCCGCAGCTTCGATCACCGCTTTCAATGCACCTGTGGAGCTCTTGACAGGTCAGGCCTGCCCATATGCAGCGGCTGATGTACTGTCCGTTGAGCCTTCGTTGGCGACGCATAGAGTCTATAATTTCGAAGTCGCAGGCACACACACCTACATCGCTGACGGCATAAGGGTGCATAACAGATCCGTACTGAGCTTCTTGTCCCCAGAGCAGCTTGGGCAAATTGTTTCGTTTGAGAATCTCAACCCAGAAGAAGATAATGACCTAGACTACGTCCTTTTGCGGACGGAAGATGGTTTAACCCAGGTTGAAGTTATCTTGGGTGTGGCTGGTGACTCGCAGCTCACGAGTTGGGAAATAACAACGAGTGATGGACGCGGGAATGTCATCTATGGTCGCAAAACGGTCGACTCAGAGGGGAACGAAGTCTGGGAACGCGAGCCGTCCATCATCGAAGGACAGCTTGCCGGTCAGGCCATTGCAGATACTTTGACGCCTTTCCTGACCCACGCACTGATTGACGATGACGCCAGTGTTTTTGAGCAGGTCGCGGCAGACACCGTTCTTGGTACCTTGCTCCACAATGCTCTGGGAGCGACAGGCGCATTTTTGGACATTTGGGGCCAAGATCCAGGCAATTTCGAATGGGTTGAGCACCTTGATGAGGTCAGCGAGACGGTATTTGAAAATCTTGGCGGTGAGCTGGTTGTCAATTTTGCAGACAATGCCATTTCAGTTGTTAACCAGCTGATCATGGCCGAGATTTTTGAAGTTATCGAGATCGATGGCGTACCCGGAGCGATCTTTGAAGCGCTCACAAGTACAGTATTGAACGCTATGCTGACCAATACGGTTCAAGATGTGTTTGGCGATTTCTTGGCGAACACGTTTGTGGACATCCTCAGCCCGGAAAGCATAGCGACTATTACAAACTGGGCTGACACTACGGTTCGCATTGGTCTTGGCGCGTCGACCGCGGAGGTCCGTTACGTAAATCCGATTGATATTATTTTTACCGCCGTCTTGAATGAAATACTGCCCGCGGTGGAAACCGAGGTAGGGCTGGTGGCATCGGCAATTACCAACCTTTTGATCGCCCTCAATGGATCTTGGGGCGGCCCAATCGGAACAGCGATTGGCTGGGTTGTCGGTACAATCTTCGACGCTCTGTTTGGCAATGATCCCATACCCCAAGCCTGGACAAACGTGGGCTTTGACGAGGACACCGGGCATTTCGTCGTGCTCGACACCTGGTCAGATGACGATGGCAACATTGAACTGAGCCGTGCCATGGCAGAAGCCTATGTCGAAGGCATCAATGGGTTTGTAGATACATTCATGGCTCAGTCCCACAATTACAGCGAACTCGCCCAATGGTCCTTTGGTCATTATGTAAACGCACTTCGGAATGCTGGTCGAAATGGTCAGACGTTTGGGGACTTTCAAGCAACCTATGTGAACGCTCTTGTCCAGGATCTAGGGGACGCGCGACTGAATGACGGACAGATGACGGCCGTACGAGTACTTGATGACTTGTCGCCGGATCTCTTCGCGCGCCGTGCGTTGTCGTCCATTATTGATGTTTGGGAACGGGCTTATCCGGTATCATTTTACTCTGCCACGATATATGTTGATGGAGTGCGCGTCGCTGGTCCTATAACTTGGGATGATTTTGGACAAGATAGCTTCGTAACCCTGCTAGAGACTGTTCGCGATGTTTTGCAGGGAAACTCCAGTTTGGACAATTTGAGAGTTTATCTCCATTCGCCTGGTGATTTCCCCCCTTCTACCATTACCCCTCCAGGTTATGTTTATCGTGAATTGATTTCAGAATCCACGATATACTTTACGTCTTCTAATATGGAAAGAGCAACTCTATTATCCTATCTTGATGAGATATTGGCGCAAAGCCAATCTATGTCAGAGACTGAATTACTAGAATATGCCCGCACGGTTTTGGGTGCGGATAATGTTACGGATCAAGACATCTATTCCAATTTGACCAGCGGCCTCCAAATTGCTGATGACTACCACACCTATCTGGAAAACCGCGAAACCATTGATGCGATGATGGCGATGGACCCAGATTCCGCTTTCACGGCGGGATGGTATGCCACAATCGCGCAAGCTGTCGGCATGGGTCTTGCGGATGCCTATGATCTCACAGGGGATGCGATCGATAATGTCTTCTACACCGCAGATGGAGACGACATAGTCCGGGCTCTCGCAGGCAACGATCTTATCAAAACATATGGCGGAAACGACACCCTCGAAGGCGGCACCGGGAACGATACCCTCATCGGTGGAAGTGGTGCGGATCATCTCAATGGTGGTGCAGGCAACGACGAAGCGAGCTATAGGAACGCGACCAATGGCCTTGTTGTGGACCTAGCCGATACCAGCCGCAATACCGGCGACGCGGCGGGTGACACTTACAGTTCCATTGAACATCTCTCAGGTAGCAACACAGGAAATGATACGCTGTCTGGAAACTCAGGTGCGAACATGATCTCGGGCGGCGGAGGTCGTGACAGCCTCCTTGGTCAAGGCGGCAATGACACCCTAAACGGTGGCGACAATGATGACAGCATCGAAGGTGGCGATGGCAACGATAGCCTCTACGGAAATGACGGTGCAGACCGACTGGAAGGGGGGCGTGGTAACGACTACCTGAGCGGATACAGCGGGAGCGACACCCTTTACGGTAACTCCGGGGATGACACGCTGAATGCGGGCACTGGGGATGATTATCTGTCAGGTGGCGATGGCGCTGATACGCTCGCTGGAGGCAGCGGAGTGGACTCCCTATTCGGTGGGGATGGCGCGGACAAGCTCTATGG
>NZ_VCNK01000008.1 GCF_006265095.1 Phaeobacter sp. B1627
TTCCCTGACACAGGGGGGGCCGTTTTTTTTGCGTAGGCGTGGTCGTAGAATTTACGTGGCCATTTTAAGTTTCTGCGCGGATGTCCTACCGCCGTTGCCCAAGCTGAGGCGCTCTTTGTTGGAGGACCAGAGGCACTCGGTAGAAAAATGCCGCACCTCAGCGATGCTTTCGAAGATATGGAGATCGAGCCATTCGTGCCGGTTCATCCGGTTGTATCGTTCAACACAGGCAGACTGCTGCGGTTCCCGCGGCTGGATATGAGACATGGGAATGTCCCTGCTCTCTGCCCATTCCATGACCGTGCCACTGATGCATCCCGGGCCAAAACACCTTCGGAATGACATTGATTTAGAGGCTATGGTTGCCTGCACTGCCCCCGAAATAGCGCAGCAGGTTATCATAGCTGGGCCTCAGGTCCCTCTGCACAAGCCACGCTGCCAGAGAGAGCCGTTATGACCAAGGCCAGTATTGCACAGACCAAAGCCGCAGGTCTTCTTTGTCGCTGTCAGCGATCTATGTCGGACCTCCTGAGCTCGGGTGGCCGCGCGTGATGCTCAGGTCGGTCGACGCGTCGACGGCGACGGGAAGGGCGTAGTTGTTTCCCCACGCAGCCTCGATGAGGGTCATCTTGTCCGGCTTCATATCTAACCCGGCACGCCTGGGCCGGGCATTCTCTGTCTCACTCAACCCCCGTGTCTTGTTCTGCCAGCAGGTCCACACATCCTGATGGGACAGCGGATAGTGCAGAGACCGACGTTCGGCGCAAGGTATCATCCCGCGTGGAAACGATGGTGTTTGAACGGGGGCCTCGCGGCATGCTCTACCTCAGACGTCTGAAAATTGGCCAAATGGCCCGATCAATGCAACAGTCGCCATAAAGTTGCCAAGTCGGTTGAATCCTGCGGCGGGAGCGCTTTATGAGGGGTGACCCCGGAGCAGGCGCTCCGCTTGCCGCAGGAGGCTTCGACATGACCCAAGAGCGACCGAAAGCAAAGAAAATTTGCATCATCGGCCTTGGCTATGTTGGCCTGCCTCTGGCCGTGGAATTCGCAAAATACCGTCCGGTGATCGGTTTTGATATCAATGCGGATCGGATTGCGGAGCTGTCCCAGGGTGTAGATCGCACCAAAGAGCTGGACCGCCAGGATCTGAAGCAGGCAAAACAGCTGCGCCTGACATCCGATATTGCAGAGATCGCCGAGGCGACCACATATATCGTCACGGTCCCGACACCCATTGACAATACCCGCCGCCCTGACCTGCGGCCCCTGTTGTCAGCCAGCCGAGCGGTGGGTCAGGTTCTGAAGCCGGGCGATACGGTCATCTACGAATCCACCGTCTTTCCCGGCGCCACCGAGGAAGAATGCGTGCCCCTGCTTGAGGACACCTCCGGTCTGGTCCTGAATAGGGATTTCGGTGTTGGCTACAGCCCGGAACGGATCAATCCCGGCGACAAGACGCGGCGCCTGCCTGATATCGTGAAAATCACCTCCGGTTCCACGCCGGAAACAGCCGCCAAGGTTGATGCTCTCTATGCGGAAATCGTGACAGCAGGAACCTACAAAGCAGAGAGCATTCGCGTTGCAGAGGCCGCCAAGGTTATCGAAAACAGCCAACGCGACATCAATATTGCGCTCATCAACGAGCTCGCGATGATTTTCAACCGGATGGGAATTGACACCGAAGCCGTATTGAGGGCCGCTGGCACCAAATGGAATTTTCTCAAGTTCCGCCCGGGCCTTGTGGGGGGGCACTGCATCGGTGTGGACCCCTATTACCTGACGCACAAAGCGCAACAGCTTGGGTATCACCCAGAAATATTGTTGTCCGGCAGACGGTTAAATGACGGAATGGGTGCCTATGTGGCACAACAGATGATCAAGGCAATGCTAAAGCGACGATTGCATGTGGTTGACGCCAGGGTTCTCGTCATGGGGCTTACCTTCAAGGAAAACTGTCCCGACCTGCGAAACACCAGAGTTGTTGACGTGATCGAGGGTCTGCGTGATTTCGGCGTGGCTGTGGACATATATGACCCCTGTGCCGATCCTGCAGAAGCGCAAACCGAATATGGCCTTGAGCTGACGTCAAAACCAGGACTGGGTGTTTATGATGGCATTATTGTTGCCGTGGCCCATGATGAGTTCACGGCAATGGGAGCCGAAGGGATCAGGGCCTTCGGAAAAGACGACACGCTGCTCTACGATCTGAAATATGTCCTATCCGCCGACCAAGCAGATCTCAGACTTTGACCGCGGGAATGCGAGGCAAGACATGACAATTTGTGTCATTCACACGGGGGGCACCATCGGCATGGTCTCCACCGACACAGGGTTTGCGCCAAAGAGCGGCGTGGTGGAATCCGAGCTGGCGCGACTGCGGCAGCTGGGTGAGATTTCCGGCGACTACCGGGTGATCGTTGCTGATCCATTGATCGACAGCGCAAATGCTTCACCAGCCGATTGGAACTGGATCATCACGCAAATCATCGAAGCCAGTGAGGACTGCGAAGGGTTTGTTTTGACGCATGGCACCGACACCTTGGCGTTTACAGCTGCTGCACTGACATTCAGCCTGCGGGGGCTGCAAAAACCGGTCCTCCTGACCGGTGCGATGCGACCTCTGACCGAAAACGGGAGCGACGGCAGCCGGAACCTGTCGGATGCATTTGCGGCGGTTCGTACTGCACCGCCCGGTGTCTGGGTTCAGTTCGCTGGAAAACGCCTGCACGGGGCGCGGGTGCGAAAATCACACTCGGTTGCGTTCGACGCGTTTGCAGCATCACCCTCGGATGTTGGCCCTCTGCGCAAAGCGGAACATCTCAGCGGCCAACTCTACGATGAGAATGCCTGCGTTTTGATCGCCACAGTCGCGCCGGGTATGAAAGCAGATCTGGTCTCGCTCGCCGCCGAACGCGCAGACGGAATAGTTCTCAGGTGCTATGGGTCCGGAACCGTCCCGGAACGCCCGGATCTTCGAGCGGCGCTGAAGCGGGCGCGCGAGAATGAAATACCCGTGCTTGCCGTCAGCCAATGCGCAGAGGGAGGGATTTCCCTGGGTACATATTCCGCCGGTGCTCTCCTGGCGGAGTTCGGTGTGATTGACGGTCAGGATATGACGGTCGAGGCCGCCTACACCAAACTACTGCATACGCTGACCGTCGCAAGAGACCTGAAAGAGCAACGTCGCCTTCTTGAACAGTGCCTATGTGGCGAATGGGGAACCTGAGGCACGAAACGACCGGTTTCCTGCGCATACTATTGTGGCGCCTCAAGCTCGCAGGGCATGTTCTGGCTGTCTCTCCTGTTTGACACTGCCATCGTCCGATACGGTGACGAACTGGCCTGTGTTCAGTTTTGGTGCACCCGATGAGCCGACCACCATTAATATGTTCTTTTCTCGGGCAATGATGGCCATGTGGCTCAACCATCCGCCGACTGAACTGACGACAGCCCCAGCCTGTTGCACTTGTGGTAACCATGCGGGATTTACCATGTGGCAAACAAGAATATCACCCGGTGAGAACCCGTCAAAGGCAGCATCACCATAGGCCGTCTCATCGGAGACGCGAAACACCTGCCCTGTAGCCTGGCCGGAGCCGGCGACACATGTGCCCGTGAGTGAGCCCTTCAGTGACCCTGCGACCCGGGAATGCGATGCGCCGGTGGACAGCTGCTCACATTCCCGCAGGCTCAACTGGGGCTGCATCGGAGCATTCGCGCGACACAGAGCATCATGATCCCGGCGGGAACGCGCAAGGTTGCGAAGCCCGTCAATATCAGTCTGCTTCGCCTGCAACACCTCGTCGATCGTGAGGTGAAAAACGAGATCATCCAAGTGGGTCTTGGCACCAAACGCCTGCAAAGCACGCCGGAGTTCCGCCAGAACGCGCATGGATTCATGCTTGGCGCGCTCTTTCAAATCCTGACAGGCAATGGCCAGCTCAATCTTGTCCCGCAGGCCCTGAGGCGTTCCCTCTGGAATCTCCGGAATTTCAGAGGAATTCAACGGGTTTAATTCGGTTTCAAGCAGGGAAAACAACAGGCTAGGCGCTTCGGCGTAGCGTGGGGTCGAAAGCTCATAGTCAAACATTGACCGGTGCCCCATCAGCTCCAGCGCGTGACTGCGGGCATCTTCCTCGCTTCCCTGACACCGGGCCAGCAAACTCGACGGAGAGTATTCCAGCTTTGTCTTCATCAGGCAATTTCGAAGAGCAGGGTCTCCTTGGGAGGCTCGGGTGGCCTCTGTCATTGCCAGAGCGGTCAGCACGTTTATTTTTTCGGCCTCAACGTAGATGTCCGAAACGAAGCAGGTTCGCATCCTGCCGATCACGTCCAGCAGCCTGGGCAGCGGCAAAACCTCAAATCGGGTGGCCCGCCAATCGTCGACACTGCCGTACAGCTTGGGAAGGATGTCGTGCTCAAAACGCTGCAGTGTTGGCCTGATCTGTTTCTGAAGCCGCACGGACCTGTTCCCGCTCAGATCGACCGTCAACTGTCTTTTCAGCTTGGTGTTTACATATGTCTTTCCAAACAGTCGGACCAGATGAGCATTGGGCAGTTCCGGCAAGGTATAGGGCAGACGCAAGGCCCGGCAGGCGAGATCAAGGCTGCCGCCGGGGGCCCAAATCTGCGACATGAGCGAAAAGGACAAGGGAGTTGCGCGCGGAAGAACCTCGCTCATCTCATCTTGTTCGAGAAGGATTTCCTCTGGATCGACGTCACCCGCCACGCTTTGGAAAAAGCGGCGCCATTCCAGTGATCTGGCCTGGTTTTCAGCGCTGCCCACGGACATAGTGGTGATGTCTCTGGATTGGAGGATATGGAATTGGCCGTCGGCCCAGGCCCATTCTACATCCTGCGGGCATCCAAACAGGCCTTCGATCTGTGCGCCCAATGTCAGAAGCGCATCAACATCGAAGGGCAACGGCGCTGCATCCGTCGCCGGATCATGAGTAAAGCGCCCGAATCTGGTCGTACCGGGTGTCTTGCGGCCCGAAACCAGCTCCTCACCATTGCCCTCTACCCACTCCAACAGCATCATTCCCGGTGCCTGCGGATCCTGTGTGAACAAGACGCCGGCATAGGTCGCATCTATCATGCGTTGAACCAGAATATTGCCGTGGCCGTCTTTGTCCCCCCCGTAGCTGCTGACCCGGGAAGATTTGAACGAGGCCAACACCGCCTCTATGGCAGATTGAAATGTCTCGGTCTTCACGTCCAGAACGGACTCGAAAACGCCGGCAAAGCTCTGTTCTGCGCCGTCCTCCTGACTCGCCGATGACCGCACGGCACAGGGCTCCGGCCCGACTTGCCGCCAGACACTCATGGCCAAACGCGACCGTTGAGCATGGTTTGCCTGTTCAAAATCACCAAGGAAGCGCTGCGTCAGAACAACGCCGCCCGGCACCGGAACCCCGGCCTTGGCAAGTTGCGACAACCTCAGGGCCTTATTTCCTGCAGACCCAAGCGACGCGGTGTTGCCCAGGTCAAACACGCCTTTTGGAAGGCGGAACATATCTGAAATCCGTGGCAGCACCCCCGTCAGTTTTCCGGAAACGTAGAAATGCTGTGCCAGCAGGCCCGCCAGGCTCAACCAGAGATAGAAATTCCCAGCTGCCGACAGGCCGACCGTCAGCCCAAAAAGCGCCGGCAGGCCGAAACCCAGCCATAGAATTGCACTCCGCCAGGATTTGGCGAAGGCGCTCACAAGGTATGCTCCGCCCAACGCGCAGGTCAGACTCGGCGCAATGAAAGCGGGATCGGGTGCGCCAAGGTCCGGGATCCAAAGGATGGCGTCGTCGATGCCCTGAGACGCAATTTCCGCTGCGCTCAGACCGACCATCATCAACGGCAGGAACAGCAATGCGGTCAAGTTGCGCAAGGGGGTTAACCCATGGGAGGCATAAAAGGCCCGCATCGCACGAGACTTTCGAATTGGATCACTCGCAAGCATCACCTTGAGGCGGCGCAACTCTTCTTTATGGACGCGGAGCGCAATCTGATCCCGTTCGGATTTTAACGTGATGGGCAACACGATCAACCGTGACACCAGCGCCATGACCAGTAGGCTGATCAGCAAATGGGACCGCTCGTGCCCCCAGAGCAACAGATCGCCAAGCCTGTGAACTGCCTTGTCCCATAGCGTGGTGTTTTGGTCGGCCAGCCACGCCGTGACATGCGGTTTTGGTGGCGGCGGCACGAAATATTCCCAGGGTACGGTATAGCGTCCTTCGAACGGGATCCCGGCGCGTGTGAGTTCCAGGCCCAGCACCTGGCTCATGAAACAACTGCGGCGGTCATAGCATGCGGCCAGTGTCGGAACCCGGCGCAGGCCCGCTATGTGGCTCGCCAACTCCGGACTGGTCATCGCTCGTATCGGGATGTTGACAGCGCCAGGCAGATGGCCAGCGGCGAAATCTCCGGGATATCTTGTATCGACGATCTGCAGCGCACCTGCGTTCCGAAAATCGATAAATTCGGCAGTGCTGATCAGTTTGTTTTTATTCTCAAACTCAGGAATCGCACGCAGATCGGACAAAGATTGGACCCGGCTGTCAGAGAAGGGTCGGGTTTCAACGATCCATTTTTCAATGCCACCGGCGATAAACCGGCAGTCAACTCCCAGCTTGGCGAGTTCGGCGCAGGTTTCCGAGCTTCGGTTGCCATTGTGACAGAACAGGACGACCTGCTCCCCGGGCTGCACCGGAGGGGACTGGCGAAAATCCGGAAACCTGATGTGCCCAGCGCCGGGCAGCGTTCCCATTTCATGCTCACCCGTTTCACGAATATCAAAGAACCTGACTGTCCCGGAGGCCAGCAATTCAGCCGCATCTTCAGTCGTTATCGCGAGGGGGTGCGTTCCCTGAGCAGCGTAGCTGGTTTCCTTGAGTTCCGGATCTCTGGCGAGGGTCCCGTCGAACTGCGCCGGACGGGTCAAAGTCGCCTGCAGCCGGAGCAGCTCCTGTTTTTTATGGGTCTGCCACTGCCAGTAGTTGGCCGCACCGAGCCCGACAGCGAGGACGATCAAACCCGTGATGAGCCGAACTGGATATCGACGGCGGGTGTTTTGTCCGGAAAACCAACCAAGTCGGCCGAACACAGCGGCGCCCACTCCCGACAGGAGGGTCAGACCCAGCGCGATGATCTGAGACAGAGACGACACCGACCCGAGGACAAGCTCCGGCGACGGAATAGCCCGGGCAGGGGGTGTCGCGATGAGGAGGAAGGTCAGGGATACGATTAAACAAAAACAAATTTTAACAGACCAGATGATACAAGTCGTCAGATTTCGTGTAATCACTGGGTGTCCTTCTGAAGGAGAGCGTATCCTGCGTTGGCTTCGACGGCTGCGTGATGTGACAAGGAAACGTGCTAAACCTTTCCAGATAGTTAATTTTTACAGAGTACTGAAGATTAACTCATAGTTTTCAACATGTTTTCGGCATATCTTTGACACAAGATCGGGAGAAAGCAGGCTCCTGATGCCGTGTCGATGTCCCTGCCACGCCAAATTGAGGAGAGTTTGATGCCAGTGGCACAAGCATTTGTCACCGAGTTGATGCGCACGATAAGCCGGCGTAGCAATGCGCTGATAACTTTTGCAATTTTCATGGCAGTGGCCATCGTTTCAGGGCTGTCCGGCGGGGCAGCGCGTGCAGAAATCACGCTGGTCTTCGGCACATATGCCGCCGACAAACCCTCCGCGATAGTGCGGCAGTTTCGTCCTTTTCTGACTTTTCTCGAGAACAGAATGGAGCTTCTGCTCGAAGAGGAGGTCACGATCGGCCTGCGGATTTCCAAAGACTACGAAGAAAGCATCGAGGATCTGGCGCTTGGCCGCGTCGATTTTGCCCGGTTTGGACCCGCATCCTATGTCCACGCGATGGAACGAAATCCGCAGATCTCTATCATTGCGATGGAATCCAAACAGGGTGAAAAGCGCTTCAAGGGGATCATCGCCGTTCACAAAGACAGCGATATTGAGCAGATTGAAGATCTGGCAGGCTTGACCTTCGCATTCGGCGACGAACTGTCGACCATAGGGCGATATCTATCGCAGACCTACCTTCTGGATGCCGGAATTTCTGCGTCAGACCTTCACGATTTTGAATATCTTGGTCGACACGATCTGGTAGGAGAAGCGATCGGGGCAGGCAAATTCAGCGCCGGGGCGTTGAAGGAAAGCACCTTCAAACAGCTTGTGGCAAAGGGTGTTCCAATCAAAGCGCTGGTCTCCTTTGACAATGTCACCAAGCCCTGGCTGGCACGTGCTGACTTGAACGAAAGAGTTCTAGAGGTCATGAAAGAAATCATGCTGTCCTCCAGGAATGAAGAAATGGTAAAACGAGTGGCGAAGAACGGATTTCTCGCAGGCGAGGACAGAGACTACGATTTCGTGCGACAGGCAATGACGCGGAGCCGTGACTTTTGAAGGACGTCCTTCATAGACTGCTGCGACGCACGGGTATTCTACCTCAGATCATCGTGTCTATGGCCTTCGCCGCGCTGCTCGTTGTAGTCGCGGTGGGCGGTGTTGCGCGCCGCTACGAAGTGCAGCGTGTGAGCGATCAGCTGAGCGAGCAGGCCAATCTGACCGTCTCCTTGCTGAGTGGCCTCCTGCTCGAAGCGATCATTGTCGAGGATGTCCCCGTTCTGGAGACCGGGTTGGTCGAGGCAATTACGCGATATTCCAAAATTCTGTCGATCCATATCGAAAACGGCGAAGGCACGATCATTGCGGAGGCCTCCAATCCTCTGGCCGCAGAGGCGCAGGACTACGTGATGTATCGGCGGCCGGTGCAGTTCGAAGGCTTTGTCTTTGGGACAATGGTCGTTCAGTGGTCTACCGAAGAGGGCCAGGCCATGGTGATGGATATGGTGCGCCAGACCATGATCTGGACCATTCTGGCAGTCGTGGCCATGTCGCTCCTGATGCTCTACCTGGTGTTTCGTCTGGCGCTCAGCCCCCTACAGGTGGTTCATGAGCGCATGTCCAGCGCTGTCGCAGGGTCCAATACTGCGGATTTCAAATTGCCCTGGTATGCAAGTCGCGAATTTCAGGCGCTCGATGTCTCTGTCGAAATACTGGAGGACAGCCTGGCACAACGCGACGAGCGAGAGCAAGCCCTTGTCGCGGCAAGAGAGCAGGCCGAAATCGCGAGCCGGGCCAAGTCGGAATTCCTGGCCAATATGAGCCATGAGATCCGGACTCCGATGAACGGGGTCATCGGCATGGCAGAAATCCTGCGCGAAACCGAACTGACGCCTGACCAGGAAATGTACGCCGAAACGATCGTCAAATCAGGCACTGCGCTGCTTACAATCATCAACGATATCTTGAATTTTTCGAAAATTGAGGCCGGCAAGCTGGAGCTCCACAAGGCTACCTTCAACTTGCGGACAATCGTGGAGGATGTGGTAACTTTGCTGGCTCCGAAAGCGGCCGAAAAATGGGTGCAGCTGACCCTGCGTTTCGACCCGGATTTGCCGGAGTTTTATGAGGGTGATGCAGGGCGCATTCGCCAGATCATAACCAATATCGTCGGGAATGCCGTGAAGTTCACCGCTCAGGGCTCGGTCCATATAAATGTGACCGCCATGCCGGAGGATGCGAACGGCACCGGCATCAGGATCTCAGTGGCTGATACGGGAATTGGCATTGCGACCGACAAGTTGGACCGAATATTTCATGCGTTCGAGCAGGTCGACGGCGCCGCGACCCGGAGTTTTGAAGGCACTGGATTGGGGTTGGCAATTTCCACCCGCCTCCTGCAACTGATGAACGGTCGTGTGCATGTGACATCGAGGGAGGGAAAAGGGTCCGTCTTTACGATCGACCTGTCGCTGCCAAAGAGCGATCGGGCGCCGATAACGTTCATGCCAGACCAACCCGTTGCAGGGTTGCACGCCCTTATTGTGGACGATCTGGAGCTCAACCGAACAATTCTCGGCGAACGTCTGAAATCCTGGGGTTTGCGCGTAACCGAAGCCGACTCTGCAGTTGAAGCAATGCTCCGGTTGGACGAGATGAACGACGCCGGTGACCTTTGCGATCTGGTATTTCTGGACTTCAACATGCCGGATTGCGACGGCTATGAACTGGCGACCCGCATTCGGGCGGTGCCCAATCTGGCAAAACTTCCCATCGTGATTGTATCCTCAGTCGACCCCGCGCTTTCCAGATCCATGCTGGACGAGGTTGGGAATTGTCACCAGGTGCTGAAGCCCGTGCGCGCCGATCAATTGCGCGCTGTGGTCGGTCAGGCACTCGGCAGGCGACATCAGCCCGATCAGAGGATCGCCGACACGAACCAACCGCTGCCCGAGGGCGCGACCGTCAAAATCCTCGTGGCCGAGGACAATCGCACAAATCAGGTTGTCGTTACCCGGATGTTGGAAAATGAAAATGTGGAGATCACTATTGCAGCCAATGGCGAAGAGGCTGTCGAAATGTATCGCAATAGAAAACCTGATCTCGTGCTCATGGATATGATGATGCCGGTCAAGGACGGTTTGGAGGCCACCGAGGAAATCCGCCGGGTGGAGACCGCAGCCTCCGCACCTCGGGTGCCGATCATCGCCTTGACGGCGAACGCGCTGGAAAGCCACAGGACCGCATGCCGCGAGGTCGGAATGGATGACTTTCTCAGCAAACCTATTCGTAAACAGGCGCTGTTGGAAACAGTGCGGGCGTGGACGTCAGAGCGCGATACGTCCAGCGATATCACTCTTCGGGAAGCCGGCACCTGACCCGCCGGGCCGTCAACGCCCCCTCGAATTGAGCATCGCGGTCAGGCTTGCGCCGATAAACATCGCAGTACCGGTTGCCACAATGGTGGGGCCGGTAGGCGTATCGAGCCGGAAGGATGCAAACAGCCCACCAATGACGGACAGTGATCCGACGAGCGACGCCATCACCGCCATCCGCTCCGGACTGCTGGAGAATGTCCGGGCCGTCGCGGCGGGAATCAGCAGCATCGCCGTGATCAAAAGCACCCCTACGACCTTGATTGCAACGGCAACAACAATCGCAAGCGCGAGGGTCATGATCATCTGTTCCCGCTGAGGGGAGATCCCTGATGCGCGGGCGAGTTCAGGATTGAGGGTTGCAGTCAAAAGCGAAGACCAGCGCCACCACAACAAAATGAGGATCAGGAGAGCGCCCGACCAAACGATGGCCACATCGGCAAGCGACACCGCCAGGATATCCCCGAACAGATAGGCCATCAGATCGACACGCACGCCCTTGAGAAAGGAAACGGCCACAAGCCCCAGCGCGAGTGCGCTATGTGCCAGGACCCCCAACAGGGTGTCCATGGCATATCCACGCCCGCTCAGGGCTGAAATGGTTCCAGCCATTAGGAGCGCCATGACCAATACGCCCCCAAGAATTGAGGTCTGAAAGGTCAGTGCAAGGGCAACACCAAGGATCGCGGCATGTGCGGTTGCATCACCAAAATACGCCATCCGACGCCACACGACAAAACACCCCAACGGTGCCGCCGCGATGGCGACGCCGATGCCGGCCAGGCTGGCCAAAACTATGAAATCGTCGAAAAAGCTCATCAGGGGTGATTTCCATGTTCGTCGCAGGCAGGATCACACTCATGGCTGTGGTCATGTTCGTGCCGGTATAGGGCCAATGTTCCATGGGTTCCGCTGCCGAAAAGGGCCTTATACTCCGGCGCAGTGGCAACCTGGGCGGGTGCACCCTCGCAGCAGACATGGCCATTGAGGCAAACCACCCGATCGGACGCCGCCATCACAACATGCAATTCATGGCTGACCATGAGAACGGCACAGCCGAACTGAGCCCGAACATTTTCGATCTTTTGGTAGAATGCGGCTGATCCGGCTTGGTCTAGTCCCTGCGTAGCCTCATCGAGAATAAGCAGATCCGGCTTCGTCAACAGGGCCCGCGCAAGGAGCACCCGCTGAAACTGGCCTCCTGACAAACCTGCCATTGGGCGGTGCCCTAGGCCAGGTATCCCGACATCGGCCAAGGCGGCCTCCGCCACGTCATCCCTGATCCGTTTCGGAAGACTGAGAAAACGGCGTACCGTCAACGGCAACGTGGGATCAATATGAAGCTTCTGCGGCACGTAGCCAATCCGCAAACCCGGCGCTTTTTCCAAAGAGCCGCTACTGAGGGGCAAGGCACCGATAAGAGTGCGCAGCAAAGTTGACTTTCCCGAACCATTGGGCCCGAGAATCGTAACAATTTCCCCCCTGTCGATGTGAAAGGTCACGCTCTCGAGTGCAGGTGTCCCACTATGTCGAATGGTGGCATTCTGAAGAGTAATCAGCCTCATTCCGGTAGATCCTGGCACTTGGGACACAGACCTTCTGCTTCGACGACCGTGCGCTCGATCAGGAAACCAGCCGCGCGGGCGACCGCGCCCAACTGTCCCTGCATAGGTTCGCGTTGTGCTTCTGCGACGCTTGTACACTCCCTGCAAATCATGAACACCGGAGTGTGAGGGCTGCCAGGATGCGTGCAGGCAATAAAGGCATTCAACCGCTCAATCTTGTGCACGAACCCATGCTTCACGAGGAAATCAAGCGCACGATAGGCAACCGGAGGCTGCGATCCGAGACCTTCCCGACGAAGATAGTCGAGGATTTCATATGCCCCCAATGCGCGATGTTGCTGAAGAAGGATTTCCAAAACCCTGCGACGAACGGCTGTGAATTTTAGCCCGTTCTGAGCACAGTAGCTGTCGACGGCCGTCAATCCACTGGTGATACAGCGTGTATGGTCGTGCGAAGCAAAGCCGATGCTATCCATGAAGGCTCCTGGGATGTTCGTCAGTTTCGGATTGATATGTTACAACATGACGTTTATCAAGCACTCAGATAGTTATGATATAACAAATCAAAAGGACCCAATATGCACCGCTGCCTCCCCCTTTCATTTCTGATATCCAGCGTGATTTCCACGACCGCCATTGCCGAAACACCGCGCGTCGTCACCGATATCGCGCCCGTGCAAGGGCTGGTATCCCGTGTCATGGCAGGGATTTCGGAACCTGATATGTTGATCCCGCCAGGATCATCCCCGCACGCCTACAGCCTGCGCCCCTCAGACGCACGCGCCCTCTCCAGCGCCGATGTCGTCTTTTGGATCGGCGATGAGCTCGAAACATGGCTTGGCGATCCATTGGAGCAACTCGCAGGAGATGCGCGTATTGTTGCACTCCTCGACCTCCCGGGAACGCTGAATCTTCCCTTCCGAAATGACGCCATATTTGCAGAAGACCATCATTCCAGCGCGCACGATCACGAGGCTGGACACGACGAACATGACGAACATCATGACGACGAAGATGGTCACTCTGATCACGACCATGAGGATCACGACCAGGACCATGACGATCACGCCCATGACGGCCACGACCATGAGGGTATCGATCCCCATGCGTGGCTCGCGCCCGCCAATGGAAAGGTCTGGTTGGAAGTGATCGCAGAGGAACTCGCCGCCGTAGATCCGGATAACGCCGATCTGTATTTGAGCAATGCGCAGGCCGGACAGGCAGAGATCGATTTGGCCACATCTGCCATTCGGGAGAGCTTACCAACGAGCCATGGTGCATTCGTTGTGTTCCATGATGCCTACCAGTATTTTGAGCATAGCTTTGGACTTCGGTCCCTCGGTGCAATCTCGTTGGGGGATGCGACAGACCCCAGCGTTGCCCGGATTGCAGAAATTCGCGAAGCCGTAGCCAATGCCGGTGTGACCTGTGTCTTCTCGGAGCCGCAATTCAACCCTAGCCTTGTAGACACTGTGACCAAAGGCACAGAGGTCAAGGCGCATGTCATTGATCCGCTGGGATTGGAACTGGTGGCCGGCCCAGATTTCTACACAGACCTGCTCATTCAAACGGGACATCAATTCAGCGAGTGTCTTGCGCGCTGAGAAACGGGCACCCTGTGGTTTGCGGGGTGCCCCCTCAACTTGCGCGAACATTCACCGCGTCAAGACTGTGCCTGAGCTTTAGCGTGAAGTGAATGGTCGTCCCTTGCGTTACCCCAGTATCGCACCATATTTCACCGTTGTGGCGCTTGGCAATTTTCGCGCAAGTGGCAAGGCCGAGACCACTGCCAGGTAGATCACTGCTGCGCTGCAAACGTTTGAACGGCTCGAATATTCGGGCCTGATACTCATCTGGTACGCCAATTCCATTGTCGGCAATCGAAAACTGGGTGCCACTGCTAATGGGCTTTGCGCTTATGTGGATCTGTGGCTGCTCTGTATTCCGATATTTGATGGAGTTTCCGATCAAATTCTGCAGCAACTGCGAGACATCCGGTGGAAAGCAGAAGACCTGAAGGTCATGAAGATCAACTGATAGCTGGGCGTCGGAATTGGCAATGTCCTGGGCGACCGCCATACAGGCAGATTCGACCAGGCTATCCGCCGATACCGACTCTGGAGCTCCTTCGCTGTGCGGATTGATATGGCTGGCGAGACGCTCGATCAGATCTGACATTTTGGTTACCGACCGTTTCATCAGGTCGAATTCGCGTTTGACTTCGTCTAGATCGCCCGCTTCGAAGTCTTCAAGTATCTGGTCACTCAGAAACTTTATGGCACGGATCGGTGCCCTGAGATCGTGGACCAAGACATCCGAGAATTGTTGAAGCTCTTTTTGATGCTCCTCGATCCGCCAACGCATCCGCGCAACCTGCAATCCGTTTCCGACCATGCGATGAAGAGCGCCGGGATGGATAGCAGATTTAGCAATGTAATCCGCGGCGCCGCTGAGAATCGCACTTTTTGCGATTTCTTCATCGCCTTGTCCGGTCATAATGAAAATTACGGATCGAGGCCAATGCCGAAAAAAACTGGAAAGCAAATCTATTCCGGAAACCCCAGGGAGAAGATAATCCAGAAATATGACCTGAATGTCTTCTTCTTTGAATTCTAAAGCAGCGTCCCCGTTCTCAGCTTCCAGAATTTTTGCGTTCGGGTAGAGAGAAGATAAATGCCGTCGCATAAGTTTGCGATCACCACTGTCGTCATCAACGATGAGCAAGCTTTTATCATCCATCTCAATACCCCGTTTGGTTGTGATGTTCGTCTCAGTATCGAACCAGAGGTGACCTGGGCTTTATTCAACACCGGTATTTAATCGGCAAATCCATGCGATCGGAACGCGGGGACATTTCAGGTATTCAATCTCTGATAGACCCCGCGAATTTCAATTTCATGCAGTTTTGGTTTTCGGTGCTCCGGCCATTTCCTGCAGTCTCCCTTTATCATCATCAATAGAAACCAGACCGTCGCAGTTGCAGACTTGAAAAGGTTCATGTGATTTCAATTTGACGACAGGTGACCGATATTTTTCGATACTGGGCCCGTAAGGGCGATCCGGGAATTTTGAATTGCAATCTTCACTGGAATTCAAAATTGGAAGGTCCGGCCTACTGTATACGTCTGCGCAATTCGGTGACGGTCAAACGTCTGCCCTCTCCAACGACGGTCTCCAGGTCATCCATGAAGCAAACCAGATCTTTCGCGCTTCGTTCAAACATGGACAGGTTGGACAGGAGCGTGGGATCCACTGAATCGTCGCTGCGGGCCTGCATTTTGACAGAGCGAACGCCCATCATACTGCGGCGGAGAAGCTCCCGCATTTCCGGACCGCAACTTACCATAAAGCGCTCAAAGACCGATTTCAGTTCCGACTCTGATGCACGCGCATCCGTCAAGGCGCCGTACAAGGCGCGACGCTCTATGGCCGACGTCACTGATTTGATCAGCGCATCCACAGACAGCTCGTCTTTGACAATATAGTCGGCGCATCCCCGGCGCATTGCCTCAACAGCGATGTGATAGTCAACCGACGAGGTGAGCATAATCGGGATAGCGCTCACCTGATCTTCATGAGACATCAGAACGCCCAGGGCATCCAGCCCTGTGTCCATACCAAGATTGTGATCAATAAAAACAAGGTCGAAGCTCTCAATATCGAGACATTCGCGCATCTCGGCCAGGTTGGCGGCTTCGGTAAAATCGACCATCAACCCTGCCTTTCGGCAAATTTTCAGAAGCCGCATCCGGTCGATTTCGTCATCATCTATGGATAGCACGTTCAGCAGCACGGGTTTTGCACCGGACGTCAACGCGTAGTCTGGCAATTGTACTTTGGACATATCTTGACCTCTACTCATACTAGGCGGCGTTTCTGGACCGCGGTTTCGCAACCAGTGAAACCAACTGAACTGTACCACCCCAGAACTGGCGTTCTCAGAGGAAAGAGTCGTCGAATTGAATTAATGAACTCCTTTCGGATATGAAAAAAGAGGCCGCCTATACTTATAATCGCAGAAGGTGGAAATTTTTTGCGTCTACTTCACGACCATTGCCCCGGATGGCCGACTCCAGAGTCAGGGGAATCGGCCATCCGGCAACTTGGCAAGCCTGCTAGGCCAAGCTCGGCAGCCAGAGAACGATCGCTGGGAAAGCGACAAGCAAAGCAATGGTCACAGCGTCTGCCACAAAGAACGGGGTGACGCCCCGGAATACATCCTGCACCGAAAGGTCATCGCGAACCCCGGCAACCACAAAACAATTCAGGCCGATCGGAGGCGTGATCAGACAGAACTCTGCCATTTTCACCACCAGTATCCCGAACCAGATTGCGCACATCGGCCCCGACATTCCGAAAGCAGACTCCGCCGCAGAGACGGTTTCACCGCCATTCAGCGCCATGACCGCGGGATAGACGACCGGCAAGGTCAGGAGCAGCATGCCGATTGCGTCCATGAACATCCCAAGGACCGCGTATGCGAGCAAAATGCATATCAGGATGAGCATCGGGGGCGAATTCAGCGAGGCAATCCAATCTGCAAATGCATGCGGAAGGTCGGCAAACCCAAGGAACCGGACGTAGATCAGGACACCCCAGATGATGGTGAAGATCATCACTGTCAGCTTGGCCGTTTCCAACAGCGCGTCGATCAGCTGGCGCAGCCGCATGCCCCTGATCAGCGCCACGACAAACACGATGAAGGCGCCGACAGCACCGCCTTCGGTCGGGGTCCCCCAGGCTTCGCCGAAGGGATTATAGACGAAGAAGATGATGATCACGACGACCGCAAAAATCGGCAGTGCCGGAGGAAGAGACACAAAGCGCTCCTTCCATGTGTAACCCGTCACCGGGGGGCCGACGGATTTGAAAATCATGGCGATCGCAATGATCAGACCGGCATAGACGACGGCAGAGAACGCTCCGGGGATAAATCCAGCAAGCAGAAGCTTTCCAACGTCCTGCTCCACGATGATTGCGTAAATCACCAAGATTGCAGAGGGCGGGATCAACGAAGCCAGCGTGCCCCCCGCAGCCACCACGCCCGCTGCGAAACGTTTGTTGTATCCTGCCGCAAGCATTTCAGGGATGCCAATTCTTGCGAAGACCGCAGCCGTGGCAACCGACGCGCCAGAGACAGCCGCAAAGCCCGCTGTTGCAAAGACAGTCGATACTGCCAGGCCGCCAGGAACCCAGGCGATCCATCGTTTGGCCGCTTCGAACAAAGCGCCTGTCAGCTTCGCATAATAGGCGAGATAGCCGATGAGGATGAACGTCGGGATCAAGCTCAGAGCCTGGCTGGAGACCTTCGAGTGTGGAACCTGCCCGGCGATTTTGACGCTGATCTCCACCGCTTTGGTGAAGCGTTCCGGATCATATCCGAAACCGCTCCAACGCAGCCAGACAAGGCCTATGAACCCTGCCAAACCGGCGGCAAAGGCAACTCGCATACCAAGAATGACCAGAAACAGCATGCCACCGGTGACACAGATGCCGATTTGAATTTCACTCATTTCGACCCCTCCTTGAGTTGCTCTGCCTCGGCTGCCGCCTGATCAGCGATGGATTGGATCAGGGGAACAGCGGGGGGGGAGTCGATATTGAGAAAGAATGCGCGTGCATAGGCCATGAGCTGCAGGATCAAGCGTGCGGACAGAATGGTCAGGGCAACAGGCACAATCAGCTTGGACGGCCAGATCGGCAGGCCGATGTCGATCGAGCTGTCCCGGGAACACAAGGGGCGTGCACAGTCGAAAGACCGGTCAAAATGGGCCCACGAGCCCCAGACCAGAGCCAAAACAAGTACGAGCATGCACAGGACGGTGATAAATTCAAACAACCACAGGGCCCGTCCGTGCAGGCGCCCCACCAGGATATCCATGCGGATGTGCCCACCCTCGCGCTGAACGTAGGAAACGCCCAGGATCGCAATCAGCGGCATCAGGGTTTCGATATAGTCGACGTAGCCGGGCAATGGCCCGTCCATCAGCCCAATCTTGTCGAAAAGCGGAGCCAGAAATGTCCGGTCAAGCTGACGCCCCGCTACAGAATATGCCGCGAGAAACATGAGCGAGAATGCTGCTACTCCGCTGGCGAGTGCCGTAGCGCGTTCGATTGGCAACAGCGCCCTGTCCAGCCTGGAGAGCAGGCTGGAGTCGCTGAGCACGGTGGATGAGCCTGCCATTCCTGTGTCCGTTCAATGTGGGGTTGAGTGTTTGAGAACGCAAATACGCCGGCCTCGGACAACTCGGCCCGAGCCCGGCGCATTCCCGATGGCGATCAGTTGCCGCTGCGATGGGCGGCAAGTGTCTCGGTTACAAGATCATACAATTCCTGTCCCGGAAGACCCTGAGCTTCCATGTCTTTGATCCAGGCCTCGCGGATGGGATCCGCCGCCTGAGCGCGGAACTCAGCGATGACCTCGTCTGAAAGCTCGACTTTCTCGACACCTTTTTCAGCCAGCACCTCGTCCCATTTCTTCAGCAGCTCGCCGTAGTTGGACAGGTAATAATCCAATGCTTCGGGCACCGAGCTATCCAGCGCCTCGCGCTCTGCATCGGACAGGCTTTCGTAGGCGTCTATATTGACAACCACGGGGCAGTTGACAGTGCCGGGATTGAGGTTCGCGGTCCACCACTCAGCGCGGTTGATCGTGCCGAAACTCAGGTGGGCGTGCTGTGCGAAGGCAACAGTGTCCACAACACCGGATTCCATGGCCTGATAGGCTTCGGAGGAGGTCACAGATGTCGGAACGGCCCCGACGGCCTTGAAGGCCTCACCAATCCCGCCGGTGGCGCGGACACGCATTCCTTCGAACTCCGCAAGCTCATCCCGGGGCGTGCCGGTGCCGACGAGGTTGTATTGCGGCATCGGGGAGGTCATCAGCAGTTTGGCGTTCCATTGCGCCATTTCTTCTGTGGCTGCTGGATGGTTGTAAACCGCCGCAGATACAGCGACTTCTTCTTCCAGATTGGAAACGCCGAGGAAAGGCAGCTCCAGTACCGTAATCACCCGGTTCTTGTCGCGGTGATACCCCGCACAGAACTGCGCCATTTCAAACGCACCGATGGAGATCCCATCAAGGTTCTCACGGTTTTTCGACAGGCCACCGTAGCTGATGTTCATGGTGAAGGCGCCGTCGGTCTTTTCGGAAACCAGCTCAGCCAGTTTCTCAACATGTTCGGTGAAGGCGCGGCGCTTTCCCCAAACCGACACGTTCCATTCTGTCGCCATTGCCTCTGCTGCAAAAGCACAACTCAGTGTCGCGACAGCCGTCAGCCCTAGAAATTTCTTCATGATTTTCCTCCCCATCTGCGCATCAGGCGTGCGCTGTACCGGGCTAAGATCGCCGGTATGTGGCAGTTTGCCAACCCAAAATTTGTCACTGTCCGCAATAGTCACGCATCAGTTTCTCCGTATGATCAACGCCGAAGGACAGGCCGGCCCATATGTAGGGCCCGGCGCAGTTTCCGGCGGTCATACGGGCAGAGGTGCCATCGGACGGTCCTCAGGTGCCAAATCAGACCGAAGCTACCATATCGATTTCCAGCAACGTTGGCCCCTTGAGCGGCAAGAGATCGGCGAGGGCTTCGGCGAGTTCCGTTGGCGATGTGCACCTGTACTGCAATCGATATGCGGATGCGATTGCACCGAAATCTGGTGCGCCCGGATGGCATCCGGTGGCCGAGATCCCCGCGTCTTCCATCGAATTTGCGATTTCAAGGAAAGCGTTGTTGTTCCAGACCACAAACAGAATGGGAAGATTTTCATCGCTGGCCACCCCCAACTCCGGCAGGGTGAACTGAGCCCCTCCATCGCCCATCAAGGCGATAACCGGGGCACCGGGATCCGCAAGAGCCGCGCCAATCGCGGCAGGGATCGCGTATCCAAGCGCACCAAAACCGGTTGCTCCGTTGAACCAGCCGCCCGGTCGGTCATGATCGTAGGCCAGGTTTGCGGCATACACCGCCTGCGTCGAGTCGCCGACCATCACAGATCCGGGCAGGGCGGCGCGCAGCGTTTCAACTTGCGAAATCAACTGGCCGTAGCCCGGAGCCAGTCGTTCGACTTCGTCGCGGGCTGCCCTTCTGGACGCATCCGCGCGGGCCGCGCCGTCTGATGCTGTCTTGGCCTTTGCATGCGCCGCAAGAAGGGGCAGGCAAATGTCTACATCCCCTTCCAAAACGGCCCGGGCCGGGTGGCGGGAGAGTTGCTCTGGGCAAATATCGATCCGGATCAGGTTCGCCATCTCCGGGTAGGTGCCGGTGGCGTACATATCGTAGTCGGTCGGGCCCAGCTCTGTACCAAGCGCCAGAACGCAATCCGCCTCCTCCAGCAACGCGCGCACCGATTTCAGCGATGGGCTGGCGGCAACGATGAGCGGATGAGCATGCATCAACCCTCGGGCATTCACCGTCTGCACAACCGGAGCGTCCAGCTTTTCAGAAAGACATCTGAGTGCCGCATCCTGTCGGCGGCACCCGCCACCAGCCAGGATCACCGGTCGGCGGCTTTGGGAAAGATGTTCAAAAATCTCCTGCAGGTCTGGCTGCGCGGGCGTTCCTGGACGGTTGCCAGACAGGCGTTCTGGTCCCTCCAGGGGCATTACATCGGTCGGGACCTCAATGTGAACCGGCGCGGGCCGTCCCCGCAGCGCATCGAAGGACCGGATCAGGGCATTCTCAAGATCATCAGCCGAGCTTATGCGTTCCGAATGTTTTGCAACAGTGGCGGACAGGCCAAGCTGGTCAGGCAGTTCGTGCAGCAATCCAAGACCTCTGCCCAGACTGTCGCGCCTGTTTACCCCAGTGACCACCAACATGGGCACACTGTCCGCACGGGCCTGCGCCATGGCCGTCAGAGTGTTCACCAGACCAGGACCGGTGATCACAAACACCACCCCGGGTTTACCGGAAACCCGCGCATAGCCATCGGCCATAAAGCCCGCGCCCTGCTCATGGCGCGGTGTAATATGCCGGATATCAGCGCCCTCGATCCCCCTATAGAGCTCGATCGTGTGGACTCCGGGGATGCCAAAGACAATCTCGACACCCCGCGCAACGAGATTTCGGGCGAGCGCCTGTCCAACCGTTTTCATTGATCGTGTCCTTGTGGAGGGAGAATTTGACCCGTGCTCAATCCAGATCGATGGGCCCTAGTATGGCGAAAATCGCGAACTCGGCGACGGCGATCAATTGCTCGGTCGGCAGCATATCCGGAAGCATGGAGCCCTCAAGCCAAAGCCCGTCCAGCACGGCGTTGCAGGCGATGGCCTTTTGCTCAACGAGGGCTGGCTCCGCTGGTTGTTTCTGAGCTGCCTGAGCCTCAATAATCAGGGGTTCCAGAGCATCCCGAAACCCAAGGTAGGTCTCCATGTGGATCTGCTTCATACGTGCATCATGTGGCACCATCTGAATGAACCCCGCCCAGACCTGAAGCGCGGCGCCATCCGTGACCGGGGGCGAAAGCGTGTCCCGAATGCACTGCCTGATCCGGTCTTTCAGCGGGCGACCCATGTCGGTCGCCGCCGCGAGTGACGCCTGCGCCATTTTTCGCATGTGATAGGCATAGGCCGCATACATCAGGTCTTCTTTGGTGTTAAAGTGATGTCGAATGAGACTGAATGCGACCCCAGCCTCGGCAGATATTTCCCTGACCGTCGCGGCCGATACGCCTTTTCGGGCAATCACCCTCAGGGTGGCCTCGATCAACTGAACCCGGCGTTGCTCTGGGCTTTCGCGACGAAATTTTGGTTTGCTGTCAGGCATTCAAAGCTCCACATGCTTACTGCACATTTGTACAATAATGGGGCGGAAGCAAGATGATTTTTCTCCCGTCCCGGACAGGATTGCGTGGCACCCGCCTGCGAAAACCGATCGCATCGAACCGGCGTGACGCGTGAGACGGTGGAGGAGACCGGCCCAGCAGGGTCGAAGTCTGCATTTTCCCGTTGAATATATACGTTGCACCCCTTGGAGCGGCTTCATAGGTTCGGAAGGGAAGCGCCGGATTGGTTGGATCATATGACGGTTAAAAACCCATATCTATACATACAGCTCCTACTTCTGGTGCTAGGCGCGATAAGTGTAGGACCACAGCCGACGTTGGCGGATACACTTCGTATCTTTGCGGCCGCGAGCGTGAAAACGGCGCTGGACGAGACGATCGAGGACTTTGAACGGGGGACGGGGCATACCGTGCTGGCATCCTATGGGGGATCTTCGGCTCTGGCCCGACAGATTTCCTTGGGCGCCCCTGCCGATATCTTCCTCTCCGCCAATGAGGCGTGGATGGATTATCTGGACGAAAAAGACCTGTTGGTTGACGGCAGCCGGGAAGATTTGTTTCGAAACCAGCTGGTTATCGTGTCAGCTCAGGGAGAAGAGGGGCTACAAACCCTGTCAGAATTGCCGGCAGCACTAGGCCAGAGGCGCCTCGCCATGGCTCAAACAGATGCGGTTCCTGCCGGGATTTATGGCAAATCGGCGTTGCAATCCTCCGGGATCTGGCAAGCGCTTGTGCCCTTTGTCGCGGAAACAGACAATGTTCGCGCAGCGCTGGCGCTTGTTGCGAGCGGAGCGACGCCATATGGTATCGTTTATGCCACCGACGCCACCGCAGAGCCCCGGGTCACGATCGCGCTACATATTGATGACCGCATACACCCCCCCATTGTGTACCCCGTCGCCGCACTCAGATCTTCGGATGCCGGGGATGCTTTCCTGAAGTTCCTTCACTCTCCGCTCGCTCAGCAACGCTTTGTCGGACAAGGGTTTTTGCCCTTGAAATCCAGCTGATGCAGGAGAGCTACTTTTGGCTTGGCCCCAATGAGTGGCTTGCGGTCCGCCTGTCGATAAAAGTCGCCTTCTGGGCGACGCTGATCAGCCTCCCCTTCGGGATACTGGTGGCCTATATTCTTGCGCGCCGGACATTTCCGGGCAAGCAGATCCTGAATGGGCTGGTTCATCTGCCGCTCATCCTGCCGCCTGTCGTTACGGGCTATTTGCTGCTTCTGACCTTCGGGCCAATGGGGCCCATCGGACGTTTGCTCGAACCTCTCGGATTAACCGTCGCCTTTCGCTGGACCGGGGCATCGCTCGCGGCGGGCATCATGGGGTTCCCCTTGCTGGTTCGGTCTTTGCGGCTCTCGTTCGAGCTGATTGATCCCGGTCTGGAACGGGCCGCCGCCACGCTCGGCGCGTCACCCGCGTGGATATTCATGAGCGTTTCGCTTCCTCTGGCTCTCCCGGGGCTGCTGGCAGGATCAACGCTGGCCTTTGCAAAAGCGATGGGAGAGTTCGGCGCCACGATTACTTTCGTCGCGAATATCCCCGGCGAGACCCAGACCTTGCCTTCGGCGATCTACGCGCTTTTACAAGTTCCCGGCGGTGAAGGACCGGCGCTCAAATTGATTTTGGTCTCTGTGGTTCTGTCATTCTCGGCGCTTCTTCTGTCCGAGTTTCTGAACCGTCGACTTGCCTCGGGCCTGACACGGACATGAAGATCGAGATAGACCTCTGCCTTCAGCAAGGGCGATTTACCCTCGATGCGACGTTTTCGGTTCCATCGGGGCTGACGGTAATTTTTGGCAGGTCTGGATCGGGCAAGACAACCCTGATCAACGCAGTTGCGGGTCTTTTGAAACCGGACCGGGGGCAGATAAAGGTCGGCGAAACCGTTCTGTTTGATGCCGCTTCGAGGATCTCTCTACCTCCCCGCAAGCGGCGATTGGGGTATATATTCCAGGATGCCCGCCTGTTTCCACACCTCTCGGTCCAAAGGAACCTGTTCTACGGCCGCCGCCTGATCCCCGCACGGGGCCGCACCGGCGATCAGGATCAGGTCATCGAAATGCTTGGCCTGAGATCCCTGCTCAACCAATATCCGGCGCATCTGTCAGGTGGTGAAAAACAACGTGTCGCAATCGGTCGGGCGCTCTTGGCCTCCCCTGACCTGATCCTGGCCGATGAACCGCTTGCTGCGCTCGATTTGCCCCGCAAACTGGAAATCCTGCCATACTTCGAACGCATCCGAGATGAGATGGGTGTGCCGATCCTCTACGTGACCCACTCCGCGGCCGAGGTCGCACGGCTGGCAACAACTGTCGTTGTGCTGGATGGCGGGCGCGTGACGCAAGTCGGACCCGCAAGCGAGGTTTTGTCGGATCCCAACGTGGTTCCGACCGGTGTTCGCAGCGTCGGCTCGGTATTGCAGGCAACATTGGTCAGCCATCATGAAGACGGGCTGAGCGAGCTGGACGCAGGCGGCGTGGCGCTGTTTGTCCCCCGCGTCGACAGGCCCATCGGCACGCGGATGCGCATGAGGATCTCCGCCCATGAAGTCATCCTGTCCAATCGCATGCCGGAAGGGTTGTCGGCCCTCAACGTGATACCCGGCACCGTCGGCTCCATTCGGGCAGGAGAGGGTCCCGGGGCGCTTGTAACCCTGCAAACGCAATCGGGTCCGATTGTCGCGCGCATCACGCAGAGATCCGCAAACCTGCTTGGCCTTGCACCCGGAACCCAGGCTTTTGCGATTGTGAAATCAGTCGCCATCGCACCCGAGGACATCGGTGGGGGAGGGTCTTCTGCACCGACCGGTATTTTATAGATAATATATTATTGGCATTTATCATCCGATCCTCTATAGCGCGCAATATGTTCACCACTCCGAGATCCGCAGATGCGGGCGAGGTACATCGGCCAATGATTGATGTCCAAAATGTCAGTTTGACCTTGGGTGGGCGTAGCGTGCTACGGGACATTTCGCTCACACTCTCGGAACGGCGTATCGCCATTGTGGGTAGCAACGGCAGTGGCAAGAGCAGTTTCGCTCGGCTGTTGAATGGTCTCCATCTTCCGACCGATGGTCAGGTTTTGGTAGACGGGCTGAACTCCCGGTCGGATGGCCGCAAAATCCGACAGAGCGTAGGGTTCGTCTTTCAGAACCCCGACAATCAGATCGTGTTTCCAATCGTGGAAGAGGACGTGGCCTATGGTTTGAAGAACCATGGTCTGTCCCCAGCCGAGCGCGAGGCAAAGGTTCAGAATATCCTGCAACGCTACGATTTGATCGGACTCCGGCACCAACCCTCTCATACGCTTAGTGGTGGCCAGAAACAGTTGCTCGCCATTTCCGGCGTCCTCGTCATGGAGCCCCGTTACATCGTCTTTGACGAACCCACGACCCTGCTTGACCTCAGGAACAAACTGAAGGTTCAGCAGGCTATCGCATCCCTGAGCCAGACCGCGATCGTCGTCACCCATGACCTTGATCTTGTGTCGGATTTTGACCGCGTCATCGTGTTTGA
This sequence comes from Phaeobacter sp. B1627, assembly GCF_006265095.1. Taxonomy (GTDB): domain Bacteria; phylum Pseudomonadota; class Alphaproteobacteria; order Rhodobacterales; family Rhodobacteraceae; genus Epibacterium. The sequence goes on from NZ_VCNK01000008.1 coordinate 25,624, forward strand.
TGAGGGTCGGGTCGTGGCCGACGATCATCCGGACACGGCCCTGCGCCGCTATATCGAGGCCATGCAGGATGCTTGATCTCTACCAGGCGGGCACATCGCCGGTCCACATGCTCAAACCCGGGTGGAAGATCCTGTGTCTTGCCGCGGTCGGCAGCGCATTGTTCGCTGTGGATCACATCGGTTTTTCAACCGCAATGCTGGCCGCCACGTTGGTCCTGTACCGTATTGCAGGCTTGCCGCTCTCCCGGGCTTGGGGACAGATCCGGCCGGCCGTATGGGTGTTCGGCTTGATCTTCGCAGCCCAGGTCATATTCAACAGCTGGATTATCGGGCTGTATGTTCTGATCCGGCTTGCCGTCTTGCTCATGCTTGCCGGTCTTCTGACCCTGACCACAAGATCCAGCGATATGATCGATGGTATAAACGCAGGACTTGGGCCATTGCGCCGCATCGGAGTGAATCCAGAGCGCGTCAGTCTCGCGATTTCTCTCACGCTGCGTTTCATCCCGGTCCTGTCCCATGTCGTCCACGACGTGAGAGAGGCGCAACGCGCCCGCGGCTTGGATCGCAACATCCTCTCACTGGCGATCCCCGCAATCATACGCACCATCCGAATGGCAGACGAAGTCTCTGATGCGATTGACGCGCGCGGATCGTGAAATCCACACACCACATGCAACACAAAGGAAAGAAAATGACCACTAAGGATACCGTCTATATTGCCCTGTTTGCGGCTCTGACGGCAGCTCTTGGGCTCATTCCCCAGATCACCCTGGCAACCGGCGTCCCGATCACAGCCCAATCGATGGGTATTATGCTCGCCGGCGCATTGTTGGGAGCCAAACGTGGCGGCCTGGCGATCGTATTGTTTCTGGCTCTGGTGGCTATCGGTCTGCCACTCCTGGCCGGAGGGCGCGGCGGCGCGGGCGTGTTCTTTGGCGCCTCAGGCGGGTTTTTACTTGGCTTTCCGATTGGCGCATTTGTGATCGGGTTTCTGTTCGATCGCCACGCCGGACGCCCCCCGTTTCTGCTGTCGCTGATTTACGTCCTCATCGGCGGCGTCGGAGTTGTCTATCTGCTGGGGGTTCCATGGCTGGCTCAAGTCGCTGATCTGACCCTCGGACAGGCGTTCACCGGGTCCATCGCCTTCGTGCCGGGCGACATAATCAAAGCTGTTCTGACGGTGATTATCGCCCGCGAAGTACGCAGGGCCCTCCCCGATCTCTGAAGACCGGCAGCATCATAAAAACCCCCATCGCCGCGCCTGTGTTGCGATGGGGAAACGCTCAACGCGTCGCCGCTTTCAACGAACAGGCGACCAATCTCACATCCGGAAAGCTACGGTTTTCCGCTATCATCGACGGCCTCGTTATCAATCTCCGGGCCGCCCGGACTGTCCTGGCTGTCGGTCAGATCCGGTTCCAGAATTGCGATCGCACCCTGCGACGCATTGTTGTTCCCGGTCATCAGAGCAAGCATTGCTGCCCCACTGGCAGAGCTATGTTCGGTCACCTCCGGACGCCTCCAGGTCAAGGTGTCAAAGCTCGCGCAGTTTTCGCACACGGGCATCCACTCGCCGTGGATATGGTTGCAGCTATCGCAAACCCACTGCGGACCGCGCGGCGCCGTCAGAGCGCGCGTCAGCCACCCCTGGACCAGCACATCGGCCCCGCCTTCCCCCTTTTCGATCGCGGCCATCAGCGTCAGCGCCCGGGCATCCGGAGCACGGTCCACAAGATCGCCCAGCGCGCGGCGCGCCCCCGGGAAATCCTCGGCCACGATCAGCAGTTCTGCGCGCACAAGCCTGGTTTCATCATGATCAGGTTTGAGCCTCAGCAGCGGTTCAAAGCGCTTCACCCGGTCCTGGGGCGATTCATCCGGGACGATTTCGGCAAAGGCCTGCGCCAGATCCGGATGGGGCTGCGCCTCCCAGGCTTTTTTGAGGATGCGAACCGCGTTGCGCGGTTTGCCTTTGGCTATATATCCACGCGCCGCGAGCGCAGCTGCGGGAACCAGATCCGGCGACAACCGGTTGGCCTCGATGGCCTGTTCCTGCTGCTCGGGCGTGGCAAGCTCTGACAACAGTGCCTTGGACGAAGACAGAGCCAGCACAGCATCGCGCCGTTTGAAAACTTCACGTGGCAAAGTGCCTGTCTTGAGTTTGGTGGCCAGCGTCTGGCGCGCGCCGGCCCAATCCTCTGCCTGCGCCTGCAGTCGCAACAAAGTATCCTGAACTTCTTCGTGTTTCGGCCTGAGAGCCAGCGCTTTCTCGGCCAGATGTCGGGCCGTCTCGGTATCGCCTTCCGAGAGTTTCTGCTTCATGATTCCGCGCACCCCCACAAAGCGGGTGGACTGGTCAGCTAGCAGCCTCTTGTATGCCTCTGATGCCTTTCGGGTGTCTCCGGCCATCTCGGCAGCCTGGGCAACAACCAGATCGGTAAGCGCCGGATCCTGCAGATAGCGTTCGGCACGCGCGGCTTTGGACAGAGCCGTGCGGCCCTCACCGACGGCCAGCGCCATCAGGCTGTCAGCAAGCGCCTGATATCCACGCCGCTCCCGCCCCTTGTCAAAATACCGCGACAGCGCGGTTTCGTCGCCATTCAGAAACCGCAGCGTCGCAACCAGCAATGACAGCAGTTTGAACAACAGCCAGGTGGCCAGCATCAAACCCAGCAAAGCGAGAACAGAGGTCAGCGCCCCAAGTGTGTATTCCGTGCCCGCGACCGTTATCTGCACGCCGCCGGCAGTTTCCATCAACACACCTGCGCCAAAAGCAAGCAGTGCGACAATCGAAACGAAAACAAGAATCTTTAACAATGACCAGAGCATGGCAGCGTCCTTAATTGGCGTTCAGGCTTTGCGACAGAGCTACGGTGGCGGCTTCTGCGTCAAGACGGGTTTTGGCAGCCATTTGCCATTCGGAAACAGCGGCCTGACCTGCCTCGGGTAGGTTGGTCAGCTCCTGCAGGGCCTCTGCAATACGGCCTTCGTTCACCGCAGCCCCCACACGGGACAGGATCGCATCAGGATCATCCCCCTCCTTGGGCACGACTGATCGCGCACCAAGATGGCGTTGCATGAAATCAAGCAGGCTGCCCGTATCTTTCGTCTCTTCACGCGCGGCCGCGAGTGCGCTCCGGGCGACAGGCGGAAACTGGTCCTGCAACCCCGATAAAGTGGCGACACCAGTGTCCGCTACGGTCTTCAGCGCGTCGGGAACGGAGACCTGAAGCTGTGAAAGTTCGTCCAACAGCCCGGAAAACGGCAGGCCGGCATCAAGCGCAGATCGCAATCTTGCCACCACGGATTGCGCGGATGCAATACGTGCGGCTTCGGCGCTGATCCGCTCCATGTCCTGTGCTTCTGCGACCATCCGTTCCACCTCGGCCTGCTGTTCGCTCAGGCTGTCGCGCACGCGTTCCAGTTCTGCCTCAAATCCGGCGACGACATCCTCGGACAGGCTTGCTGTGAGGGGGCGCGATTCCAACTCTGCCACCTTGTCAGAAAGCGCGCGAAGGGTCTGCTCCATCTCGGCGCTGGCATCGGTCGCGTCTTGTTGCGCGCTTTGGTCGTTCACTGCGGCTTCGAGCGCATCGACGCGGGCAAGAATCGGACCCAGATCAGGGACATCAATCTCCGCCACGGAGCTGCGCAGACGCGCAAGCTCTGATGTCATCGTCGCCTGCGCCGTCTCAAGAGGTTCCAGATTTACGGGGGTGTCACGCAGCGATGGCGGCAAGAAGCTATCCAGAAACTGCCCCTTCCCGGCGACAAATCCGATCAGCGCAGCAACTACTCCTCCGAGCAGAGCGGTGCCGAAGCCCCCGCGTTTTTCTACAATGCGCTCCTGGATGACGGGCAAGGGCATGGATTGGTCCGCACTCCTATCCTCGGTCTCGGTCTCGGTCTCGGTCTCGGTCTCGGTCTCGGTCTCGGTCTCGGTCTCGGTCTCGGTCTCGGTCTCGGT
>NZ_VCNK01000080.1 GCF_006265095.1 Phaeobacter sp. B1627
TAAAAATGGGGGGATTACCGCCCAGCAAGACGAGTTCCTCAGAACAACCCGTGCTGACGACTACCCCTTCGAGAAGATGGAGAAAGTGTTGGATGTGATCGTCGAGGCCTGCACTTCCCTCCCTTAACGGCGGCACGAATGACTGCCATTGGGGCTGAAGCTGCCTTGCGGCGGTGCAGCACCACACTTGCAACGATACCGCACCTGGTCTCCGCCGTCAGATGACGCCAGCCAGCCCAAAGCTGCCCAACAGCCATTGGCACGATCCTGCGATAGCTGACCTTGGCCACGTGGGTCGCAAACTGGTAAGATGCGGACTAACTTGTCGTTCGGTTGTGCGGCACCAATGTCCGCCCTAGAGATTATCTTAAATCGAGCTAGGACAAAAAACCCTCAAGTAATTTGGAAATTGACCCAAAAATCGACGCTGCTCGTTTTGCGTTGCGATCAGTTGCTTCAAGCCCGCTTTCAAGCCGCTCGATCGTATTCTTGGTCTGCTTGACTGCATTTGTTGCAACTGGTTCGCTCTGCTCACTAGACGCAGCTTGCAGCGATTTTTGGAGTTCTAGCAACTCTTCTTTGTGATCTTGAAACATCGTGGAAAGCTCTTCAACTTGCGAGCCGATTTCATCAAGTGCATCTGAGGAAATGAACGCTGAAGATCTTTCGGCACGCTTGGAGCAAAAACACACTGCCTTTAAACAAACTGGGCAGCCACGCTGATAATAGACAATAAAGCTTTCGTTCAGGCTCTTGTCAGGGAATACGATGCTCCATGCTGACAACACCCAAGCAAGAGTATCTGCGACCTCTTCGCCTAGCAACGATTTCGGTAACTTATCTTCCATGACGCCGCAAAGTGCTTCATGCACTTCTGAAGTCTCCTCTTGGATCTTCACGAGGTGCCTCCATGGGCCGCCATAAGTCCAAATAACTTTGTTGTTTGGATACACCTTGGAAAGGATCGATATTGCCGCATCGAAATCCAAAATGGTGCCTGCGTTTCGAAGAACCATTGCCTTCGCTTCAAGTTCTTCCTGTATTTTGTAGGCCGGAACATATGCTACCGGAGCTTTATTGGTCTCTAAGCACTGGCAAGGCGAAGCTATGCAGTAAGGACAAACGCTTGGAAACCGCTGAAGAAGACTGTCTTCAAGGCTAATTTCAGACTTGGAGCAGATTGCAAAAATCCACGAGATTGCTCTAATGAAGTCTTTCTCACGAACATTGCCTTGCCAAATGCTTTTGCACAAGTAGCCAGTGTATCTTGAAAGGTATCCGAATAGGTAATCCTCTGAATGATCAGCATTCGGAAATAACTCAACAAGGAATGCCTGTGAGTCGGATATCGATCCAATTTTTTTCGCGTCCACAATCTGATCCCCATAAACTTTTCAAGTCAGCAAAATCTAAAGTAGAAGCAAACGATTTGCATCATTAAAATCCCCGGTTGAAGGTCAGTACCTCGCTAGCCGACATTCGCGGCAACGCAGAAAGTCGTCAAAAAGGGCTCGGAGCCGTTGTTGGCTACATCTTTGCCCAATGGCGGGTTTCGCGCAACGGCCAAACTTTGCAAACTCAGCTTACTGCGCTTCGCTGACGTCTGCAATGATCTCAGCATCGCCCTGGTCAGCTGAGCGGACCCGAAGGTCCGCTCTTGGGAAACCTCTCGCTCTTGCGGCAGAGCCTGCGCTGCGCCCTGCACGAATGTCGTGGTTGGGCTGACAGCCGTCATCCAGCAGCAGGGCTTGCATGCGATTTTGCTACAACCCTGCTGCTGCAATGCCGTAAGACAGCTGTGAGCCCAAAGTACGTTATGCTGGGCTTGCGGCGAACGTCTAAATCTACGTTTATTGCCACTGCTGTCGATTTTATAGAGGGATTTAAGGTGATAAAATTCTATGTTCCGCTTATCGAGATCATTGTGGCCTTCGGAATGCTGTATTTGTTGCCCGAGGGACTGTTTCGAGTATGCCAACGTTTTTGGGGGAGTCCTCGGAGCAGCGTATGGAACTTTTTAAAGGAGAACGTGCGAGGTTATTTTTTTGGAACCACTATTGCTCTGACCTGCTTTTTCGCAGTCGGCATTTCGCCGGAAGATTTCTTCGCAAATACAGTTCGCTCCACCGCAAACTTCATCAGGGAATCCTTCGGCATGGACTCAGTTTCCGTTTGCGTGAGGAGAGCCAAGGAACAGTTTCGATATGATCCCGACACTTTTGCCGAGGAAGTCTCGTCTTTCAATTTACTGTCGATAATAACGCTCTCTCCCCGGCAGTCTCTCCTTGCTGAAGGTCATAAAATCCTACTATTTCAGTCACCTTCTTCGCGCCAAGATCTGATGGAAAGAGCTTTTCGATCTTACTGTCAAAGCAGCCGTTGAGCTCCAGAAAGTGGGCGGCAGTAAAGTCCGCTCTCCCGACCTTGACCTCCTGCCTCAGTACCGGCCTGGTGTGCCGGTGCGGAGAACGGCGGCTCTGAGCCCAGAGTTACGGATGCTGCGGTTGGTACGGGTGTCTGCTTTCGAGATAAGAACCGATAAACTTCAAGAACCACGTCGGTTTTCAACGAGGTTTCACAGCGCCAATCAGCCTAGTTTTTGCATGTCCCAAAAAGTCAGGGCTTCTTGAACAGAGGAAACGGTTGTCGGATCAAGTGGGCGGTTCTACGCTGTCTTCACTATCAATTTTTCTTGGCTGGAGCCAAACGCATGTCAGCTACAGTTGGCCGTCAAACGCTAGATCGGCTCGTTCTGTGGCTTGTAGGGCTTATTCTATTATACTCGGCGATCATTTTTTCCGCTGCATATTTCTCAGGTGCGGATATGGGTGCGTGGGTTTGGGACCGTCATCAAAACCAATTTTCGTGGTATTCGCGCCCGCTTTTTATGATCCCAGCGGCTTACTATGCTTACCGTCGAAAGGTGTGGCATGTAGCTGGATTTATGGCCCTTTTGGCTACCAGCCTATTTTGGTTTGATGCACCAGCCACAGTTCCGCCTTCTGTCAGTGAGTATCTGGAGTGGGAAAAGCAGTTATTCTTTACGAACACCAGCAAGCTGCCCCTAGTCACATTTATTTTTGGTGTTTTTGTTTTTCTAGGACTTTTTTTCTATGCGTTCTGGCAGCGAAACCCTTGGTATGGTCTGGCTCTTATCAACGTTGGTACAGTCCTGAAAATTATTGTTAGCGTTGTCTTTGGGCAGGATGCTGGCATGGCCGCAATTGTACCGTCACTTAGTAGTTTGCTTGTGATCAATTTGTTTTCTTGGTTATTATGGCGACGCTCCCGTAGCGACAGAAGTTAATAAGGTTGCCCTTTAATATCGACTTTCGCTGCATCGTCGCCACCTTCCCGAAAACCACCGCTTGTTTGAAGGTTCCTTGAACCGAACATTGGTACGCTTAGAACGAACGTCGGCTTCGTCCGCGGTCTGTGAATTCGGCATGCTGCGAATTTTGCGATCGCAGCGAAGGTCCGGTCTGGTGAAGCTGCATTGCAGCGCTTGACGGTCTATGCGATGTCCGTTTTGGGCCGGTCCGGCCAGAAATCGTGTCCGATCTCCCCGACTTTGCAAAGGGCTTTTTCTGCGCATTGCTGCCGTTGATGCATTGTGCAGCTTCGACGCAATGATCAAAGGGGCGGTGAATGGCCGCTTGTTCCTCTCTGACATGAAGCTCTCGCAACTGCGGCTAATGTCTGCAAACCTGAAGGTTTTTCGATGCGGGCCGTGGTGCAGCATTTCCTTCTCGCGCTGCGTGCGGCCCGCGTTGACAAACCTCGGAAGGAGGAAGCCGCGGGGGTTGGTTGCGACCTATGGGGAAAGAGCGCTGGCTGTTGGGGCTAACATTGCCGCGGGCGCGGCGTCGACCGTTTTTGATGCGCTTGCAGCAGTCATTTTTCGCCACCTTTGCCGCGAATGTTCCGGAGATTGGACGCTGAGAACGCAAAGCGGCGCTGCGTCCGAACTTG
>NZ_VCNK01000081.1 GCF_006265095.1 Phaeobacter sp. B1627
ATTTGAAGAATAGTACGGGTATCCTGCAGGCCGATGCGTACACCGGCTTCAAAGCTCTCTATGAGGCACGCGCCGATGGCAGAGCCCAATTCCGTGAAGCGGCTTGCTGGGCACACTTGCGGCGCGACTTCCACGACATCTGGACCGGCACCAAATCCGAGATCGCCAAGGACGCGCTCGACCGCATTGGCCAGCTCTATGATATCGAGCGCGACATCAAAGGCCTGCCTGCCGACGAGCGCTATGCTGTCCGGCAACAACAGACCAAACCAAAGGTGGAGGCCTTCCACGCCTGGGCCGAAGCTCAACTGACGCGCATCCCAGGCAAAAGCGATCTGGCCAAGGCTTTCCGCTACGGACTATCCCGTTGGTCCTCCTTCACCCAGTTCTTGGACGATGGCCGCGTGGCCATCGATAACAACGCAGCAGAGCGCGGCGCATGCGCCCAATCGGCGTTGGTCGCCGCAACTGGCTCTTCGCCGGATCAGACACCGGCGGCGAAACCCTCGCCCGCGCCATGACCATAATCGAAACCGCCAAAATGAACGGGCTCAATCCGCAGGCCTACCTCGCTGATGTTCTCAGCCGCATCCACGATCACAAAATCAACCGGCTCGACGAATTGCTTCCTTGGAATTGGACACCAGCACCGCCCGAAGATTGCAAGGCGGCCTAAACCGGGCGGTTACGGATATCGTATGTCACGCATCATGGCGTCTGGCCTAGGCGAGCTGAAGCGTCAGCCGACCGTTGTCGATGCAGAGATTCTGGAAGACCGGAATTGGCTTGAACCAGGGCTCCTTGAAGCACTTCTCTCGACGGCCGCTGACGATACAGCCGCGAAGTGACTTCGCCTCGAGACCTTCGCGAGTCAGCTAGGGGCTGCGTGATGCGCAGGTGTGAAACCTCAGCCGGAAGCGCCGCTGCTTCCGGCCCATAGCCGTCATTCGGGACACGAGCAGCGGCCCATCCCAACTACCATGCAGACACGGCTAGCTCCGAGGTCGAACACTTTCCCATACCAGCGGGGAAGCCGAACTTCACAGCTGTGCCGTAGTCATTGGGCACCCACAGCTACACGCCCTAAATAATTGAGCAAAGTAAATAATTAGGATTCCGCGCCATTTAATCAATGTAAGAAATCTGCTCCTCTTTGAATAAACCTCGATCAATCAACTCCTGCCCGGCGGCCTTCGACTTTAGGGAGAAGAAGAGGATACGCAAGTTTATCTCAGCACGAGAAAAGCAAACATAGGCCAATTTTCGGGTTAGCTCAGCTTGACGCTCAGTAGGGTCGCCAGCGGTGCCAGGAGTAAGCGTCTTTCCAAAGCTGTAGGTATTCCAAGATGCTTCGATGTCGTCAATCATCACCAATACGTTTGGATACTCTTCGCCCTTGGAACCATGCTGAGTACTGAAGGGGGAGTTTTCATCGAGGAATTCAGCATACGGGCCGATTTCACTGCAATCCATTTTGAAGAACTCATCAGCCAGCCAGTCTCCCTTGTCGCGCTGATGGTCCTCATTCTCGGCATCGAAATCTTCGCGCGCATTACGCCCTAGCTGCGAAGAAAGGCGATCCGAAATCGGTAACAAACTGCTGTCTTCGCAATATTTTAGAATATCCTTGGTTGTCGCCCCGCCCCACAACTCTGCCAACTTCTGGGAAACCTCGTCGGCGCGACCGAGCATTTGCTTGAGCGATTTTCCCTTGTTGACGCCACCAGAAGAAAACGCGGGACTTTTTTGGCGCAAGACTTCAAGAACGCGTTTTGGGTCCCCTTTGATCGATGCCGATACAAGAGGATAAACTCCTTCGATAAAAGGCTTTAGAAGATAGTGCGTCCCACCTTCGTAGTCGGATTGCGATCGAGACGAGGAGTAAGCTCCAGTAAAAAGTCTATGGAGCGTCGAAAAGTTCAGCCGCCTTGCAATCATCTGCCGTGCCAAGAACAGCTTCTTCACAGACAGGATGTCCTGCCATTCCCAATTTTTCAGAGCTTGTTGAAACATGCCGGACACCTGATCAAGCTGCTCTGGCTTGTATGTTTTTCTGGGCCCCTCAGGATCGGGGGCCTGAGCAATAGTGATTTCAACACTACCCTCGACATCCGCGTTCTTACCTGCCGGGAATTGCTCGACATCGTCTCTAAACTTATTGAGAAGATTGATGACCGAGACCGAGCAGCGGAAATTTTCTTGCTTTGCGATTGTCACCGAGCCTTCTGGTCCGGCAAAGTCTCCCGCCCGCTTGTCATAGATTTGTTGCATGGGGTCGCCGAAATACCCTATGATCGGGAGTCCTTCCCTAGCGCAAATAGAGTTCAGCGCAGTCATTACCTGCGGAAAAGTGTCTTGCGCTTCGTCTACGAAAATATAGGGGTATTTAAAGCCAAGACCTTTCTGAAGAATCGGCTTCGTTGCGATTAGATGCGAGGCGACATCTATGATGTCATCATGGTTGAGTACGCATTTCGAGTAATCGCTTATCGTCGTCTCTTCGTATTTTACTGGCGGATTATTCTCAACAAGCTCCCCGAGCTCAGCGCGCAAACGTTCAATTTTCTTCCGTGCAGAAATCGCTTTTTTCGAATTTCCTCCATTATCGTCTAGTTGAGCCTTCTCGATACGGGCAGGAATAACGTGTTCGGCCAACGCCTCTCTTAGAGGAGTTTGAAACCTAGATACCTCACCCCAGAGAAACCCATGCAGGGTCGTAACTGTATAAAGTTCGTCAAATCCCAAACGTGAGGAAATCACATCCACAGCCCGATTGGTATAGGTGATACAAACCACATTCTGGCCACGCTCTCGCAGCTGACGTCCTTGTGTTTCGCGAATTTTCTTGAGGGCTTCGATCAATGACGTTGTCTTGCCAGAGCCAGCACCAGCTATCACCGCGAATGATGTCTCCTCATCGATGCACTGGGCAATTTGGATATCTGCTTCAGTTGGCTGGAGGTCAGGCATTCAACTCTCCTGGAACCGGCTGATTGCCTACACGACCTTCGAGCCAGCGCAAGCCGACTGAGATGTATTCCGGAACCGCCCAAGGCGGAGCGCCTTCAACGTGCGGATCACGCGCCAAAACATCCATTGCGAATTCAGTCTTCTTAAATGTAGAGCTCTTTATCCGTTCCCATACCACCTGATGAAACTCTGCGGCGTCAGCAGGTATTTCCTTTCCGATCGACAACGCGCCACTAGAAAAAAGTTCATGATTCTCATAGACAAAAGCTTCTTCAAGCGTCCTGCCGTGAAAATTGTGAGAAGCTCCTCCGTACTCGATCGCAACCGCTTTTTGGTAAGAGACGAAGCGCATGTTGTCCGCTTGAATATGATCGGCATTAGCCTTGGCCGTTAAATCGGAGACAAGATCGCTACCATCGAAGAAGTACTTTATGGAAGCGTTCGATGTCACGGCTCCTGCATCCGTTGCCTTACACCCTTTTCGATTGTTGGCTGGATCGACGGAGTCAATATCCGTGATGATCAGATACGGAATGCCCAGAAACTCCAATAGCTTTGCAAAGCGCATACTGTATGCGCCACCGGTAATCCCCCCATTTTTA
>NZ_VCNK01000082.1 GCF_006265095.1 Phaeobacter sp. B1627
TTTTTTTTGGGGAGCGGTAACTGATAACACGAATATGGGTAACTGAAATCCTGCATTTGGTAACTGATAACACGAATCTTGACGGCGGTAACTAAAACCACGAATGTCGACTCATGGTAACTGATAACACGAACGTTCTCGCCCCGCTCCTGCCGGATCGTCATCCGCAGCATGATTTGTTTATCTGTGATGTCGCAGACGCTGTCCTGAAGGACGTGATGCAACACATGGAGCATCCGTTCTACTCGCTTTCAAAAAAGCCGGAAACGACGGTCAAGCGATACGAGAATGGTAATAAGTGGTTGCAGATCACGCCCAGTGTGAAGGGTCTCGCAACGATCTACGACAAAGACATTTTGATCTACTGTATCAGCCAAATTATGGCGAAACTGAAGAAAGGCCTTCCGGTTTCGCCCCGTGTTCGGATCAATTCTAGAGAGCTGCTTATCTTCACCAATCGCGGCACAAGTGGCCGGGAGTATCAGTCCCTTCTCGATGCCCTTGACCGCCTTGAAGGAACCCGCATCAGGACGAACATTGTAACAGGGGACGAAGAACAGGTCGATGGGTTCGGCTTGATCGACGCTTCCTCAATCCGCCGCAAGCATGGTCTCGACGGTCGCTTGCTATGGTGCGAGGTGAAGCTGTCGGATTGGGTCTTCAACGCAATCCGTAATGAAGAGGTTCTGACGCTGCACAGGGACTACTTCCGTCTTCGCAAGCCCATTGAGCGGCGGGTGTATGAAATTGCCCGAAAACACTGTGGCCAACAGAAATCTTGGCGTATCACGCTTGCCAAACTGCTTCTCAAAACTGGTTCTCAAAGCCCTCAAAAGCGCTTTCGGCAGATGATTCGACAGCTCGTAGAGCACGACCACTTGCCAGATTACCACGTTACCTTTGAGGATGAAGCTGACATGGTGGTTTTCACCAATCGCGGCACGATGTCTCCTGCCCCGCTCATTGAAGGCAGCATTCCTCCTTTGCAGTCGGATACCTACGAAGAAGCACGCCATGCGGCTCCCGGATGGGATGTACGCTTTCTTGAACGCGAGTGGCGCGACTGGTGTGTGGAGCCGCCTCGCAACGCTGATCGAGCCTTTGTAGGGTTTTGCCGGAAGTGGTTCGAAAAGCGTGGGAGGCCATAAGATTAAAAACCGGTAATGGAAATAAATCAGGTGTTGGATATTTTTCCGGTACAAGATATAAATCCGGTAACAACAAATCGGCAGGATCGAGCAATGCCCGTTATCGTCATGGCAAGCCCCAAAGGCGGGGTAGGTAAATCAACTTGCGCTGTACTGCTAGCGTCTGAATTTGCCCGCATTGGAGCGGATGTCACGGTGCTGGATTGTGACCCGAACAAATCTCTGACCAGGTGGGCATCGCATGGCTTACCGGGTGGAGTGACCCTCAAGAGTGAGATTGGCCGTTCAGAAATCGTTCCCACCATTCGGAGCGCCGATGGTGACGGCAAGATCGTCATCGTGGACCTGGAAGGGGTTGCGTCCCAGCTCGTCAGTCGCGCGATCTCCCAGGCCGACCTGGTGATCGTCCCAATGCAGCCGACAGCGCTCGATGCTGAAATCGGCTCCGAAGCATTGGCGCTGGTTCGCGAAGAGGAAGAAGCGCTTGGGCGTTTAATTCGGCATGCTGTGGTGCTGACAAAGACCAGCGCCGCTGTAAAAAGCCGTGTTCAGAAGGAGCTAGAGGGACAGCTTAGTGGGGCAGGGATCGATGTAATCGAACCGTCACTGGTGGCCCGTGCGGCATTCTCCGAACTCTTCGCTTATGGGGGTGACCTGACAGCGATGATGAATGACCCAGAGATGGTCACGGGTGGCAAGGTAGATAAGGCGTTGGCAAACGCTCAGGCATTCACGGAGGCTGTTTATGAGCGGCTCAAATAGGCTAGCGGGGCTGAAAGCCCGCCCGAAAGGGACGACCGTAGAAGAGGTCAGACGTGTCGATGAGGTTGGAGAGGCGAGGGGGTTCCTCGACCGGACACCCCGTAAGAAGCCCGGGCGCAAACCAAGCCCGCGAACCCATCAGCTCCATCCAAAAGTGTTCCCTGAAGTGGGCGTAGCGATAGCTGAAGAAGCGGAAAAACTTGGCATCACTCAAGGGCAACTCATTGAACAGATGTGGGAAATGTACCGAAAGGCTTACTAGTAAGGTCGAAACATGAAAGCTCGCCTCGAAAAATGCGATCCGACAAAGAACGTCGCCTGCTACTATCAGATGTTTGTTCTTCCGAACTTATTTGGAGAGTGAAAGTTACGCCGTGAATGGGGACGGATCGGGTGGGGTGGTCAAATGCGCCTGGACTTATTCCGCAGCCAGCTTGAAGCGGAAGATGCGCTCAAGTCGCTGACGCACGCTAAGGAGAAGTGTGACTATCAGATAACTTAGTTCGCGCCGGACATCTCTATGTCCTTAGGACATAGAGATGTCCGGCGCAGATGTCAAATCAACAGAAGCCTACTCAGCCGTTCAGCCCTTGACTACTCTGAGTGCCATCTGTATATGTCCTTAGGACATATACAGATGGCACTCGTATGAAATTCACAGACGGGGTGGAACAAGCGCTCCTGAAGCGTGATCTGCCGATCATCACATACTACGATTTTTTCGTTCTGGGCCACGCTCTATTTCAGAGCAAAGCATGGAATGGAGAGCCTCTGAAACGTATGCCGCAGGGGTGGGACCAAACCCGTGCAAACAATGCCATCAAACGCATGGAGGAGCGTAGAGCTCTTATTCCTGACTCAGACTTTCGTTCCGGTGTTTGGCGCGTCACGCAAGCCACCCGCGCCGGGTCAGCCGAAGAAGTCGCATGTATTGCCGACCCGTTTGCCTATGTATCGCACTTATCAGCGATGCAGAGGTATAGCCTGACGGAGCGGAGCCCTAAGGCGCTGCATCTAACGACACCGCGCCGCGATCTCTGGAACAAACTTCGAAATGATCGCGTGCGCAATGATCTTCCGGACATCGACACAATTGATAAGCCCTTGCTCCATCGCCCTGGCTTCAGAGACTCCATTCGGCGGCGGCCAGTCGTTGTTCATATCTCGAGCCATCCCTGGACGCCCGCGCAGCTCAGCGGGGAAGAAACACGGATCACGTCTGTAGGCCAGACCTTTGCCGATATGATTACTGAGCCAGGATTGTGCGGTGGGATGCGTCATGTACTCGATGTTTGGGAACGTGACGCGGATCAATGGTTGCCTGAAATCGTGGGGGCCGTAGATCAGTTAAACAGCAAGATTGCCAAGGTACGGGCAGGATACATCCTCTCAGAAATGCTGGGGCTTAATGATCCCGCTATTGAACGCTGGGAAGCTTTTGCTCAAAGAGGGGGTTCACGAAAGTTGGACCCAGAGGCAGAATATTTTCTAGAATTTTCAGAGCGATGGATGATTTCACTGAATGTCTGATGCAGAAAACAAGTCCGATGAAGTGGAATACTGAAGTGGTCCCAGCTTTTCGG
>NZ_VCNK01000083.1 GCF_006265095.1 Phaeobacter sp. B1627
CAGCCGGTGCAACCGGCGGCGGACTATGAGGTCCGGGCCAAGGCCATCGCCTCCAGGCGGGCCACCGCATGGGGCGCCTGGCTGCCGGTCAGCACCCCGGATGTGCGGATCGCGCCCGCGCTTCTGGACGACGCCGTCTGGCAGGCCATCAGCACCGACGCGGCCAGCGTGGCCTCTACGCTTGATGCGGAGCTGACGGCCGAGGTGGTCGCCCCGATCGCCCGCGATCTGGAGCTGCGCAGGGTCGAACAGCGCACCGTTGCCGAGGCGGTTGGGATCATCGGCGAGCAGGTGGTCTGGGCGATCAGCCGCCTGTCGGACGTGGACGGGCGGCTGTCGGATGCAGGCATCGTGCAGGACCCGGAAACCGGCACCGTGCGGATCTATGCGCTGGAGCAGGAGGCCGAGCGGATCAGCGAGACGGAACTCCGCCTGAACGCGGCGGAGGCGTTCCTGTCGCTGTCCGCCACCCAGGCCTGGGTCAATGAGCAGATCTCGCGCGCGGTTCTCGATCCCTCGCAAATCCCGCTGGTGGGTGACCTCCAGATGCAGGTCAACCAGGTGCAGGTGGATCTGGACGCGGCAGAGGCGGCGCTGGCGCTGTCGGCCTCGCAAACCGAGGTGGACGGCATGGGCGCGCGGCTGTCCACGGCCGAGGCCGATCTGGACGCGGCGGCGGCGGCGATTGCGCTGAAGGCCGAGCAGTCGCAATATGAGGACCTGCAGGGGCGCGTGCAAACCGCAGAGGTGCAGATCGATGCGCTTGACGGGGCGCAGATCGCGCAAACTGTTGCGGACACCCGGCACCTTCTGAACAGCGATGACGCGGCGGCGGTCCAGACGCTTGCCAACCTGCTGCAGGCCCATGAGCACGGCGGGCGTGTCCAGCAGGACATCGCCTATGCGACGCAGGATCTGCGGGCGCGGGTCACCGAGGATCGCGCGGCCGTGGCGGCGCTTGGGGTCACCTTGGGCGCGTCCATCGACACTGCCGTGGCGCTGGTGCAGGCGGAGACGCGCACCCGCGCGGCGGCGGACAGCGCTCTGGCCTCGGATGTGGTGACGCTGAATGCGCGTCTGCAGGACACCGAGGGCGAGATTGCCGGGCAGGCGCAGGCGCACTCACATCTGGCAAGCCGGGTCACATCGCTGGACGGCACGACCAGCAGCCAGGCGCAGTCCATCACGTCGCTGACCGCCCGCCTGACCGGGGTGGAGGCCGCGCAGGGCGATCAGGCGACGGCGGTGCAGAGCCTGACCTCGCGCATGTCGGATGCCGAGGGCACCATCACGGCGCAGGCGCAGTCGCTGGCGTCCCTGTCGACCACGGTCGGCAGCAATACCAGCACCGTTCAGAGCATCTCGGAAAGCGTCGACGGCGTGCTGGGGCGGCATATGCTGCGCGTCAATGTGAATGGTGTCGCCACCGGCATGGTGATCGGGGCCGAGGCAGGCAATGACGGGGCGGTCAGCAGCACTGTCGCCTTTGCGGCAGAGGCCTTCACGATTTCCGCGCCAAGCGGGGCCGGGGCGGTCTCGCCCTTTGCCTTCTACGCGTCACCGCGGGTGATTGACGGGATGCTGTTTCCGGCCGGTCTCTACGTGGAGAACGCCTATATTGGCCGGGCTGCGGTCGGGCGGGGGCAGATTACCGACGCGCTGCAAAGCGACAACTACGCCGAGCGCAACGGTCGCCCGACGGCGGGTCTGAAGCTCGACTTTGCACGGGGCCGGGTGTTGGCGGCAGATGTGGTCATGTCCCGCGATCAGGTGCTGGCGTCGGGATCCTTCACCCACGCCGGTCAGGTCGGGGACGGCGCGGTGTTCCGGTTTGTGAACACCGGGATCCGCGTGTCGTCGCGCGATGTGCGCTCTGTCACCGAGGCCTCTGTGGTTGTCGAGGCGGGCATCAAGTCCTTCAGCCAGGCGGCTAGCGGCTTTGACCCCAACAATGCCTGGTGGTGCGCCAAATGCACCGTCCTGAACGGGCCGCGCTGGTACGGGTTCAACGCCGACCGTCCGCAACCGGCCTTGAGCTACCGCCAGGACCCCGGCGATCTGGTCGACCCCCATTGGGCGACCGGCATCGATCAGCGCGTCTGGCTGGAAATCGAGGTTGTCCTGGAGGGCCTCTCCTGGATCGAAAACCCCACCATCGAGTGGATCGTCAAGCACGTCACATAAGGAGACATCATGGCTTGGGCATCATCTGGCACGGTGAGCGTGACCAACGGCAGCACCACCGTAACGGGCAGCGGCACCAGCTGGTACGGCGGGCTGCAGAATGGCTGGGGCCTGGTCGGCCCGGACGGTCGGGTCTATGAGATCCTGACGGTGGACGACGCGGCGACGCTCACATTGAAGACGCCGTATCAGGGCGCAACGGCGGGCGGGCAGGTCTATGCGGCGTTCCCGACCGGGTCGCTGACGGCGGATCTGACGGCTTCGCTGCAGGCGCTGATCGCCAATTATCAGGGTGTTTATGACACCATTGGGCAGGGGCGTTTTACCGGCGACGTGGTGTTTGATGGGGATCGGGACACCGGCATGGGCAACCCGTCCTCCAATGAGGTCGCGCTGAAAGCGGGCGGTGACTGGCAGTTGCGCCTGGCGGGCGGGCAGGCCTCGGGCGCGGCGGTGCAGGCGACCGCTGCCGATGCTGGCGCGGGCAAACTGCTGAGGGTGGGGGCAGGGGGGCTTCTGGCCACCAGCCCGCCGATCCTCGCGGATCCAATGCAAATCGACGCGCCCGCCGGGCTCTACAGCATTGACACCTCGGACGGCTGGCCGTTCCTCGGCGCTTTGTTGCAACTGCGGCGGAACGCCGGGCGCGGGGTTCAGATCGCCGCGCGCGGGTCGTCCTCGGCGCCGAATGCCTCCAGCGAGATCCTGGTGCGCACCTCCGGCAACAGCTTTGGCGGGTGGGCGCAGTTCGTCCATTCCGAAAACCTGCTCGGCACCGTCTCGCAGTCCGGCGGCGCCCCCACCGGCGCGGTGATCGAGCGCGGCA
>NZ_VCNK01000084.1 GCF_006265095.1 Phaeobacter sp. B1627
GCGAGCGCGCGCCTTAGGTCGGCATAGGCTATAGCTGCAGGTTGGACTGGGGGGGGGCAGATGGCGGGTGTCAGCCCAAAGCAGCCTCACTCTGGCCATAAGCCGAGAAGATCAACACATACAGATCGGCTGGAACCGGACCTTCGCGGCGCATGGGATAAAATTTCCTCATGCACAAAAGTTGGCTCTGCATCGATCATATATGGCAGCGTCTATTCATGGAGCATGTCCAGGCAATGCACATATCCACTTGTCAAACGGGAAATGTTCTGGAACTCCTGCGTGACACGATATTTTAAGGCACGACTTGGGAAGAAAAATTATGAATCAAGTGCAAATCTCAAAAGGCCTTACACGTAAGGTTTGGCAACAGTTGGAGAAGAGCATTGTCCCCATCGTTTTCAAAGGCCATTTGATGAAACTAGATAGCGAGATCGATGATTTAAATTTTAGGATCCGGAATAATTCTTACATGCCGGGTACAGGACATGGGTACTTGGGGGTGGAAAAAAGACTCGGCGTTACCCGGTTCCTTCCCATCCTTAGCAGAGATGACCTAGCTGTATATTATCAATTGTGCGGGGAGCTGGGGGATTTAGTTCTGACAGATCGCGCAGATATTTATGGTGGATGGCAAGTCGTCCCCCAGCCGGATCCAACAAATGATTTAGATAGGAGCTCACGAAATGAAGTTATCGCAGCTCGGTACCAACAAGGGTATTTCCAAGACACGCTGTCCAATGCGGCTTGGTTTCAAGGATTCAAAAATTTCACCCAGCTGATCACAACCCTTATTAACGACAAGGAAGGCTACGGCAATTTTGTTGCCACAACTGATGTTGCGAACTTTTATGATTCCATAGATGTTTTTAGACTGATATCGAAATTGAGGGAGAAGCTGCCAGAGTATACTGGTCACCTTGAATTGCTCCAAGTCTTCCTGAGTTTTTGGAATAGACGGTCGACTGGATATCAAGCATCCACAAAGGGATTGCCGCAAGAAATTATTTCAGACGGATCGCGCAATTTATCACATTTTTATCTTCAGGATTTCGATGAACGATTTTCTACATATTGTGGGAGTGAAGGCCTACGATATGTTCGCTGGGCTGACGATTTACTTGTTTTCGGACCATCCCCTCAGAAACTTGAAGCAGCTATGCATAAAGCTTCGCGTATGCTTCTCGTCGAAGGCCTAAACCTGAGCGCACCCAAAACCAAGATCATGGGGAAGCGGCAGTTTTCAAATTACCGAGGGCTCGACGTCTTGGATTCCATCAACTCAAAGGACGTTGATGAGTATCGAAAGAGTCGGCAAGCAGCAATGCGCCGACATCGATCTGGCGAGGGTGTGAAACTAGACACCATTTTTCGCGCGTCCTTAGGTTTCCTCGCCCAAAGGTCTCGTAGTGTAACGTTAAGTGATCGAGAATTTCTTTGGAACACTATTACTGAGAACCCCGATTTGCTGGGAAGCATGAATGCTCAGCAATGCCTTTCTTTTGTGAGGCTCACAGCATCTCCAAGTCGTGGTTTTGCCAAGCTTTTGAATACCGCGTTACTCAAAGATGTTGCAGGACCAAAGGCGGTATTTCTTTCTCTGATCAGACATCACTCCATGAGGTTGGAGAAGGTGGGGATTACAAAGGCAGCGCAACGGAATGCTATAGATGATATTGTTAGGGCCAGTGCAGATAGCGAGTTAATCCAAAAATGGTGCGTGCCAACGGCGCGGCAAGCCGTAGATTGATTAATTTTCTCTACATTGGAAACAAAAACTGAAACCCAACTATTGCTACGCACCAGAAGAATGCGAGGCATGCGGGACTATAGCTCGAGACATGATACAGCCAAACGGTATTGTATTCCGTGAGCCCCTTGGCTTTGCCGGGATTCTTTTCACGGTCATCATACAAAGTCTTTGCGCGATCCAGTTGATCGTGATTTTCTGAGTAACTGGATATTACCGCTTCGTATTTTTTTTGCGGCATCCGAAATGTTTACCATCTCATACTTGAAAGCTCGATATATTTCGCTAATTTCTCGCCCGCACTGGTGGGCGTCATTCGCCTTCCGCAAAAGATCCGACGACGGTGTATCGAGTGACATCCACAGTGCAAGTAGCGATAGTCCAATAATGGTGACGGAAATCCTTTTTAGCTCCACTTCAGAAATACCTGAAGCGTTTGCCAAAAGGTAGACGCTGACAAATATGGAAATTACACTCAAAATGTTTACCGTGAACGACTTCACTTTCGATTTTTTTTCTAGGCGCTTGGAGAAGTTAAACCGCGTTCCGCGCATAACTCTCATGTCATAGATAAAATCGCTCTGGTGAGATGTCTTATCCAATCGATCAGGCTCCATTCTATAATTGCAAGAATTGCAACTCCATCGGTAGAAGTATATTGACAATACTGACAAGATCAGCAGCGGAACAATCAGCTCTTCTTGCGCTGCGGGTAGCACATAATCTGCGTTGTTTGCCATCAAACCTTTACCCTCTCAAATAAGGTTTTCAGTTCAGCATGCCAGCGCGGTAAAATCCATATATGAATGCGAGTATCATTCAGCATCTTTTCTTCAAGCCTTAATTGTCTGGAGACTATCGTTTTTTTAGTTCACTAGCAACCGATCAGCATGTTCGTTGCCTTGCTTTTCTCGGCAACGCCTTAACTCAGGATCGCAGTGCCTCCAGACGAGAGCAGTCCTTCGGCAGACGCTAGCTTTGGGTTTGAAGTGGGCGCCATAGGAGTTTCTCACGAATGACGGCTTTGGGCCGGTCGCGTCATTAGGGCCGCCCATGGTTCGCAACTTTGCAGCGACCGCTTCCTGCGCAGAGCTGACCCTAATGCAGGTTGCAGCAAGCGTGCCCAGGGGGGGGATCGTTGATTGATCGCTTTCGCCCTGTCGTGTTAATAGCCTTGCAGGTGCCA
>NZ_VCNK01000085.1 GCF_006265095.1 Phaeobacter sp. B1627
TTCTTCATCGTAAATCTCCTCAGGTATCTTGCTGAGAATATTCTACGTCTGATCACTGCCATTTTTCGGGGGGATTGCCGACGCAGTCGTTCGGAAAACGCGCATTTTCAGGAAATTCGCCCTCAGATGCAGAGTTTTGGCGAAAAGCCGATCTCAGCGGGCGGCGGCTCAATGGGCGATTCTGCAGGCTATGATGCCGAAAAGTCATATTTGCACAAGCAGGCGGCGACCAATTCCTCTAGCAGGTCATGACCTGTTCAAGAACTGGGAAGTGCGCGATCACTTCCGAACTGGGGATGTCCTTTGGCATGAACTCCAATGCCACAACGGCATCCCGATTGGTTTCCAGTATCTTTCCCGCCAACGCATTTACAACAAAATGCCGAGGAACCGAGTTTGGCATATTCAACGTAAACCAATTGACATCCTCGGTCCATCCGAGCCTGGTGTCCAACCCACTGTCGAGCACCTCAAGCTGAGATCGAAGTGAGTCCCTATCAAACTTCGAAAGCAGCACCAAAAGATGTTCCCGTGGGATCCACCCACCGTAAGCATAGGCCCCCGCTTTCTTTTTGCGTTCCGTGAATTCGTCAACCATATCGTGTGCCTGTTCGGCACTCAATCCTTCGGTCACTTCATAGTCGTAATATAGCTCAAGCACGTTGCTGGATTTTTCGACAACGTTTTTGACACCAAAGTTCTCTGGGTCTTTTGAAATTGGTGCATTGTGCTCGAACGAAAATACACCCGTTCCTTCAGAATGGATAATATCAGAGTGATCAATCAAGAAATCGATAGTTTCTTGCGCCTCTTCTCTCGTTTCGGTTGGGAAGCCAAAGAAATTGAACGTGTGGTTCCATATCCCAGCATCGTGCGCATCCTGAAGATTGGATATCATTACATCTTGGGTATTATCTTTTTTCATGTGGCGCTGAACGCGTTCATTTGCGGACTCCAATCCAATGTACAAAGATCTGAAACCAATCTCATACATCCCCTGGTAGTGCTTAGGTTCGAAATATTTCTCAAACTTATAGAGCCCCGTGAAGAAATACTTTTTCGGTTCCACATGCATTGGCAACCCCGAAAAGAGCTTTGGTGGAATTGCTTCATCATTCAAGGCAAAGTGCTTTACGCCATATCGATTGGAAAGGTCTTGGACAGCTTCGGCAAAAGCATCGGGTTGCATCATCCGGTAGCGATCACCGTAGATCATTCCGTGATAACAAAACGCGCATTTGTCCCAGTAGCACCCCCGCGTTGTGAGCATAGGTAGAACAACGTCGGGTGAATAGTATCGCCCCAAATTAAGGTCATCGAAGTTTGGTGTTGGAATCTCGGACAACTTTAGCTGCGGGGCGAGCTTGGTTTTGATAATTTCACCGTCGCGTAAAAAGCAAAGGTTGTCCGTGGGATTCTTCGCAAGATCGTGCGCACGAAGCAGCTGCTCCAGAGGGGCCTCGCCTTCATAGCGAAGAACATAGTCGAAATAGTTTTCGAAAAAATGCCGTATCGCTTCATCTTTCTCTGCGATGCGTGAGAAAACACTGCCGCCGATGATTATCGGTGAATCTGGAAATTTGGCTCTGAGGCACTTTGCTAACGTTAAACTCGCAAGAACTTGCTCCTGACCGATAACCGACAAGCCAAAGAACCTCGGCGCCTTTTTGATGGAACGAACCTTGTCCTTGAAAAAAGGCAAGAACGGGTTGAGATTCTCGGTGTTGCAAAACTCATCAATGCTCTCGTTTGACAGCATCGTGTCCGAGGTACTCAAAGATGATGTACCAACCTCCACGACAGGTTCTGCCGTGGAGAAGGCAAAGAGAAGTCGTTTAAATGCCGTGACCGACGAATAAAACCCCTCAATGGTCGACATGCAATCCTTTGATTTCAGCCTCTTCGCGAGCTTTATTTTTGAGTCATAATCGCTCAGAATGCCTAGTGATAGAAGTGCTTGGTTCCGATAGGTGTCAAATTCCGGGCCGAGATCAGATACATACCCATTCAACCTATCGATGGCTCCTGAAAGTCTCGATCGGCCAATGAAGTGATCATAGAATTCAACGTTCCAGTCAGATTGCACCGCGCTAAGCCCACGGTTTTCCAAAAATGCCTTAAGTGCTGGAGTGCTCAGAAACGGTTGAAACGGTGACCACTGAGGTGGAAAAATAAGGTGAATGTCGAGGCTAGACATTGGTTCCTCCTGCAGTGCGCGCGCGACTACAACCCACCTCACAGAGGTGAATAACCTGGACGTAGTGCCGCACAGCTTGTTTTTAAATTATTTTCTTTTTGGCTTGGCCCGTTCTGCTTCAAGGGCTGCGGCCTGCGTGCCTTGATTAATGTTCTGATTGTCCATCACTTCTTCCCCGCCACCTGTTAACACAGTACGAAGGTTTTGCAGCGCGTTTGGTTTGAGATTGAGCAAGTCTTCCATCTTGCCCTGGTTTTGGTTCTGGTTGTCCATGACTTCGTCTCCGCCAACGAAACCTATACCGATTTCCCGCAGAACCTCGGGCTTCATTTTCGAAATTTCTTCCATACTACCTTGGTTCTGGTTTTGATTGCTCGCCAACAAAAAATCATCCGGAAGAGCGGTTTCGATGTCCCGAACCAAGCTGGGCGCAAGTGAGTCTTTCATAGCTTCTAGGAGTTCATGTTTGTCCATTGCATTAGTCCTCACAATTAGTGTTAAAAACCTATGATAATTACTAATGGTAGCATAAAATCTTCAATCTTTCCACTTAAAGCTGTTCAGTTAAGTGGCCAATTTGGGCGAAGGCAAATTTTGTTATTGTTCCTGTACAGTTGGGAGCGGCAGGTGATTTTGGTCAGCCCCACTTATGTGGTCCAGTTTGCATGTGAGTGCATGATCGGCCTGGGTTCCATCGGGCTGAAGTGGTCCCAGAAAAC
>NZ_VCNK01000086.1 GCF_006265095.1 Phaeobacter sp. B1627
GGGCGCAGCCCATTGCGGAACATCCCCGCCGCCGCGCGATCCGCCGCCAGCGCTGAGGAAAAGGTCTGCAGGCCAAAGCGCAGCGTCGACATGCCGCCGAGCGGATTGCCCCCGGGGCCGCGTATGTGCAGAACATCCCGGTCCAGCCGCACATGGTCCGTGCCATTCTCGGCCCAGCGGTATTCGATCCGGCCAGTGCCCAGACGGCGCACCGACATGGCCTCCGGCTGAATGGGATAGAGCGCGGTCACCTGCCCGTCGCGGCGCACGACCGAGGCATAGGCATTGCCCCACAACTCCAGCGACAGGTTCATGAAGTCCCAAAAATCGAGCGCCGTCTGGTCATAGTTCGGGCTGGCGTAGATGACCTTGTGAACCGGGTGGTCGCGGACCACCTCCGCCACGCCCTCCTGCGTGTGCCGCCGGATCTCAAATGGCAGCGACGACAACGTGCCGCTGATCAGGTTGGCACAGCCCCAGACCGCCGACAGCCCGAGACTGGAGCTCGCGCTGACCACCTCCCCCGCATTGCCCGCAGATCCGCCCTGCCCGCGCTCATCGGTCCACCTCACGTCGTGGGCGGATTTGAGCTGCAGCCCCACGACAGACAGTGCCTTGCCAATCAGACTCATCAAGAAGCTCCAAGTGCTGCAAAAAAGCTGCTGCGTCGTTCGGCATCGCTGGTGTCATCCGGCACCTGACACAGCGGCCAAATGGCGTTCATGGTGGCAATCATGCCGTCAATGGAGTCTTCCGGCACCTGTTTGGTGGGATAGATATAGTCACCGCCCTGCACCTGTTTCTGCAGCGTGTTGCCCGCCATCCAGGTCAGCACCTCATTGCCATCATTGATCACCCGGTGATCCTCAACGCTGGCGATCAGCTTGTTGAACGGCTCATTGAGGTTCGACGCCCGAGAGCGCAGCTCCACCGCGCAGATCCCGGCTTTTTCCCAATTGGCCGCCATCTGTGCGGCATAGGCCGCGTCATAGACCACCATCTCCACATCGAGCACCGGCACATCCGCCCACCCCCAGCTGCCATCGCCCAGCCCCGCAAGCTGCAGGACCAGCGCCTCGATGATATTGAGATCCAGCTCCGCCCCGGGCGTGGTGAAGATCAGCCCCTGTTTCTGCCAGCCCCAAAGATGCTCGTTGCCCGGCGCCTCGACGATCTTCTGTGGCAGGAAATGCCAGCTGAACAGACGAAACAATTTGCCGTCCGGGATCAGCGCCACGACGCTGGCGGGATCCTTGCGGGTGGCGAGATCGACGCCGATATAGGCCTTGTGCCCGACATATTGCGCAAGGGTCATACGGCTGTCTTCACTGGCCCGCCACGCCTCCATATCGATCGCCGCCGCCCCGACGCTGGTCCAGATGTCCAGATGCTTGCGCAGGAACTCCCCCAAAGCCGCCGGGCTGGCCTCCGCCTTTTCCCATTCATCCTGCAAGTATTCCAGCGACTTGGCCGCATGCAGGCTGGGGTTCGCTTTGGCCCAGGTCGCGGGATCTCCCGGCGCGTCGCCCTCATCCGCTTCAAAGATCAGGCCAAAGTAGCGCTCATTCTTGCGCACCCCCTCCAGCAGGCTCTGCAGATATTTGCGCTGCTCAAAGCAAATGCCGCCCGTGTTGTAGCCCGCCGTCGTGATGGCGATCAGCAGCGGCTGCTCGCGCGCGCCCAACGCCGAGGCCATGGAATCCCAGACATCGCGTTTGTCATGCTCGTGCAGCTCATCGACAATGGCGCAATGCGGGTTCTTGCCGTCCTTGGATTTGGTCTGGCTGGCGATCGGCTGGAACACCGCCGCCGGATCGGTGGTCTTGATCTTGTGTTCCTCGACCGTGAGCCCCAGCAGCTCCTCCAGTGTCTGCCCCTCCGCCTCGCCGCTCATCGCCATGACCCGCGCCGCATCAAAGACGATCCGTGCCTGATGGGTCGAGGCCGCCGCCGAATAGACCTTGGCCCCCGGCTCGCCATCCGGCACCAGAAAATAGAGCGCCACCCCAGCCAAAAGCGTCGATTTACCGTTCTTGCGCGGCACCTCGACATAGGCGGTGCGGAAGCGGCGCAGCCCCGTGAGCCGGTGTCGCCAGCCGCCAATCTGGCCGATCATGAAGGCCTGCCAGGGCAAGAGCGTCAGCGTTTCGCCGCGTGCGGCCCAGGCACCCTCGATATGCGGCAGCGCCTCCAGAAACGCGCAGATATGTTCCGAGGCCTCATATTCGAACACATAGGGAAAGCTGTCGGTCCCCGCGCGGTCGAGATCCGCCTGAAAGCGCGCGCAGGCCTGCCGGATCCGCTTGCACGAGGGCACGCGCCCCGCCAAAACATCCGCCGCCCAGTCCAGGCCGCGCTGGGTGATGGGCGTTGCAACCGATGTCTCCGGCATCAGGACCGCCCGCCCTTGCGCGTCAGAGGCCGGAAAGGCGTCACCACCTTGCCGCCCTCGGCCGCCGCGGCCGGATCCTCGAGCAGGCCCATAAAGGACGTCTGGCCGGTCTGGCCCTGTTTCGCCCTCACATAGGGCGTGCCCAACAGCTCGCGCTCCAGCACCGCCAGCCGGTTCTCATGCGCCGCGCGCTGTTGCGACAGGCCGGACAGGTAGTTGCCCTCGGTGGCCTCGAACCCCTCATCGACGATCAGGATCGACAGCCGGTCAAAGGCCGCCCGGTGCACCGCATAACGCACAACCTGACCAAAGACCGGCTCATCCACCAGCCCGTCGCGTTTGAGATAACGCAGCAAGCTCTCGCCATGCGCCCGCTCCACATCGTCAAAATGAGGCGGCCAGCCGCCGAGCATATTGACCAGTTTCTGAATGTCCGTGCCGCAGTGGTGCATACCCCCCCC
>NZ_VCNK01000087.1 GCF_006265095.1 Phaeobacter sp. B1627
TGACGGCTCCCAGCCCAAAGCGGTCGGTCGCTACTATGCAAATGAAACGGCGATCAGCTTCAAGAACGCGCGGGACACACTCTAAAAGCAGACCTTGGACACAAACACTCGCGTGCTGTCGATAACGCCGCTTCAACGACGAGTAGAGCTGCTATCAGGCCTTCAGCCTAAAAACCACCGTCACCGCCCTTGGTGGAAATTTCGACCCCGCATACGATGACACGGCCGATCTCGGCGCACCAGCCGCACAGCACCGGGCCCGGTTAGTTCAGCGAATCCTTGAATGGTTTTGGATAAGCTAAGAACGGAGCGGGGTTCCCCGTGCATGACCACGACCTCAATGCCATAGAGTGTCTGCTGGCGTGGCTCAGGAATGTGAGTGGGCTGTTTGACCCACTCGAATTTCTTGAACCCGTAATCACTGGGGCTGAAAACCTCAGTGTATTGGACAACATCACCCTTTTTGACGTCCTTGACACTCATCGCTTTACACCGCGATCCGCTTGCGCGACTTGGCCGCTTTGCGTTGCTTGGCTTCCATCGCCTTACGCTGTTTGCGGTTCAAGGTCCGTTGCGACTTTGCCGAGGCCATGGGCGAATGCACCACGTCAAGCGGCTCGTTCCGTGGCATAGCAGACAGCGCGGCACCCTTGAGCGGTTGCACTGGGCCACGATCCAGCACCATCGGCGCAGGCAAACGCGGGCCTTGGCTTTCCCATTCAGCGGCCTTGTAGATGTCTTCAAGCGTTGTGCCGGAACAGGCCAGTACGAAATCCTCTGGCTTGGGCAGCGTGTCGCCAAAATCCCAATGGAACGGCACTCCGGGACCATCGCCCACGCGGATCAGTTCGTCGTCACCGACAACACCGTCGCCTGCCTCGATCAGGTCAGCCACGGCCCACGATTTGCGTTCTTTGCCAGTGCCGACGAGAAAGCGCGTACCGAGGCGAATGCGGCCAGCATCGTTCTGTACGACTGTGCCATCCGCTTTGCGCACCTGTGTGATCGCTTGGACAAAACCGTCACGCGGGCTGTCTACTGGAACGTTGGTGGCTGCGCGGATCAGCGTGCCATCCTGATGCTTGATCACGCCGTCATCGCGCAGAACATCGATCAGCGTTTCGTATTTGTCTGTCTTCTTGCTATCCGCACGGTAGTACACGTGTCCGGGGGTCACGCGAGTACCATGGAAATCCAGCAGGATTTTAGCGGCGTTTTGGAAGGTGCGTGTCACTGGCCCCGGTACTAGGTTGTCGTTATCATCGAAGGACACGACGATATCACCCACTTCGATCAGCTCAATCGGCTTCTTCCAAACCTTAGCCCGCACTTCGTCTTGATCGTAGATGCCTGTCGACCCGGGCTTAAGCCTTGGGTCGACAGGCCACATATCAATGGGTGTTTCGCCGCCGAAACAGGAGTCATTTTGTGTCACACTTGAACCGTCACGGTTGAACACCTGAAACACGCTGCCGTTGATAGGATTAGGTTCGAAACCTGCGCCTTCAAGAAAAGGTCGAGCTTCGACTGGTGTTAGTCGGTTTCCATTTTCGTCGACAGCAAACGTATTAACCAGGTTGTATCCATTTGTCGATTGCGTCGTCTCAGTTACAATCACAACTCCTGAGGACTGATACCGATAGTCCTTTGCGGTTATCGTACTCACGTCCCAGCCGTTTTGCCCTTCGCTATATGCGCCAATTTCAAAAACACTTTCCGTGCCAGCTCCTAAGGATAGGAACATGTCTCCTGTTTCGAGATTTTTTTGCACTTGAACGGCAACAGCGGGAGTGCCGATGGGAGTCCCGCCACCCAGGTAGAGAGCGCCAGACGCATCGAGAACCCCATCATTTGGGTCGTTATCGAAAAAATCTAGATCGCGCGGGTCAAGATACACCGTCGCCCAAGCTGAGCCGGACACTCCTAGAGCCGCTTCTGTGAAGTACGAAAAGGCGAACCCTCCATTCGTATCCCAGCCAACAGCAAGTCCATGACTGGCAACTTGAATGTATAGCCCTTCTTGCGACATGATAAATTCCTTATTTTTCTATATGATCAGAGCTACCGTAGATTGTCGAAGCGCTTCGTATCTTTTCGTACCAATCACTTCCGAGTATTGCGAGGACAGCAAAAATTGCCAACAGGTGTGCGATTAGTACGAGAAAACTCAAGAGTTGGACTATTGGCCAACCATATACGGATGATCCCCACAGCAACAAAGCTGACAGAAATGATAAAGATAGCGACCATTTCAAAATACTGAAGCGCACTGATCCTCCGTTCTGGACGTTCCGCCTTGGCTCCGCTTTTAACAAAACGGTCGTTTTTGTCACGCTC
>NZ_VCNK01000088.1 GCF_006265095.1 Phaeobacter sp. B1627
TGTAGCGTGACAGACTTTCTTACAGTGATTTACAGACTTTTTTACAGCAACGCGGTTTTGGGCTGAGATGGGATTGAAGGGGCGTTCAAGCCCCTTCGAACTCTTCAACCGCAGCGGTGAGCAGCTCCACCCCCAAGGGCAGCAGGGCGCGCCGCCAGATCTGCGCGGCGCTCTCGCCCCGGCGGACCGCGACTGCCCGTTGCAGCGCCCGGCCCTGCGCCCGCACCGCCGCGCCGCCGTCCAGCTCCCCCGTCAGGTGGTAGACCGTCCCCCCGGTGAACTGCACGCCAGCGGCCAGCGCGTCGGCGATGGCATTGCGGCCCTTGAACCGGGGCAACAGCGACGGGTGATAGCCAATAGCGCCGCGCCCGGCCCGCGCAATCACCCACCCCGGCAGGATCCGGTGCGAATGCGCCGAGACAACCAGCTCCAGCCCGGCCGGGATCTCCGCCGCCACCAGCGGCGTGCGGTTCGCCTTCACGATGGTCTGCACGCCAAGCCGCGCCGCCGAGACCGCGCAGGCATTCTGGGCGTCTGCCGTGATCACCGTCACCGCGTGCCCCCGCGCCAGAAGCATGTCCAGGACACGCGCGCCGAGGTGTTTGTTGCCAAAGAGAAGAACCTTCATTCCATACCCTCGATGTAGCGGAACCCCTGCACCGGCCGGAGGTGACCGCCGAACTTCCGGGGGTGGGGAGTGGCCGCATGCAGCACGGCCGAGGTCTGCGCCCAGAGCGGATCGCGCCGCAGCGCCGCCGCAAGGCCGGGGTGGGAGGTATGAAACAGCGTCGGCAGCGGCTTTTCCCACCGGTTCAGCCCGCGCCGCCAAAGCGCCGCCAGCTCGTTCAGGAACCGCAGCCCGATGCCCGCGCCCTGCCATTCCGGCAGCACCACCAATCGGCTGGCCCGCACCTCCGCCATGCCGGGGCGCGGCGAGAAGGCAACATGCGCCACGTCCTCCCCGTTGATCCGGCCGACAAAATAGGCGGCGTGCGGCATCCGCCCCAGCTTCAGGTAGTAATGCGGCTCAAAGGCGGGCCAGAGGCTGCCGTCGACCTGGTGGATCTCGACCTCGAGGCTGGGGCATCGTCGAAGACGCCTCCATGAGAAGGCACCGCCCCGGCCGGTGTCGATCACCCAATCCGGCTGCAGCCAGTCCTCCACGTCCTCATGGCAGGCCACGGCGACGAACTGCCCTGCCCCGCGCCGCCAGGCCTTGCTGAACGCCCCGGCCGCAATGGTCGCCACCCGCCGGTCGATGGCGGAGGTGAACTCATCCATCACAAACAGGTCCGGCCGCTCGCAGAGCACCCGCGCCAGATCGGCCCGGAACTTCTCGCCCGTGGAGAGGGCCGCGTAGGGGCGCAGCCAGGACGGCACAGATCCAAGCCCCACCGCCGACAGCGCCGCCGTCACCGCATCAAACGACCCCTCCGGGGTGATCTCGTCGACGATGGCCCCCGCGCCCGGCCAGCGGCTGGCGCATTTGACCCGACGCGCGCCAAACAGGCGGCGCGCGATGGAGCTTTTGCCGGAGCCCGACGGCCCTTTGATCAGACCGACCTGCCACGGCCGGTCCTTCAAAGGGGCTTCAACGCTGATCCGGAAGTCGGCGTCGCCCTCGACATTGAACAGGCTGGATACCCGCGCCGCGCGGTAGCTCGCGGGAATGGGCGAAGGGTGGTGAACCGTGATCCTGGTCATGTGTTCACCACCTTGCAATTGAGGCCTTCGGCGGTCAGCCGCGCGAACAGCGCTTTCTGCGCCTGCTCGTCCCCGACAAGGGCAATCACGCCAAACTGCTGTCTGTAGCGCTTGCCCTTGGGTTTGCCGTAGGTGTCAGCCGGTAGATCCGGCAATGGGATTTCCTGGGATTTGGGCACTGAGCCGATCCTTTCCGTCACGCTCGGGGCGTTCTGGTGAAGGGCTCACGGGCCTCAATTCTATGTGAGACCGGCACCGGGGGCATTTGATAGACAACGCCCCGACAAGTGCGCCGGGCTCCAGTTTGAATAGCAACTTGCGGCATCCACCACAACGTTGGTCTTGCAGCTTCAAGGGGAATCACTCCAAAGAAGGCCGTCCTCGAGGACAGGGAGCGGCCATGAAGCGAATGCTGGTCGGCGGGGTTACGTGTGAGAATGTTGGCCCCGTGTTGAGAGGCGTTTGCGCGCCTCTCAGCCTCCCGATTGCGTTATGCGGCCAGCGCCGCCCCGAACGCCGTCTGGATGTCAAAGCCCGCCGGATCGCCCGTCGCTTCGATCTGCGCCGCCACTGTGGC
>NZ_VCNK01000009.1 GCF_006265095.1 Phaeobacter sp. B1627
AAAGTGGGAGCTCCGTTTCGGCAAAATCGTCAAGCTCTTCGGTACCGAGCCGTTCCTCGATTTCCGCCGCGGTCATCTCGCTCTTAGGAGCGTTTTCTTGCGAACGATCAGATGTCGCGTCCTGCGCTTCGTTGGTTTTCTTGTCTTCAGCCACAGCGCCGTTCCCCCGATTCCCAAAACATACACAACCCAGCTAAAGTTGACCCTAGTCTTCGGATCGACCGGCCTCAACCCGCACAAAAGGTGCCGCGACATCAAGCAGCATCTCCGCCATTGCTTGTGCTGCAGGAGCTTTACTTACGTGTACTGCCTTACAATGCAAGCGCGGCATAGCTTCAACAACTGCATCACTCATCGCAATCAATGTTAATTGGGACATATCCTTGCAGACGCTTTGGAAATGCGCAGCTGTCCTTGGCGAAAACAGGGGGACGAACATGGGAAGTCCAGCGTTCATCGCCTCCTGTGCACGAAGGTTGAGTGGACCAAACACCTGCCGGTAAATCACCAGATCGGTGCATTTCAGGCCCAGCGCGGACAAGCGAGCAGCCACGTCACCACGGGAAAATTCACCCCGTAGATGCAGAATACCCCCAGGGGGCCGCCAAACGGCAAGTTGTTCGACCAGCGCATCGGCCTGATGGCCCGCGTATTCCGCATCCCAGCCAGAGCTTCGGGCGAATTCGGTCGTGCGCTCCCCGACACAATAGGCTTTGGTGCGAATTTCCGTCTGGTTCGAGGCCACCCTCACCGCTTCACCAGAGGAGAAAATCACCGAAGAGATACCACTGAGGTCGACATTTCCGCCCGTGGGCACAATTTCAAGAAGAGGAGACTGCAGCACCGATATGCCCTGCAAGAATTGTGAGGGCAGCAGATTGAGAAACCGGGTATTTGCGTCGCAGGGACGAGTCATCAACAGGGTTGGCATGCTCGTTTTCACCTATGCGCTCCCGGGATTGTTTGCACCTCTTCTTGGTGGTAGCCCCCCACTACAAAGGATGCAACGGTAGCAACATGACGCAAACCCTCACGTTTCTTGGACTCGAAAGCAGCTGCGATGATACGGCGGCCGCGGTGGTGCGGCAACGCGACGGCGGACCTGCTGAAATTCTCTCCTCGATTGTTTACGGTCAGACCGACCTGCACAGTTCTTTTGGTGGTGTGGTCCCGGAAATCGCAGCGCGGGCGCATGCCGAAAAACTCGATACCTGTGTGCGGGACGCTTTGACGCAAGCCCACCTGTCGCTGGACGATCTGGATGCCGTTGCGGTCACAGCCGGTCCCGGACTGATCGGAGGGGTGATGTCCGGAGTGATGTGTGCCAAGGGCATAGCCGCAGCCAGAAACCTGCCTCTGGTCGGGGTCAATCACCTCGCGGGTCACGCGCTCACGCCGCGATTGACGGATGGAATTGACTATCCATATCTGATGCTTCTGGTCTCAGGCGGACATTGCCAGTTCCTGATCGCGCGGGGGCCGGAACTGTTCACCCGACTGGGCGGGACGATTGATGACGCACCGGGCGAAGCCTTTGACAAGACGGCGCGTCTTCTTGGGCTGCCGCAACCCGGCGGACCATCTGTACAGGCCGAAGCAGAGATGGGAGATCCCGACAGGTTTCGTTTCCCGCGACCTTTGCTCGACCGCCCTGACTGCAACCTTTCCTTTTCCGGTCTCAAAACCGCGCTGATGCGGATGCGGGACCAAATCATCGAGACACAAGGCGGCCTGACACGCCGGGATCGCGCCGACCTTTGCGCCGGTTTCCAGGCCGCGATTGTCGAAACTCTGGTTAAAAAAACGCAACGTGCGCTGGACCTCTATCTGGCAGAGGCTCCGGGCCGGCCGACCTTGGCTGTCGCCGGTGGCGTGGCGGCCAACACTGAGATCCGCAAAGGGCTGATGCAGCTGTGCGCCACGTCGGGGACGGATTTCCTGGCGCCTCCGCTCGCCCTTTGCACCGACAACGCCGCGATGATCGCCTACGCTGGTCTGGAACGGTTTCGGGCCGGGGCCCGCGATGGAATGGATCTTATTGCACGGCCCAGGTGGCCATTGGATAAAACAAGCCCCGCTCTGATCGGGAGTGGAAAGAAGGGCGCAAAAGCATGACTGTCGCGGTTCTGGGCGCCGGAGCATTTGGCACGGCGCTGGCGATTTCATTGGCGAGAAAAACGCCCGTGACGCTGTGGTGCCGAGACGAGGAACACGCCGGGGACATGCGTAAAACGCGCGAAAACCGCCGACGTCTGGCTGGCGCTCCATTTCCTGAACACCTGACAGTCACGTCTGATATCGCCGAGATCGGGGGCAATGCGACGCTCCTTCTCGCGGTCCCGATGCAGCAAATGCGCGGCTTTTTGCGAGCGCATCATCTTCGTTTCTGCCGCTCCCGGCTGGTTGCGTGCTGCAAAGGGATTGAGCTTGCGACGGGTTTGGGGCCGATCTCTGTCATTCAGGACACTGTTCCGGGCGCAACCGCTGCCTTGCTGACAGGGCCGAGCTTCGCAGCCGATATCGCAAGAGGCTTGCCAACGGCGCTCACTCTGGCCTGTGACGGTGACAGCAAGGGCTATGATCTGCAAAAGCAGCTCTCGACTGACAATCTGCGCCTCTACCGCACGACTGATCTGATAGGTGCGGAAATCGGCGGGGCGCTGAAAAACGTCATCGCAATCGCCTGTGGCGCGGTGATCGGCGCCAAACTCGGGGACAGCGCCCGCGCAGCTCTGATGACGCGGGGCTATGCGGAGATGCAGCGTCTGGCCCTGGCACGCGGCGCCAAGGCAGCAACACTGGCAGGTCTTTCAGGTTTCGGTGATCTCGCCCTGACATGCACCTCAGAGCAATCGCGAAACTTTCGTCTTGGCCTCAGCCTGGGTCAGGGCACCCCCTTTGATCCGAGCGTGACCGTGGAAGGTGCGGCAACGGCCAGGGCGACTGCGAAAGCCGCGTCGGCGATTGGATTGGAAATGCCGATCACGCAAACGGTAACCAATTTGCTGGATCACAGGTTGACGATAGCCGACGCGGCGGATCAACTGCTTAAAAGGCCACTAAAAGAGGAATAAAATGCTCATAGCATTGATAGCGCGCGATAAACCGGATCACCTTCAGACTCGTCTCGACAACAGGGCTGCGCATCTCGCCTACATTGATGACACGGGCGTGGTCGCACAGGCGGGTCCGCTTTTGGATCAGGACGGCGAGATGGTTGGCTCGCTGGTCATCCTTGACGTGGAGGACATGACCGCCGGCGAGGCCTGGGCGGAACACGATCCCTACAACAAGGCTGGTCTGTTCGAAGCGGTGGAGCTCATCACCTGGAAAAAGGTCGTTGGCTGATGGCTTTCTGGCTGTTCAAATCCGAACCCAACACCTGGGGCTGGGATGATCAGGTAGCCAAAGGCGACGCGGGCGAGGAATGGGACGGCGTTCGCAACTATCAGGCCCGGAACTTCATGCGCGAAATGCAACTCGGAGATCGCGGGTTTTTCTACCACTCCCTGAAAGAGAAATCTGTCGTTGGGATCGTCGAAATATGTGCCACAGCCCATCCTGACAGCAAGACCGACGACCCGAGATGGGAATGCGTGGATATCAAAGCCGTGCGGCCCTTTGCCAAGCCGGTGTCGCTGGACGAAATAAAGTCAAATCCGGCTCTGTCAGAGATGGTTCTGGTCAGGAACTCTCGTTTATCCGTGCAACCTGTCTCTGACGCGGAGTGGCAGGAAGTCTGCAGGATGGGGCAAACCAAAGACGATTGACGGTCGGCCACCACCTGTCCCACAGAGCTACAAAACCTGTTTACCAATTATTATGGGCCGCAAGGCATTGCCGCGGCCCATACTATCGGAACAGTCATTTTCACCAATCACACCCCAATCACCCAGAGTGGATTTCGGACAGTCTCGTCTCGCGAAACCGGGTATCGCTGTGATGTCACAAGACTTGGTCTTGCAGTCGAAGGTTAGATCAGCAGTGAGAATGCGTGATAGTTTGACCAAGAGGTTATCCGTAGATGGCTTCTTTGCCGAAATGCTTGGTCAGCATGTAATAGACAACCGCACGGTATTTGTTGCGCTCAGATTTACCGTAGGTTTCAATCACTTTTGAGATTGCGTCCATCAACTCCGGACCATCTTCGAGGCCCAGTTTCTTCACCAGGAAATTGTTTTTTACGGTTTCGAGTTCGCTCGGCTGGCTTGACGCGACCGTCGAGGCATCTGCGTTGTAAATTGCCGGTCCGCAACCGATTGTCACTTTCGTCAAGAGATCCAGATCCGGCTCCATGCCACATTTGGTCTTCAGGTCTTCTGCATATTGCGCAATCAGCTCTTCACGCTTTCCCATAGTCGAATTCTCCTGTCGGCTCGGCAGCCATACTTCTGGTGTCACATTATTGTGTTTCGAAGGTACGGTGATTTTTCTGACCAACAAAGGTTTTTTTCATCGAGATCTGCATCAGAAATGACGGCTCGGAGAGGCCAGCGCCTTCAGCGAGCATGAAAAAACCCGACGCACTGGCCGGGTTCTTCCATTTGTAAACTGGAAAAGCGTTCAGTAGCGGTAGTGCTCTGGCTTGAAGGGACCTTCCGGCTTCACACCGATATAAGATGCCTGCTCGGAGGTCAGCTTGGTCAGTTTGGCCCCCACACGATCAAGATGCAGCGCCGCGACTTTTTCATCCAGATGCTTGGGCAGGATGTATACGTCGTTTTTGTATTCATCGCCTTTCGTCCACAGCTCCATCTGCGCCAAAACCTGGTTGGTAAAAGACGCCGACATGACAAAGGAAGGGTGGCCCGTCGCATTACCAAGGTTCAGAAGACGACCTTCGGAGAGCAGGATGATACGGTTGCCCGAGGGCATCTCGATCATGTCCACTTGTTCCTTGATATTCGTCCACTTGTGGTTCTTCAGGCTCGCCACCTGAATTTCATTGTCGAAATGGCCGATATTGCCGACGATGGCCATATCCTTCATCTCGCGCATATGCTCGATACGGATGATGTCCTTGTTACCGGTGGTCGTAATGAAGATATCCGCATCCAGCGCTTCTTCCAGCAGGACAACCTCAAAACCGTCCATGGCCGCCTGAAGCGCACAAATGGGGTCCGCCTCGGTAATTTTGACCCGGGCACCGGCACCGCGCAGGGAGGCCGCGGATCCTTTTCCCACATCACCGTAGCCGCAGACGACTGCGACCTTGCCCGCCATCATGGTGTCGGTTGCGCGGCGGATGCCATCAACGAGGGATTCCTTGCAGCCGTATTTGTTGTCGAACTTCGATTTGGTCACACTATCGTTCACGTTGATCGCAGGGAACGGCAGCTGACCCTGCTTTACCAGATCATAAAGACGGTGGACGCCGGTGGTTGTTTCCTCGGAGACGCCCTTGATCTGATCACGCATCTTGGTGAACCAGCCCGGAGTTTGCTCCATGCGTTTCTTGATCTGCGCTTTGATGACCTCTTCTTCTTCAGAAGTCGGCACGGAAATAACATCTTCGCCCGCCTCGGCCCGCGCGCCAAGAAGTATATACAATGTCGCATCACCGCCATCGTCGAGGATCAGATTGGGTCCCTCGGGGAACTGGAAGGATTTATCAAGATAATCCCAATGCTCTTCCAGGCTCTGCCCCTTGATCGCAAAGACCGGGACACCGGTTTCCGCAATCGCCGCAGCAGCGTGGTCCTGAGTTGAGAAGATGTTGCAGGACGCCCAGCGCACGTCAGCACCCAGCGCAACAAGGGTCTCGATCAGAACAGCGGTCTGGATCGTCATGTGCAGCGAGCCGACGATGCGCGACCCCTTCAGCGGCTTGGCCTCCCCGTATTCGCTGCGCAGTGCCATCAGACCCGGCATTTCGGTTTCTGCGATGTCCAGCTCCTTGCGGCCATAGCCCGCCAGCGAGATGTCCTTGACGATATAGTCTACGGCCATTGTCTGCTCCGTTTGAGAAGTCCACAGGATATATTGACGCCGGAGGTAACACTGCAAAAGTTGATAAGCAACGAAGATGGCACTGCCCGGCGAGCGCTTTTACGGTGCTGTCCATTTGCGTCGGCACACATCAGGCGCTAGCTAGGTAGAAAACCGCTCTACGGAATTCATATGCCCCCGAAACCTCCCCGCGCCTGGCAACGTATGTTGTCCGGACGCCGCCTCGACCTTCTGGATCCGACACCCGTTGACATAGAGATCGAGGATATCGCCCATGGTTTGGCCTTTGTCGCGCGCTGGAATGGTCAGACTCATGGTGACTTCGCCTATTCCGTGGCCGAGCATTCCCTATTGGTAGAGATCATTCATGGACGCATGAATCCAAAGGCACCGGTCAAGTGGAAGCTGGCCGCCCTGCTTCACGACGCGCCGGAATATGTCATCGGCGATATGATTTCACCCGTTAAAGCAGCCGTTGGGTCGGGATATGGTGAGCTGGACGCGCGGTTGACGGCCGCCATTCATATTCGATTCGGCCTGCCCGCCACGCTCCCCAAGACCATCAAGGCCCAGATCAAGCGGGCAGATAAAATCTCTGCCTGGATGGAAGCGGTTCAGATCGCAGGATTTTCGGAAGCGGAAGCAACCAGGTTTTTCGGGCGCCCCGATAAAGCGCTGATTGAAGATCTGACGATCCGCCTGCGCCCACCGGTCGAGGTCCGGCGTGACCTGATCGCGCGGCACGAAGCCCTTCTGGCGCAGCTCTAGGAGGGAGAACCGTCGGCTGCACGCCGGGCTTCTCGTGCGGCCCGACGCGCGCGTCTGGCCATTCGCCGCTCCCGGATCCGGTCTCTCTCAAACTCAGGCGACTCAACAAACCGGTCGCTTTTTATACCTTTGTCTTTCAGTATCTGCGCCCGGTCTTCTTCACTGAGGACCGGCCAGTCCTCGCCGCCAGAGATGAAGCCTCCGGCCCGGAGCTCCCTGCCAATGACGGAATGATTGAGTTCGCCGAAGCTCAGCCGACTGGAGCGCTGTTTGTCCACCGGCACCCATTCCGTCCGCAATGCTCCAATGACCAAGG
The DNA here is from genome assembly GCF_006265095.1 of Phaeobacter sp. B1627. Taxonomy (GTDB): domain Bacteria; phylum Pseudomonadota; class Alphaproteobacteria; order Rhodobacterales; family Rhodobacteraceae; genus Epibacterium. The sequence continues at coordinate 7,034 of NZ_VCNK01000009.1, forward strand.
GATCACATCCACAGAAATGGCGGACATTGTCGGTCAGCAGCGTATGGGCGGTAGATTTTCGCCGCAGCACCATCGCGACACGCTGATCCGGCCGCCCGACCATTGCATAGAGATGCAGCGCCGATCCGTCCGCTGCGATCACCTTTTTTGCGGCTTTGTAGCGGGCGATCTGTTCCGTCAGACTGTGGTTTTGCGGATGGAAGATCTCGTATCCCTCTTCGGATAGATGGTGCTCCAATTGCTCCTCACCCAGCAATCCGCCCTTTCCCAACCCCAACTTGGACCGGGAAATATAGATTTTATCCGGCCCGTCGGGCACCACATCACGGGCAAAGCGTGCGTGGACAGCATTGCGGTAACGGGGCGTGCCTTCGATGATCTCGCCCAGACCAAACCCCTGCCCCGGCACAACCAACTCTTCGACCCGGGCGGGATCGGCAGCGACGCGAATAGGCAAATCCCTGTGCATGAGACCCAGGAATTCCGTCTGAAATCCCCGAACCTGATCACCAACCGCCGGACGTTTCGGAACGAACAGAACGCCATCTACAGGCCGATCCAGATGATCGAGCGCCCAGAGCCGCGAGGTGCTCTCCACCAGGAAATGGCCGAAATGCGCCCATAGGACGCCTCCCCAAAGCCAACGGCCCGAGATCTCCCCGCTGACAATATCAGGCATGGCGGGTTCAGTTGTGATGGGACGATGCCTGCGCCACAATGCGCCTTCTGGACAATATGTGCCATCCGCATGCAAAACGCCCGCCTCCTGCACCATGTCGCTTTCCACAGGCGGCACCACAATCGCGTCCTTCAGGGTCCGCAGTGTCTCCGACCAACCGCCTTTCGGGGATGGCAGCGTCAATGGATCTAGATCACCGGGGCCAGCCATCCGTCAGCTCTACTTTGGGCTGCGCTTGGCGAGAATACGCTGCAGTGTGCGCCGGTGCATATTCAGTCTCCGCGCGGTTTCTGAAACATTGCGATCACATAGCTCGTAGACGCGCTGGATATGTTCCCACCGGACCCGATCAGCGCTCATCGGATTTTCCGGCGGCGGCGGCAGCGCACCATCACCGGCCAGCAGCGCATTGGTGATATCGGTGGCATCTGCCGGCTTTGACAAATAGTCCGTGGCACCGATCTTGACCGCGGCCACCGCAGTTGCAATCGCGCCATAGCCGGTCAGCACCACAACGCGGCTGTCGGGGCGTTTCTCACGAAGCACTTCAACCACATCAAGACCATTGCCGTCTTCCAGCCGCAGATCCACAACCGCGTAGGCCGGGGGACGAACGGTCGCTGCGGCCCGGCCCGCCGCCACGGAATCCGCAGTCTCGACCGCGAAACCACGCTTTTCCATCGCCTTCGCCAGGCGGCGCAGGAAAGGTTCGTCGTCATCGACCAGCAAAAGCGAGGGATCGGGTCCGATGTCGGGCAAATTTGCTTCGACCATTCAAGTTCCTTCCAGCGGCGCGCGCTCTTGTTTGTCGAGGATATTAGGCTGTTAGCCTGAAACGTCAAACCACTGACACCATCAGCTGTTATCGATGAAACAGGCGACCCTGTCTGCCATCTGTTCCGCCGTGACATCGCGCCGGAAGAAGTCGACGAATCCATGCTCGGGCAGGACCAGATAGGACATGGTTGTGTGGTCCACCAGATAGTAGTCCTCATCCCCGTCCTGCGCTTTGTAGTAGGTTTTATACGCTTGGCTTGCGGCCTTCACCTGTTCCGCAGACCCGGTGAGGCCGATCATCTTCTCGTGCAGATTGTAGGCAAAGTCGCCGACCACCTCGGGCGTATCCCGTTCAGGATCAATAGAAATAAAGACCGGCGTGGTGGAATAGCCACGTTCCGCCAGAACATCCACTGCCTCGGCATTCCGGCTGGTATCGAGCGGGCACACGTCCGGACAGAACGTGTAGCCGAAGTAGAGGATCGATGGTTCGGTGATCACATCCTTGTCAGTGACCGTCTCTCCTGCGGCGTTTATCAACTCAAACGGCCCGCCAATGCTATCGCTGCCGCCAGCGATTGCAGTGGTGCGACACTGCGCGAAAGCGTCGGCCGACCCGCCGCCCCGCAACGTCAAATACCAGACTCCACCCAGCAGTGCGGCGATACACACAAGGGCCAGAACGGCGAAATTTCGAACCATAGCTCGTATCCTCATAGACATGGGGAGCATGCACTGGCACGGAGAATGTGCCGCAGTTGATCCCGGTTTATGCCAGACCTATCAAGAATTGTCGGCGATGCAACGGGAGCAAACGTCACATGAGCGATCAAAGTCTGGGCCTTATGAGCGGTCAGGAGCGCAGCAACTGGATCCGGCTGCGTACCTTGATCGTTCTTCGCTGGGTTGCAATCACCGGTCAGGCGACAGCGATCGGCGTCGCGCAAAGTCAGTACAACCTGCAACTGGCTCTGCTGCCGTGCTATCTTGCCATCGGCGTCTCTGCGCTTGGAAATCTGGTGGCATTGATCATTTTCCCGGAGAACAAGCGCCTGACGGAATTCCAGAATTTCCTGATGGTACTGTTCGATCTCCTGCAGCTGTGCTTTCTCCTCTATATGACCGGTGGACTGAATAATCCCTTTGCCCTTCTGGTATTGGGTCCGGTGACCATTTCGGCCTCGGTCATGGGCTTGCGGTCAACATTGATAATCGGGACAAGCGCGATCATCCTGACCTCGCTCCTTGTCCCATTTCACGTGCCGCTGGAGACATCCGAGGGCGAAATCCTCATTATGCCGACCCTCTTTATGTTCGGCCATTGGTGCGCTCTCATCATTGCGATCCTCTTTATCGGTGCCTATTCTTATCGGATCAGCGCAGAAATCCGATCCATGTCCGATGCCCTGGCGGCAACGCAATTTGCCTTGTCACGCGAACAGAAGCTGACCGACCTCGGCGGAGTTGTTGCCGCTGCCGCGCATGAACTCGGAACGCCCCTGGCGACGATTAAACTGACCAGTTCGGAGTTGATCGAAGAGCTCGAAGACGCCCCTGATCTGCAAGAGGATGCCCGTCTGATCAGGCAGCAGGCGGACCGCTGCCGGGACATTCTTCGCAGTATGGGCAGAGTGGGCAAAGACGATCTGCACCTGCGTCAGGCCCCCTTGTCCGCCCTGGTTCACGAGGCCGCCGAACCTCATTTCAGCCGGGGCAAGGATATCCGTTTCAGTGAGCATCCTGCCGAAGGCGCCGACCACAGCCCGCCCAGCGTTTTGCGCAAACCCGAGATGATCCATGGGCTGCGGAACCTGATCCAGAACGCCGTCGACTTCTCCCATACGAGCGTCTGGATTGAGCTACATTGGAGCACGGACTGGATCAAAGTTCGTATTCTCGACGACGGAAACGGGTTTCCCGTGCATCTTCTCGGCCGCCTCGGAGACCCTTTCATGCGTCGCCGCGCCCCGCTGACCGATCGCAGTCAGCGTCCGGAGTATGAGGGCATGGGTCTTGGACTTTTCATCGCCAAAACACTCCTGGAACGCACCGGTGCGCGTCTGAAGTTTGCCAACTGTCGCGATCTCCGCACCTCACAGGATCTGGCCCCTGAAAAACGGGGCGCACTCGTCACCGTAACATGGCCCCGCCGTAAAATCGACGCGATCCGCGGTGACACGCCCGTCCCTGGCGGTAAAAATATTCCCATAGGATTTTAGTTATTCACTTTTAGTAAACTAATTAAACTTCAATTAACCATTGTCAGAGAACATATGGGCGAAGAAGACTAAGCGAGGCTGGATCCATGCAATATCTGATGTCCGTAGAGTGGGTTGTTCTGGTTACCCTTTGCATTGCCAGCGCTGCTGTCGCGGTGTGGTTTTTGAACCCAAAGGCAGAACGCAAAGGCATGGAACATGACCTGCTGATTGCAGACGGCCGGACCGATGCCGTTTTCCTGTTCGACGACCAAACCCTGATTGCCTGGTCCTCCGGCGCGCGGAAGCTGCTCGGCGACAATACCGACGAATTCAGCTGGTCGAAACTCAGGGACAAGCTGGCGCGCAGCTACCCTGGCCTGCCCCAATCACCGGGGTTTCTGCGTGAAGTCGGGCCGCTGACCCTGTCCGGCACGGCAGAGGCAGACAGTCGGGAGGCCCATTGCGAGTGGATCGACGGCATTACGCGGGTACAGCTACGCCGTACATCCTCCGAACTCGGTCAGCCCGGCGATGAACAGGAACTGACCACATTGCGCGCTGCGGTCCATCAGGCCCCCTACCCGGTGTGGCTGCAATCTGACGATGCCCGCGTGACCTGGACCAACCTTGCCTATGATCGGCTGAACCAGAAGATCCGCGGACGTGGCAATGATACCTCCGCGCCATTATTTCCCAACCTGGATGCGCCGATGAACAGCGGCCGTCCCGAACGGATCTCGATCGAGCTGACAGAGCTGGACAAAAAGCTCTGGTACAACGTGTCAACGACAGAAACCGAAGCCGGCTGGCTGTGTCACGCAATGGATGTGAATGCCGTCGTCGATGCGGAAATCGCGCAACGCAATTTTGTCCAGACGCTGGCCAAGACATTTGCACAGCTCTCCATCGGGCTCGCCATCTTTGACCGAAACCGGCAGTTGGTACTGTTCAACCCGGTGCTGATCGACCTGACTGCCCTGCCTGCCAGTTTTCTGAGTTCGCGGCCCAATATGATGTCATTTTTTGACCGCCTGCGGGATCAGCGCATGATGCCGGAGCCCAAAAACTATTCCAGCTGGCGCCACCAAATGGCTGATCTTCTGGAGGCCGCCGCCGAAGGCCGGTATCAGGAAACATGGTCTCTGCCGTCGGGATCGGTCTACTCTGTTTCTGGCCGCCCCCATCCGGACGGAGCGATTGCCTTTCTGTTTGAGGACATCACCGCGGAAATCACCCTCACACGCCAGTTCCGGTCTGAGCTGGAACTGGGACAATCCATCCTCGACAATATTGACGATGCCTTTGCGGTGTTCGGCGCCGATGGCAGCATGATCTATTCCAACACCGCCTATCATCACATGTGGAAAACGGATCCCGAAGCCAGCTTTGCCAAGATCTCGATCACCGATGCCTGCAAAACCTGGCAGGAACTCTCCGGCCCCACGCCCACCTGGGGAGAGATCCGCGACTTTGTCTCTGGCGGTACAGAAAACCGCAGCCCCTGGTGGTCACGCGTCAATCTCCGGCATGGCGGGCAGTTGATCTGCCGGACCCAAGCGCTGCAGAACGGATCGACCATGGTGCGTTTCCAGCAGGTTGGCCTGCCGATCGCACCTCCGGAACAGGAACGTTTCACGGTGTCAAAGGAGAGCTGAACCCGCTTGCGGACAGTCTCTCACGGGGCCATTGTGGCCCAATGACACAGAGCATCAAACCGCGCTGCATCCCCCTCGACCTGAGCAGTGGCGACAAGACAACCGAATTGGCCCATCGTATCGCCCGGATCCTCAATCCGGGCGATGTTGTCTTGCTTGAGGGTCCGATCGGGGCAGGCAAGACCCATTTTGCCCGAAGCCTCATCCAATCCCTTTTGATTGAACCCGAGGATGTGCCCTCCCCGACCTTCACCCTTGTGCAGATTTACGACCTGGCCCAGTGCGAGCTCTGGCACGCGGATCTTTATCGGCTGTCCCATGTGGATGAGGTTGAGGAATTGGGCCTCATTGCGGCCTTTGATGATGCGATTTGTCTTGTCGAATGGCCGGAAAAGCTCGGAGAACTGCGCCCAGAAACTGCCTTGACCCTTCGGTTGTCCGTTGATCCCTGTGAAGAGAACTGCAGGCATGCGGAGTTGGAATGGACCTGTGATACCTGGGACGGCAGACTCAAAGGACTTCAGGAATGACCATTCGGAATGATGAAATTGCCGGTTTTTTGGCAGCGCACGGATATCAATCTTGGACCCACACGACACTGGCAGGGGATGCTTCGACGCGGTGCTACCGACGATTGACGGCCGATACCGGGCAAACGGTCATTCTCATGGATTGGCCACCGGAAACCGGCGGCGACACGCGACCCTTCGTCGAGATTGCCACCTATCTGACCGGGTTGAATGTATCCGCGCCTCAGGTTCTGGCGCAGGATCACGACCGCGGCCTTCTTCTGATCGAAGACCTGGGAGATGCCCTATTCACGCAAGCCATTGCGGCCCAGCCCCAGACAGAAACAGAGCTCTATGAGGCCGCAACAGACCTTTTGGTTCAATTGCATGGGGCTCCGGTGCCGGATCTCTCTCCACTCACCCCACGCGTGATGGCAGAGATGACCGGATTGGCTTTTACGGAGTATCACAGGGCGGTGAGGGGAGATTCAAACGACATTGTGCGCGCGCGATTTGAGGATCAGTTCGAAGAAATACTACGCAGGTCCCTGACCGGCGACATGGTGTTCGTGCATCGCGATTATCACGCCGAAAACCTCATATGGTTGCCGGACCGGGATGGAATTCGCCGGGTTGGCGTGATCGACTTTCAGGACGCCAGGGCAGGCCATCGCTCCTATGATCTGGCCTCTCTCCTGCAGGATGCGCGGCGGGACGTTCCAAAGCGCATCGAAACCGAAATGATAGAGCGCTACATTCAGGCAACCGGCATTGACGAGGTCTCCTTTCGGCGCGCCTACGCGGTTGCGGGGGTGCAGCGCAACATGCGCATTTTGGGAATATTCGCGCATTTGTCCCAAAACCTTGGCAAGCGCCAATACATCGACTTCGTGCCGCGCGTCTGGGCGCATTTCGAACGCGGCCTCTCTCATCCTGCCCTGGAAACCGTGGCCGAGGCCCTGCTGGACGTTCTTCCGGAACCGAATGCGGACACATTGGAGAAACTGCGCGCATGACCATCTCCCCGCGTGCCATTCTGATATTTGCGGCTGGGTTCGGGACTCGGATGGGCGCGCTGACCGCGGATCGGCCGAAACCGATGATCCCTGTTGCCGGTCGGCCATTGATTGATCATGCTCTCGATCTGGCGCAGGCCGTCAAACCGGATCGTATTGTGGTGAACACGCATTATCATGCTGAGGTCCTGCATGCGCACCTCCGGTCACGTGATGTGCTGATCAGCCATGAAGAGGGTCAAATTCTCGACACCGGCGGTGGTCTGAAAAAGGCCAGATCCCTGCTGAACAGCCCCAGCGTTTTTACTCTGAATCCCGATGTTGCCTGGACCGGACCCAATCCGTTGGCAGCATTGGAACAGGAATGGAATGATGCGCAGATGGACGCGCTGTTGCTGTGTGTGCCGACCATTCGCGCCGTCGGGCGGATCGGTGGTGGCGACTTCTCCGTCGATCGTTCGGGCCGCATCACGCGCGGCGGTGACTTGGTCTACACTGGCGCGCAAATAGTGAAGCCAGACCTTCTGGATATAATCCCGGAAACCGTTTTTTCACTCAATCTGCTTTGGGACATGCTGATTGCAAAGGGCAGGGCCTCTGCCGTGGAATATCAGGGCCAATGGTGTGATGTCGGGCGCCCGGACGGAATCGAACTTGCAGAAAAAATGATGGCGTCATCAGATGTTTGACACGAACATACCCGGCCCCCGCCTGTTTGCGGTTCCCTGTGGCGTGGATTTTCCGCGTGCCTTGGTGGAAGGGTTGATCCAGCGCAACGCCGGATCGCCGCCGGAGTCCTTGGCCAGGGTCGAGGTTATTCTCAACACAGAGCGTATGCTGCGTCGGGTGCGGCAGCTGTTCGACAGTGGACCGGCCTTGCTTCTGCCGCGTATTTCCCTGCTCTCCGGGCTCAGCACCCAAGCTACTCTGCGGGCGTTGCCCCCTGCCCTGCCACCCCTGCGCCGTCGGTTGGAACTCTCGCAGCTGATCGCCAGACTTTTGGAGGCTCAACCGGACCTGGCCGCGCGCTCATCGCTCTATGATCTGTCCGACAGCCTCGCCGAACTCATTGACGAAATGCAGAGCGAGGGTGTCACAACGGATCAGATTCGCGATCTGGATGTGTCCGACATGTCGGGTCACTGGGCCCGGGCAAAATCGTTCATCGGGATCGCCGACGCGTTTGTCGACCTCCATGACGGGGCGCTTGATGTCAACGCCCGCCAGAGGCAGGTCGTTCTGGAGCTGATCGAAGAGTGGCAGATCAACCCGCCGCAGCACCCGGTCATTCTGGCAGGATCTACCGGGTCGCGCGGGACGACATTGTTGTTGATGGAGGCAATCTCACGCCTGCCACAGGGCGCGGTTGTGTTGCCGGGCTATGATTTTGATCAACCGGACACGGTCTGGGCCAGTCTCTCCGATGCCATGGTTGCTGAGGACCATCCGCAGTACCGGTTCTGGAAGTTGATGCAGGACCTGAAGCTTTCCCCGCGTGACATCCGTCCCTGGACCGACACGCAGCCAAATGTCATCGCACGGAACCGTCTGGTTTCGCTGGCCCTTCGGCCCGCACCGGTTACCGACGCCTGGATGAGCGAAGGCCCACAGCTGCGCGATCTCGACAAGGCGACGGACTCCCTGACGCTGATAGAGGCCGAAAATCCCCGTGCCGAGGCCCTTGCCATTGCCTTGCGATTGCGACAGGCAGCAGAGGACGGGCAGACGGCGGCTCTGATCACGCCGGACCGGATGCTCACCCGGCAGGTTTCGGCCGCCCTCGATCGCTGGAATATCCTGCCGGACGATTCCGCCGGCCTGCCCTTGCAACTGTCACCACCGGGGCGTTTCTTGCGCCATGTTGCAGATCTTTTCTGCCGCCCGTTGCAGGCGGATATGTTGCTCACGCTGCTGAAGCACCCGCTCACCCATTCCGGCGATGCCCGTGGCCCCCATTTGCGCCATTCCCGCGAGCTGGAATTGCATATGCGCCGCTATGGACCGCCTTTTCCCGATGCCGCCGCGCTACAGAATTTCGGAACCGGCCGCGATCTGTTGCCCGGGTGGGCCGATTGGCTGGCCAACACGCTGGCCCATCAGGATCGCACCGGGCCGCGCCCACTCAGTGCATGGGTTGCTGACCTTCGCCGCATCGCCGAGGCCATCGCGGCGGGATCTCAGGCGACAGGATCCGGAGGTTTGTGGGACAAGAAAGCCGGCGCCAGTGCGCATGACGTGCTGAGCGAACTGGAAGCCGAGGCGCCGCATGGCGGACCAATGACAGCCCGCGATTTCGCTGACCTTCTGGGGGCGCTCTTGTCCCAGAGCGAGGTGCGCGACCGCGATGCCCCCTACGGCACGATCATGATTTGGGGCACGCTCGAAGCTCGGGTGCAGGGGGCTGATCTGGTGATCCTCGGCGGCCTGAATGAGGGCAGTTGGCCCGAAGCCGCGCGGCCCGATCCCTGGCTCAACCGAAAACTGCGCCACGAGGCCGGGCTGTTGTTGCCGGAGCGTCGGATCGGCTTGTCCGTCCATGATTTCCAGCAAGCGATCGCCGCGCCCGAAGTCTGGCTGACCCGCGCCAAAAGATCCGATGAGGCCGATACGGTGCCCTCTCGTTGGCTGAACCGACTGATGAACCTGCTCGGCGGTCTGCCGGAGCAAGGCGGACAAGCCGCGCTCTTTGCGATGCAGGTGCGGGGGCAGGTCTGGCTGGATTGGGCCAGCGTTCTCGACGCCCCGCTGCCGTCGCCGGCCAGTCCCAGACCCTCTCCGCGACCACCGATACCTGCACGGCCGCGCAGGCTGACGGTGACGGAAATTCCGCGCCTGATCCGGGACCCCTATGCGATTTATGCCAAACATGTGCTGCGGCTGCGGCCCGTTGATCCGCTGCTTCAGGAACCGGATGCGCTGCTGCGCGGAACCGTCATCCACACCGTATTGGAAACATTCATCAAATCCGTTCTGCAAACGCCAGAGAACCTCAACGCCGATGTATTCATTGAACAATCGCGTCGGATTCTCGAAGCGGAAGTACCCTGGCCCGTCGCCCGGACCCTCTGGCTTTCCCGCCTGCGCAAAGTGGCCGATGATTTTGTCGCGGGCGAGCGAGAGAGACAATCCCGCGCTCGTCCGTCCGGGTTTGAAACCTCGGGCGCCGTCCGCGTGTCGCCACTGGATTTCGAAATTACAGCCAAAGCAGACCGGATCGACGTGGACGACCTTGGGGGCCTGCACCTTTATGACTACAAGACCGGCGACCCGCCTTCAGAAAATCAACAAAAATCCTTTGAGAAACAATTGCTGATCGAAACTGCCATGGCAGAACAAGGCGCCTTTGACCAATACGGTGCGGCCCGGGTGGAACGTTCGCTGTACATCGGCCTGAAGCCGCCGGTAAAAGAGGTCCCCGCCCCGATCCAGGACGAACCGCCAGCGAAGGTCTGGGCAGAGCTGCGCAGTCTGATCGAAGCCTATTTTGACCCGGAGCAGGGCTACAGCAGTCGCCGCATGGTGCACCGCGATGACTTTGCCGGCGACTATGACCACCTTGCCAGATTTGGTGAATGGGATCGCAGCTCAGACCCCACGCCGGAGGACCTGACATGAACCGCGATGCCGCTTCCGAAGCACAGTTCCGTGCCGCACGACCTGACGCCTCCACATGGCTCGCGGCCAATGCAGGATCCGGCAAGACGAAGGTCCTGACAGATCGTGTCGCGCGCCTTCTGCTGCGGGGCGTGGAACCGCAACACATCCTGTGCCTGACCTACACCAAGGCCGCGGCCAGCGAGATGCAGAACCGGCTGTTTCAGCGATTGGGCGAATGGTCCATGCTACCGGACGCCACGCTACGGGCGGCGCTTGTGGACCTCGGCGCGGAAGACGCGACCAACGCCGACAGGCTCTCGCAGGCCCGCACCCTGTTTGCCAGGGCGATCGAGACCCCCGGTGGCCTCAAGATACAGACCATTCACTCGTTTTGCTCTTCGCTGCTACGGCGTTTCCCGCTTGAGGCCGGTGTCAGCCCACAGTTTTCCGAGATGGAAGATCGCGCCGCAACTCTGCTGCGGGCAGAAATCGTCGAGGATATGGCGCAAGGCGCTTCTGCACATGTCGTGGAGGCTGCCTCGTTTCATGTGGGGGGCCTGGATTTCGACGATCTGACTGCGGAAATATGCAGACGCCAGGCGGATTTCAGCCCCGCTATCGATCGCGACTCGCTCGGCACAGTATTTGGCTTGCCGGAGGGGTACGATCTGCGGGCGCTGCACAAGGATGTCTTCCTTGGCACAGAGGCGGATATCCTCGCTCGGACCGTCACGATGCTGCAATCGGGTGGCGTCACCGACAATAAAAACGCCGAGAAACTTGCGCAGATCAGGGAGGTCACAGTCGATGCCTTGCCTGTGCTTGAGGAGATTTTTCTGACCGGCAAAAGCGCCAAAGCGCCATTCACCGCCAAGATCGGCAGCTTTCCCACCAAGAAACTGCGCGAAAGCCATGGCGTGCTGATGGATCAGCTCGAACCCTTCATGGCCAGAGTGGAAGAGGCACGGCCACATCGGCTTGCCCTCGGGGCAATGGAAAAATCCCTCGTTTTACATGAGTTTGCGCGCGTATTTCTGCCGGAATACGAACGCCGGAAACAACTGCGGGGCTGGCTGGATTTTGACGACCTGATCGTCAAGGCGCGCAATTTGCTGAATGATCCCGCCGTGGCCAGCTGGGTTCTGTACCGGCTTGATGGTGGCATCGACCATATCCTGGTGGACGAGGCGCAGGACACCAGCCCGGTGCAATGGGACGTCGTCGAAAAGCTGGCCCAGGAGTTCACCTCAGGCCTGGGCGCCCGCCAGGAGGTTGAGCGCACCATATTCGTCGTGGGTGACAAAAAGCAGTCTATCTATTCCTTTCAGGGTGCGGACCCGGATGCGTTTGACCGGATGCAGGCCGAATTTGGCAAACGCCTAGTCGAGACCGGAGACGGCTTGCAAAACGCCAACCTGGCATTTTCGTTCCGCTCGTCCGCCGCGATCCTCGGTCTGGTGGATGTTGTGTTTGACGGGCAGGATCGGGCTGGGTTTGCGACGGAGGCCAAGCATCAGGCGTTCAAATCCGATCTCCCCGGTCGCGTGGACCTCTGGCCGCTGGTGGACAAGACCGAGAGCGAGGAAGACCGGGACTGGACGGACCCCGTGGACCGACCAAGCCCACGCCACCACGCGGTCATTCTGGCCGAACGCATTGCGGGTCAGATCAAGGACATGATCGACACCGGCGTCACCATCCCGGAGGACGGCCCGAACCGCGGTCGTTTTCAGCGCCGCCCCGTGCATGCCGGTGATTTTCTGATCCTGGTCCAGCGCCGATCTGATCTGTTTTCCGAGATCATTCGTGCCTGCAAGGCCGCAGGCCTTCCGATCGCAGGTGCCGACCGGCTGAAGGTCGGTGCCGAGCTGGCGGTCAAGGATATTGCGGCGGTGCTGCGGTTCCTCGCCCTGCCCGAGGACTCATTGTCGCTGGCGGAGGCATTGAAGTCACCTTTGTTCGGCTGGTCCGAGCAAATGCTGTTCGATCTTGCGCACAGACGTCAGGAGCCCCACCTTTGGGCTGCGTTGCGGTCCCGCGCCGATGCCTTCCCGCAAACGATGGAGATCCTGAATGACCTGCGTGATCAGGCCGATTTCCTCCGCCCGTTCGACCTGATTGAACGCATTCTCACCCGCCATATGGGTCGGGCAAAGCTCCTGGGCCGACTTGGAACCGAGGCAGAGGACGGTATCAACGCGCTTCTGTCGCAGGCCCTCGCCTATGAACGCACAGAAGTCCCCAGCCTCACCGGTTTTCTGGTGTGGATGCAAACTGACGATCTGGAAATCAAACGACAGATGGGTGCGGCTGGTGCCATGATCCGGGTGATGTCCGTCCATGGTTCCAAAGGGCTTGAATCGCCCATTGTGATTTTGCCCGATACCACGAAACGTCGGCCTTCCCCTGCCCCCGAGGTCATGACCGTCGATGGCACCCCCTTGTGGCGTGTGGCCAGCGAACAGATGCCGCCCGCGATGGTCGCAGCCAAGGACGGGGCCCAGGACCGCCAAGCAAACGAACGGTTGCGACTGCTCTACGTGGCTTTGACGCGTGCCGAAAAATGGCTGATTGTTGCCGGAGCCGGGGATTTGGACAAGGGTGGTGACAGCTGGTACCAGCGCGTCGATGCGGCAATGAAAACCATGGGAGCTCTGCCATTTGGTGCCCCTGGCGGTGAGGGTCTGCGGTGGGCTCATGGGGACTGGGATAGCCTGCCCTTTGTGCCCTCTGACCTGACAGAGGCGGAAGATATCCACTTGCCGGATCTGTTTCTGCGCCCGGCTCCACCCTATGTGGCGCCGCCCTCCACCCTGCGACCTTCCGAAGATCTGGGTGGAGCAAAGGCCCTTGCCGGCGATGGTGGACTTGATGAGGACTCGGCAAAATCACGGGGAACTGCGCTTCATTCGCTTCTGGAACACCTGCCCGGCATTCCCGAACCCGAGTGGGACCAAAGAGCCGAAGCCATCGCCCGGCATGACGACTGGACCGCGCTGTTTCAGGAGGCACGCCTGGTTCTGCAATCACCTGAATGCGCGGCAGTCTTCGCGCCGGATGCGCTGGCCGAGGTGACTGTCAGCGCCGATCTTGGCGGGCAACGGCTGCATGGCGTGATTGATCGCTTGATCCTGTCGCCGGATCGCATCCTGGTGGTGGATTTCAAATCCAACGCGATTGTACCCGACCGGCCAGACCTATGTCCCGAAGGGCTGCTGCGGCAAATGGCTGCCTACGAAGCCGCGTTGGCGCAGATTTACCCGGACCGGATGATTGAGACGGCGATCCTATGGACAAGAACCGCCACCCTCATGCGTTTGCCCCCCGAGCTGATCACACAGGCCCGTGAGCGGTCTGGTTTCCAGCGGCTGGAACCTTGACGCGGGCCTCACAGCTACTTACGTTCCGGGTCCAGTTGCCAAACATCTCAGGAGACATTTCCATGTCCACCGTAGCCGTCACCGACGCGACTTTCGACGCCGAAGTCAAGAATTCCGATGTCCCCGTAGTGGTGGATTTCTGGGCCGAATGGTGTGGCCCCTGCAAGCAGATCGGCCCCGCTCTGGAAGAGCTGGCAGCCGAATATGGCGGCAAAATCAAAGTGGCGAAGGTGGATGTTGACCAGAACCCGAACTCGGCTGCGGCCATGGGTGTACGCGGTATCCCGGCGCTGTTCGTCTTCAAAGATGGTCAGGTCGTATCCAACCGCGCCGGCGCGGCTCCGAAAGCGGCGCTGAAAAGCTGGATCGACGACTCGATCTGACTCGATCGGACTGGGACTTTTCCCGACGATACGGACAAAGGCGCGGCCCTGGGCGAGCGCCTTTTTTCATGTCATGCGAATTTTGGGGATCTCGGCGAAGTAGAGACAAAGGAAAAGCCGCCCTGCATCAGGACGGCTCTTACTTTACCGGATATGTCATTGCGGCTTACAGAGCCTCAATATCGGCACGTGTGAGCCCGATATCGTCGAGTTGAGCAGCGGTCAGGTTGGACAAAGCGTTGCGGGTGATGCGTGCTTCGTTCCATTCCACCAGAGCGGTGCGGAGGTTGAAGAAGAAATCGACTGCGCGCAGAACTGCGACAGAGCCGGCCGGTGCAATAACGTTACTTGCGTTTGCCATGATCGTGTTCCTTGAAGGGGACAGCCGACACCATGTCGGTTGTTGATGTTGATGTACTCATCCAATCCGAGTCTCACAATTGCCTATTCTTCAGTCCTGAATTGCGCCCCATGCATACCAAATGTGCAGTTTGAAAAGAATTTTATGGGTGAGGCCCGAATTTTGCTTCGGATGCTTGCGTCGCCTGCGCGCTGTCGGCTGCCCTTGTGCCGGCTTCCTGTTGCTTCCATATAGGACAGCAAAGAAACGGAGGCTTTTATGGCAGAGGACCAATTCCCCGGCTGGCACGGCACAACAATCATCGGAGTCCGCAAGGGTGGCAAAGTGGTCATCGCCGGTGATGGTCAGGTCTCGCTTGGTCAGACCGTGATCAAAGGCAGCGCCCGCAAGGTGCGACGACTGTCCCCCGGCGGCTACGACGTGGTCGCGGGTTTTGCCGGATCCACTGCCGATGCCTTTGCGTTGCTGGAGCGGCTAGAAGCCAAACTGGAAGCGACACCGGGCCAATTGCAGCGCGCCAGTGTCGAGCTGGCCAAGGACTGGCGCACCGACAAATACCTGCAAAAGCTGGAGGCCATGCTGATCGTGACCGATGGGACCGATCTCTATGTGATCACCGGCGCCGGCGACGTGTTGGAACCGGAACATGATGTCGCCGCCATCGGATCAGGCGGAAACTTTGCCTTGGCTGCAGCCCGCGCGATGATGGACAGTAACCGGGATGCCGAGGCTGTGGCCCGCGATGCGATGGCCATCGCTGCTGATATTTGCGTGTATACCAATGGCAACCTCACCGTTGAGAGCATTTGCGCATGATCACGCGCGACGATCTGCGCGCTGCGGTCGGTTCTGGTCTCATATCAGAATCTCAGGCCGCGTCGCTCACATCCTTGGCGGACAGTCGGCGCGGGGCCCGCGAGAGGCTGGATCCCGGAGACGAGCCCTTTGAGCTGTTCAAAGGGTTCAACGAGATCTTTATCGTCGTGGGCCTCGCCATTCTCGCGATGGGGTGGATTGCGGTGAACACGGCGTCCATGCTCACCGAGATCGTCAACTACAAGTCGCAAATGACCACCGCCGCATTGATTGGGGCCGCGCTCCTCTGGGCAATATCGGAATATTTCATCCGGGTTCGGCGCATGGTCGCTCCGGCAATTGCGCTGTCGGTCTTGTTTGCGGCCAACGCTGCCACCGGATTTACCGCACAATTTGCGCAGCCATTCATGATCGCACAGGAAGATTATACATCCCTGCCCGTCGCGCTGACGCTCTCGACCCTGGCTCTGCTGGTCTATTGGTGGCGTTTTCGGGTGCCCTTCGCCATGGCCTTGATCGCGCTCGGGCTGTTTGCCGTGACCATGATTATTGCCGCCGATCAGTCCGGCGTGCCGACCGAGATCGGTGATCTATTCCTGCTGAGCGCAAACGGGCCTTTTGCATGGATCACCCTTCTGGTGGGGCTTCTGGTATTCGCTGTCGCCATGGCCTTTGACCTGAGCGACCCTCATCGTGTGACCCGACGCTCGGCGCAGGGGTTTTGGCTGCACGTGGTTGCCGCTCCTGCTCTTGTGAACACGGTGGCATTGACGCTTCTTGAGGGCGAACAGGACGTTATGCTTGCGCTCGTTCTCGCGTTTTTTGCGCTCATCGCTATTGTGATCGACCGCCGGTCGTTCCTCATCACCGCAATCGGCTATATCGTAGCTCTCAGCACAACCGTGTTCGACAGCGAAGGCACCGGATTGAGCATTCTGGCGCTTGGCGTCGTTCTCGTGATCCTCGGGGCCTTCTGGGCCAGGATCCGAGCTGTTCTTTTGTCGTTGCTCGCCCGCGTGCTGCCGCTTCACCGCTTGCCGCCTTCTCACTGAAAAAGGGATAGACATGACTGATCTGACCCCCCGCGAAATCGTGTCCGAACTCGATCGCTTCATCATCGGCCAAAAGGACGCCAAGCGCGCCGTAGCAGTGGCCCTGCGCAATCGCTGGCGTCGTAAACAGCTGCCGGATGACCTGCGCGACGAGGTATACCCAAAGAACATTCTGATGATCGGCCCCACCGGTGTCGGCAAAACCGAGATTTCGCGACGGCTGGCCAAACTTGCCCGCGCGCCGTTCATCAAAGTAGAGGCCACCAAATTTACCGAAGTTGGCTATGTCGGTCGCGATGTCGAGCAAATCGTACGTGATCTGGTTGATACGGCGATTGTGCAGACGCGTGAACATATGCGTGAAAACGTCCGTACAAAGGCGCATAAGGCGGCTGAGCTCCGCGTGCTCGAAGCCATCGCCGGCAGTGAGGCCCGCGAGGGAACACTCGATATGTTTCGCAAGAAGCTAAAGGCCGGTGAGCTGGACGACACTGTCATCGAGCTTGATATCGCAGAAACCTCAAACCCCATGGGCGGCATGTTTGATATCCCCGGTCAGCCTGGCGGCAACATAGGGATGATGAACCTGGGGGACCTGTTTGGCAAAGCCATGGGGGGCCGCACCACCCGGAAGAAACTGACCGTCGCCGAAAGCTACGACGTGTTGATCAGCGAAGAAGCTGACAAGCTTCTGGACGATGAAACCGTGACCAAGGCCGCCTTGGAATCGGTCGAGCAGAACGGCATCGTTTTCCTTGACGAAATTGACAAGGTCTGTGCGCGAAGTGATGCGCGCGGCGGGGACGTCAGTCGCGAGGGGGTCCAGCGTGACCTTCTGCCCCTGATCGAAGGCACCACCGTGAGCACCAAACACGGACCGGTGAAAACGGACCATATTCTGTTCATTGCGTCCGGTGCATTTCACATCGTGAAGCCATCTGACCTGCTCCCCGAACTCCAGGGTCGGCTGCCGATCCGTGTCAACCTCCGCGCGCTGACCGAAGCAGACTTCGTGCGTATTCTGACCGAAACCGATAATGCACTGACCCGCCAGTATGAGGCGCTGCTCGGGACCGAACAGGTCACCGTGACGTTTACCAAGGACGGTATTCAGGCGCTTGCCCGGATCGCTGCCGAAGTGAACCAAAGCGTCGAAAACATCGGTGCGCGGCGGCTCTATACCGTGATGGAGCGCGTGTTCGAGGAACTGTCCTTCACCGCACCTGACTGTCCGGGAACGGAAATAGTTGTCGATGCAGCGCTGGTGAACAAGAACCTCGGTGAGCTGACAAAGTCCACTGATCTCAGCCGCTACGTGCTCTAGGGCGCCTTGCCTGTATCGCGGCCAATGCAAAGAGGGTACTACGGATCGCGGGACGGGCAGAAAGGCTGGAAGATGCGACTACATATTTTTTCCGCAGTCACGATCCTGTTTCTCGCCGCCTGCGCCGACAGGGATATGATGCCCATTGTACCGACGGCACTTTCCGTCGGTACAGCGCAAACGGTGTTTGCGACAACCACCCGGGCGGAAGAGCCGGACGGAACCTTTGGTTTTCAACGCTCAAACGACCTTCGAATGATGGAAATGACGGTGTCTATCCCGCCCGACCACAGTCCCGGAGAGCTTTCCTACCGGCACAAGAATCCCGATCCGACAAAGAACTTCACAATCGCAGACAACACTGACATTGCCTCGATAGAGGACCTGCGGCGTCGGTTTGCGCGGGAGCAGCGGGAAAATGGCTGGCCTCTGCGGGAGGTGACGATATTCGTTCACGGCTTCAACAGTACCCATCCGGAAACCGCCTATCGTGCCGCCCAGATTGCACATGACGTCGGCCTTCCGGGATCTCTGGTCATGTATTCCTGGCCCAGTCGCGGTCGCGCTTTTGGCTATGCCTACGATCTCGACAGTATGCTCTTTGCCCGCGACGGGCTTGAGGAAACCATACGCCGGGTCAAAAAAGCAGGCGCCGACCGCATTGTGCTGGTGGCCCACTCCATGGGGACTGGTCTCAGCATGGAGATGCTGCGGCAGGCTGAAATCCGCACACCTGGCTGGGCTTCTCGCACGATGAACGGAGGCGTTATTCTGATGTCACCGGATCTTGATGTGGATCTCTTTGAAAGCCAGATCGCCGATCTCCGGACGGTTCCCCAGCCCTTCGCTATCATGGTTTCCAAAAAAGACCGGATCCTGAACATCTCCGGTCGGCTGCGCGGAACCAGCACCGGCGAGCGGCTTGGCAACATTTCCTCCGCTGACCGGCTCAAGGATTGGCCAGTTCAGGTCATCGACCTCACCGCTTTTGACAGCGACGCCGCATCGGGGCATTTTGTGGCCGCAACCTCGCCGAGCCTGATTGCGGTGCTGCGATCGGCCGCGCGGGTGAACAGAGTCTTTGGCCCCGTGGATCCGAGTTTTCTCAGTCAGGTCCTGCCGGTGAATCAGGCAGTCCTGGCGGATTCGGGCAAACTTTTGCTGGAACGGCGTGAAAGGAGCGAAAATCGCTGACCTCAGCGATTGCGCCGCAAATAGACGTAATATGCGCCCTCACCGCCATGACTGATATGGGCCGGGGTGATCTGAAGAACCGCCTGTGCCAATGGAGGCAGCGCCAGCCACTGCGGAACCTGATGCCGTAGGACGCCGCGCGGAACCGGCATTGGACCGGGCTCATCGCGGTCCTTCCCCTTTCCGGTGATGACCAGCACGAGGCGTTTGTCTTTTGACTGCGATGTGAGAATGAAACGCACAAGCGCACCATGTGCCGACTCCATGCGCATCCCATGCAGATCCAGTTTCCCTTCCGGCTTCAACTTGCCGCGTTTCATCCGGCGAAAGGCTTTTTCATCCATTCGCACCGGATCGGCCGCCAGTTTTCGCCCCGGAGACGGCTTCAAATCATGACGTGGCGCCGCTCCGCGACCTTTGCTCCCAAGTTCAAACGGTTGCAGGGAGGCGGGTGCCGGTCTCTGCGGCTTCGGTTTTGGTTTTGGCGGAGGCGGCAGATCATCGTGTTCGCTCCCTCTTTCGTTCCGTCCGCTGTGCAGGCGTTCCGTATGTGTCACGACCTTTTTCCAAAGATCGATCTCTTCAGCTGTGAGTTTGCGCCGGCTCATCAGATATCATCCGGCAACAATGCATAGGCGCGCTGTATCGGCATCAATATCAGCATTCGGCCAGGGTCGCGGAGCTTGCCGGCGAGACGGCCCGCGTCATCGCCGGCGCCGAAAAAGATATCCGCCCTCTGCGCCCCTTTGATCGCGGATCCGGTATCCTGCGCGATCATCAGCCGACGCATTTTGGTCTCACCGTTTTTCTCAACCCACACCGGCGCACCAAGCGGGGTATAGGCGGGATCCACCGCGACGGATCGCAACGGCGTAATAGAGCGGTTCATCGCGCCAAGCGGCCCTTTGTGGGGCGCGACACGGTTCACTTCGCGGAAGAACACGTACGATGGGTTATGCATCAATAACTCTGTACCAGGACCCGGATTGCGACGAACCCAATTTTGAATGACCTGGGCACTGACTTGGTGGAGATTATAGATCCCGCGCCGCACCAGCTCTTGTCCAATCGACCGGTAAGGATGCCCGTTGGCCCCACCATATCCAAGTCTTATGGTCGAACCATTTGTCAACTTGATCCGTCCAGATCCTTGAATTTGCAAGAAAAACAGCTCTACTGGATCGTCAACCCAGGCAATTTCAAGACCTCGCCCCTCCATGACGCCGCTCGTCAGGATCTCTCGGCGGGTCAACCAAAGCGATGTGTTCCGGGCCTCTGGCGGCATCCTGTAGACCGGATAGCGGTACCGTGCCGTCCGAACCAGAGATCCCTGAAGCTCCGGTTCGAAATAGCCGGTGAACAGGCCATCCCTGCCGTCCTCGATCAAAACCGGGCGAAAAAACAATTCGAAAAAGCTGCGGGCGCCACTGTCATCGGCATTATGCGCCATGGCGCAGAGCGATTGCCAATCGGCACCATCAATATCCATGCAAGTGCCGCGAAAAACCCGAAGCGCCTCAACATGGTTGTCGAGGTCCCATTCGGACAGTTCGCTGAACTCCAGAATACGGTGGGATAGCCCCTGCACAGGTTGCGCTCCGGCTGAGAAACACAGGGTTACGGTCAAAAATACCGCACCCAGCCCCCTGCGGAGCGCACCCGTCATGCGTCCGTTGCCACCAGTTGCCAGTTCGGATCGTCACCGCCCATCTGTCGTGCAAACGTCCATGTATCCTTCTGGCGTTTGACCGCTTTTGGATCGCCCTCGACAATCTCGCCGCTGCGATCACGTACCACTGATGTCAGTTCACCGACAAACCGGACCGTAATCTCTGCAGTGGATGTCGGCTCGTGGAAACTGGCATCCGCAATGGAGGTTTCGCGCACGCCGATGAATTCTGCGTCAATGGTCAGACCCTGATCCTCGCGATTGGAAACCGCATCCACGAAGCTCTGGAAAATCTCATCCGAAATGAAGGGCTGAATCCCGTCAAGCTCGCCCGTCTCGAAGCCCATCAGGATCATCTCATATGCACCACGTGCGCCCTGCAGGAATTCCGCGACGTGAAACGACGAGTCCGCGCGCTTCATGTCAGCCAGCGCTTGCGCCTCGGGGCTCCCCTCATCGACATAAGCCACAATATCGTCA
Organism: Phaeobacter sp. B1627; assembly: GCF_006265095.1. Lineage (GTDB taxonomy): Bacteria > Pseudomonadota > Alphaproteobacteria > Rhodobacterales > Rhodobacteraceae > Epibacterium. The sequence goes on from NZ_VCNK01000009.1 coordinate 28,127, forward strand.
TCAGGGCGGCCGTCTATTACTTCAAACTTACGCTGGGGCGCGCGGACGTCTGACCCGGACAAGGGAGGCTTTTCAAAGCCCTCTCGCGTGCCCAATACGCTCTTCAGGCGCAAAATCAGAAAAACCGCGATGCCGGCCAGGACCAAAACCTCTATCAAGGGCGACTCCATCTATACCTCTTGTCCAACTGGACCTGTTGGTTTGAAACCAACGCGTTCTGCTCTTATGTAGGTGACAGGCGGGATCAAGTCCACCGTTCTGCCTCAAGGAGAGGATGACTATAATGCCCCTTTTTCTAGCTTTCCTGCTAGTTCCCATAATTGAAATTGCCCTGTTCATTCAGGTCGGCAGTTTTATCGGCCTGTTGCCGACCCTCGGAATTGTCATTTTGACAGCCGTTCTGGGCACTTGGCTGGTCAAAACACAGGGCCGTCTGGCCTTGGGGCAACTGCGCGGTTCATTCGAACATCTCTCCGACCCGACCGAGCCATTGGCGCATGGTGCAATGATCCTTTTGGCGGGGGCACTCTTGCTGACGCCCGGATTTTTTACGGACGCCTTCGGTTTTTTGCTGCTCGTTCCGGGCTTTAGGACGAAGGCATTCTCCTATGTGCGCAGCAAGGTCGCTGTTACCTCCTTCCGAATGGGCGGAGCGCAGGGTCCATCGCATCCGCGCCAGAATGCGGGCGACGATATCATCGATGGGGATTTCGAAGATGTGACATCTCCGTCGTCAACTGGTCGATCATCCGGATGGGTCGAGGGACCGAAATAAGACTTTGAGGATGCTTCGCCAAGCTGGTAAGCACGCATCAACAAGGTAATTTCAGGAGACTTCCATGGCCGAAAATGGCGTACCGACAGAGGGCGCGGGTCAACCGCAAGTGCAGATGAATATTCTCGGGCAGTTCATTCGCGATCTGTCGTTTGAGAACGTGATGGCCCAAAAAGGGGTCGGAGGCGAGGTTCAGCCGGACGTCAATGTTCAGGTTGCCCTTGATGCCAAAAAGCGCAGCACCGAAAACCAGTACGAAGTCATCACCAAGCTGACCATTGAATCCAAGAATAAGGCCGGTGGCGAAACGCTGTTCGTTCTGGAGCTGGAATATGTCGGGATATTCAACATCTCTGGCGTGCCGGAAGAGCAGCTGCATCCATTTCTGTTGATTGAATGCCCAAGGATGCTGTTCCCGTTCCTGCGGCGCATCGTCTCCGACATCAGCCGTGACGGTGGTTTCCCGCCCCTGAACCTCGATAACATCGACTTCGTCGGCATCTACCGCAACGAGTTGGCGCGCCGTCAAACCACGGAAGACGTAGTAAACTAAGGTTTCTTCTATCTTCACTCTGCAGAGTAAGCGCCACACTCATTCGTTGTGGCGCTTATTTTCATTTCAAAGTCTTCCACAGCGCATCATCCCCCATCTTGGCGATAAAGGCCTCATGCGCGGCTTTCTCACTCTCTGTCAGTCGGGGGGGCAGGGGCGTGGCCCGTGGGGCAGGGCGCCAATCGGTGTCGATACCGCGCGGCCCACTGGACGATTGTGTGGACAGGCCAAAATCAGGCTGCCGTCCGCCGATCAGCTCCAGATAGACATCCGCAAGGATTTCCGAGTCCAGCAAGGCCCCGTGCAGGGTTCGGTTTGCGTTGTCGATACCAAACCTGCGGCACAGTGCATCCAGCGTTGCCGGTGAGCCGGGAAATCTCTTTCGAGCCATGGCAAGCGTATCGATGGCCTGATCCATGGGCAGTTGACGCAGGTTCATCCAGCCAAGTTCAGCGTTCAGAAACTTCATATCGAAGCTGGCGTTGTGGATCACCATTTTGGCATCGCCGACAAAATCCAGAAACTTCTGCCCCACCTTGGCAAAGACGGGTTTATCCCGAAGCGTTACGGCACCCGGCGCCGGCTGCTGGGGTGGCTCTAGGAGATCGGGACCAATCCCGTGTACCCCGAAGGCTTCTGAGGGCATCGACCGCTCTGGATTGATATATTCATGAAACGTCTTGCCGGTCGGCATATGATTGAACAGCTCTACGGCGCCGATTTCGACAATCCGGTCGCCCGAAAACGGGTCAAATCCCGTGGTTTCCGTATCGAGCACAATCTCACGCATGCTGCATCCTCCGTTCGATATCCTCCAACACAGTCGTGACCTGCCGACGGGCGTGTTCGAGAGTATCGGTTTCGATCCTATAGTCGCTCTGCGCCAGTTTTTGCGCAATCGGCATCTGTTTCGCCAGGATCTGCTCGAACTGTTCTTCGCTCATCGTGCCCCGATCCAGAACGCGCGCCCGCTGGACCTCAGCATCTACATATACACAAGCCACCGCGTCCATCTCATCTGCGGCGCCCGTCTCAAACAACAGTGGAATGTCGAAAACAAGAATTTTCTCGGTTACCGCCTGTCGAAAGGCGTTCCGGTCCGCATGCACTAATGGATGCACGATGTTTACGATTGCTGTGAGTACGGATTTATCTTTTGAAATCAAAGATTTCAGTATCGATCTGTCGACAAATCCTGCTTCGGTTGCCTGCGGGAACAACGCCCGGATCGGAAGAACCGCAGCGCCGCCTGCCTCGTACAGCCGATGCACGGCCGCATCCGCGTCCCAGACCGCACATCCCGCCTCGGCAAACAGGCGGGCCGTCGTGGATTTTCCCATGCCGATGTTGCCGGTCAATCCAAGAGCAAAGCTCATCTGAGCGCTGCGTCCCGTGCGGCTTCGTCAACCTCTGGTCGATGACCGAACCACCGTTCAAAACCGGGAACCGCCTGATGCAACAGCATCCCCAAACCATCGACAGTGATACATCCCGCCTCTTCAGCTTTCAAAAGCAGCTCTGTTTTCAGCGGTGTATAGACCAAATCCGTCACCACGGTGCCGGGCTGCAGACCATCCAACGGCACTCGCAAACGACGCTGGCCTTCCATACCGAGAGATGTCGTATTCACGATGAGCGCAGCGTCCTCGATGATGTTGCCGGCTTGAAGCCAGTCCACCACAACGATCTTCTTGCCGAACATTTTGGCGATTTCATCTGCATTTGCCTGGGTACGATTGGTCAGGCGAACCTCAGGAACGCCGGCTTCTATGAGGGAGGCAACAACGGCCCGGCTGGCCCCGCCGGCGCCAAAGACAGTGGCCGGACCAGATTTCGGATCCCAGTCCGGCGCGCCCTGATGCAGATTGGTAATGAACCCGTAGCCGTCCGTATTGTCGGCCACGACAGATCCATCCTCCCTGAATATCAGAGTGTTCGCTGCCCCCATCAGCTTGGCCCGATCAGTGACCTTGTCCGCGATAGACATGATTGCCTGCTTGTGCGGCAGCGTGACATTGGCACCGACAAATCCCATTTTCGGCATCATGCGGATCACGGCCTCAAGATCGTCAGGTTCCACATGCATCGGTACATAATGGCCTGCAATCCCGTAGGCGTTCAGCCAATGGCCATGCAACTGAGGGGATTTTGAATGTGCAATCGGGCAGCCAATCACGCCGGCGAGCGGGATCTTGTCCTCTGTCATTGTTCGATGATCCCCTGAAGTCCCAGATAGTTGATGAGTTCCAGCAGCGGCAACCCAAGGACATTAAAGTAGCTGCCGTCGATGCTTGTAAACAGGCGAACGCCTTCTTCTTCCAATTTGTATGCTCCGACAGCATCGCGAATACTGTCCCAGTTCCGAGCCACATAGCTCTGAATATATGTATCGCTCGCCTGTCGCATGACGAGGCGCACTTGACCGACATGGCGCCAAAGAGGCTGGCCGTCCCGGTAGATCACCGCAGCAGAGAGAAGAGTGTGGCGTTTTCCTCTCATCTGCGTCAGCTGCTGAACCGCCTCTTCCGGTGTCTCGGCCTTGGAGATCAAATGCCCCTCGAAATCCAGAACCTGATCACAGCCCAATACCATATTCCCGGGATGCTTGCCCGAGACCTTGCGGGCCTTCGCCTCGGCAAGAGCGTCTGCGATGTCCCTTGGTTTAGCGCCTTCAGCCAGAAGGGCTGCCTTAATTGCGCCTTCATCTACGCGCGCCGCAGCGACCGAAAAGTTAATGTCAGCCTGGCGGAGCAGATGAGCGCGGATCTCTGATCCGGAAGCAAGCACGATGTGGGTAGTCATGTGGAAAACCCTATGGGAAAACGTCTGATTGTTCAGGGACGGTTTGTATGCTTTTCACCCGTCAACGCAAGAGTGGGACTAAACCCCGATTTTCAGGAAGAAGTTCGCTGATTCCTCCATGGGGGATTGGGATAACTTTTGGAAGGTGGATAACTTTCCCTATCCCGGTTTACCCCGGTCTTATCCACAATTTAACCTTGGTAAACATATTGTTAACAGTCATATAAATCAGGGCGTTAACCACTTATTCATCATCAAGGCAGGAATAAGGCGCGCAGGCTATCCACCTTGTGGGTAGGGGGTGTGAAGACTCGATAATCCACCGAAAACAGGGTGCACTACAAAAACATCATCCTTATAAAACTTATAAATATTTAAGGGGGGTCTCCAGGACCCGTCCCGCAAAAGGAAGCCCATCATGGATCTGACTGATCTGATGTTCACTCTGTATCCCTACGCCAAGTCGCTTCACATCATGGCTGTCCTGAGCTGGATGGCTGGGCTTTTCTACCTTCCTAGGTTGTATGTGTATCACGTCGAACAGGCCGAGAAGATCGAGGCTTTGCAGCCGGTTTTTCTCACCATGGAACACAAGCTCCTGAAGCTGATCATGGGGCCTGCAAGCATCGTGACGTGGAGCGCTGGTCTTTTTTTGGTATTCACCCCCGGGATCGTCGATTGGACCTATGTCTGGCCCTGGACAAAGGGTGCGGCCGTCATTGCTATGACATGGTTTCATCATTGGCTGATGTATCGCCACAAGAACTTCGCTGCCGGTGAAAACAAGCTCACTGGACGCCAGTATCGCATGATGAACGAAGTACCGACGCTGTTGATGGTCATCATCGTTGTATCGGTCGTATTTAAGTTCTGACGCAGGGTTTGACTCGTTCAGGAAGAGCGACTATCTAGCGACAAGCGGCCCGTCCGGGATTCCCGCGATTTCCGTATTTATATTTATGATGTCCTCTGCTGGCAGAGGAAAAAAGGGCCGTGTGTGAATGACCGAGCAATCTCTGAATCTTTCTGATCTCAAGGCAAAAAGCCCCAAGGATCTTCTTGCCATGGCAGAAGAGCTGGAGATCGAGAACGCCTCGACCATGCGCAAGGGCGAGATGATGTTCCAGATCCTGCGGGAGCGGGCTGATGAGGGCTGGGAGATTGCAGGCGACGGGGTTCTCGAAGTTCTGCAGGACGGATTTGGCTTCCTGCGCTCACCGGAGGCCAATTATCTGCCAGGTCCGGACGATATTTACGTTTCTCCGGATATGATCCGCCAATGGTCGTTGCGGACGGGTGACACCGTCGAAGGCCAGATCAAGGCGCCCCTCGAGAATGAACGCTACTTTGCGCTCACGACCGTTACGAAGATCAATTTTGAAGAGCCTGAAAAAGCGCGGCACAAAATTGCTTTCGACAACCTGACCCCGCTTTATCCGGATGAACGGATGACGATGGAGATCGAGGATCACTCCGCCAAGGATCGCTCCTCGCGTGTGATAGACCTTGTCGCCCCAATCGGCAAAGGCCAGCGTTCCCTGATCGTCGCGCCGCCTCGGACGGGTAAAACCGTTCTCTTGCAGAACATTGCGCATTCCATCGAGCAAAACCATCCGGAGTGCTATTTGATCGTTCTCCTCATCGATGAACGGCCCGAAGAAGTCACGGATATGCAGCGCTCGGTCAAGGGAGAGGTCGTGTCATCGACCTTTGATGAACCTGCCGCACGCCACGTCGCTGTTTCGGAAATGGTCATTGAAAAGGCCAAGCGCCTTGTTGAACATAAACGAGATGTTGTAATTCTTCTCGACTCGATCACCAGACTTGGTAGAGCCTTCAATACTGTTGTGCCCTCCTCCGGCAAGGTATTGACCGGTGGCGTCGACGCGAATGCGCTGCAACGCCCCAAGAGATTCTTTGGTGCAGCTCGGAATATCGAAGAAGGCGGCTCACTGACGATCATCGCCACCGCACTGATCGATACCGGAAGCCGGATGGATGAGGTTATCTTCGAAGAGTTCAAAGGAACTGGTAACTCGGAAATCGTTCTTGACCGCAAAATTGCCGACAAACGCGTGTTCCCGGCGATCGACATCCTCAAATCCGGAACCCGGAAAGAGGAACTTCTGGTGGACAAGGTCGACTTGGCGAAAACCTTTGTTCTCAGACGTATTCTGAACCCGATGGGAACCACGGATGCAATCGAGTTCCTGCTCTCCAAACTGAAGCAAACAAAGACGAATACAGACTTTTTTGACTCCATGAACACCTAAGAGAGGCGGTCGGGGAAAGAGGCCACACCATGGATACAATCTTTGCGTTGGCCACCGCCCATGGCAAGGCCGGGGTTGCTGTCGTTCGGGTTTCTGGCCCACGGGCCCTGGACGTTGGACAGGGCCTGACTGGTAAGACATTGCCTCCTCGAGGAATAACATATTCGTCATTGAAAGACGAATGTGGCTCAATTCTGGATGACGCATTGGTCCTGTCTTTCACCGGTCCAGACAGTTTTACGGGTGAAAATATTGTTGAATTTCAGATACATGGAAGTAACGCGATCATTTCTGCGCTCCTTTTGGAGCTTGGAAAATGGGACCAACTTCGCCTAGCAGATCCTGGCGAGTTCACGCGCCGTGCAATGGATAACGCCAAGCTTGATTTAACCCAAGTTGAGGGATTGGCTGATCTGATTGACGCTGAAACCGAGATGCAACGAAAACAGGCCCAACGCGTCCTGTCAGGTGAACTCGGACAGCTGGTGGATCGGTGGCGCACTGACCTAATTCGAGCGGCTTCATTAATAGAGGTCACTATTGATTTTGCCGATGAGGACGTTCCCGTTGATGTGACACCTGAAGTCACAGAGCTATTGTCGGGAGTCCTGTCTGATCTGAAGAAGCAGATCGAGGGCATCTCAATATCTGAGCGCATTAGAGACGGATTTGAGGTGGCGATCATTGGGGCGCCAAATGTAGGTAAGTCTACGCTTCTCAATACGCTGTCGGGACGGGACGCGGCAATCACCTCGGCGTTTGCGGGAACCACGCGAGATGTCATAGAGGTTAGAATGGATTTGGCGGGGCTTCCGGTAACACTGCTCGACACCGCAGGCCTCCGGGAAACGGACGATCCTGTAGAAGGTATCGGCATACAGAGAGCACGAGCGCGCGCAGACCGCGCGGATCTGAGAGTGTTTTTGGCCGAAAAAGGGGAAGTTCTCGACGTCGAGGCAAAACCCGGAGATATTAAGCTCTTGCCAAAGGCTGACCTCAGAAACGATGCCGTAGACGGTATTTCGGGAATTTCGGGGCAGGGTGTTGATAAATTAGTGGCTCGTATCGAGGCAGAACTCAAGACCAGATCTGCAAGCGCTGGGATCGCGACACGAGTGAGGCATCGTGAAGCGATGATTCATGCGCAGGGATCACTGTGGAGTGCCATTGATGTATTGGGTCATGGATCAGATCTATACGATATCGCTGCCGAGGACATTAGATCGGCAATTCGGTCTTTAGAAATTCTGGTGGGTAGGATAGGCGTTGAAAATCTCTTGGATGAGATATTCTCTAGTTTTTGTCTTGGAAAGTAAGGAGTGTTTCACGTGAAACATTCACAATATGATGTCGTCGTCATCGGCGGAGGTCACGCCGGGACCGAGGCCGCACACGCAGCTGCCCGGATGGGTGTCGAAGTTGCATTGATCACGCTTTCCCTAGATGGAATTGGGGTGATGTCGTGTAACCCAGCCATCGGCGGCTTGGGCAAGGGGCATCTTGTCCGTGAGATTGACGCAATGGATGGCGTCATGGGCCGAGTTGCTGACTCGGCTGGTATACAGTTTCGACTTTTGAACCGTCGGAAAGGACCGGCCGTTCAAGGGCCAAGGGCACAGGCCGACAGGGCAATCTATCGGCACGAAATTCAAAAGGTCACGGCCGTCCAAAAAAATCTCACCGTATTGGAAGGAGAGGTAGTCGACCTAGTCTGTTCGCGGGAGCATCTGGTGACCGGTGTTATCCTTTCGAATGGTACTTCGATTGGTGCTCAGGCGGTCATCCTTACTTCTGGAACGTTCCTAAATGGGAAAATTCACATCGGCAGCGACTCTCATTCCGGTGGCCGAATGGGGGACAAGGCCTCTGTTCTATTGGCTGAACGACTCCAATCATTCGACCTTCCAATGGGGAGATTGAAGACTGGGACACCACCTCGTCTGGACGGCCGAACAATTGATTGGGAAAATCTAGAACTACAGCCCGGGGACGAAGATCCGACCTTCTTTTCCTTTTTGAGTTCAAAGGTCGCGGTCTCACAGGTGTCGTGCGGTATCACCCATACGAACGAGAGAACGCATGAGATAATCAGAAATAATCTTGATAAATCAGCGATGTACGGCGGCCACATCGATGGCATAGGACCGCGATACTGCCCTTCTATTGAAGATAAGGTTGTGCGGTTTTCAGATAAGAGCTCGCACCAGATTTTTCTGGAACCTGAGGGCCTTTCAGACCATACGGTTTATCCAAACGGAATTTCCACAAGCCTGCCGGTCGACGTGCAAGATTCTTACGTACGATCCATATCAGGTTTGGAAGGCGTCAAAATTCTGCAGCCAGGGTACGCGATCGAATACGACTATGTAGATCCCCGGTCGTTGACATCCGCGTTGGAACTTAAGAATGTCTCGGGGCTGTTCTTGGCTGGTCAAATTAATGGAACGACTGGCTATGAAGAGGCTGCTGCTCAAGGCCTTGTTGCAGGACTGAATGCTGCCAGTCAGTGCCTCGGGATGGAAAACATAGTGTTTTCACGCTCGAATAGCTATATTGGCGTGATGATTGACGACCTGATAACGAATGGCGTCACCGAGCCCTATCGAATGTTTACGTCTCGGGCAGAATTTCGATTGTCCTTGCGGGCAGACAATGCAGATCAGAGGCTCACTCCGTTGGGAATGGCTCTAGGATGTGTTTCGGAGAGTAGGGCGCGTGCTTTTCAGGAAAAACACAACGCCCTGCACAGCGTAAGACAACGTCTGAAGGGGGAGTCATTTACACCGAAGCAGCTGAAAGCCGCGGGCATTAAGGTGAGTGAAGATGGGAATCGGAGATCCGCGCTTGAAGTCCTGGGGTTTCCCAACGCAGTGTTCGACGACATCCTTCCTTTGATCCCGGACTTGACTACGGTAGATGGTGCCATACAGGATCAAATAATGCGGGAAGCGCTCTATGAAAATTATCTTGAGCGTCAGGAGCGTGAGGTTAACGCCTTAAAAAAGGATGAGAAAATTGAGATTCCGCCTGAATTTGAATTTGGAATTGAGGGGATTTCAACGGAACTTCGCCAGAAGCTTCAAACTGTACGACCGTCTACCCTGGCGCATGCTGCGCGTATAGACGGAATTACCCCGGCGGCGCTGGCTTTGATCCTTGGATCTCTTCGGAGGAGAAACCGCGGTAGGACTTCAGTGCCTTCATGACCCGAGATATCATACGTTCAAAATTTGATGTTTCACGTGAAACAATGGAAAAGTTGGACATATTTGTCGAAAATCTCCGAAAGTGGAACCCGAGAATCAACCTTGTCTCCAAGAGAAGCATGGAGGATCTGTGGACTAGGCATGTTTTGGACAGCGTTCAGGTATATCATGCTGCGCCTTCAACTGACACTTGGATGGACATTGGGAGTGGTGGCGGTTTTCCCGGTCTGATCTGCGCAATATTGGCTGCGGATACCGCGAAGGCGACCCATGTTACACTCGTTGAAAGTGATCAACGAAAATGTGCCTTCTTGCGGGCTGCAGCTCGTGAATGTGAAGTCTCCGTGACAGTAAAGTCAGAGCGCGTTGAAGCATTGGAACCAGCTGGAGCAGGGGTATTGTCGGCGCGTGCTTTGGCAGATTTAGCTCATTTATTCACCTTTGCCGAGCGGCATCTTGCCGTGGGCGGAACCTCTATGTTCCCAAAGGGTGTCACCTGGAAAAAAGAAGTTGACCGAGCGCGTCAACAATGGCGGTTTGATTACGAAGCGATTAAGAGTTTAACCGAGCCAGAGGCTGTCATTCTCAAAATCAAAGGTTTAGAGCGTGCCTGATTTGTCCCGTTTGGGTATCCCCCGCATTATCGCAATTGCAAATCAAAAGGGAGGCGTGGGGAAGACTACCACGGCCATAAATTTGGCTGCCGCTTTGGTCGAGGACGGCATGAGGGTTTTGTTGGTCGACCTCGATCCCCAGGGTAACGCATCGACCGGATTGGGCGTTCCCGCTGACGCGCGTGACCATACAACATACGACTTGTTGGTGGAATCTGCCGATCTATCGGATGTGATCCGTCAGACTGACATCGATGACTTGTGCATTATTCCCGCCACCGTGGATCTCAGCTCTGCCGATATTGAACTGATGTCGAATGAGAAACGAAGTTTTCTCCTTCATGACGCGCTTCGGCAGCCGGCGATGGACGAATATGAGTGGGATTATATTCTCATAGATTGCCCGCCATCCCTAAACCTGTTGACCGTCAACGCGATGGTTGCCGCTCATTCTGTTCTTATCCCACTTCAAAGCGAATTTTTTGCATTGGAGGGTCTGTCTCAACTTATGTTGACTCTGCGAGAGGTAAGGCAGGCGGCAAATCCAAAATTGCGGATCGAAGGGATTGTCCTGACGATGTATGATCGGCGGAACAACCTCTCGCAACAGGTTGAACAAGATGCGCGTGATAACCTGGGTGATCTGGTATTTCGAACCAAAATACCGCGAAATGTGCGGGTGAGCGAAGCGCCGTCTTATGCAATGCCCGTATTGAATTATGATTCTGGGTCTCTAGGGGCAAAAGCGTACAGGCAGCTCGCCTCTGAAATTATTGAGAACAACCAAGAAGTTGCGGCAGAGTAAGCGAAGGGGCGCGTAATGTCAGAGAAGAAACCCAAGCCACGTGGACTGGGGCGTGGTTTGTCTGCGCTTATGGCGGATGTGAATGCTGAACCGGTCAGCATGGAGGGCGGCGGACGCGCACCCCGAAATGCAGAAATCCTCGTACCAATCGAGAAAGTCCAGGCGAATCCAGATCAGCCCCGTCGCCAATTCTTGCAAGAGGATTTAGATGATCTTACCGCTTCGATAAAAGAGAAAGGGGTCTTGCAGCCCCTTATTGTACGCCCGCGGGACGGGGGAGCCTATGAAATTGTCGCTGGCGAACGGCGGTGGAGGGCGGCTCAGGCGGCGCAACTTCATGAGGTGCCGGTCCTTATTCGAGATTATTCCGACGTAGAGATGTTGGAAGTTGCGATTATTGAGAACATTCAGCGGTCTGACCTGAACGCGCTGGAAGAGGCTCAAAGCTACAAGCAGCTCATGGATAAATTCGGCCATACACAGGAGCGCATGGCTGAAGCGCTTGGAAAAAGCAGAAGCCACATCGCCAACCTCGTGAGGCTTTTGCACTTGCCGACGGATGTTCAGGATCTAGTACTGTCCAGAAAGCTGTCTGCAGGCCACGCGCGGGCGCTCATAACCTCTGACAATGCGTCGGATCTGGCGAAGAAGATCGTCAAGGGTGGTCTGTCGGTGCGCGCGACTGAGGCACTTGTCAAGAAGGATGCCGCTGGCACGCCCGAAGGCAGCGCGCCCAAAAGACCCAAGACACAGACCGAAAAGGACGCCGATACGCGTGCGTTGGAGGCAGATCTGTCGGCTGCAATTCGTATGAAGATTTCGATAGACCACAAACCGGGGGGAGAATCGGGCACGCTGTCGATTTCCTATGAGTCCCTGGATCAGCTCGATGAGCTTTGCAATCTTCTTAGTCGCTAGGTCGTGTCCAGATAAAGATCATGACCGCGCCGAGCGTCAGGGCCTGTATGAGCAGGAGCTTGATCGGCAGCTGTAGAATGAGCGAAATTGAAAATACGGCGGCTACCGAGAGAGTAGCCGCCTTTTTTGCGCCAAGGTGAATGGCACCTCTGGTTTGCCAGTCCACAATCATTGGGCCGAAGGTTTTGTGGTTCAAAAGCCAACTGTGCATCCGCTCTGAGGAACGGGCGAAGAAGAATGTGGCGAGCAGCAGGAAGGGGACTGTTGGAAGCAGAGGGAGAAGAACGCCCAATGTCGCCAGAAAAACCGAAGCCAATCCGAGGCAAAAGTAGATAATCCTCATGGCTCAATCCGTCAAAAGCTCGCGCAGGACAGAATTCAGCACGGCACGCCCATTCGCCGTCGCGCGGAGCCGACTTCCAACCCGTTCCACCATTCCAAGGTCCTGAAGCATGCTAAGCTTGCTGTCTGAAAGTGATTGACCAGACAATAACATATGCCGATCCATATCTAGGCCCTCATGAAGTCGCATCCCCATCATCATGTGTTCAACAACCTGATCTTCTTGAGAAAGCGCGAGAAAGGGTAGGGTTCCTTGGCCTTTCTCAACAGACTCCAGCCAGGCACCTGGCGCGCGAAGGGCCTCCGTCGAATGACGCTTGCCGTTCAGCGTCAGCCTTCCATGTGCGCCCGGTCCAATGCCAACATAGTCTCCATAGCGCCAATAGATCTGGTTGTGGCGACTCTCGGCGCCGGGGCGGGCGTGATTTGAGATCTCGTAGCCCGGAAGACCATGACGGTCGCAGATGTCTTGGGTCGCAAGGTACATGTCGGCGGCGTTGTCATCTGTCGGCAGATCGCGGAGCTTGCCCCGTGCGTAGCGATCACCAAAGGCGGTGCCGTCTTCTATTGTCAGTTGATAGAGGGAGAGGTGATCAATCGCCATGCTGAGGGCATCGGATAGTTCATGGTTCCATGCCTCCAATGTTTGTCCTTGTCTGGCATAGATCAAATCGAAGCTCACGCGATCAAAACAGGCTCGCGCCACGTCAAATGCTGTACGGGCTTCGGAAACGGAGTGGATACGGCCCAAACGACGCAGATCCTCATCGTTGAGAGCCTGAATACCCATGGAAATCCGGTTCACCCCGGCATCCCGATACCCCGCAAACCGACCGGCTTCGACCGATCCTGGGTTCGCTTCCAGCGATATTTCGATGTCATTTGCAAAGGGCCAGATGTCCCGCGCGGTTTCGATGACGGCGGCAACAGTGTCTGGATGCATCAATGAAGGGGTGCCGCCGCCGAAGAATATGCTGTTCAAAAGCCGGTCGGGCAGCATGTCTCCGATGCGGCGCAGCTCGGTCCGATAGGCCTTTACCCAAACCGATTGATCGATCCGTGAGACCACGTGACTGTTGAAGTCACAGTAGGGGCATTTGGCCTGACAGAATGGCCAATGCACATAAAGGCCAAAGCCCCCATTGCGCCAATCATCCACCAAAGCAGCCTTTGACGAATTGTGCGACAGCGTCGCCACGATGGCTGATCTTGTTCTTTTCCCAGCGGTCCATTTCGGCAAACGTCTGTTCGTGACCTTGCGGAATGAACATCGGATCATAGCCAAACCCATCGCGCCCGCGAATAGGCCAGACGAGATGGCCCGGCGCCACGCCTTCGAAGACCTCGTCATGTCCGTCGGGCCAGGCAAGCACGAGAGTGCACCGAAATTGGGCCAACCAGGGTTGGGGCGCTTTGGTTCTGACCAGCTCATCATGGGCGCGTGTCATCGCCTGCATGAAGTCGCGACCTTGACCCGTTTCCGCCCAGTCCGCCGTGTAGACCCCAGGGGCGCCACCGAGGGCGTCGATGGTGATGCCGCTGTCGTCAGACAGAGCCGGAAGGCCCGTCGACTGTGCCGCTGCGTGTGCCTTGATGCGGGCGTTTCCGACAAAGGTATCTTCGGTCTCTTCCGGTTCTGGCAGTCTCATCTCTGCGGCACCTACGACCTCGACGGCATAGGGCTGGAGGAGATGCGCCATCTCCTCCAGCTTGCCGGCGTTATGTGTCGCGACCAGCAGTCTGTCACCTTCAAAGGCGCGGGTCATGCGCAGGCGGCCTTTTGCATCTCGGCCAACTCGGATGTGCCTTTCGACGCAAGATCCATCAGCTCGTTCATCTGCACGCGCGAAAAGACAGAGCCCTCGGCGCTCATCTGTACCTCGATGAGTTTCCCGGATCCGGTCATGATGAAGTTCCCATCGACGCCGGCCTCGGAGTCTTCGGGGTAGTCCAGATCCAGGATCGACTGACCGGCATATATTCCACAGGAGATAGCCGAGACCGGATCCACCATCGGATCGATAGACACATCGCCTGCCTTCATCAGCTTGTTGACAGCCAGACGGAGCGCCACCCAGCCGCCGGTAATGGAGGCGCAACGTGTGCCGCCATCGGCTTGCAAGACATCGCAGTCCACGGTGATCTGGCGTTCACCCAGGGCAACGCGGTCCACACCGGCACGCAGCGCACGGCCGATCAGGCGTTGGATTTCAACCGTGCGGCCCCCTTGCTTGCCCGTAGCCGCTTCGCGACGCATGCGGGTATTTGTGGCACGGGGCAGCATACCGTATTCTGCGGTGACCCAACCCAGGCCCGACCCCTTGATAAAGGGCGGCACGCGATCTTCTATGGTCGCAGTACACAACACATGGGATTCGCCCATCTTGATCAGGCAGGAACCTTCTGCATGTTTGGTGAAGCCGGTTTCGAAAGAAACGGCGCGCATTTCATTGAGGGCACGTCCGGAGGGTCGCATGTGGATATCCTTTTGTTGTTGGCTCGTCGATACCGCTCGGGGGCTTGGCGATGCAAGGGTCATTGACCATATCCAAGGATGCGCTTTACTGACAAAGATAGGTACCGTTCGGGTATTTTCAACGAAGTGCCGAGAGAGAGATGATTGAAGCCAATTCCATCCTGCAGGATATGAACGACCGCTCCCGCGAGGTCTTTCGGTTGCTGGTCGAGAGTTACCTGGAAACGGGCGGCCCTGTGGGGAGCCGGACACTGACCCGTTCCCTGAACGAGAAGGTCAGTGCCGCAACCGTCCGAAATGTGATGCAGGATCTGGAGTATCTGGGATTGCTCGACAGCCCCCATGTGAGTGCAGGGCGCGTGCCGACCCATATGGGCTTGCGGCTGTTTGTGGACGGTCTGCTGCAAATGGGAGATCCCAGCCTTCAGGACCGCGCGCGTATAGACGGAACACTTGGCGATAACTCCAGCGATGTCAGTGGTATGCTCGATCGCGTAGGCGCGGCGCTCTCTGGGGTCACGCAGGGGGCCTCTTTGGTGCTCACGCCCAAATATGAGGCTGAACTGCGCCATATCGAGTTTGTTTCGCTGGCGCATGACCGCGCGCTGGTGGTGCTTGTGTTCTCTGACGGGCACGTCGAAAACCGGCTGTTCACACCCCCCCCCGGCCAGACACCCAGCTCGATGAGAGAAGCCGCCAACTTTCTGAATGCGCTGATCGAAGGCCGCACATTGAGTGATGTGCGCAAGGATGTGCAGGCCGAGATCCTCAAGCGTCGGCAGGAAATCGATACGCTCGCCAGTGACATGATCGAAAGCGGACTTGCCGCCTGGGAAGAAGATGCCAACGATCAGGCCCGGCTGATTGTCCGGGGACGGGCGAATCTCTTGTCAGAAGACGGGGCTCCGGACGAATTGGAGAAGATCCGAACCCTGTTCGACGATCTGGAACGCAAACGAGACATAGCTGAATTTCTGGAACTGACCGAAGAAGGCGATGGCGTACGCATTTTTATCGGCTCGGAGAACAAACTTTTCTCACTTTCGGGTTCCTCTTTGGTGGTGTCTCCATATATGAACTCTGATCGAAAGATCATTGGTGCGGTCGGGGTCATTGGCCCAACGCGCCTGAACTACGGACGGATTGTGCCGATCGTGGATTACACGGCACAGCTGGTTGGAAAAATGGTATCCGACCGGAGCTAGAGGTGAAGTATGGCAGAGCCCAAGAACGACGACTTTTTGGACGATATCGAGGCGGCAGAGGCCGAAGAGCTGTCGGCGCAGACCGAGGAAATCGACGACGAGGCGCTTGAGCTGGAAGCTCTGCGCGCCGAACGCGATGAATACAAGGACCGCTTCATGCGGGCGTTGGCCGATGCGGAGAATTCCCGCAAACGCGGCGACAAGGCGCGTCGTGAAGCAGAGCAATACGGCGGCTCGAAACTGGCACGCGACATGTTGCCGGTTTATGACAATATGAAGCGTGCACTGGAAGCTGCGACCGAAGAGCAGAAAGCGGTTTCCGCCGCGCTGATTGAAGGTGTCGAGCTGACAATGCGTGCGCTGCTGGATGTCTTCCAGAAACACGGCATGCAAGTTATTGCGCCGCAGGTCGGTGACAGGTTTGATCCGCAGGTGCATGAAGCAATGTTTGAGGCCCCGGTGCCCGGAACCAAGGCCGGAGACATCATTCAAGTCTCTGCCGAGGGTTTCATGCTGCATGATCGGCTGTTGCGCCCGGCGCAGGTGGGGGTTTCTTCTACACCGGCCTGATCGTTCATCAACAACCTCGGATGACGAGGATCAGTCAAAGATAAAGCGCCCGGACCACATCCGGGCGCTTTTGTGTCTACATCGCTTTGGCGACGGCTTTCTTCCAGACTGCATATTTGACTGTGAGGCCGTGTTTCTCCTCAAGCCGGGTGAAAGCGGCACTGGCAATCTTGTCCACGCCGACAGCCTTTGGGTGACCCACTGACAATGGTTCAGCCAGGTTGCGTGTTGTCTCTGGTCGTTCAACACGCCGGTCCGGAGGTGTATTCGCTATCTGGGATTTGATTTCAGACCTCTGATCGCCCCGCTTCTTTCAGACGATAGAGCGCCTCCAATGCTTCGCGTGGGCTGAGGTCATCCGGGTGGATCTCTTTCAACAGGCTTTCAACAGCAGAAGAGGATTTGGACGCAGACGGGGCCGGGGCGGGCGGTGCGGCGGCAAACAGGGGCAGATCATCGATTGCGATCTTGCCTGATCCGCCGTCCTCGCGGCTGCTTTTCTCCAGCATGTCGAGGACGCTGCGTGCCCGGGCCACCACAGTGGCGGGCAGACCGGCAAGCTGCGCCACCTGAACCCCGTAGGAGCGGTCAGCGGCGCCTTTTCTGACCTCATGGAGAAAGATGACTTCTCCCTCCCATTCCTTGACTGTTACCGTGGCATTGTCGACGCCCGGCAGCTTCGCAGCGAGCTGGGTCAATTCATGATAGTGAGTAGCAAAGAGCGCACGAGAGCGGTTGACCTCGTGCAGATGCTCCAGCGTTGCCCAGGCGATAGACAAGCCGTCATAGGTTGCGGTGCCACGGCCGATCTCGTCCAGAATGACCAGCGCACGATCGTCCGCCTGATTGAGGATGGCGGCGGTTTCAACCATCTCCACCATGAATGTCGACCGGCCACGCGCAAGATCGTCTGATGCGCCGACACGGCTGAAGAGTTGGCTGACCATGCCGATATGGGCCGCGTCCGCGGGCACGTAGCTGCCCATCTGTGCAAGGACCGCGATGAGCGCATTCTGACGCAAAAAAGTGGACTTACCAGCCATGTTCGGGCCGGTCAGCAGCCAGATCGCAGCCCCGTTCTCTGTCGTCAGGTCACAGTCATTGGCGACGAAGGTTTCCCCACCCTGTTGGCGCAATGCATGTTCCACCACCGGATGACGACCGCCGTCTATGTGAAATGCACGCGAGCTGTCCACCGTTGGTCTGATCCAGTTCTCAGCGCGCGCGAGATCGGCCAAAGCAGTCATCAGATCCAGCTCGGAAAACCCACGTGCAGCTTGATTGAGGCGCGCCGCAGAGGCCAGAATAGCCTCGGAAATCCTTTGATAGAGCCGCTTTTCAATATCCAGAGCCAAATTTCCCGCGTTGAGGATCTTGGTTTCAATCTCGCTCAGCTCTACTGTCGTAAAGCGGACTTGATTGGCAGTGGTCTGGCGATGAATATAGGTCTCCGCCATCGACGGAGACTGCATTTTTTCGGCATGTGTCGCTGTGGTATCGATGAAGTACCCCAGCACATTATTGTGCTTGATCTTGAGCGACGCGATGCCGGTATGTTCGGAATATTTCCGTTGCAGCGCCGCAATAACCGAGCGCCCTTCGTCCCGCAGGGTCCGGGCTTCATCCAGTTCGGCATCGTAGCCGGAGGCAATAAACCCGCCATCGCGTGCCATCAATGGCGGTTCCGCAACCAGGGCGGCCTCAAGAAGCGAAAGGAGGTCGCCAAACCCACCGAGGGATTGAACAGCGCTTTTTAGCAGCGGTGGGAGATCCAGGGGCTGAACCCGGCGCAGGATCTCTTCGCCTTGTGTCAGCGCATTGCGGATCGCGGCCAGGTCGCGGGGCCCCCCCCGATCGAGCGCGAGACGAGACAGCGCGCGATCCACATCTGGCGTCTTCCGCAACAGGTTGCGCAGGTCGTCGCCCAGGGTGGGGTCCTCGAAAACGGAGGTTACCGCCGACAATCGGGCGGAAATGGTTTCGAGGCTCCGCGATGGACTGGACAGGCGCTGTTCCAACAGCCGCCCGCCGCCGGGGGTAACAGTCCGGTCAATAACCGACAGCAGCGAACCGGCGCGCCCACCGGACAAGGATCGGGTCAACTCAAGGTTTCGGCGCGTCGAGGCGTCAATCTGAACGGTGCGGTCCTCGGCCTCCTGTTGCGGCGGCTGCAGGAGCGGAAGCTTGCCCTTCTGAGTGATCTCAAGATAGTCCACGACCGCGCCCATCGCCGAAATCTCAGCGCGGCTGAAAGTGCCAAACCCATCCAATACACCGACATTGAACAGCGTGCAGAGACGCTTCTCGGCGGCCGTGCTGTCAAAGCTGGCCTTGCCAAGAGGCGTCAGCGGAATCTTGTATTCCTCGGCGAGCGAGCGGGTTGCCTCATAAATCGGGCCATCTGCAACAATCAGCTCTGACGGCGCCAGCCGTGCAAGTTCCGGGCTGAGGCGCACCCGGGCAATTGGCATCACGTGAAACACACCGGTGGAGATATCGGCCCAGGCCAGCGCAGCCTGATCCCGCAGCTCCGCATAGGACACGAGGAAATTGTGGCGCCGGGCTTCCAGCAGCGAATCTTCGGTGAGGGTGCCGGGCGTCACAAGGCGCACCACGTCGCGCTTCACGACGGATTTGGCACCGCGTTTCTTGGCTTCTGCGGGGCTTTCGAGCTGCTCTCCGACGGCGACCCGAAATCCTTTGCGGATCAGCGTCAGCAGATATCCTTCTGCCGCGTGTACCGGGACACCGCACATTGGAATGTCCCGATCCTCGTGTTTGCCACGCTTGGTCAAAGCAATGTCGAGCGCTTCGGCGGCATTGACGGCATCGTCAAAGAACATCTCGTAGAAATCGCCCATGCGATAGAAAAGAAGCGCATCCGGGTATTGCGCCTTGATCTCGAGATATTGCGCCATCATCGGCGTTACGGTCATGCGGGCCCCCATCGGTCACGTTGCATGACGTGTACATTGCCCGAGTCGGGAGGAAAACCCGGCAATCAAAAGACCGAACCCCACATTGGCGGGGTTCGGCAAACGGGAAGAACCCGTATTGGATCAGGAATAGAGCGACCGCAGTGAACCGGGCGACGCATTGGCAATCGAAAGCGAGAGCCCACCGAGTTGTTCCTGCGCGCTCAGCGCTTCCAGGCGCGCAGCGGCGTCTTCCATGTCAGTATCTGTGAGTTCGCTGATACCCATCTGAATGGCGTCGCTCAGCCTGTCCATGAAGACGTCCTGTTCGGCCAATTGCTGCGCCCCGGCACCGAGCGCGGCCGCACTGTCGGTGGCGTAGCGCAGGAAACCTTCGATTTCTTCGAGGGCTGTTCGTGCAGACGCCGCGTCCGTGACTTCGGTGCGGTTGTTGATGTCAAAGCTGGCGTTGCTTTCGAAATCAACGCTGCCCACACTGATCGTGGATTGGGTCGGAGCATCGCTTCCCGACCGATCTTGTGACGCGGCCACAGTCAGCCCGGATCCGCCGTTTCCGTCGGCATCCGTCGCCAGCAAATTGACCCCATTGAAGCTGGTTGAGGAGATGATCGTATTGATCTGCTCGGTCTTCTGGGCGAGCTGCTGTTCTATGGTGGAGTAGTCAGCGGTTCCGGTGTTGGCCAGAACGCTCAGCTCTTTCATATCCGTCAGCAAGTTGGTGATCTGTTCCGCACCGGCAGAGGCAACGGAGACGGTGGCTTCTGCGACGTTCAGACCGGTGGAGGTTGCCTCGAACCCGGCGAGGTCCGATCCCATGACTTCTGAGATCGCCCAGATCGCTGGCGCATCCTTGGCTTTGTCCACTTCCTTGCCGGTGGAGATATCGTCCTGGACATCTTCCTTCTCCATCTGCTTGTCGGAGAGGACGCGAAGCGCAATATCTGCGCCTTGGTTGGTATTTATACTGGTCATATATGCACCCCTAAATAACCCATTATCTGGTTTGCTTGTTTCACTTGGCTGGTCCAGGCGCGGCCTGAAACAGCGGGGATGCCGTTCTGACATGTGCAATCAGCCGCGAGGCCGCTGCGCCACTTGGCGATCAAGTGCCGTTAACAAACACCAGAGAATTGTAGCAGCGGGGGGTCTCAAATGGGGCGAAACTTTGACAAACCCTTTCCATTTTAACTCTGGATTTGAATGAAAATCGAAATGTTGATTTGTGAAAGCCGTGGATTGAGAGGGGCACCCAGCTGGGATATGACAGTTTTCGAGTAGGAGAGGATGAGACCCACAATGCCCAATGCAAAGATCACCGACGACGAGGCGCTGGCCTTTCACCTTGAGCCTACTCCCGGCAAGTGGGAAGTTCAGGCCACTGTCCCGATGACAACACAACGTGACCTGTCATTGGCCTACTCTCCTGGTGTTGCCGTCCCCTGCGAGGCGATCGCGGCCAATCCGGAAACTGCGTATGACTATACCAACAAGGGTAACCTCGTTGCGGTGATCTCCAACGGGACCGCGGTTCTTGGGCTTGGCAATCTTGGCGCGCTGGGGTCAAAACCTGTGATGGAGGGCAAGTCGGTGCTCTTCAAACGGTTTGCCGATGTGAATTCCATCGACATCGAGCTGGATACCGAAGATCCGGATGAATTCTGTCGTGCTGTCCGGCTGATGGGTCCGACCTTCGGCGGGATCAACCTGGAGGATATCAAGGCGCCGGAATGTTTCATCATCGAACAGCGCCTCAAGGAAGAGATGGACATCCCGGTCTTTCACGACGACCAACATGGCACCGCCGTGATCTGCGCGGCTGGGCTGCTCAATGCGCTGCATCTGTCCGACAAGAAAATCGAGGATGTGAAGATTGTCCTGAACGGGGCCGGGGCGGCGGGAATCGCCTGTATCGAACTGCTGAAATCCATGGGGGCCCGGCACGACAATTGCGTGGTCTGCGATACCAAGGGCGTGATCTATCAGGGTCGCACCGAGGGCATGAACCAGTGGAAATCGGCCCACGCGGTCCAGACAGAGCTGCGCACCCTCGAAGAGGCGATGCGGGGCGCGGATGTCTTCCTCGGTGTGTCGGTCAAAGGGGCGGTGACGCAGGATATGGTGAAATCCATGGCCGACAACCCGGTGATTTTCGCGATGGCCAACCCCGATCCGGAAATCACTCCGGAAGAGGCACATGAGGTCCGGGTTGACGCAATCGTTGCCACGGGGCGTTCGGACTATCCGAACCAGGTAAACAACGTTCTTGGCTTTCCCTATCTGTTCCGGGGTGCGCTCGACATCCATGCCCGTGCGATCAACGATGAAATGAAGATTGCCTGTGCCCATGCTTTGGCGCGTCTCGCACGAGAGGACGTTCCGGATGAGGTGGCGCTGGCATATGGCAAGTCGCTGACCTTTGGTCGGGACTATATTATCCCGACGCCATTTGATCCGCGTTTGATCCACCGTATTCCGCCGGCCGTGGCGCGGGCGGGGATGGACACTGGCGTCGCCCGGCGGCCGATCATCGACATGGATGCCTACGAGCACGGTCTGCGCGGTCGCATGGACCCGACGCAGTCCATCCTTCGAGGGTTGAACGCGCGAGCCCGTGCAGCACAATCGCGGATGATTTTCGCAGAGGGCGACGACCCTCGGGTGTTGCGCGCCGCCGTGACCTATCAGCGGTCCGGATTTGGCAAGGCGCTGGTGGTGGGCCGCCCGGAAGAGGTGAAAGCCAAGCTGGAAGAGGCAGGTCTGGGGGACGCCGTTCGTGAGTTGGAGGTGGTCAACGCCGCTAGGACCCAGCATTTTGAGACCTACAAGGAATTTCTCTATGACCGGCTGAACCGCAAAGGGTTCGATCGCAAGGATATTCACCGTTTGGTGGGGCGCGACCGGCATGTGTTCTCGGCCTTGATGCTGGCACATGGACATGGCGACGGCCTGGTCTCCGGTGCGACCCGGAAATCTGCTCATGTTCTTGATCGCATAAACCATGTGTTCGATGCCGATGCAGAACATGGTGTTGCCGGCGTCACGGCTCTCCTGCACAACGGTCGCATCGTCCTGATCGGCGATACACTGGTGCATGAATGGCCGGATGAAAACGATCTTGCCACCATTGCAGAGCGCGCGGCGGGTGTGGCCCGGCATATGGGGCTGGACCCACGGGTGGCCTTTGTCAGTTTTTCGACCTTTGGATACCCGGTGTCCGAGCGGGCCGAGAAAATGCATATCGCGCCAACTGTCCTCGACAAACGGGGCGTCGATTTCGAATACGAAGGTGAAATGACCGTGGATGTCGCGCTGAACGCCAACGCGCAGCAGAACTACCCGTTTCAGCGCCTGTCCGGCCCGGCGAATATTCTGGTGGTACCGGCCCGACACTCCGCTTCGATTTCAGTCAAGCTGATGCAGGAAATGGGCGGTGCAACGGTTGTCGGTCCGATCCTGTCGGGTGTCGACAAGCCGATCCAGATTTGTTCAACCACCGCCACAGCCAACGATATTCTGAACATGGCTGTGTTGTCCGCCTGCAATATCGGCTGACAGAAGGAGCACATCCGATGGCAATCTGGAATCTCGGTTCGATAAACGTCGATATGGTCTATGCACTGCCACATATGCCTGAACCAGGTGAAACGCTCGCGGCCACATCCTTTGATCAGGGGCTCGGCGGCAAGGGCGCGAATATGTCGGTCGCCGCCGCCCGTGCCGGCGCGCATGTCTGCCACATCGGCGCGATCGGACCGGAGGGCAAATGGACCGTGGATCGATTGACGGAATACGGCGTCGATACCCGGCATATCGCTCAGACCGACACGCCCACAGGTCATGCGATTATCGCGGTAGATCCGGCCGGCGAAAACCAGATCATTCTTTTTCCCGGCGCCAATCGGGCCCTGACGGACTCCCAGATCGGTCAGGCGCTGTCGGCGGCCAACTCCGGGGACATTCTGTTGATGCAGAATGAAACCAACATGCAGGCAGAAGCGGCGAAGATCGGGAAACAGTTGGGGCTTCGGGTGGCCTATGCTGCGGCGCCTTTCGATGCCAACGCCGTTCAGGCGGTTTTGCCCTTCACCGACCTTTTGTTCCTGAACGAGGTAGAAGCCGCGCAGCTTGCAGGGGCAACGGGCCAGGCGGTGCAGGACCTTGGTGTCGACGACGTGATTGTGACCTTGGGTGCCAAGGGAGCCCGCCATTTCGACGCGCGCACAAACACGGTGAAGGACATTCCTGCACTGAGCGTGACACCGGTCGACACAACCGGAGCCGGCGACACGTTTACAGGCTATGTACTGGCCGCGCTGGACCGGGGGCTGCCAATGGCACAGGCCATGGCTCTGGCGGCCCGTGCAGGGGCATTGATGGTGACACGCCATGGGGCCGCGGACGTCATTCCGGATCTGAAAGAGGTCCAGGAGGCGCGCTTCTGAACCGGATCTGCCGACCGGGCGCTGCCTCGGTCCATTCCTGCCGGTAGCGCGCGTTTAGAACTTGGATCACTGCGGTCTTTCTTCTAGCGTCGGCGAAAATGCGCATAGCAAGAGGGAGCGATGATGCGAATTGCAATGTGGTCGGGCCCCCGAAATCTGTCGACAGCCCTCATGTACGCCTTTGGTGCCCGCAGCGATTGCGCTGTCGTGGATGAGCCGTTTTATGCGTCCTATCTTGCGCTGACAGGTCTGCAGCATCCCATGCGGGAGGAGATTCTGGACAGCCAGCCTCGGGATCCCGAAGCTGTGGCGAGGGCGTTGTCGGGACCCGTCCCGGGGGCCAAACCTCATTTTTATCAAAAGCATATGACGCAACATATGATTGAGGGCGTGCCCCGCGACTGGATGCGTCAAGTGACCAACGTTTTTCTGATCCGCCACCCCGCACGTGTGATTGCGTCCTTCGCGTCGAAATACGCGGATGTCGGCTTGGAGGACATCGGCTTTCGTCAGCAATGGGAGCTGGTCCAGCAACTGCAGGCCTGGGAAACGCCTGCCACTGTGATCGACAGTCATGATATCCGCCAGGACCCACACGGCAAGCTGGAGGCGCTGTGCGATACCATAGGCCTGCCGTTCTCGCCCGAGATGCTGAGCTGGCCGCGCGGCGGGCATCGTGATGACGGTGTTTGGGCCGCCCATTGGTATGGCGCAGTCTGGAATTCCACCGGGTTTGCGGGCCCGGAGGGGGAATTGCCGGAGGTGCCGGAGCCGCTGCAGCCCATCCTCAAGGAGGCAATGGCGTTCTACGAGGAATTACAGGCGATCAAGCTTTGACCTTGCAGCGTCACGGGTTCAGCCGATGAGTTTTCCCAGTTTCATGGCCACACCCATGTCACCGGAAATCTTGATCTTTCCCATCATGACGGCGGTCATGGGATTGAGCTGACCGCGGAGGAGCTTTTTGAGGTTTTTGGTGCTGAGGCGCAGCGTGCAGTCGGTCGGCTGAGCGACTGTTGATACCGTGCCGTTGTCCAGAACAATGACGCCATCCGGACCACAATCAAATGTCATCGAGCCTTCGAAAGTCTTCCCGTTCAGACCATCACGGATGCCTGTGGCGATATCTTCCAGCATTTTATTCCCCTCCGCGCATCTGGCAGGTTCACGCATAGGAGCCGACTGGCCAGCGTGACAAGGGTGACCACGGGGAACGGATCAACAAGATCTGCGATTAATCCGACAGGTTCTGTGTCCAGTCGAGCGCATTTCCAGTGTCGATCTCAAAGAAACCACCGGTTTTATAGCCACGCACGGTGCAGTTTTCGTCCCCCCGGATCGTAAAGGCATCATTGATGTAGCAAAAGGAGTAGTCCCCGGTCCAGTTTCCGGTCTCACTCTCGGCGCGTATATAGTAGTACCGGTTCTTCAGGTCCCCGACGATAGGGATACTGCATTCGCCCGGTTGGATCGTCCACCAGCCTTCTGAAACCCACGCGTCGCCCTCTTTGTATCCAATGGACGCAAAGGTCTTGCGACCGGTTTCGTTGCAGATCCGGAAATCTGCCAAACCCGGTGTGGCGAGACAGGCCAAAAGGCCGCTCAGGATCAAAGGCTTCATTTCGTTCCCCTAGGACATCGCTCTCTGTTATGAGGAGCTTAGCAATTTTTGCCCCGGAGGCGACAGGTGTTTTGACTTCAAATTGTCTTCTTCATCCTGCCCTCAGGCGCATGTGGTCATAACGGCGCTATGTCCTTCAGGGTCGCCTCACATGGCGTACTGTCAAAAAACGCCTTCAGTACCTGCGCGCATTGTAAAGGAGCATTCGGAGCGGCGGCAAACAAAGTCATGGACGACCGGAGCTTTTTTGCATCAACCCGGCCCAGGATGGCTTCGGCTGGGGTGCCTTCATGGGTCAGCATCAGGTCGCAGACTTCGATCAGCCGTGCCCGCAACACGTCGTGGTCCAGATACAGCTCCGCCTCGCGCAGGTCTTCCAGACCATAAAGCTGGGACATCGGTGACTGCCCTAGACTCGCAAGCTGCGGAAAGACGAACCACATCCAGTGGCTCGTCTTTTTTCCGGCTTCAAGCTCGGACAGGACATCCGGCCAGACCGCATCCTGGGCTTCGACAAACATGTCGAGTTCTTCGCCCAGATCCTCTTCAAAGGGGTCGTCGTCGTAGGTCAAGATTTCACACGCTTGTCGCGCGCCGCAAGCAGTTTCAGGCGCAGCGCGTTCAGCTGAATAAATCCGGCAGCATCCTTTTGATCGTAGGCACCTGCGTCTTCTTCAAAGGTAACGTGAGCCTCGGAATAAAGCGAGTGATCGGACCAGCGCCCAACTGTCTTGGCGGATCCTTTATAGAGCTTCAGGCGGACCGTACCGGTGACATGTTCCTGACTCTTGTCGATCAGCGCCTGCAGCATCTCGCGTTCGGGCGAATACCAGAACCCGTTGTAGATCAGCTCGGCATAGCGCGGCATGATCGAATCTTTCAGGTGCCCTGCGCCGCTGTCGAGAGTGATCTGTTCAATGCCGCGGTGGGCTTCGAGCAGGATGTCACCGCCAGGCGTTTCATAGATGCCACGGGATTTCATGCCGACAAAGCGGTTCTCGACGAAATCCAGTCGGCCAATGCCGTGCTTGCGGCCATATTCGTTCAGCTGTGTCAGGATCGTCGCCGGGCTCAGCGCCTCGCCGTTGATCGCCACCGCGTCGCCTTTTTCAAAGGTGATCTCGATGAACTCCGGCTCGTTCGGCGCATCCTCGGGGTTGACGGTCCGCTGATAGACGTAGTCCGGCGCCATTTCGGCCGGATCTTCCAGAACCTTGCCCTCGGACGAGGTATGCAGAAGGTTGGCATCGACCGAGAATGGTGCCTCGCCGCGCTTGTCCTTCGCGATCGGAATCTGGTTTGCTTCGGCAAATTCAAGCAGTTTCGTGCGCGATGACAGATCCCACTCGCGCCATGGCGCGATCACTTTGATGTCGGGGTTCAAAGCATAGGCCGACAGTTCGAACCGCACCTGATCATTGCCTTTGCCGGTGGCCCCATGTGACACCGCATCGGCGCCGGTGGCTGCGGCGATCTCGACCAGGCGTTTGGAAATCAGCGGCCGTGCGATCGATGTGCCCAGAAGGTAAAGCCCCTCATAGACCGCATTGGCGCGAAACATCGGGAAAACGAAGTCGCGGACAAATTCCTCGCGAATATCCTCGATAAAGATATTCTCCGGCTTGATGCCAAGCAGCTCTGCCTTTTTTCGTGCCGGCTCCAGTTCCTCGCCCTGACCGAGATCGGCCGTAAAGGTGATAACCTCGCAGCCGTATTCGGTCTGCAGCCATTTCAGGATGATCGAGGTATCAAGGCCACCGGAGTAGGCCAACACAACTTTCTTGGGCGCGGACATGGGTTTTCCTCTTGGTCAGAACGTCAAGCGCCCTAGCTCGTTTTGCGCCTGAGCGCAAGTTATTAGGGGATTTGGACAGTCGCAGTGCCGTTTCGGTCAACCGAATTCTGATCCAAGTTTTCGCTATGTTCCACCCAGCGACAAGGCGCCTGCCTCCGGGGGCCTTTGGCAATGTGGGATGCGGTTGTCGGGAGCGGTTGCAATCGCCGTTGTGTCTGCACGGTGATTTCGGCCGGATTTCCGCGTTTCTCCTGATGCCTGCCCCTTGCCTTGGGCGCGGTCATCGGCCACCTAGGCTGCATGACCAATTTTCGGACCCAGGCCAAGGCGGCCGAGGCGGCGATGCGCGATGTCTTCCCGCCCACGCCGCTGCAGAAAAATGAACTTTTGTCCCACCGGTTTGGCGCGGACATATACCTCAAGCGTGAGGATTTGAGCCCGGTTCGATCCTACAAGATCCGTGGTGCTCTGAACGCTATGCGCAAACAGGCAGGCAAGGATCTGTTTGTATGTGCCTCCGCGGGCAATCATGCGCAGGGCATGGCCTACATGTGCCGGCAGATGGGAAAGCGCGGCGTGATATTCATGCCGGTGACCACGCCACAGCAAAAGATCCAGAAGACGCGGATGTTTGGCGGTGAGAATATCGAAATCCACCTTGTTGGGGACTATTTTGACGTCACACTCGCCGCTGCACAGCAGTGGTGCGCAGAGGAAGGCGGGTATTTCCTGTCGCCCTTCGATGATGCGGATGTCATCGAGGGCCAGGCGTCAATTGCGGTGGAAATCGAAGATCAGCTCGGTCGTGCGCCGGATCATATTGTTCTGCCGGTGGGCGGAGGCGGGATGTCCTCGGGGGTTGCGACATATTTCGGCGATGAGGTTCATGCGCTGTTTGTGGAACCCAAAGGCGGCGCTTGTCTGCGGGCCGCCCTGGAAGCAGGGCACCCGGTTGCCTTGCCCCGTGTGGATACTTTTGTCGATGGTGCTGCGGTGGGACGTATCGGCGCTCTGCCCTTCGATCTCTTGCAGGACGTTCCGTTGCCGGATGTCCTGTCGATCGAGGAAGACCGGATTTGCACAACGATTCTCGAGATGCTCAACGTCGAAGGCATCGTATTGGAGCCCGCAGGGGCGCTGGCGGTCGAGGCGCTGGGCGACCTGCGGACGTGGATCAAGGGCAAGACGGTTGTTTGCATCACATCCGGCGGGAATTTTGATTTCGAACGGCTGCCAGAGGTCAAGGAGCGTGCGCAGCGCTATTCCGGGGTGAAGAAATACTTCTTACTGCGACTGCCCCAACGCCCCGGCGCGTTGAAGGAGTTCCTCAATATTCTTGGCCCTGAGGATGATATTGCGAGATTTGAATATATGAAGAAATCCGCGCGAAATTTCGGGTCCGTATTGATCGGGATAGAAACGAAAAAACCAGAGAATTTCGCGCCGCTCTTTGAACAGCTTGATGCGGCCGGATTCACCTATACGGACATAACCAGCGATGAAACACTGGCGCAATTTGTCATTTAGGAGGGCTTCTGTCAGGCCTTGGAGGTGACCTCGGACAGGAACGCGGCCTTGGATTGAGCGTAGCAGCCAATTATTCCGCTCAGATTGACGTCACCTGATTTTCCACTGGCGGCCAACCGCTCGCCCTCCAGGCACTTCGTTGAAAAGTCTTGAAAACCAAGGTTCAGGGCACTGCCTTTGAGAAAGTGCAGATCCTGCGCCAGCTGAGACCGGTCGTCTGTGGCAAGCTTCTCGATGACTTCTTCTACTTCCTCCAGGAACAGTTCAATGACTTCTTCAAAGCCGTCTTCCCCAACTTCTTGCTTCAGTTCGCGTACATGCGGCCAGTTGATCATTGCCTTCGTCCATTATTCTTTAGGAGACATGGTATGTTGTATGTCAAAGCCAGTAAAAGTGTAGTAAAGGAAAAAAACTAGGCTAAATCTTTATTCTTCATCAGCTATTAAGTTGAACAAGTGTTTTCTAAGCAGGTCACAAGGGGACACGCCGCGTTAATGAGGGATTGTCGGTGCTGCCAGAGCATTCAATTGAAGGCGAAGATTTGCCTATGAGCGGATCCATACGACGCGTGCTGGTTGTTGACGACAGCCGCTTGCAGCGCCGTATTCTCGTGGCTTCACTCAAGAAGTGGGGTTTTGAAGTCGTCGAAGCCGAAGGGGGCGAGGAGGCGATTGAGATATGCCGTGCTGACCCGCCTGATCTGATCCTGAGCGACTGGATGATGCCAGGCATGAACGGTATCGAATTCTGCCGCGCCTTCCGGGCCGAGGCCAACGAATCCTACAGCTATTTCATCCTTCTGACCTCAAAGAGCGAGAAAAATGAAATCGCTGAAGGGCTTGACGCGGGTGCAGATGATTTTCTGACCAAGCCCGTGAGCTCCGACGAGTTGAGGGCGCGTATCTCCGCAGGCGAGCGAATTTTACGCATGCAGCGGGAGCTTTTCGAGAAGAACAGGATTGTTTCTGAAACGCTGGGCGAGTTGCAGACGGTCTATGACGCCATCGACAAGGATCTGATCCAGGCGCGGAAGATACAGGAATCACTCGTTCCCGAGCTGAGCCGCGCGTTTGGAAAGTCCGAGGTGAACCTGCTGTTAAAGCCCTGCGGGCACATAGGCGGTGATCTGGTGGGCATGTTCTCGCCCGGGGTCAATCGTATCGGGTTTTACTCCATCGACGTGTCCGGCCATGGCATCACATCCGCGATGATGACGGCGCGGCTGGGGGGCTATCTCTCCTCGACATATTTTGACCAGAACGTGGGTATGGAGAAGAAATTCAACCGCTTTTATGCCCTGCGTCCGCCGGAAGAGGTAGCCAGCGTGCTGAACGCGCGGTTGATTGCCGACGCGGGAATCGAAGAATATTTCACGATGGCCTATTGCATCGCCGACCTCCGCACCGGTGTGATCAAAATGGTTCAGGCCGGTCATCCCCATCCGCTCCTGCTGCGGGCGGACGGGTCGATGGAATTCATCGGCAAGGGTGGCGTCCCGGTCGGGCTTGTGCCGGATATCGGCTATGATCAGGAAGAATTTGTCATGGAGAAGGGCGACCGTCTGCTGCTTTATTCTGACGGTTTCACCGAGGCACATCTTAAAGACGGCTCAATGCTCGACACTGAAGGTCTGGTCAATTTGGTAGAGCGCTGCAACCGCAATCAAAGCGGCAAGGCGTTCCTTGACGAGTTGTACCAAAATCTGACCGACGTCATGGGCGACGACAAAGGGCTGGAAGATGATATTTCCGCCACGCTGTTCGAATTCCAGGGACCCTGACTCTGCCGGTGAACGCGCCCTACACTTGGCGCGCCAGCAGCCGCGCAAAATGCTGATCGCCAGTATTGCCCAGCACCTGCGCAGCCTTTTGAACCGGTAGCCAAATCGCCCGGTGGTCTTTTTCAATCGGCTCTCCGAGACATAGAACCGCGCGTGCCACATAAATATGGCAGATCTTCTCGGCCCAAAGATCGTATTCCGGCATAAAGACGTATCGCCGGAAGGCGCCAATCCGGCGCGGGTTTGCAATCTTCCAGCCGGTTTCCTCGTGTACCTCCCGGAAGAGCGCGCGACGGGGCGATTCGCCAGGATCAATGCCGCCACCAGGAAGCTGGATATCCGGGTTCAGCTCATATTGACTGGTCAGGAGTATTCTCCCGCCCCTTGGCAACAGGGCATATGCGCCCGGGCGCAATCGATAGCGCTGATCTGCACGTGGTGGTTCTCCGAAACGTCTGATCACCGGCTGCCCCTTTCCTCTGCGACCCAACATCCTATATAGCGTCGGTATGCCAATAGCCGGCCCGTAAGGAAACCCCATGACACTTGGTTCAAAAATCGCGTGGGACGATACCGTCCTGCCCTTTCAACTCGATGCATCTGATATGCGCGGTCGCGTCGCGCGACTGGACGGGGTGTTGGATGGCGTTCTGGAGCAACATACCTATCCGGCCGCGGTCGAAGCGCTGGTGGCGGAGATGACGCTGCTGACCGCATTGATCGGCCAGACCATGAGCTTGCGGTGGAAGCTGTCCTTGCAGGTGCAGTCAAAAGGGGCTGTGCGGATGATTGCGACGGACTACTACGCCCCGGAAAAAGAAGGCGATGCCGCACGGATCCGAGCCTATGCCAGTTTCGATGCAGATCGTGTCACGGAGGGTGCTCCGTTCGAGCAGGTTGGAGAGGGCTATTTCGCAATCCTGATCGACCAGGGCGAAGGAACGCAGCCGTATCAAGGGATCACCCCTCTGTCCGAAACCTCTCTATCCGATTGTGCAGAAGCCTATTTTGCACAATCTGAGCAGCTTCCGACGCGGTTTCAGCTGAGTTTTGGCAAGTCGTCCGAACCGGGCAAGCAGGAAAGCTGGCGCGCCGGTGGGGTCATGTTGCAGCACATGCCCAAAGCATCCCCCTTCGCCGCGAAAAGCGACGGGTCGGGTGATGTGCTGAAGGCGGCTGATCTCCTCTCTGACGATGAAGAAGAAAACTGGAACCGGGTCAATATGCTGTTGGCAACAGTGGAGGAGCTCGAACTGATCGGACCCTCGGTGTCACCGACTGAGCTCCTGTTGCGGTTGTTTCACGAGGAACAGCCCCGCGTGTATGATGCGCAATCGGTGCGGTTTGGATGCACCTGCTCCGAAGAGCGCGTGCGCCAGAGCTTGTCGATCTATTCCGCCAAGGACATAGGAACGATGACCACGGACGAGGGGCGGGTCACCGCAGACTGTCAGTTTTGCGGCGCGCACTATGATTTGGACCCGGCCTCCGTAGGCTTCGAGGCCAATAGGGAATAACACCGTGTCGGCGCTCGCGGATAAAATTGCCGAAGCGCTGTCGCGCAGCACCTGGGAGACGTCGGACTTTGATTTGAACCCGGAAACCCGGCTTGATGCGGGGTGCAAATTGCGTCCCGCAGGCGTATTGCTTGGTATCGAAACCTTCGGACAGAGGCCCGAGGTGCTGCTGACCAAGCGGTCCTCCGCTTTGAAGCACCATCCGGGCCAGATTGCGTTTCCAGGTGGCAAGGTCGATCCCACTGACGAGGACGCAACCGCGGCTGCTCTGCGCGAGGCCTGGGAAGAAGTGGCTCTGCCATGCGATCGAACGCGTATTCTCGGTCAATTGCCGCAACATGAGACGGTGACAGGCTTTCGGGTCACCCCCATTGTCGCCTTGATTGAGCGCCCGTTCGAGAGCCGGTCGGAGATCGGTGAA
This sequence comes from Phaeobacter sp. B1627, assembly GCF_006265095.1. Classification (GTDB taxonomy): domain Bacteria; phylum Pseudomonadota; class Alphaproteobacteria; order Rhodobacterales; family Rhodobacteraceae; genus Epibacterium. Next base: position 60,705 of record NZ_VCNK01000009.1, read on the forward strand.
GTCGCCGAGGTTTTCCGGGTGCCTCTTGACCATGTGCTGGATATATCGCGGTATCAGGTTCAGTCCCGCATATGGCGGGGGAGTCGGCGATACTATTTTACCGTGCCGTTCGGGCCCTATTATGTGTGGGGGGCGACTGCCCGCATGTTGCGGGGGTTTGCTGCCGCAATGGATCCGCGACAATGAAAATAAATCAACCCTGGATTGATGCCGCGCCCACGCGGGCGGTCTGTGATGCGATGGCGTTCGGCGGGGCGGAGATCTATTTCGTGGGCGGCTGTGTGCGGAACGCCCTGTTGAATGTGGCAGTTTCAGATCTGGATCTGGCGACCAGCCTGTCGCCGCAGGAGGTGGTCGAACGTGCAGAGCATGCAGGGCTGAAGGCGATCCCGACCGGCATTGAACATGGCACCGTCACGGTCGTGTCGGGCGGTATTGCGCATGAAATCACGACGTTTCGCAAGGATATCGCCACCGATGGCCGTCGTGCCGTCGTCGCGTTTGCCGAGTCGATTTCCGAAGATGCGCAGCGCCGGGATTTCACCATGAACGCGCTCTATGCCCGACCGGATGGCGAGGTTGTCGACCCGATTGGTGGCCTGGCGGATCTGCAGGCCCGGAAGGTCCGTTTTATCGGGGAAGCACGCAACCGTATCCGTGAGGATTATTTGCGAATCCTGCGGTATTTCCGATTTCACAGCTGGTACGGCGACCCTGATACAGGGTTCGACCCGGAGGCCCTGGCTGCGATCTCTGACACAATGGATGGGTTGGATCACCTCTCGCGTGAGCGTGTCGGTGCCGAGATGATCAAGCTTCTGGCTGCGAGTGATCCGGCGCCGTCAGTTGCGGCAATGCGGCAGCTTGGCGTGCTGTCTTATGTGCTGCCTGGCGCGGATGATCGCGCACTGGCGCCTCTCATCCATCTGGAGGGCACCCTGAAGGTGCAGCCAGAGCTTCGGCTTGCTGCGCTGGGCGGAGAAAACCTGCACGTTCATCTGCGTCTGAGCAAGGCAATGGCAGCACGGGTGGCCTTGTTTCGCGATTGCGCCGTCAGTACGGCATCGGCGGCCGAACTGGGCTATCGACACGGCGCCGACTTTGCATGGCGCGCGATGATCCTGCGAGCGGCCCTTCTTGAAACACCGCTTTCGCCCAATTTAGAGACTGACATATCCGTGGGTTCAGCCTCTGCCTTTCCCGTGGTTGCCAAAGATCTGATGCCGGATCTCTCTGGCCCTGAATTGGGGCAGGCGCTCAAGACGCTGGAAACAAAATGGATCGCTTCGGGGTTTTCAATGACGCGCAAAGAGTTGATCGACAGCTATCGCGCCTGACTGTCAGGAAACATTCATACGCGAAGGGCGTGACAAACGCGACTTGTAGCGTTAACTCTTTTGCCTGTGGAACTCATCGGGAGAATGCAGATGTTTTGTGGGATCTGGAACGACGATTGAAGGCTGCGGCCTGATCGCGACGTGAAGAGGGGTGAGGCTCACCTCCGATCACCCATGCACATTGCATTTTTGACCTTTGCTCAATTCATGGAGCAACCGAATGTTTCGCTTTTTCGAGAATCTTGTAGATCCCTATTGTGACTATCCACATAATGATCGCCCGCCGACACGGCTCTGGCCGTTCATGCTGGAGTATGCCCGGCCTTTTAAGAAGGTATTTTGGGCCACCGGGATAATGTCTGTGATCGTCGCTGCGGTGGAAGTCGGACTGATCTCCTACATGGGGCGCGTGGTCGACCTGCTGAACGGCTCACCGAGCGACTTTTGGCAGGACCATGGGCTTGAGCTGGTGCTGATGGCACTGTTCATTTTGTTCCTGCGCCCGATCGTTCAGCTGTTTGATGTGTTGTTGCTGAACAATACCATCCTGCCGAATTTCGGGACGCTTATCCGCTGGCGCTCTCACAAACATGTTTTGCGTCAGTCGGTTGGCTGGTTCGAGAATGATTTCGCGGGCCGCATTGCCAATCGGATCATGCAAACGCCGCCAGCCGCCGGAGAGGTGGTCTTCCAGGTCTTTGACGCGATCACCTTCGCGCTGGCGTATTTCATCGGTGCGGCGCTTTTGTTGTGGAGTGCCGATCCCCGCCTGTTGGTGCCGATGCTGATCTGGTTCGCTCTCTATGGCGCCTTGATCTCCTGGACCGTGAAACGCGTCGGACCGGCAAGCAAGGCCGCATCCGATGCGCGCTCGACAGTGACCGGACGGGTCGTCGACAGCTATTCCAATGTGCATTCGGTGAAGATGTTCGCGCATCACGACCGGGAGCTGGAGTATGCCAAACACGCAATCGAGAACACGCGCACCACGTTTCAGACTGAAATGCGGATCTACACCATCATGGACGGTGTTTTGGTGGCGTTGAACGGTCTTTTGATCGTCGGGGTTGTCGGCTGGGGCATCGGGTTGTGGATGCAAGGCACCGCCTCGGTGGGTGTTGTGGCCGCTGCGACAGCTTTGACCCTCCGGTTGAATGCGATGACGGGTTGGATCATGTGGGCGTTGACCTCGTTCTTTCGCCAGTTGGGCGTTGTGGCCGAGGGAATGGAAACCATTGCGCAACCGATCGAGCTTGTTGATGCGACTGATGCAAAGCCGCTGACCCTCCCCAAAGGCGAAATCAAATTTGAAGGGCTGTCGCATCATTATGGTCGCGCGGCCGGCGGTCTGGATAATCTCAGCCTGACGATCAAGCCCGGCGAAAAGATCGGCTTGATCGGTCGGTCAGGTGCCGGGAAAACAACACTCGTGAAACTGTTGTTGCGCTTTTATGACGCAGAAAACGGGCGGATCATGATTGATGGACAGGATATCTCCAAGGTGACCCAGGACAGCCTGCGGTATCACATTGGAATGGTGCAGCAGGACAGCTCGCTTTTGCATCGCTCCATCCGCGACAATCTCCTGTACGGGCGCCCCGACGCAACCGAGGCCGACATTGTAGCAGCCGCGCAAAAGGCGCATGCTCATGATTTCATTCTTGATCTTGAGGATCCCCAAGGCCGGAGGGGCTATGATGCCCATGTGGGAGAACGCGGCGTGAAGCTCTCTGGCGGCCAGCGGCAACGGGTTACCTTGGCGCGCGTGATCCTCAAGGATGCGCCAATTCTGCTGTTGGACGAAGCGACGTCGGCGCTCGATTCCGAAGTAGAAGCCGCGATCCAGGACACGCTCTACGGGATGATGGAGGGCAAGACGGTCATCGCTATTGCGCACCGCTTGTCGACGATTGCGCAAATGGATCGTATTCTGGTGATGGATAAGGGAAAAATCGTCGAAGAGGGCCCGCACGAAGCGCTTTTGTCGGAAAAGGGTCTATATGCTCAGTTCTGGGCGCGCCAATCGGGCGGGTTCCTGAATGTTGAGGCTGCAGAATGAGACTAGAAAACCTGATCAACGCATTTCAGCCCGCCGAGGGGGCGCCGCCCCAAACGCTGGGTCCTTTCATGCGTTGGTGCCTGTCCGGGGCCTGGCCGATGCTGGTTCTTGCCGCCGTGTTTTCTGCATTCGCCGGTGGCATGGAGGCCGGGACGGCTTTCATACTGGGACTGGTGATCGATACCGCATTGGAGAGCGGGCCTGAGGGGTTCTTCAGCAACAATCTGGGGATGATCCTTGGGGCATTGGCCTTTTTTCTGCTGGTGCGCCCGGTGCTGCTCGGCTTGTCCGCAGCCTCGAACGCCATCATCATCCAGCCCAATGTCAGCCCGTTGGTCTTGTCGCGCCTGAACCGCTGGACATTGGGCCAATCGGTACGGTTTTTCGACGATGATTTCGCAGGCCGGATTGCGCAGAAGCAGATGCAGACCGCGACTGCCGTCACAACCGTGGTCGTGGAATTGATCAATGTCGTGGCATTCTCTTTGGCTTCGCTGGCGGGGGCGGTGATCCTGCTGGGCTCGGTGGATCTGCGTATCACGGTTTTGTTTTTCCTCTGGCTTCTTGGCTATTTCGCGATGATCCGGTGGTTTCTGCCGCGTATTCGCGTTCGGGCCGCTGGCCGGGCCGGCGCGCGCGCCAATGTGACCGGGCAGGTGGTTGATACCATCACCAATATCAAGACGGTTCAGCTGTTTGCCCATGCAGACCACGAGGAGCGGGGGGCGCAGGACGCATTGGTGGCGTTCAGGAACAAAGCGCTGTCCTTCGGGTATCTGTCCGCATCATTTCGGTTCTGCCTGATGACTCTTGCGGGGCTTCTGCCCGTCCTGCTGATCGGTGCTACTCTCTATCTCTGGCAGAGCGGCGGCGCCAGCGAAGGCGATATCGTCGCGGCCGGGGCTGTCTCGATCCGTATTGCACAGATGACCGGATGGGTCAGCTTTGCGCTCATGGGGATCTATTCCAACGTCGGCGAAATCGAGAACGGCATGAAAACGCTGGCGCGGCCCGACAGAATAGAAGACGCGGCGGATGCGCCGGAGCTGACTGTTGAAAACGGCGGCATTGTGCTGGAGGATCTGAGCTTTAGTTACGGGCGCGACATTGGCGGCATATCCGAGATTTCGCTGTCCATAAAACCGGGCGAAAAACTCGGTATTGTCGGCGCGTCCGGGGCGGGAAAATCTACGCTTGTTGCGCTCTTGTTGCGGCTCTACGAGGCGGAAAAGGGTCGAATTCTGATTGACGGTTCTGACGCCGCAGCGGTGAGCCAGAACAGTCTGCGCAGTCAGATCGGGATGGTCACGCAGGAAACAGCCATGTTCAATCGTTCGGCCATGGAAAACATACTTTACGGTCGGCCCGATGCGACCCGTGAACAGGTGATCGAGGCAGCCAAAGCGGCTGAGGCCCACGAGTTCATTGCCGACTTGCAGGATGGTCAAGGTCGCGAGGGATACGAGGCCCATCTGGGAGAGCGCGGGGTCAAGCTCTCTGGTGGGCAAAGACAGCGGATCGCTCTGGCCCGCGCGATCTTGAAAGATGCGCCAATTCTGGTGCTGGACGAGGCGACTTCGGCTCTGGACTCGGAGGTCGAGGCCGCAATCCAATCTGCTTTGTCCCGTGTGATGGACGGCAAGACGGTCCTCGCGATCGCCCACCGCTTGTCCACATTGGCGGAAATGGACCGGATTATCGTTATGGATCGGGGGCAAATTGTCGAGCAGGGAAATCACGACGAGTTGCTGGAGCAAGAAGGTCTGTATGCACAGTTCTGGACGCGGCAGTCCGGTGGTTTCATCCGGACAGAAGATGATGGGACCGCCGCCGCGGCGGAATAGATCGGCTTTCGCGCGCTACCGGATGCGTTTGGATCTTTTGCCGTCGGCCAACCCGCGCTAAGGCAGGAGTATGAATGACGCAGCCAGAACCAGAGCCACGATCGAACGATTGGGACACCAGGGCGACGGGATCGCACCGGGACCGATCTACGCCCCGCGAACCCTGCCCGGTGAGATCGTCACCGGCAAGGCGGCGGGGCAGATACTGACAGATATCCGGATCGAAGAGCCGTCGGGCCACCGGGTACAGGCGCCATGCAGGCATTATAAATCCTGTGGCGGATGTCAGTTGCAACATGCCAGCGACGCCTTTGTCGCCGATTGGAAAATGGAGATCGTCCGGACTGCGCTCATGTCGCGCGGTCTGGAAACTGAATTCCGCCCGATGTTGACGTCGCCGGCCCGGTCCCGGCGCAGAGCAACGCTTTCTGCGAAACGCACCAAAAAAGGCGCGATGGCCGGGTTTCATGGCCGGGCGTCCGATGTCATCACCTCCATTCCGGACTGCCAGTTGCTGGACCCTGAGTTGATTGCAGGTCTTCCTGTCGCAGAAGAACTTGCCGTCATCGGTGCAAGTCGAAAGGCGGAATTATCGGTGACCCTGACCACCTCCGATGTTGGTTTGGATGTGCTGGTGCGCAACGGCAAAGCGCTGGATGGTCCGCTTCGCATAGAACTCGGCCGGATGATCGAACGCCATAAACTGGCTCGCCTGACTTGGGATGAAGAACCGATGGGAATGGACCAGGCGCCCTACCAGAGATTTGGGCCTGCTCTTGTCAGCCCGCCGCCGGGGTCATTTCTTCAGGCGACACATGAGGGCGAGGCGGCGCTCGTCGAGGCTGTGCAGGAGATTGTCGGCAGCGCGCGCCGTGTAGCGGATCTGTTCGCGGGTTGCGGTACTTTTTCGCTGCCATTGGCGCAGGGGGCAGAGGTTCTCGCCGTGGAAGGCGATCGCGAAATGATGCTGGCGCTGGAGCAGGGCTGGCGCAAAGCGCAGGGTCTGAAGAAAGTCACGACCCAGACGCGGGATCTGTTCAGAAACCCGCTGCTTGCCGAGGACCTGAAGCCATTCGGAGCCGCCTTCGATGCCGTCGTGATTGATCCGCCACGTGCCGGAGCAGAGGCCCAGATCACAGAGCTGGCCCGTGCACAAACACCTGTCATTGCCTATGTTTCGTGCAACCCGATCACCTTTGCGCGGGACGCTGAAATGCTGATTGCGGCCGGGTATGCGCTGAATTGGGTTCAGGTTGTTGACCAGTTTCGTTGGTCGGCGCATACCGAACTTGTCGCAAGCCTGACCTACACCCGATGACCAACCGAAAGAAAGCATCTCAGATGATCGACCGCCTCAACGCCATTCTGGAGAGTGATTCTTTTGGTCGGTTCATAACGGCCGTGATTTTGGTGAATGCGGTGACGCTCGGGATGGAAACATCTGACGTCATCATGTCCCGGATCGGCGGGATCGTGCATTTGGTGGATAATCTTTGCCTGCTGATCTTCGTACTGGAGATCGCAGCAAAGCTGGTCGCACAACGGCTGAGATTCTTCCTGAATGGCTGGAATATCTTCGATTTCCTGATCGTCGGCATTGCGCTGGTCCCGGGCGCGCAGGGGTTCTCGGTGTTGCGCGCGCTACGAATTCTCCGGGTTCTGCGGGTGATTTCAGTCGCGCCGCGCCTTCGCCGGGTGGTTGAGGGGTTCATTACCGCTCTGCCCGGAATGGGATCTGTCTTCCTGTTGATGGCTATCATCTTCTACATCGGCTCAGTGATGGCGACGAAGCTCTTTGGCGACACATTTCCGGATTGGTTTGGCACCTTGGGACTGTCCGCCTATTCGCTGTTCCAGATCATGACGCTTGAGAGCTGGTCCATGGGCATCGTCCGGCCGGTCATGGAGGTTTATCCCCATGCCTGGGCCTTTTTCGTGCCGTTCATCATGGTTACCACATTTGCCGTCGTGAACCTTCTGGTGGGTTTGATTGTAAACTCGATGCAGGATGCGCATTCGCAGGAAGAGGACCAGCGCACGGATGCCTATCGTGATCTGGTGCTTTCTCGGCTGGATGCAATTGAAACTCACCTGGCAAATTCTCGGGACGGACCGACACAAAAGTGATTTTCTTATTTCGACAGGTTTAGTGTAAGCTGCGGGCCAACAACAAAGCCAAAAAGAGCGGACAGAGCACATATAATGCACAGGCGAACATTCGGGGTAGGCTTGATTGCCGCCCTCGGCACAACGGCAGGCTGCGCAAGCGGCCCCCATGTTTCACGCTATAACGGCCCGCCGGTGACCTCGGTAGTGGTGAACAAGGGCGCGCGAAAGCTGTATCTTTTGAACGAAACCAAGATCCTGCGAGAGTATGAGGTGGGGTTGGGGTTTGCGCCGGTCGGCCACAAGGCAATTGAGGGCGACGGTCGCACGCCGGAGGGTTCGTATTGGATCAATCGCCGCAATCCGCGCAGCCAGTTCCATCTTTCCTTGGGGATTTCCTATCCGAACACGGCTGACCGGGCTGCTGCAAGCGCGATGGGCGCGCGCCCTGGTGGTGACATCTTCATCCACGGCGAACCGAACGATCAGAAAGATCGCCGTCGGGCTGCGCGCGTCAGGGATTGGACCGCCGGCTGTATCGCGGTGACCAATGATGAAATCGAAGAGATATGGGCAATGGTTCAGGACGGAACGCTCATCACATTGCGACCCTGATGGATTTCACACCGTCGAAGATCAGACAAAGATCAGAACACGGTGCGATTTTCCGCGATTTCCGGCATGGTCCCTAGTTGGCCATGACCAGCGTCCACCAAATCTTGCCTGTGGGTTCCTGATACCAGGAAAAGCCCATATTCACGGCCTTGGGATCCATGATTACGGCTCGCGTGCCACTGTTCTCCATCCAGGCCGTCAATGTCTGCAGTTCATTCTCGTATGTTTCCGAGATCGCTTCGCCCAGCATTGATCCGGTGTAGCCCACACGGGCCACCCGATCGAGCGGCGACGAGCCGTCCGATCCAAAGTGCCAGGGGCGGTTCTGAACAGCCATATCCCGCGAGTGTGTGGCGGCAGCGGCATTCAGCATCGCATCCAATTGCACCGCCGGGCTGCCTGCGGCCTGCCGCAGGGCGTTGACCGAATCGAGCATCCGAAACTGCACGCGTTCTTCGTTGCGAATCCTGTACACGCCGGAGCCGCCCGCGGTGCCATCGTTGCCGGTGGTGCATGCTGCGGCAACGAACATCGCCAATGTTGCCAGAATCAGAAATACGCGTGTCATTCTAAGCCCTAAGTATTGGATCACAGCGTCCTGTATCGCCCCTGTGACTTATAGGCAAACCCAGCGGGGTCACAATGGCGAGATTGTAGGGGATTGAATTGCGACTGCGGCATTCCGGCCATAAAGTCCTGGGTAAATCCGCCCTCACATTGCAGAGTAGCTTGTCATGACACGCAAACCCCTTTTGATTTCGACTCGCCGACAGTTTCTTGCCGGAGCATCATCGCTGATCGCAATGCCCGCCCTGGCCCAAAACCTGCCGGGCGCTGAGGGCAGCGAGGGAATAGACCCCTTGCGTCCGGCTCCCGAGCCTGAACCCAATGTGGCCCGCAATATTTCTGCCTTTCGGTCAAAGGACTGGCGTCCCTATTTTGACAGTCTGCGCAATGGGGCGATTCTCGTCGATATTGACAGCCGGGCGTTGCACTATTGGTCCGCAGACGAGACAGTTTACAAGCTGTTCCCCTCGTCAGTTCCGCTGAGCGATGACCTGACCCGTCGCGGAAGGACCCAGGTGGTGCGCAAGGTTGAGGGTCCCAGCTGGTCTCCGACGCCCAATATGCGAAAACGCAACCCGGAGTGGCCTGCATATATTCCGCCGGGTCCGGATAACCCTCTGGGGACGCATGCGCTCTACCTTGGATGGAAATACTACCGCATTCACGGCACACACGACACGCGCAAGATCGGGCGTAAATCCTCCAACGGCTGCATCGGTCTTTATAACGAACACATCGCCCAGCTTTTCAAACTGGCCCGGAACGGCACGCAGGTGTTGCTTATTTGACGACAACCCAGTCAGCGGCACAGCATTGGATTTAACAAGCAATTGCAATCCGGTGGGTTTACTGCTTAGAAAAAACTCACGAGGTAAGTCTTGAGTGCGCACATCATATGTGTGCTGTGCGCGTATTTCGGAGGTTAACATGAAGAAACTCGTTATCGCTGCCGCCCTGGTCGCTGCTGCATCTGCTGCATCTGCCGGTAACCTGGCAGAGCCGATCGTTGAAGCGCCGGTTATCATTGAAGAAGCAACCGGTTCTTCTTCCGGCATGCTTCTGCCGCTGCTGCTGTTGGTCATCGTGGCCGCTGCTGCTGCAAGCAACTAATCGTTGCACATATCTAGAAGAAGGCGGCTGGTACTCCAGCCGCCTTTTTTTGTTTCCGATTTCGGGGGCCGGAGCCTCCAAACAAGCGCAGGCTGAACTAGTCGAGCCAACCTTTCAGGTTGTCGCGTATGACCTGTGACAAGGCGTCAATGTGGGTGGCCTGATCGTTCAGGCAGGGAATGTAGGTGAACACATCCCCCCCGGCATGTTCAAAGCTCTCGCAGATCTCTTCATTGATCTCTTCAAGCGTTTCGATGCAGTCCGCAGAAAAAGCCGGCGCGATCACCGCTATATTCTTCTTCCCCTGTCTGGCGAGCTCCGCCACATGCTCGACCGTGTAGGGCCGCAACCATTCTTCCGGGCCAAAGACCGACTGAAAGGTCGTGGTGATATCCGTGTCAGCCCAGCCAAGACGTTCCTTCAGCAGACGCGTGGTTTTCTGGCATTGGCAGTGGTAGGGATCGCCCTGCATCAGGTAGCGTTTCGGCATACCGTGGTAAGAACACACCAGAATGTCGGGCTTTTTGTCCAGCTTGGCATAGGCCTCTTCGACGGACCGGGCGAGCGCGTCGATATACTCCGGCCGGTCAAAATATGGTTCGATCGTCCGCGCTGCGGGCTGCCAGGTTTGCTTCATCAAGGCCTGGAAAAAGGCGTCATTTGCCGTGGCCGATGTTGCCCCTGCATAATGAGGATAGAGCGGCACGAACAGGATTTTGCGGCAACCGGCGGCGATCATGGCCTCGACCTTCGAGTGGGTCGACGGGTTTCCATAGCGCATGCAAAAATCGACCATGACCTGATCGCCGTATAGCGCCTGCATCGCCTCTGCCATCTTCTCGGTCTGATCCCTCGTGATTGTCATCAGAGGGCTTTCGTTCTTTTCGTGATTCCAGATGGATTTGTAGGCAGCACCCGAGGCAAACGGGCGTTTCGTCAGGATAATCAGCTGCAGCAGCGGCTGCCACTTCCAGGCGGGATAGTCGATGACCCGCTGATCCGACAGGAATTCGCTCAGATAGCGCCGCATCGGCCAGTAACTGTAGTGATCCGGCGTGCCGAGATTGGCCAGCAGGATTCCGACTTTTTCTGGTTTCACTGTGGGGTGGTCGGCCGGGGCATTGGACGGGTGGGTCGCATTTTGGCTGGCATCCAGCATGGGTAGGGATCCTGTGTGATGTCGCGGTTAGGGATTAGATAGGTCGATAGGCGGGCAAACACCAATTGGATCATCTGACTGCGACCATTGGCTCAGATTATTGGTTACATCTCTTCATTCGGCAGGTCGCTTTCCGGGACCCTCAGGGCGTCGGCCAGCCGCATCTTTGCTGAACCGGGACGCAAAGGCTGTGGTTGGGAATCAGCCGGCGCCCAGCCCGTCAGACAAACCAGTTCGAACGTGGCATTCAGGGTTCCGCTATCGGAGGCGTAATTCTGACTGTAGATGTGGTCTGCAAGCTCAAACAGCGCACGGCGGCTGAACTTGCGAAGACGATTCTTTATCGCATTGGTTTCCCCCATCGCGCGCAGATCGTGCATCAAATGGGTCAGATTTCGGTATTGCGCCGTGAGCGGCACCAGGTCCGCCACCGGCAGCGCAAACCCGGCCCGCTGAAGCAGCCCGCCAAGGTCGCGGATTTCTGCCATCGGGGCCACGCGTGGGGAAAGGCCGCCGCTGATGTAGGTCTCGGCCTCCGCCAGCGAGGCGCGCAGCTCCTGCAGGGTTTGTCCCCCCAAGGTCATCACCAGCAACAGCCCATCCTCCACAAGCGCGCGACGGCACTGAATGAGCTGGCCCACCGGATCATTCGCCCAGTGCAGGGCCATGGAGTGAATCACCAGATCATGGGATTGAGGTTCAAGGTCGAGGACGGTTTTGTCGGAGACAATCCGCGCGTTTGGCAACACACCAACCCAAGGCTCCGCAAAAGCTGCGACAATCGCGGGTTTGGTAAAGACTCTATTAACCATGCTGAGCCGATCCTTAATCTCGTCTCTGGCTATTTCGTGCAGGAACATTGCGTCTGCTCTGCGCCGGCTGCGCCGCAGGTGCAGTGTGTCATGGTCAAAGATTTGGGGATGGGCCATCGGTTCTTGTGTCATGAGGTGTACCTATGACGTTGCGTCTACGGATTCAAACGGCAGTTTCACTTGTTTACCCCGCGCGTTGTCTGAACTGCGGTGGTCTGGTCGAAAGCGATTTCGGGCTGTGCAGTGCCTGTTGGCGCGATACGGATTTTATCTCCGGCCTCGTGTGCGACAGTTGCGGGGTGCCGGTGCCGGGCGAAGACGATGGGCAGCACGTCGAATGTGACGAGTGCCTCTCTACCCCCCGTGACTGGTCCCGGGGTCGCGCTGCGCTTGCCTATGGAGGACAGGGGCGCCGACTGGTTCTTGCATTGAAACATGGTGACAGAACCGATTTGGCCCGGCCTGTCTCCGCATGGATGGCGAGAGCTGCGGCGCCGCTTCTTGCAGATGAGCCATTGCTGGTGCCGGTTCCGTTGCATTGGTCCCGGCTGTTGCGCCGTAGATACAACCAATCGGCCTTGCTGGCCCAGGCCCTGGCCGCGCGGACCGGCTGCGAGTGGTGCCCGGATGCGTTGATGCGGACCGTTCAGACGCCGATGCTGGAGGGCCGGACCCGGCAGGAGCGAGTGACATTGCTCGAACATGCGATCCGACCTCATCAACGGATGGGATATCGGGTTGCCGGTCGCCATGTCGTGCTGATTGATGATGTATTGACCAGTGGGGCTACTCTTTCTGCCTGTACCCGTGCCTGTTATGCGGCAGGTGCCACCAAGGTCAGCGTTGTTGTTCTTGCTCGGGTGGTCACGGCGTTGTGAAAATTGTAGCAATGCTTGTAAATGCACCCCACATCGCGCAAGACCCAAGACCAAACGCCTATGGAGACCAATATGAAACCGGTCGAGATCTATACATCCCCGCTGTGCGGCTTTTGCCATGCGGCCAAACGACTTCTGTCTCAAAAAGGCGTGAGCTTTTCTGAAATCGATGTTCTCGCCGACCCGGATCGCAAGGCCGAAATGATCAAACGTGCAAACGGTGGACGTACCGTGCCGCAGATCTTTGTCGGGGATATTCATGTCGGCGGCTGTGACGATCTTTACGCCATGGACCGTGCGGGCAAGCTTGACCCTCTTTTGGCAGCCTGAGGTCTGACATGCGCGCTGCTCTGCTTCAGATGACGTCATCCGACGATCCAGACGAGAACCTTGCTACGGCCATTGGCTTGATAGCGGAGGCTTCGGATCAGGGAGCACGCTTCGTCTTGACACCAGAGGTGACCAACTGCCTCTCCACCAGCAGAGCCCATCAGCAAGACGTTTTGCATCACGAGCGTAATGACCCTACGTTGGCTGGCCTGCGTAACGCGGCGATGACATACGGGGTGTGGGTGTCGATTGGCTCCCTCGGGATAAAGACACAAGATGCTGACGGCCGGTTCGCCAACCGTCAGTTTCTGATCTCTCCGACCGGTGAAATCGCCGCGCGGTATGACAAGATCCACATGTTCGATGTCGAGGTTACTCCGGAAGAAACCTACCGCGAATCAGATGGCTATCGGCCCGGTACTCAGGCGGTGCTGGCTGATGCGGGATTTGCACGCATTGGCATGACGATTTGCTATGATGTCCGGTTTCCGGCTCTGCACCGCCGCTTGGCTCAGGCCGGGGCCGATATTCTGACGGCTCCGGCTGCGTTTTCTCATGTCACGGGCGCAGCGCATTGGCACAGCCTTCTCCGGGCCCGGGCGATTGAGACCGGTTGCTATGTGCTGGCGGCAGCGCAAACCGGGCTGCATCCCGCGCGTCGTGGTGCGCAACGGCAAACCTATGGTCACTCGATTGCGGTCTCGCCCTGGGGTGAGATCCTGGCGGACGCCGGCACAGAGGTTGGTGTGACCTGCATCGATCTCGACCTTGCGGAGGTCAGGAAAGCGCGCGGGCGCGTGCCGTCCTTGTCTCATGACCGAGAGTTTGACGGTCCCTGATGGATGAGAATCATTCCCTTGCCGTGTCGCTGTTCAGCGAAATCCTGATGGCGGATCAGCTCGCGCGGACACGTCTGAGCAAGGCGCTCCCCAAGGGCATGGAACTATCGCATTTTTCGGTTCTGAACCATCTGGCACGGGCAGGTCTGGAACGATCCCCGGCTCAGCTTGCCAAAGCGTTCCATGTCACACGCGGCGCGATGACCAATACCATCAATAAATTACAGGTCGCGGGCTATGTTCATGTCCGCCCGGATTGGGATGATGCCCGGCGTAAAATGGTTGCCATCAGCCCGTCAGGCCGCGCGGCACGCGATGCAGCTCTGACGTCTATCATCCCGATGATATCAGAAGTCGTCGCGGAACTGGGGGGGGATCGGGTCAGGTCAGCCTTGCCCATTCTCAGAGAGTTTCGGGGAAAACTTGAAGCAGAAGACTGAAGTTTGTGTCGGTCGGACGCCTTGGCCCGGCCCGATCCGCCCATTCTTCCGGTTCCGCCGATAAATATGGTTCCGCCCATAAAAGCCGATAAAAAAAGAGCGCCGGAAAATGCCGACGCTCTTTTTCTGAAACTGGGCCGTGAGTGGTGTGAGTGCGTCCCAGGGTACACATCCATTCCGGAGGGCAATGCGAGTGGTTCAGAAACGCGTTGCCATTGGTGGAGAGGCGTGGGGAGACAGTATGCACGAAGCACGTCTCCGGCAACTCCTCCTAAGGATGCATGCGTATACCAAAGTATAGATAGAATAGTAACGCAAGCCTTTTGCCAAGATCTCCCCCCATATTTCGGAGGGTTCAGCGACCACAGCTACGATTTTATGCTTGTCGTCACGTAATTTACACTGAGATCACGGTCGGAGATCGACCAACTCCAAAAGAGGGGATTAAAAACAAATCCCTTGCGATCGACTGGTGACAGGCCTGCCTGGCTCAGCAGGTCGAAGAGTTCGTCGGGCGTGATGAATTTCGACCATTCATGCGTGCCACGGGGCAGCCACCGCATAACCACCTCGGCGCCGAAAATCGCCATGGCATAGCTTTTGGGATTGCGATTGATCGTCGAACAAATCTGTAGCCCGCCGGGTTTCAACAGCTTCTGCGTGGCGGTCAGATAGCTGAGCGGATCGGCGACATGCTCCACAACTTCCATATTGAGTATGACATCAAAGACCTCGCCTGCGGATGCCAAATCCTCTGCGGTGGTGTGGCGGTAATCAATATCGAGCCCGGATTGCTTTGCATGGATTCTGGCGACCGGCAGATTGCCCGCGGCGGCGTCGGCGCCTATGACCTCCGCGCCAAGTCGCGCCATCGGCTCGCTGAGCAGGCCGCCGCCACAGCCGATATCGAGCAGGCGCAGGCCAGAGAAGGGGGCGGATGACGCCAGATCCCGGTCGAATTCACCCGCAATCTGTCGCGTGATATAGTCGAGGCGACAAGGATTGAGCATGTGCAGGGGTTTGAATTTCCCGTTCGGATCCCACCATTCGGCCGCCATTGCCTCAAACTTGGCAACTTCGGAGGGGTCAACCGTGGATTGTTGCGCTTGCATTCCTGTCTCCGTGTGTTTTCTTGTGGGTCTAGTGTTTAGTTAGGTCAGTAATGGACAAATACCCGGATCAAAAGCGCGCTGTGCAGTTTCTCTATTCGCCGATTGAGCCGTTCGATCAGCGAATGTTGGACGTGGGGCAAGGTCATCGGATCTATGTAGAACAATGTGGCAATCCGAATGGGGTGCCTGTGATCGTCTGCCATGGCGGCCCGGGTGGCGGTACCAGCCCGGCCATGCGGCGGTATTTTGATCCGAAGGTCTATCGTATCATTCTGTTCGATCAGCGCGGCTGCGGTCGGTCACGCCCGCATGCATCCTGTGATGACAACACCACCTGGCATCTGGTTGCGGATATGGAAATGATCCGCGAACTGCTTGAGATAGACGCCTGGATGCTTTTCGGAGGCAGCTGGGGGGCGACGCTTGCATTGATATATGCCCAAACCCATCCGGATCGGGTGACCCATTTGATTCTGCGGGGCGTGTTCCTGATGACCCAGGCGGAATTGGATTGGTTCTACGGTGGGGGGGCTGGCAAATTCTGGCCCGAAACCTGGGCCAAATTTACCGCGCTGGTGCCGGAAAGCGAACATGGTGATTTGATCGCCGCCTATCATAAGCGCCTGTTTTCCGGAAATCGCGAAGAGGAAGTCCGCTTTGGCCGGGCCTGGTCCGCGTGGGAAAACGCACTGGCATCGGTCTATTCCAACGGTGTTTCGGGTGAGAGCCCCGGAGATTACGCCCGTGCTTTCGCGCGACTTGAAAACCACTATTTCACCAATGCGGGCTTCCTTCATATGGATGGTCAGATCCGTGCGAACATGGGGCTGATTGCGCATATTCCGGGCATCATCGTGCAGGGCCGTTTTGACATGATCTGCCCTCCGCAGTCTGCCTACAGTATCCACGAATGCTGGCCGAATTCAGATCTGGTCATGGTGCGAAATGCTGGGCATGCCTTGTCGGAGCCGGGCATTAGCGCCGCTTTGGTCAAGGCAATGGATCAGCTGGCGGAGGATTTTTCCGAATGAGCCGTCTGGATCGCCGTGCTCTGTTCTCGACGGGTGCCGCGGCCGCATTGCTGGCGGCGACCGGGGCCTCCCTCTCCAATCGGCCCAGACGTGGCGGTACGCTGCGTTTTGCCGTACCGCGCGATGGCGGCGACCTCCTTGGACGGATGGCACGGAGCGCTGTCTATGATCAGTTGACCGAAGTGGCACCAGACGGCGTATTGCGCGGCGAGTTGGCGACAGGCTGGCGCAGTGATGACACGGCGCGCGAGTGGCATGTGGAGTTGCAGCCCGGTGTCAAATTCCACGACGGAACCGATATGACGGGCGGGGATGTGGTGGCTTCGCTGGAGGCCCACGCGGGCCTCGGCCGGCTTGGCTGGAACGGTTTGCGGGATATTCGGCAATCTGCTGACGGTGGTGTCACAATCGCGTTGAGCGAAGCTGATCCGCATCTGCCGTACCGGCTCGCGGACGCGAGGCTGGTGATCGCGCCCGGCGGTGCGGTGGATGTCTCTCTGGCCGCGATGTCTGGTACGGGGTTGTATCAGATGGAGCGCGCGCAGGATGAACGCCATTTTCGTGCACGCCGCCTGGGGCAGCATTACAAGGATGGCCTCGCGGGATGGTTTGATGCGCTTGAATTCATTGTCATACCGGATGCAGGCGTTCGGGCAGAGGCGCTGCGCGATGGCTATGTCGACATCGCGGCTCTTCCACGGTCGGAGGATCTGTTGAACCGTGGCGGGTTTTTCTATCATCCTTCGGCCGAAGATATGATGCTGGCGGCTGCATCGCATGTGGCGAAACCCACGCGTGTGTCCACACGCGCGCCGTTCGATGACCATCGTATCGCCGAACGGTGGTGGATGTCGTAGGCCCGTAACCCGCCGCCAACGCGTTGACAAAACCGCTGCACGCTATGGTGCGGCCCGGATCAGGCAGAGTTCTGACGTAGACTTCCAGCAGGGACGCGTAGTTGCTGGGCACAGAACAGCCGCTGTTGTGCGAATTCAAAAGATTAAGTTGAGCATTGTCCGATCCTGCTCTTAATGTTAGCGCCGGGTTGTCTTTGATTTGACTGATTTGATTGCACCGCAGGAGTAGGCACTATTCTTGGTCTTTGGAAAAAATCGTCCCTGGATGAAATCCGGGATGGCATTGCACCGATCTACCCCCGGCTTTGGCGGTATTGTCTGGCGCAGACGGGCAAGCGTGATCGCGCGGATGATCTGGCGCAAAAGACCTGCCTGCGGGCATTGGAAAAGCACGAGAGCTATCAGGTTGGCACCCATTTGGACCGTTGGCTGTTTCGGATGGCCCATCGGCTGTGGTTGAATGAGATTCGCGCAACCGCAGTTCGCACCGGTGGCGGGCTTGTTGCGCTCGAAGAAACGGAGATCCCTGATTCTTCGGTCACTGCGGAGGAGAATATTTTCCTGTCTGAAGTGTTCACTAAGATAGGAGCGCTTCCGGAAGGGCAGCGTGTTGTTGTACTTCTGGCCTATGTAGAAGGCTTCACATATCAGGAGACGGCTGACACACTCGGTATTCCGATTGGCACGGTCATGAGCCGTTTGGCCAGCGCACGGAAGAAAGTCGCAGGAGCATTATCTGCTTCTGCGGTGGAGGCTGGAGTATGACGAAGGCAAGCGTAAGAATTTCGGATGAGGATCTGACCGCCTATCTTGATGGCGAGGCCGATGAGCAGCTGAGCCGGGGCATTGATCGTGCGCTGGAAACAGATCCGGATCTGCAGAACCGCATGGAGGCATTGATGCTTCCGATAGACGCGCTGCAAGAGGCATTCGCGGTCGATCGTTTGGGCGCTCCCGAGCCGCCTGTGCTGGATCAATACGCTCCCCAATCACGGCAAAGCGGCGCTCCTTTGCGGCTTGTGGCCTCGGTGGTTCTGGCCTTTGGCATCGGGATATCAGGGGGTTACCTGCTGCAACCGAAACAGGCTGCTCCGGGTTGGATCGATGTGGTTGCCAGCTATCAATCGCTCTATATGACGGAAACCGTCGAGCAGACCACCCAGGCTCCAGAGATGGCACAAGCCGCGCTTGAGCAGTTCCACTCCCGCAGTGGCGTTGCACTGGCCTCCGTCACGGCGGTGGAGGGGCTGGATTTTCACCGTGCGCAAGTGTTGGGCTTCAATAACAAGCCGCTCATGCAGATGGCCTATCTTGGCGAGGATGGCACGCCCTACGCGCTCTGTGTGATCACGACCGCCAATGCCGACAGCGCCCTCACGGATCGCATGGCGCAGGGGCTCGCTGCTACATCCTGGACATCAGATGGTGTCGGCTATCTGGTTATCGGAGGTCAGGATCCCTCCCGCACGCGGGGGTTTGCAGAGCAGATGAAAGCGCGCCTCGAACAGGGCTGAACGGTGCTGTTCGAGGTAGGGCTTGCAAAACCGGGTGGGCCCGCGTATATCGACCGACAACAGCGGCGTGTCGGGCTCTGGTCCTGAGGCACCAACGATTGATTTCGACGGGCCGCGGGCCCGTTTTTTTGTGTTTGGAAGTCCGATGACCAATGACCTTATTGCCAAAGCCGCAATTGACCGGCGCCTGGCGGAGATCATCACACCTGTGATCGAAGATCTCGGCTATGAGCTGGTCCGCCTTCGGTTGATGTCTGGCAAGACCACTACGCTGCAGATCATGGCCGACAAGCCCGATGGCGGGATTGAGGTAGATGACTGCGCGAAGATCTCCAATGCAGTGAGCGCCACGTTGGATGTCGAAGACCCAATTCTTGATGCCTATGCGCTGGAGGTCTCCAGCCCGGGTATCGATCGGCCACTGACCCGCCTCAAGGACTTTGACATGTTCGAAGGCTACGAGGCCAAGTTGGAAACGACGGAACTGATAGACGGTCGGCGCCGCTTCAAGGGTGAGCTTGCCGGTGTCGAGGATGATGAGGTTCTGATCAACATTGAGGATCAGGGCGAGCAGCTGACCATCGGCCTGAAATTCGACTGGCTGAGCGACGCCAAGCTGGTTTTGACCGATGATCTCATCAAGGAAATGCTGCGTCAGCGCAAGGCTGCTGGCGTTTTGAACGAAGATGCCTTTGACGACATAGAGACCGAAGGGTCCGCAGAAGGGGCCGCAGGGTCCGAAGAGGAGAATACGTAATGGCTATCACCTCTGCAAACCAGCTGGAGCTGTTGCAAACCGCCGAAGCTGTGGCGCGCGAGAAGATGATCGACCCGGGTCTGGTGGTCGCGGCGATGGAAGAGTCCCTCGCCCGGGCCGCCAAGAGCCGCTACGGCAGCGAGATGGACATTCGTGTGTCTATCGATCGCAAGACCGGCAAAGCGACTTTTACCCGCGTGCGCACCGTGGTGGCCGATGACGAACTGGAGAATTACCAGTCCGAGCTGACGGTCGAGCAGGCGCGGCAGTATCTGGACAACCCTGTTGTCGGCGATGTGTTCTCCGAAGAGGTTCCGCCAGTCGAAATGGGCCGGATTGCAGCCCAGTCGGCCAAGCAGGTGATTCTCCAGAAGGTGCGCGAAGCAGAGCGGGATCGTCAGTACGAGGAATTCAAGGATCGCAACGGCACGATCATCAACGGTCTCGTCAAGCGCGAGGAATACGGCAACGTCATCGTTGACGTTGGCTCCGGCGAGGCAATTCTGCGGCGGAATGAAAAGATCGGCCGCGAGAGCTATCGCCCGAATGACCGCATCCGCTGCTACATCAAGGATGTGCGCCGCGAGCCGCGCGGTCCCCAGATTTTCCTGAGCCGTACCGCTCCGGAATTCATGGCCGAATTGTTCAAGATGGAAGTGCCGGAAATCTATGACGGCATCATCGAGATCAAGGCCGTAGCCCGTGATCCGGGCTCGCGCGCGAAGATCGCCGTCGTTTCCTATGACGGATCCATCGATCCGGTCGGCGCCTGTGTCGGTATGCGGGGCTCCCGAGTTCAGGCCGTCGTCAACGAACTGCAGGGCGAAAAAATCGACATCATTCCGTGGAATGAAGATCAGCCGACCTTCCTTGTCAACGCGCTGCAGCCGGCCGAAGTGTCCAAAGTGGTTCTGGACGAAGAAGCAGGCAAGATCGAAGTCGTGGTGCCGGATGAGCAGCTGTCGCTGGCCATCGGTCGTCGCGGTCAGAACGTACGCCTCGCGTCGCAGTTGACCAATCTCGATATCGACATCATGACCGAAGAAGAAGAGTCGGCCCGGCGCCAGAAGGAATTCGAGGCACGGACAGGGTTGTTCATGGAAACCCTCGATCTCGATGAATTCTTTGCGCAGCTGCTGGTTTCCGAAGGCTTCACCAATCTGGAAGAAGTCGCCTATGTCGAGCTGGATGAGCTGTTGGTGATCGACGGTGTTGACGCAAGCACGGCAGAAGAGCTGCAGGCGCGGGCGCGGGACTATCTGGAGGCGCAGGCAAAAGCGGCGCTCGACAACGCGCGCGAGCTGGGTGCCGAGGATAGCCTCATTGACTTTGACGGGCTGACACCCCAGATGGTTGAGGCGCTGGCCAAGGATGGCGTCAAGACGCTTGACGACTTCGCGACCTGCGCTGACTGGGAGCTGGCCGGTGGCTGGACCACCGTCAACGGTGAGCGGGTGAAAGACGACGGCCTTCTTGAGCCCTTCGACATGAGCCTGGAAGACGCACAAAATCTGGTGATGACGGCCCGCATTATGCTCGGCTGGGTCGATCCGGCTGATCTGGAAACAGATGAAGAAGACCTGGAAACTGAGGTTGAAGAAGACGCGGAAGCCTGATCGGCCTCCCCTCTTCTGGAGATGTAGATGACGCGCGGTGGTGCAGAAAAATCCCGTCTAGACGGGCCGGAACGGAAGTGTATCGCCACCGGCGAAACACTTCCAAAATCCGATCTGATCCGGTTCGTGATGGCACCGGACGGGCAGGTTGTACCGGATATTCTGGGCAAGCTTCCCGGACGTGGGGTGTATGTCACCGCTCGCCGGCCTGCGCTCGAGCAAGCGGTGAAGAAGAAACTCTTTGCCCGCGGGTTCAAGTCACAGGTCACGGTGCCAGAGGGCATCGTGGACGAGGTGGTACGTCAGGTATTGCGGCGCACCATCGAACTGATCAGCCTCGCCCGGAAGTCGGGGGACGCGGTCGGAGGATATGAAAAGGTCAAGGATTGGCTGGCCAAAGAGGAGGCACGGGTTCTGATCCAGGCCTCGGATGGCTCCGGAAGAGGGAAGTCCAAACTGAGCACCCCACATCGGGGGAAATTCGTCGGATGTCTGACTGCCGACGAGCTTGGGATGGCATTTGGGCGCGAAACTGTCATACATGCAGCGCTCGCCTCTGGTGGACTCAGCCAACGTGTTGTAGAGGAAGCCCAGCGATTGCAGGGTTTGCGCGAAAAGGGCGGCAAGGGCCGCACGGAAGGATAAAGAGCTTTATGAGCGATAGTGACGGCAAAAAGACATTGGGTCTGCGTGGTGGTGGGTCTCGGCCTGGGAATGTCAAGCAGAGCTTCAGCCACGGTCGGACCAAGAATGTCGTGGTGGAAACCAAGCGCAAGCGCGTGGTTGTCCCCAAGCCGGGCGCGGGCAAAGGTGGCGCCGGTGGCGTTGCGGCCGGCGACGCTTCGCGACGCCCTGCCGGAATCAGCGATGCCGAAATGGAACGTCGTCTGAAGGCGTTGCAGGCAGCCAAGGCCCGTGAGGCTGACGAGATTGCGCAGCGTGAGGCCGAGGAAAAGGCCCGCACCGAAGAGCGTGAGCGCCGCCGTGCGGAGATTGAGGCCAAGGAGCGTGAACAGCGTGAAGCTGAAGAGCGGGCCCGTCAGAAAGCCGAAGACGAAGAGCGTAAACGCAAGGAACAGGAAGACGCAGCCAAGCGTGCCGCAGCTGAAAAAGCCGCGCCGCAAGCGTCTGAAAAGCCCAACAATGCTCCTGCTGCGGCGCGCCCTGCGGGTGGCCCGGGTGGTGCACCCAAGCCCGGCCTCGCCCCGCGCAAAGCGGAGCGTGAGCGTGAAGAGCGCGGCCGCAGTGCCAAAGGTCGCGATGATGCCGGGCGTCGCTCCGGGAAGCTGACCCTGAGCCAGGCCACTGGTGGTGAAGGCGGACGTCAGCGTTCGGTTGCGTCGATGAAACGTAAACAGGAACGCGCCCGTCAAAAAGCCATGGGTCAGATCGAGCGTGAAAAGGTTATCCGCGACGTGCAGCTGCCGGAGGCGATTGTCGTCTCTGAGCTCGCGAACCGGATGGCGGAGCGCGTCGGTGACGTGGTCAAGTCGCTGATGAATATGGGCATGATGGTCACGCAAAACCAAACCATCGACGCTGACACAGCCGAATTGATCATTGAAGAATTCGGCCACAAGGTCGTCCGCGTTTCCGATTCCGACGTCGAGGATGTCATCAAGGAAATCGAAGACAACGATGACGAATTGCTGCCGCGTCCGCCCGTCATCACCATCATGGGCCACGTTGACCATGGTAAAACCTCGCTTCTGGACGCGATTCGCGATGCGAAGGTTGTCTCCGGCGAGGCAGGCGGCATCACGCAGCACATCGGTGCGTATCAGGTGAAGACCGAAGGTGGCGTCACGCTGTCCTTCCTCGACACACCCGGCCACGCGGCGTTTACATCCATGCGCTCTCGCGGTGCCCAGGTCACGGATATCGTGGTTCTTGTGGTCGCAGCAGACGATTCGGTGATGCCGCAAACGGTAGAGGCGATCAATCACGCCAAAGCGGCTCAGGTTCCGATGATCGTCGCAATCAACAAGATCGACAAACCGGCAGCGGATCCTCAGAAAGTCCGCGCAGAACTCCTGCAGCACGAAGTCGTCGTCGAAGCCATGTCCGGTGAAGTGCAGGACGTTGAGGTCTCTGCCCATACCGGTCAGGGTCTGGATGAGCTGCTCGAAGCGATTGCCCTGCAGTCCGAAATTCTGGAACTGAAGGCAAATCCGAACCGGGCAGCGCAGGGTGCCGTCATCGAGGCGCAGCTCGACGTGGGCCGTGGCCCGGTCGCGACCGTTCTGATCCAGAAGGGTACGTTGCGTCAGGGCGATATCTTTGTTGTCGGCGAGCAATACGGTAAGGTCCGCGCGCTGATCAACGACAAAGGCGAGCGGGTGAAGGAGGCGGGACCATCGGTTCCTGTCGAGGTTCTGGGTCTGAACGGAACCCCCGAGGCGGGCGACGTTCTCAACGTGACCGAGACCGAAGCGCAGGCCCGTGAGATTGCCGAGTACCGCGAACAGGCGGCCAAGGACAAACGTGCCGCGGCCGGGGCTGCGACCACTCTGGAACAGCTGATGCAGAAGGCCAAGGATGACGAAACGGTCTCCGAGCTGCCGATCCTGGTCAAGGCTGACGTGCAGGGCTCTGCCGAGGCGATCGTTCAGGCGATGGAGAAAATCGGCAACAACGAGGTCCGCGTGCGGGTTCTCCATTCCGGTGTCGGTGCCATCACCGAGACGGATATCGGCCTGGCCGAGGCCTCCGGTGCACCCGTCTTCGGCTTTAACGTGCGGGCCAACACATCGGCGCGAAACACAGCTAACCAGAAGGGCGTGGAGATCCGCTATTATTCGGTGATCTACGATCTTGTGGACGATGTGAAGGCGGCCGCATCCGGTCTTCTGTCTGCGGAAATCCGCGAGAACTTCATCGGTTACGCTGAGATCAAAGACGTCTTCAAGGTCTCCAACGTTGGCAAGGTTGCCGGCTGTCTCGTCACCGAAGGGGTGGCCCGCCGCTCTGCCGGGGTCCGCTTGCTGCGCGACAACGTTGTGATCCACGAAGGTACGCTGAAGACCCTCAAGCGCTTCAAGGACGAAGTGTCCGAAGTGCAGTCCGGTCAGGAATGTGGTATGGCGTTCGAGAATTACGATGATATCCGGCCCAAGGATGTGATCGAGATCTTCGAACGTGAGGAAGTCACGCGGTCTCTCGACTGATCCATGCGGTCGACCTAGACACAATTAAAGAACCCCGGCCTGCCTCAGGTCGGGGTTTTCACTTTCTACCGCATTGAAAATATTGCGAAGTTTGACATCTTCTGGGCCTGATACAGGCCGCGCTTTCCGGCCTGTTGCAACGCTTTCGGGACTATCCCCAAGGCAAGAAAGCCGGCTACAGCCAGTCTCGCAGGATCGGGATCAACGGGACATCGGCTGCAGGCATCGGGTAGTCCCGCAGATCCTTTGCTCTCACCCATTTCAGGGTCTGCCCCTCCCGCGCTTGTGGAATTCCCTCCCATTTGCGACAGGCGAACAGGGGCATCAACAGGTGAAAATCGTCATAGCCATGGCTCGCAAAGGTCAATGGCGCCAGGCAACTGGACCAGGTGTTGATCCCAAGCTCTTCCTGCAGTTCCCGGATCAGGGCCGCTTCCGGGGTTTCCCCCGGTTCAACTTTGCCACCGGGAAATTCCCATAGGCCCGCCATGGACTTGCCTTCGGGACGCTGCGCAAGCAGCACACGCCCCTCTACATCAATCAGCGCAACAGCGGAGACCAGAACCATCTTTTGCGAACGGATCACGACCGATAGTCCGCGTTGATGGAAATGTATTGGTGTGTCAGGTCACAGGTCCAGATCGTGGCCTGCCCCTCTGCGAGCCCGAGATCCACCTTGATGATGATCTCGGCCTTTTTCATTTCGGCGCTGCCCAGATTCTCCTGATAGCTTGGCGCGACCCATCCGTTTTCGGCGACACGCACGTTTCCGAATGAAATCGATAAAAGGTCCCGATCCGCGCGGGCGCCGGATTTGCCAATCGCCATCACGATGCGGCCCCAGTTCGGATCTTCGCCGGCGATCGCGGTCTTGACCAATGGCGAGTTGGCAATGGCGAGCCCGTGTACCTTTGCATCTGCATCGCTGGCCGCTCCGGTGACCTGAATTTCCACGAATTTCGTCGCACCCTCTCCGTCGCGTACGACTTGATGCGCGAGATCGAGCATGACGCTGCGCAAAGCCGCTGCAAAACCTGCGTCCCCTGTGGCATCCACCCCAGAGGCCCCCGTCGCACAGACCATCAGGCTGTCAGAGGTCGAGGTGTCGCTGTCGACGGTGATGCAGTTGAAGGAGGTTTCATTCTGCTCTGATACCAGCGTCTGCAGCGCCGCCTGATCATAGATGGCGTCGGTGAAGATATAGACCAGCATCGTCGCCATATCCGGAGCGATCATGCCGGACCCTTTGGCAATACCGGCGATTTGAACAGTCTTGCCGTCGATCTCGACCGACGCGGACGCGCCCTTGGGGAAGGTGTCCGTGGTCATGATGGCTTCGGCTGCCGACCGCATGGCCCCACGGCTGAGGTCGGCATTCAGATCTTCCAGCTTCGCCACAATGCGGTCGTGCGGCAAGGGCTCGCCGATGACCCCGGTCGAGGCGGTGAATACCCGGCTTTGCGGCAGGCCGGTAATCCCGGCGACGGCTGCGGTGATTTCAGCCACCGAAGATTGCCCATAGTGCCCGGTAAAGGCGTTGGAGTTGCCGGAATTGACCAGAATGGCCGCCCCTTGATCCCTTGCGCCGCCGAGCTTGGCCTGACAATCCAATACCGGCGCCGACCGCGTCGCGGAGCGTGTGAAAACACCTGCAACGGATGTGCCGGGCTCCAGGACTGCGAGCATGACGTCGGTTCGGCCCTGATATTTCACCCCTGCGGCGGCAGACGCGAAACGTACCCCGTCGATATCCGGCAGTAGCGGAAACTCAGCAGGGGCGAGCGGAGAGCGGGGCAAGGATTTTGCCATATCTGTATTCCTGAAACAAAGGGCAGGGGATTAGTTGGTGATCAGGCTCAAGTCACGCAGGACCGAGGGATCAAGCTCTTCCAGCCCGGGACGTTCGATTGCCGATCCGGCCGTGAGCTGGCTGACCCGGTCTTCTACCGCCTGCCGTGCAAGCTCCTGCGCGATCTCTTCGCGGACGTCGTCATAGTCAGGAGCTTCGAGTTTGCGACGCTCAATCAGTTTGATGACATGCCAGCCGAACTGGGTTTTCACCGGTGCGGAAATATCCCCGGCCCGCATTTCCAACACGGCCGCCTCGAATTCCGGGACCATGCGACCGTTGGTGAACCAGCCCAGAGATCCCCCGTTCGGGCCGGACGGGCCGGTGGAGGATTCCTTGGCCAGGGCGGCAAAGTCAGCCCCCTCGTCGAGCAGTTCCTTGATGTCGATGGCCTCTTCCTCTGTGTCCACCAGAATATGTGAGGCGTTAAATTCGTCGCCCCCGTCGCCTGTGGAATAGCGCGCGTCATAGGCGGCCCGGATTGCGTCCTCATTCTGTGCGCGCTCCATGATGGACTGGATCACTTCGGATGCGAGCAGGGAGCGGGTTTCATTTTCAACGGTCAGGCGCACATGCTCGGGCATTTCGCCATGCAGCTGCTGTTTCAGGGCCGTTTGTTGAATCAGCTGATCCAGCAGGGCGTTGAACAATACGTCATCCGGCAGGCTTTGATACTGGGCCGGCAGCTTTGTGCGGGCCACGATCATGTGCCCTATCGTGATCTCTTCGCCATTCACCCGTGCTACAACACTTTTTGCATGTTGTTCCGCAACCGCGGGAACAGAGAGGCTGACAGCGGCAGCGACTACGACGCCCTTCAAAAAAGTGAGACCTTTGGGCATGGAAACCATCCTATCTTGATGCCACGAGGGGTCGCGGCGTTGACACTCATTTTCCCGCCCCTTACATCCCGGTGAGGCCTGCGGCAGGACCGTCTTTCCACCTTTGTTTATGGGTTGCGAACACGGCGGGCAAGCCTGCCTGACACATAGGTCGTGAACTAGACTCTTGGAGCGCACATGCTGGGTATCGGAACTCTCGCCAAAAAGGTCTTCGGCACACCGAATGACCGCAAAATCAAGGCGACGCGGCCGTTGATTGCACAGATCAACGCCTTGGAGCCTGAGTTCGAGGCGCTGAGCGATGACGGGCTGAAGGGTAAAACCGAGGAGTTCCGCAAACGCGCGCTGGGTGGCGAGAGCCTTGACGACCTGTTGCCCGAAGCTTTTGCCAACGTGCGTGAAGCGGCCCGGCGGGCATTGGGTCTGCGGGCATTTGATACGCAGCTCATGGGGGGCACTTTCCTGCATCAGGGAAATATCTCCGAGATGAAGACCGGCGAAGGCAAGACGCTCGTTGCGACTTTCCCGGCCTATCTGAACGCTTTGACGGGCAAGGGCGTGCATGTGGTGACCGTCAATGAATACCTCGCCAAACGCGACAGCGAATGGATGAGCAAGGTATTTGACGCGCTCGGCATGACCACCGGTGTGATCTATTCCAACCAACCCGAGGCGGAAAAAATGGCCGCCTATGGGTGCGATGTCACCTACACCACCAATAATGAACTGGGCTTTGACTACCTGCGGGACAATATGAAGCCCTCGCTGGATCAGGTTTTCCAGAAGCATCACAACTTTGCGATTGTCGACGAGGTGGATTCGATCCTGATCGACGAAGCCCGGACGCCGCTGATTATCTCGGGCCCGGCCGAGGATCGCTCCGAGCTGTATGAAACCATCGACAAGCTGATTCCGACGCTGGACGAAGCCCATTTCGAGGTGGACGAAAAAACCCGCGGTGTGACCTTCACCGAAGACGGCAACGAGTTCCTAGAACATTCGTTGCAGACCGCGGGCCTGCTGGACGAGGGCGCGAGCCTTTATGATCCCGAAAGCACCACGGTGGTGCATCACGTCAATCAGGCCCTGCGCGCGCACAAGCTGTTCCAGCGGGACAAGGACTACATTGTTCGTGATGGGAATATTGTTCTGATCGACGAATTTACCGGCCGGATGATGCCGGGGCGTCGTCTGTCCGACGGGCTGCACCAGGCGATCGAAGCCAAGGAAGCCGTGAAAATCCAGCCCGAAAACACCACGCTCGCCTCGGTGACGTTCCAGAACTATTTCCGTCTCTACGACAAACTGTCCGGGATGACCGGCACCGCCATGACCGAAGCCGAAGAATTCTCCGAGATCTACGGTCTTGGCGTCGTCGAGGTTCCGACCAACCGGCTGATCGCCCGTGTCGATGAGGACGATCAGGTCTATCGGACCGGTGCTGAAAAATATGCGGCAATGATCGAAGAGACCAAGATCGCACATGAAAAGGGCCAGCCGGTTCTTCTGGGCACAACGTCAATCGAGAAATCCGAGCTGCTGAGCCATCTTTTGCAAAAGGAAGGTATCGAGCACAACGTTCTGAACGCCCGTCACCATGAACAAGAAGCCAAGATCGTCGCGGATGCCGGTCGGTTCGGCGCCGTGACGATTGCCACCAACATGGCCGGTCGCGGGACCGATATTCAGCTTGGCGGCAATGTCGAGCTGAAAGTGATGGAGGTGCTGGAAGCCAATCCCGATGCGGATCCTGTGGTCCTGCGCGCCGAGGAAGAGGCGAAGCACGCCGAAGAGAAACAAAAGGTTC
Source organism: Phaeobacter sp. B1627 (assembly GCF_006265095.1). Taxonomy (GTDB): domain Bacteria; phylum Pseudomonadota; class Alphaproteobacteria; order Rhodobacterales; family Rhodobacteraceae; genus Epibacterium. The sequence continues at coordinate 89,353 of NZ_VCNK01000009.1, forward strand.
TCGATGCTGGCGGGTTGTATGTGATGGCCTCGGAACGGCACGAAAGCCGCCGGATCGACAACCAGCTGCGCGGGCGTTCCGGGCGTCAGGGTGATCCGGGCCGCACCCGGTTCTACCTGAGCCTCGAAGACGATTTGATGCGGATCTTTGGGTCGGAACGTCTGGATAAACTGCTCTCTGGCCTTGGCATGAAAGAGGGTGAGGCAATTGTGCACCCTTGGGTGAACAAATCCCTGGAACGTGCCCAGGCGAAGGTCGAGGGCCGGAACTTTGATATGCGTAAAAACGTATTGAAGTTCGACGACGTGATGAATGACCAGCGCAAGGTGATTTTCGGCCAGCGCCGCGAGATCATGGCCTCTGCCAACACCAATGAAATCGTGACAGATATGCGTCACGAGGTGGTGGATGATCTTCTTGACCGCTACATGCCGCCAAAAACATATGCGGATCAGTGGGATACAGCAGGTCTTCAGGCGGACGTCAAAGACAAGCTCGGGATCGATGTGCCGGTCGCGGATTGGGCTGCCGAAGAGGGTGTCGATGACGAACAGATCCGCGAGCGCCTGATCGAAGCCTCTGACAAGCTGATGGCCGAAAAGGTCGAAGCCTTTGGTGAAGACGGCATGAGCAACATCGAAAAGCAGGTGTTGCTGCAGGCCATCGATGCCAAATGGCGCGAGCATCTGCTGACGCTGGAACATCTGCGGTCCGTTGTCGGTTTCCGGGGCTATGCTCAACGTGATCCGCTCAACGAATATAAGAACGAGAGCTTCCAGCTATTCGAGACAATGCTCGATTCTCTGCGGGAAACCGTGACCCAGCAACTGTCGCGTGTGCGCCCGTTGAGCGAGGAAGAGCAGCGCGAAATGATGATGCAGATGGCTGCGCGCCAGGGAATACTGCCGAAATCACCGACCGCAGAATCGGAGCCTCCAGCAGAAGCTCCGGCAGAGGGATTCGTCGAGGAGGACCCCTCCACTTGGGGCAACCCCTCCCGGAATGACAAATGCCCCTGCGGGTCCGGCAAGAAATTCAAGCATTGTCACGGCAGGCTGGGATAAGGCGCGGGCAAACCTCCGGAACCCTCTTACTTTAGGCAAAGGCCGTTTTCTCTACCGGCCATTGCCACAGTCTGGCCGTCTTCTGCTGACACCTTTCCTTAACCTTTTGAGGTGAGGAGGCTGGAATGGGTATACGAGTGACGGCTCTTACTGTGGCAGCGACGGTTGTCTGCGCGTTGGGCACAGGTTTGTTCATGCAAAAGCGGGCTGAACTTCAGCGATCCGCCGATCCCTATCTGCCGGGCGAGTCGGGCGCCGCTGATACCGCAGAGCTGGTTCTGCAGGATGTGGCCTTCACGTCGGTGGGCGGGTCCTCATTTGCGCCTTCTGAGCCAGATCGTCAGCCTGGAAGGACCACTCCGACCTGCCCGATGGAAATGAACCTGACCGCCCTTCCTGGTGCGCTGGTGCAGGTGGAGATCAATGCACCTTGTCGCGCCGGGGAACGGTTTGGCCTCCATCACGCGGGGATGATCATCACCGAAGGGCTGGATCTCGCGGGCCACTTCACGGGGGCTGTTCCCGCGCTGACCGAATATGCGGTTATCATTGCGGATTTTGTATCGGGCTCTGATCTGCAGTCCGCAATCCACGTCGACGAATTGCGCGCCATTGACCGGGTTGCGCTTCAATGGCAGGGCGGTAGCGGATTGGAGCTGCATGCGCTGGAATTCGGTGCGTTTTATGGGGAACCCGGACATGTCTGGCGCGGGTCCTCCGCCGATGAAGGTGTCGGGCGGGTCCTGTCGATCGGAGATCCTGACCAGGCCATGCCGCAAATGGTTCAGGTCTATTCCCTCCCCACGGATCAAGCCCCGCATCATGAAAGCGGCGTCGCAATTTCGGTGGAGGCCGAGATTACCACGGCCAATTGTGACCGAGCATGGAATGCCCAGCTATTTGAACACCGTGCGGGACGGCTGTCGATCCGTGATCTCATTCTGACGATGCCGGATTGTTCTGCCACAGGTGATTTTCTTGTGTTGAATAATCTTGTGGAAACCCTGAAAATCGCCGCCAACTGATCGGGCAGATTACCAGGATTTCTCATGAGCTGTTTTCGTGCGGCGGTTTGCGCCGCACTCTTTATGTTCGGCGTTTCCGGCCCGGTTGCCGGGCAGGACGTGACGTTGTCTTCTCCCGACGGAGCGATTGAGGTCACCGGCGATTTGCTTGGTTTTGACGGTGAATTCTACCGGGTGGAGACTCAGTTTGGCGAACTGACGGTCGATGGCTCGGGTGTGCGCTGTGAAGGTCCGGGCTGTCCGAGCCTGTCGGACTTCGTGGCCGAGATCACCCTGTCCGGTTCCTCCACGATGGCCGAGGTCCTCTTGCCCGCTTTGATCGAGGGCTTTGCGCTGCGCAACGGCTATCAAACGGCGCGGGAACAATTCCAGCCACGCCAGTTCGAATACACGCTCTCTCGGAACGGTGTGGCGGCGGCTCGGTTCATTTTTTACGTCAGCAATACCGATGAGGGTTTCGCAGATCTGTTGGCAAATCAGGCCGATATCGTGATGGCGCTCCGCGAAATCCGGGATGCGGAACGTATTCTTGCCAGAGAGGCAGGCATGGGGGATATGTCCGTCGCCAATCGCGGGCGGGTTCTGGCGTTGGATGCGATTGTGCCTATTGTCGCGCCGACCAACCCGGTTGCGCGGATCTCATTGCCCCAGCTTGCGGGAATTTACGCCGGTGAAATCACCAATTGGTCGGAGCTGGGCGGCCCCAATGCCCCAATTGCCGTTCATCTCCTTGTCGAGGGCGCCGGCCTGACGCAGGCGGTCGAGGACAAGCTGCTGCGGCCGGCAAAGCTGAGCCTCGCGGAGGGTATTCGCCGGCATGATCGGGGTAGTCGTCTGGTGCGGACTGTGGCAACTGACCCATTTGCCATCGGCATCGCGAGTTTCGCAGAGACCGGAACGGCGCGGATGCTGACATTGACGGGCGAATGCGGCTTTTCCCTCAGCGCCGGTCGCCGGATGATCAAAACCGAGGACTATCCGCTGACCTCGCCGATGTTTCTGTATCTGCCTGCGCGTCGTTTGCCGCGTGTCGCGCGGGATTTTTTGACCTATATCCGGGGACCATCTGCCCAGATCGTGATCCGCCGCGCAGGATTTGTGGATCAGGCGGCGGAACGCATTCCCGTTGCCATCCAGGGCGAAAGGCTCGCCAACGCGATAAAGTCCGCCGGTCAGGACATCTCGTTGGCGGAATTGCAGCGCATGATCCGCGCGCTGGATGGTCTGCAGCGATTGACCCTGTCCTTTCGGTTTGAGCCCGGCTCCTCGCGGCCGGATGCGCAATCGCGCAGCAATATCGAGCTTTTGGCCCGTGCTGTCGAAGCCGGGGTCTATGACGGAAAGCGCCTGGTTTTCGTAGGGTTTTCCGATGGAGAGGGGCCGGCCGAAGTGAACAGGGTGATTGCCCTGAAACGTGCAGAAGCTGTTCGCGCCTCCGTCGAAAAAGCGGCCGAGACGGCGAATTTGGACCGGATCTCAATCGAGACCGAAGCTTTTGGCGAGGCACTCCCCATCGCCTGCGATACCAGCGCCTGGGGGCGGCAGGCCAATCGGCGTGTCGAGGTCTGGGTGCGCTGACGGGCAAAGCACCCAAACTCCTGTCTGCGGATCGCAATTGATCGGCCCCCGACGGCTATCAGACGCCGGAAGCGGGACCTGTCTTCATATCAGCGCAAGCGGGCTTCGTTCTCGGCATCAAAGACAAACACATCCTGATCGGCGAAGTCGAGGCTCACGGTAGCACCTTCCTCCAAAGCATCTTCGCCGCGTGTCTCGACGATAATCTTCGCGCCGTCCGGACAAATCAGGTGATCATAGGCCACCGCACCGAGGCGTTCACGCAACTCCAGCGTGGCGACATCGCCGGGTCCGACCATGATGTTCTGAGGTCGTAGACCCACTATGACCGCTTTCCCCTCCGCAGGCAGCGCGACAGAGGTCTCGATTTCACGGTTGCCAAATGAGGCGATGACGATCTTTCCACCCCGGACGATCCCATCAACAAAATTCATACCCGGCGACCCTATAAAGCCCGCGACAAATCGATTGTCCGGATCATTATAGAGCTCCATCGGTTTGCCGACCTGCTCAACCCGACCGGCGCGCAATACGACGATTTTATCTGCCAGTGTCATCGCCTCGACCTGATCGTGGGTCACATAGATCATGGTGGCGCCGATTTCCTTGTGCAGGCGGGCGATTTCAACCCGCATATCGACGCGCAGCTCAGCATCAAGGTTGGACAGCGGTTCGTCAAAAAGGAACACCTCGGGGCCGCGTACGATGGCGCGGCCGATAGCGACCCGCTGGCGCTGCCCGCCGGACAAGGCCTTGGGCTTTCGTTTCAGATAGTCGTCCAGCTTCAGGATGCGCGAGGCCTCTGCGACCTTTTCCCTGATCTCGGCCTTGGGGTGGCCGTTCATCTTGAGGCCAAACCCCATGTTCTCTTCTACGGTCATATGCGGATAGAGCGCGTAGGATTGGAACACCATAGCCACGCCACGCTCGGCGGCGTCGACCTTGGTCACATCGCGATTGCCGATATGAATGTGGCCGGATGTTGTGTCTTCCAGCCCTGCAACCATGCGCAACAGCGTGGATTTCCCACATCCAGATGGGCCGACGAAAACGCAGAACTCGCCGTCGTCGATCTGCAGGTTCACGTCGTGAATGGTCTGGATATCGCCATATTTCTTGATCGTATTGGTCAGCGTGACGCCGGTCATAGTCGTGATCCTTTTTGCGACGCGAGGCATGGGGCCCGTGGCGTCGGTCCTCCTCAGGTGGGAAATTGCCAGCTTTCGGCAGTTTCCGCGATGTCATTGGCGGTCTTCAACAGCAGCGGCCGGAGGCTCGTCAGGCTCTCCAGGGACTGCCGCCGGGTGGAAGACGTGATTGACAAAGCCCCCATGACCCGTCCCTTGGTGGACAGGATGGGGGCGGCGATGCAGATGATGCCGGGCTCATGTTCTTCGCGGTCAAAGGCCACTCCGTCGGCCCGGATAGACTCCAATTCGTCGCGGAACGCGGTCTCCGTGGCCAGGGTGTGGGGCGTGTGCTGAAAGAAAGCCTGCCGCCGAATGGCATCCTCGCGGGCATCTTGATCCAGATGGGCGATGATCGCCTTGCCAACGCCGGTGCAATATCCGGGGCCGACCTTGCCCGCCTGGCTGAACATTTCAATCGGTGTGCGCGCGTTGCGTTTATCGACATAGAGCACCTGCCCCTGATCCAGCTGCGCGAGGTGAATGGTCTCTCCGACTGACGTGGAGAGCGCATCAAGGTGAGGACGCGCGATCGGCGCCAGAGAGCTTTGCCGCCACGCGGTATGGGCAAGCCGAACGAGGCGCAGGCCGGGCGCATATGTCTGCTGCAGATCGTCAAAACACAGCATCCCCTGATTCGTCAGGGTCTGCAGCAGGCGGTAGAGGGTCGCTTTTGGGTGGCTCGAATCCGCCAGCAGTTCCGCAAAGCGAACCGGGCGGCCGTATTCGGCGACCCGATCGAGAATCTCCAATGCTTTTCCGACAGTTCCGTCATTGCTGCGCTGCGGCGCATCGGGCGTTGCCATAGTCATCCTCCCTTACGTCTGTTCATCCTTGGGCGAACAGACTGTTGACATTCATAGCCGCTATCCTTCATGGTTTCAATAGTTGGAAACTGGTTTCATTATTTGGAACTCAAGACCGGCGAACAATTATGGGAGGATACCATGAACTTGCTGAAAGGAACGACCGCGGGGCTTTCGATGGCCATCGGTCTGGCTGCGTCTGTGCAGGCGTCTGAGCTGAGCGGAACGCTCAAGATTTTCTCGGATATGTCGAACCCTGCACCGCGCGCGGTTATTGAAAAACTGGCTGAAGATTTCGATGCGCTTCACCCGGATCTCACGGTTGAGCTGACCGTGATCGATCGTGAGGCCTATAAAACGCAAATCCGCAACTTTCTGACCGCGAATGCACCGGATGTCGCGAACTGGTATGCGGCCAACCGCATGCGCCCCTATGTTTCTGCGGGCCTGTTCGAAGATGTATCCGATCTGTGGGCCGAGCCCGAAATTGCTGAAAATCTTGCGTCCACCAAAGGGGCGATGACGCTGGACGGAAAACAATGGGGCGTTCCCTATACCTACTATCAGTGGGGCGTTTACTATCGCGAGGACATCTACAAGGAACTGGGCCTCGAAGAGCCGAAAGATTGGGATACCTTCAAGTCCAACTGCCAGAAGATCCTCGATTCCGGCAAGAAGTGCTTCACCATCGGGTCCAAGTTCCTGTGGACTGCGGGCGGGTGGTTTGACTACCTGAACATGCGCACGAACGGCTATGATTTCCATATGGCGCTGACGAATGGCGAAGTGGAATGGACGGACGACCGCGTCAAGGCCACCTTTGCCAACTGGCGCGAGCTCATCGATATGGGCGCTTTCATCGACAACCATCAATCCTACAGCTGGCAGGAAGCCTTGCCCTTCATGGTCAACGGCGAGGCTGCGGCCTATCTTATGGGCAATTTCGCCGTAGCGCCCCTGCGTGAGGCTGGCCTGAGTGTCGATCAGTTGGATTTCTACCAGTTTCCGATGATCAACCCGGAGGTTGAACTGGCGGAAGATGCTCCGACCGACACATTCCATATTCCGTCGGGTGCCCAGAACAAGGAAGCCGCACGGGAATTCCTGCGCTATGTCGTGTCGGCGGATGTCCAGACCGACATCAACAGCGGTGCAAAGCTGGGTCAGCTTCCGGTCAACGCCTCCTCCTCTGTGGATGACGATGAAATGCTGAACCAGGGTTTCGAGATGCTGTCCTCGAACAGCAAGGGCGGCATTGCGCAGTTCTTCGACCGGGATGCTGCGGCTGAGATGGCGTCGGCCGCGATGGAAGGTTTTCAGGAATTCATGGTCTTTCCGGACAATCTGGATGACATCCTGGACCGTCTCGAGAAAACACGTCAGCGGATCTACTGAGAACTGACAGTCACACGGGCGCAGGCATGCCCCGCCCGTGTGCATCTTTTGCTGCGCTATACTTCTGAAAACAGAATCAACACAGTTTCTGCCCGATCTGCCGGAAGACCACCGGCGCGGGCCTGACGTTCCGGGAGATACTCCTTTGGCCGATACCACGATGCCGCAATCGGACGGTGCCCCCGGTTGGATCCGGCGCAACCGACAGGCCCTCGCCCCAGCGCTGTTCCTTTTGCCGGGCGTGCTGTTTTTCCTATTCTACGTGATCTTTCCCATCTGGCAGAGTTTCAACCTGTCATTCTATCGCTGGGATGGCCTGGGAGAGCCGGTATATGTCGGCGTGGAAAACTACGTCGAGCTGATGGATGACCGGGCCTTTGAAGTCTCCATGTGGAACAACCTCAAATGGTTGCTGCTGTACCTGCTGGCGATCCCGGCCGGTCTGGCGATCGCGCTTTTTCTGAACCAGAACGTCACCGGCATCCGGCTCTATAAGTCTTTGTTTTTCTTTCCGTTTGTAATCAGTCAAGTGGTCGTTGGCTTGGTGTTCAGCTGGTTCTACGACCCGACCTTTGGCCTGCTCAATCAAATCCTCAGCTTCTTTGGTTTTGGGACATTGAACGTCTTGGGCGATCCCTCGCTTGTGACCTATGGTATCATCATTGCCGGTCTTTGGCCGCAAACGGCCTATTGCATGATCCTGTATCTGACCGGGCTCAATGCGGTGGATCCCGAACAGGTCGAGGCCGCGCGTCTGGATGGCGCAAAGGGCCTGAAGATGCTTTGGTATGTGATCGTCCCGCAATTGCGACCAGCGACGTTCATCGCCTTTGTGGTGACCATCATCGGCGCACTACGCTCCTTCGATCTGATTTCGATCATGACCAACGGTGGCCCCTTCGGGTCCTCGCGGGTGCTGTCATTTTACATGTTTGAAAAGGCGCTGTCGGAATACGGCTTCCGCATGGGCTATGGCGCTGCGATCGCTGTGGTGCTGTTCCTGATCATGCTCCTGTTCATCGCCTACTTCCTGTGGTCGATGTACCAAGAAGAGAAAGGGGGCCGCTGATGTTCCCGCGCCCGATCCAAAAGTCCTCGCCTGCCTGGGCCGCGACCTATCAGGCCTTGGTGCCCATGGCGCTGATCCTGTGGCTGCTGCCGCTCATTGCCGTGGCCGTGTTCTCGGTGAAACCAGACGTCGATTTCACGACTGGCAACTACTGGGGCTGGCCGTCGGCGTTCAAAGGATTTGAGAACTACGGCAAGGTGTTCTTTGCCTCTGACATGCCACGATACCTATGGAATTCGGTGTTGATCACTGTCCCGACGGTCATCGGAGCCGTGGCGCTGTCGTGCATGGCCGGGTTTGCGCTGGGCGTCTATAAATTCCGGGGCAACCTGTTGCTGTTCTTCATGTTTGTCGCGGGCAACTTTGTCCCGTTCCAGATCCTGATGGTGCCGGTCCGCGATCTCACTCTGGATCTTGGACTTTACAATACCAAGACCGGTCTTGTGCTGTTTCACGTCGCGTTTCAGACGGGGTTTTGTACGCTCTTCATGCGCAATTTCATCCGTGCCCTGCCGTTTGAGCTGATCGAGGCCGCGCGCGTCGAAGGCGTCGCAGAGTGGCGCATATTCTGGTTTGTCGTGCTGCCGCTGATGAAGCCGGCCATCGCGGCGCTGTCGGTTCTGATCTTCACCTTCATCTGGAACGATTACTTCTGGGCCGTTGTCCTGACTCAGGGCGCCGAGAGCCAGCCTGTCACCGCGGGAATTACCTCGTTCAATGCGCAGTATCGTGCGGCCTATCATTTGATGAGTGCCGGTTCTATTGTCGCCGCTCTGCCGCCGGTTGCGATGTTCTTTTTGATGCAACGTCACTTTATCGCCGGGCTGACGCTTGGAGCCGTGAAATGACCGACGCCTTGAACCTCTGGCGGGTCGATGCGCCGGGGCAAACGATTGTTCTCTCCTCGGATGGCGGACTTCCCGGCGCCCTCTATTGGGGTCCTGCGCTGCACCCGCAAACCGATCTGAATGATCTGGCACGTGCCACAGAACAGGAAGTGACTGGCGGGATGATCGACAGGCTGCCGCCGCTGGCGCTCTGCCCCGAAGCGTCGCGCAGTTTTCCGGGCCAGGCGGGCATTGTCGCCTATCGGGACGGTCTGCCGCTCTATCCGAGGTTCCGGCTGGTTTCTGAGGCAGAGGGTGTTTTTACCGCCCGGGATGAGGAGCTTGGCCTGACGTTGAGCCTTTGTTTCGAGGCGAAAGGCGAGGCTTTGGTCGCGCACAGCCGTCTGGATGCAGAAGAAGACATCATGCTTCACCATCTTGCGGCTCCGGTTTTGCCCGGTCCGCAGATGGGACAGGATATCCTCCATTTTTCCGGTCGCTGGATTGGTGAATTCCAACCGGAGCGCAGTTGTTGGGGCCCCGGCAGCCTGAGACGGGACGCGCGCGGAGGTCGGTCCGGCCATGAACACCCGCCATTGGCCTATTTCCCGGAAACCGGCGCCACAAACACGCAAGGGTGCGTCTTTTGCATGCATTACGCCTGGCCCGGCGGCCATGTAATGACGGCCGAGGAGCTACCGGATGGTCGCCGTCAGATCCAATGGGGCCACGCGACTGGTACTCGTGGAGCCGGACGGACGTTCGAGACCGCGCCGCTGTTCCTGACCGTCTCTGACCAGGGCCTGAACGGCGCGGCAGTTGCCCTGCAGAGAACGATCCGTGACCATGTTGTGACCTGGCCCAAGGGAGTTGCGGCCCGCCCGGTGCACTACAATTGCTGGGAAGCGGTATATTTCGACCATGACGCGGAAGAGCTGAAAAAAATTGCCACGCTGGCTGCCGATCTCGGGGCGGAGCGGTTCGTGCTCGATGACGGGTGGTTCGGCAGACGTGATGACGATACCTCGAGCCTGGGCGACTGGGAGATCGATCCGCGAAAATGGCCCGATGGTCTGGCGCCGTTGATTGCCCATGTACAGTCTCTGAATATGGGGTTTGGCCTCTGGTTCGAGCCGGAAATGGTCAACCTTGACAGCGATCTGGCCCGATTGCATCCGGATTGGATACTTGGCCCCGGCGACCAGATCGAAGGACGCCAGCAGCGGGTATTGAACATGGCGCTGCCGCAGGTCCGGCAGCATCTGTTCGACAAGATCTCCGCTCTGCTTGCGGCAAACGCCATTGAATACATCAAGTGGGATCATAACCGCTTGCTGCCGATCCCCGATGCCGCGCAGGCCGAAGGCACGCTGCGCCTCCTGGGTGACCTGAGAGAGCGGTTCCCGCTGGTCGAGATTGAGAGTTGCGCATCAGGCGGCGGCCGCATCGACGCAGGCATCCTGGCGCAGACGCAACGGGTCTGGCTGTCGGACAGCAATGATGCGTTGGAGCGTCTCCGTATCCAGCACGATGCTGCCTTGCTGCTGCCCTTGCCGGTGACGGGATCTCATGTGGGGCCGCGCACCTGTCATACCTCCGGGCGGACGATCGACATTCGCATGCGGGCCTGGGTGGCTGCGCAGCGGCATATGGGGTTCGAGATGGACCCCCGCGAGCTGACAGATGACGAAGCCCGCGTGCTTGGCCATGTGACCCGCTGGTGGAAAAGGCATCGTGACTGGCGCATGACCGCTGATATTCTGCGGCTGGACAGCGCCGATCCAAACATCATTGCCGAACAACAGCTGGCGGCGAACACGGATCGTTTTGTTGTCTTTGCAGGTAAGATGCGCTCATCGCATCAGATCATGCCGCGTCCCTTGCGGCTGACGCAGCTTGATCCGACGGCGAGCTATCGCATCGAATTGATCAACCGGGACGAGCTGCACCATCTTTCCCGGGGGCGGACGGCGCTGAAGGGCGGGCCTCTGACGCTCAGCGGGCAGGTTCTCATGCAGCAGGGTCTGACCCTTCCCTGGCAATTCCCCGAAACGATCTGGGTGATCGAAGGAGAAAAAATATGACCAAAGATCGCCGCAGCCAAGGCTGGTATGGCAAGCTGGACAAGGACGGCTTCATCCATCGGTCGTGGATGAAAAATCAGGGGTTTCCGGATCATGCCTTTGACGGTCGGCCCATTATCGGGATCTGCAACACCTGGTCCGAGCTGACCCCCTGCAACTCCGGGTTGCGGGATCTGGCCGAAGGCGTGAAACGCGGGGTCTGGGAGGCAGGTGGTTTCCCGGTGGAATTCCCGGTGATGTCGCTTGGCGAAACTCAGATGAAGCCGACAGCCATGCTGTTCCGCAATCTTCTCGCCATGGATGTCGAGGAATCAATCCGCGCCTATGGTATTGACGGGGTTGTGCTGCTTGGCGGCTGTGACAAGACCACTCCCGGTCAGCTGATGGGCGCGGCCTCTGTCGATCTGCCTGCCATCGTCGTGTCCTCCGGGCCGATGCTGAACGGGAAATACCGGGGTCAGGATATCGGCTCCGGCACGGACGTCTGGAAGTTCTCAGAGGCGGTGCGCGCCGGAGAAATGACCCTGAAGGATTTCATGAACGCGGAATCGGGCATGAGCCGGTCCAAGGGCGTCTGCATGACGATGGGAACGGCCTCGACCATGGCGTCGCTGGTAGAGGCCATGGGCATGTCGCTTCCCACCAACGCCGCTTTGCCGGCCGTGGATGCCCGGCGCATGGCGCTGGCGCATTTGACCGGGAAGCGGATCGTGGAAATGGTCGACGAGGGTCTGAAGCCATCGGATGTCCTGACCAAAGAGGCCTTCGAGAACGCCATTCTCGCAAATGCCGCAGTCGGCGGGTCGACCAACGCAGTGGTTCATCTGCTGGCTCTTGCGGGCCGGGTGGGCATTGATCTCAATCTGAAGGATTTCGAGATCGGCTCTGATATTCCCTTGCTGGTCAACTGCATGCCCTCCGGCAAGTACCTGATGGAAGATTTCTGCTACGCAGGCGGCGTGCCGGTTGTGCTGCAGCAGCTTCGCGATCACGGCCATCTGCGCGCCGCAACGACCGTCCTCGGAGGCGATATCAGTGTCTATGCGGAGGGCGCGGAATGTTTCAACGACGACGTGATCCGCAGCTTCGAGGCGCCAGTCAAACCGGCGGCTGGCCTCCGGGTTCTGCGCGGCAATCTGGCGCCGAACGGCGCAATCGTGAAACCCTCGGCCGCCTCTGATCACCTTCTGGAACATGAGGGCGAGGCCTTTGTGTTTGAAAGCATCGAAGACATGAAGGCCAATATCGATCGCGAGGATCTTCCGGTGACGCCAGATACAATACTGGTGCTCAAGGGCTGTGGGCCGAAGGGCTATCCTGGCATGCCGGAAGTCGGCAACATGCCAATCCCGCACAAGCTGGTGACCCAAGGTGTCAAGGACATGATCCGTGTGTCCGACGCCCGCATGTCGGGAACGGCCTTCGGGACCGTGATCTTGCATGTCTCGCCCGAAGCGCAGGCCGGAGGGCCGCTTGCCCTCGTTCGCACCGGCGATCGTATCCGGGTGTCTGCGTCAGACGGCGAGCTGGAGCTTCTGGTTTCCGCAGAGGATCTGGCCACTCGGCACGCTGAATGGCGTCCGGACGCGCCGCATTACACGCGCGGCTACGCGAAATTATATGTCGATCACGTCCTGCAGGCTGACAAAGGTGCGGATCTGGATTTCTTGGTGGGCAAAGACACCCGACCGGTCACAAGGGAGAGCCACTGACATGGATCTGAACGCAACGTTTCACGACCTCGAGGGCACTTCGGTTTTCATAACCGGCGGCGGATCGGGCATCGGCGCGTCACTCACCGAAGGCTTCTTGCGGCAAGGGGCCAAAGTCGCATTTGTCGGGCGGTCGGATGCCTCAGAATTCGTCGAAAGGATGGCGACAGAAACCGGCAATCGGCCGCTCTTCATCCAATGTGACATCACAGATATTGCCGCGCTGAAAAATGCCGTCACTGAGGCCGCAAATGCACATGGGCCTATTGGCATCCTGGTCAACAACGCCGCCAATGACCAACGCCACGCAACTCTGGACGTGGACGAGGATTTCTGGGATTGGTCACAGTCGATCAACCTCAAGGCGTATTTCTTTGCCTGTCAGGCAGTGATTCCGGGCATGCAGGCGCTGGGCGGTGGTGCGATCGTCAACTTCACGTCGATCAGCTACATGATGGGAAACAGCGGCTACCCGGCCTATACCTCCGCCAATTCCGGGATCAACGGGCTGACCCGCAGCCTTGCACGGGAGTTCGGCCCGGACCGTATCCGGGTGAACGCGCTGGCACCGGGTTGGGTGCTCACCGATAAGCAGCTCGACAAATGGGCGACGCCGGAGGCCCTGGCAGCGCATCTGGAGCGGCAATGCCTGAAGGATCACCTTGCGCCGCAGGATATCGTTGAATCCACGCTCTTCCTGGCGTCGAAAGCCAGCCGGATGATCTCCGGTCAGGCCCTCGTTGTGGACGGCGGCGTCGTGGTGTCGGGATGACAGAGCGCAAAAACGCCAAAGCTGTGTGGGTCGCGGTCGATTGGGGGACCTCGCATTTGCGTCTGTGGCCGATGGCGTCTGACGATACTCCGCTGTGCCGCATTGACTCGGATATGGGCATGGGGGTTCTTGAACCGGCGGCATATGAATCGACACTATTGGCCTTGTTAGAGCCGTATTTTTCGCCCGACGCCTCGCTGGATGTGATTTGCTGCGGCATGGCCGGATCGCGCCAGGGCTGGAGTGAAGCCCCCTATGCCACCGCCCCCTGTCGACCGCCCTCGCTGGATTTGGCAACTCGCGTCGAAACGGCTGACGCGCGGCTGAATGTCTATATCCTGCCCGGGGTGAAGCAGAATGATCCGGCGGATGTGATGCGCGGGGAGGAAACCCAGATCGCAGGCGCCCTGGTTGCGCAGCCAGGGATGGACGGTGTGATCTGCTTGCCCGGAACCCATACCAAATGGGTGTCGGTCCGCGGCGGCGAAATCACCAGTTTTGCCACCTTTCTGACCGGCGAGTTGTTTCAGTTGATCAGCAAGCAATCGGTTCTGCGCCACACGCTCGCGACCGCGGGCTGGAACAACGCAGCCTTTGAGGCGGGGTGTCTTGCGGCAGTTGAGGCCCCGCAGGCGCTGGCGAATGCGTTGTTTGGTTTGCGGGCGGAAGCGTTGCTGACAGATCTCGACCCGGTCGAGGCGCGGTCGCGGGCGTCCGGCTATCTGATCGGGTTGGAAATTGCGGACATGCGACCGCGCTGGCAGGGCAAGACTGTCGTCCTGGTGGGCGAAAACGAGATTGCCCAAGCCTATGCCACCGCGCTCGGAACGCAAGGGGCAGAGACCGTTCTGGCCGATGCCGAAGAGTACACGCTCGCCGGGCTACGGTCTGCCCGGGCGCAGATTGCATAGGGACAGGAACATGAGCCGAGAAATTATTGCGATCCTGCGCGGATTGACCCCGGATGAGGCCATTCCGATGACCGACGCTCTGCTGGAGGCGGGCATTGCCCGTATCGAGGTCCCTCTGAACTCTCCAAACCCGTTTGAGAGTATTGAAAAGATGGTCAACCACGCCGGTGACCGAGCAGTCGTCGGCGCCGGGACTGTACTGGATCCCGCGTCGGTGCGCAGATTGCGAGACATCGGCGCCGGGATGGTGGTCTCGCCGGATTGCAACCCTGACGTGATTTCCGAGACGAAAGCGGCAGGCATGTTGTCCTATCCGGGCGTGTTTTCCGCCACCGAGGCGTTCGCGGCCCTGCGTGCGGGGGCCGATGGGCTCAAGTTTTTTCCCGCCTTCAAACTGGGTATTGATGGGTTTACGGCGCTCAAGGCGGTGTTGCCGACCTCTGCGCCGACCTTTGCCGTCGGCGGGGTCGCGGCTGAGAATTTCGCCGAGTGGCTGGCTGCGGGCATCACGGGTTTCGGGATCGGCTCATCCCTCTACAAGCCCGGGCAAAGCGCGCAAGAGGTGTCTGCCAGCGCCCTCAGGCACGTTGCGGCCTACGATGCGGTTGTTCGATGAGCACAGAGCGCACAGAGGTTTTCAGCAGCGTCCAATGCACCTTGGGAGAAGGGCCATTATGGCACCCCCTGCGGCAGCAGTTGTTCTGGTTCGACATCCTCGGCAAGAAAATGCTCTCGGTGGACGACGGCAGAACCCTCGTCTGGCAGTTTGACGAATGTGTCTCTGCGGCTGGGTGGCTGGATCGCGACAGGCTCTTTATGGCCAGCGAAACCGGCCTCTGGACATTTGATCTCAGCACCGAAACCAGGACATTGGTCTGCCCGTTGGAGGCCGATAACCCTGTGACACGCTCAAACGATGGGCGGGCTGATCCCTGGGGTGGTTTCTGGATTGGCACGATGGGATTTGAGGCCGAGCCGGGGGCGGGCGCGATCTACCGGTTCTACAAAGGGGAGCTGCGCAAATTGGTGCCGAACGTCACCATTTCAAACGCGATCTGTTTCCCGGCGGACCAAACCTGTGCCTACTACGCGGATACAGCGGTCGGTAAAATCATGCGCCAGCCTCTTGATCCTCAGGACGGATGGCCGACAGGCGTGGCAGAAATATTCCTGGACCTCAGCGCGGAAGCATTCGGCGTGGACGGTGCCGTTGTCGACCGCGACGGAAACCTGTGGAATGCGCAGTGGGGTGCGGGACGTGTGGCCTGTTACAGCCACAATGGCGCCTTGTTAGAGACTGTATCTGTACCAACTCCGCAATCTTCATGCCCGGCTTTTGGCGGGGAGGACATGGCGACCCTGTTCATCACCACCGCGGCCGAAGGGGTTGAGACCGGACTGGCGGGACAGACCTTCATGTCGGCCACGGGCGCGACGGGGCAACGTGAACACCAGATAATACTGTGAGGCCGCAATGAAACGCACGCTTGGAACCTGCTACTATCCGGAACATTGGCCCAAAGAGATCTGGCACGAAGATGCCATCCGCATGGCAGAGGCGGGCCTGACCTGGGTCCGCATCGGGGAATTTTCCTGGTCAAAGCTGGAGCCCGCGCCAGGAGAACTCTGCTGGGATTGGCTCGATCAGGCGATAGAGTGCCTCGGCTCGCGCGGTTTGAAAGTCGTTCTTGGCACGCCGACCGCGACGCCACCAAGGTGGATGACAGAGCGCCATCCGGACATGTTTGCCCGGGATGAAAACGGACATGTCCGGGGATTTGGCTCGCGCCGCCACTATTGTTTCAGTCACCAGGGATTTTTCGCCGAAAGCCAGCGGATCACACGGTTGATGGCAGAGCGCTACGGTGCGAACCCCCATGTTGCGGCATGGCAGACGGACAATGAATATGGCTGCCACGATACGGTTGTCAGCTATTCTGACGCCGCGCGGGATGCGTTTCAAAACTGGCTGCGTCAGGCGTTTTCCGGCGATATCGATGCGCTCAATCTCGCGTGGGGCAATGTTTTTTGGTCAATGGAATACGGGAATTTTGCCGAGATTGGTTTGCCAAATCTCACGGTGACGGAACCCAATCCGGCGCATGTTCTGGCCTTCAAGCGCTTCAGCTCGGATCAGGTTGTGGCCTTCAACCGGGCTCAGGTCGACATCCTCAAGGAGTATAGCGCTGCGCCCGTTGCCCATAACTACATGGGACGCGTCACGGATTTCGATCATTTCAAGGTTGGTGCCGATCTGGAGATTGCCAGTTGGGACAGCTATCCGCTGGGGTTTCTGGAAGATCGCGCCGGTGCGACTGTGGCGGAACAACAGAAGTTCTCTCGCCAGGGCGACCCTGATTTCCAGGCGCTGCATCATGATCTGTATCGCGCTGTCGGTCAGGGGCGATGGTGGGTGATGGAACAACAGCCGGGCCCGGTGAACTGGGCACCATACAATCCATCGCCACTGCCGGGCATGGTGCGCCTCTGGACCTGGGAGGCGTTTGCTCATGGGGCAGAGGCCGTGTGCTATTTCCGCTGGCGCCAGGCGCCCTTTGCGCAGGAGCAATTGCATGCAGGCCTGCTGCGCCCTGACAGCGAGGATGCTCCGGCCATCGTGGAGGCGCGTCAGGTTGCTGAGGAACTTCGGGAGGCGCAGGATGTTCAGCCGGTGCAGGCTGAGGTTGCGATTATGTTTGACTACGATGCGGATTGGGCATGGTCGACGCAACCACATGGGGCGGGGCTCAGTTACTTTGGCCTGATCCTTGACTATTACAAGGCCCTGCGCAGGGCGGGCCTGTCCATTGACATCCTGCCGCCGGATACGCGGGACTTTTCCGGCTATCGCATGGTGCTGGTTCCCGGCATGATGCACTTGCCCGATGATCTGAAAGCGGCCCTGGCGGACTGTGGCGCCGAGGTTTTGCTGGGGCCGCGCACAGCGGCGCGGGATCAGCATTTCAATATGCCCACGACACCGCTTCCGCCTGCGTTTCCGAATTTCGACGTCACCGTGGCGCGGCTTGAGAGCTTTCGGCCTGACCTGCCACGGCCTTTGGTCGGTGGAGGAGCTGCGATCCGGTATCAGGAAGAACTGGAAAGCGGTGCCGAAGTTGTTTTGCGCACAGAGGTGGCGGCCGGGGCAGAGGCTGGAACAGGCGCGAAAGTCGCCGTCCGCAGCGGCCGGTTGACGTACTGTGGCAGTTGGCTGGATGCTGAGGGCATGGACCGATTGATCGCAATGCTTGCCGAGGCGGCGGGTCTTGGGTTGCGTATGCTCCCAGAGGGGGTCCGTACCCGCCGCACCGCAACGGAGGAGTTCTGGTTCAACCACTGCGCCGAGCCAGTAGAGACCGAGGTTGGTGTGATCCCCGCCGCCGGAGTGATCCGCAGGCCTGTCTGAAACGTCAAAGCAGTCCTTCGGAGCGAAAAGACAGCTCGTCGGAGGCTCCGATGATGAGGTGATCGTGCAATTCAATCCCGAGGGCGTCCAACGCGGCCTCGACCTTGCGGGTCATGCTGATGTCCGATTGTGAGGGTGTCGGGTCCCCGGACGGGTGATTGTGGACGAGAATGAGGGCACTGGCGTTTAACTCCAGTGCCCGTTTTGCAACTTCGCGCGGATAGACCGGCACGTGATCCACTGTGCCCCGTGCCTGTTCTTCGTCGGCGATCAGGACGTTTTTGCGATCAAGGAAGAGGACGCGGAACTGTTCAGTGTCCCGGTGGGCCATGGCGGTATGGCAATAGTCCAGAAGAACGTCCCAGCTGGCGATGACTTGCCGCTGCATCACACGCGATCTCGCCATGCGCTGGGCTGCGGCTTCAAAGATCTTGAGGTCGCAGATGACTGCCTGCCCAACCCCGGAGACCCGCGACAATCGCTCCGGAGGAGCCGTGATCACCCGGTTCAGATCCCCGAATTGGGCCAGCAGGCGATGGGCCAGAGGTTTGACATCCTTGCGGGGAATGGTTCGGAACAGAATCAATTCCAGCAATTCATATTCAGGAAGAGCGGTTGCGCCCCCCTTCATGAACCGTTCGCGCAGTCGCGCGCGGTGATCGGCTATATAGGATGGTACGCGCCCTTGTGGCAACGTTGCAGCAGTGGCCTCGTCGCTGTCGCCGAACAACGGCATCATTGCTTCTTTGAAGTGACCGGATTTTCCCATGGGTTCATGGTGCTGCAACCTTGGTTAGCGAAGCGTTAAAATCTGGCTGCGCAAGCGTGAAGATACAGAAAAGAAAAACGCCCCGAAACGGGGCGTTTTACAGGGTTTGCCTGGCCTTTGAGGCCAGGACAGTGAGGTTTACCCCTTCATGCCGTCCCAAAAACTCTTGACCGACGAAAAGAAGCTGCCGCTCTCGGGGTTGTTGTTCTCCTCTGAAAGCTCATCGAACTCCCGCAGGATTTCCTTTTGCCGCGGGGTCAGGCTGACCGGTGTTTCGACCGCCAGCTCAATGAACATATCCCCGACACCGCCGCCGCGCAGGGCCGGCATGCCCTTGCTGCGCAGGCGCATTTGGCGCCCGGACTGACTGCCTTCGGGGATTTGCACCCGACCACGTCCGCCGTCAATTGTCGGAACCTCTATGGCGCCACCGAGTGCGGCCTTGGCCATGGAGACAGGCACCCGGCAGTGCAGATTGTTGCCTTCGCGCTCAAACAGTTCGTGGCTTGCGACCTCGATGAAAATATAGAGATCACCCGGAGGGCCACCGCGCAAACCGGCCTCGCCTTCGCCAGCCAGACGAATGCGGGTTCCGGTTTCCACCCCTGCGGGAATGTTCACCGAAAGAGAGCGGTCTTTTTCAACCCGGCCATGTCCATGGCAGGATTTGCAGGGGTTCTTGATCATCTGACCGAGGCCTGAACAGGTCGGGCATGTGCGTTCGACGGTGAAGAACCCTTGCTGCGCCCGAACCTTACCCATGCCAGAGCAGGTTGGACAGGTCGTCGGCTCCGCGCCTCCTTCGGCCCCGGTGCCATCGCAGGACGAACAGCCCACTGAGGTGGGAACGTTGATCGTCTTGTGCAGGCCGGTGAAGGCCTCCTCCAGCGACAGACGCAGATTATAGCGCAGATCAGCCCCGCGCGATGCGCGTTGATGGGCCCCGCCACGGCCTCCGCCTCCGCCCATGAAATCTCCGAAGAGATCATCAAAGACGTCGGAGAAAGCTGAGGAGAAGTCACCGCCGGGATGGCCGCCCGGGCGCTGACCGCCGCCGCCCATACCGTTTTCGAAAGCGGCATGACCATACCGGTCGTAGGCCGCCTTCTTCTCTGGATCCTTCAGGACGTCGTAGGCCTCATTGGCCTCCTTGAACTGCGCCTCAGATTCCGGATTATCCTTGTTCCGGTCCGGATGCAGTTCCTTGGCTTTCTTGCGGAAGCCCTTCTTGATCTCGTCGGCGCTGGCGCTTTTGACCACACCAAGCACTTCGTAGTAATCACGTTTTGACATCGGAAAATCCCTTCTGCCTCAACGAAAGAGGGCCGGTCCGGGGTACGGACCGGCCCACCTTTGGCCAAGGTGCACCCTTAGCGCTTGTTGTCGTCCAGGTCCTCGAACTCGGCATCGACGATATCGTCGTCGCCACCGGTCGCAGAGGAATCGTCGGCTGCTGTGGGCTCGTCCCCATCGGCTTCTTCAGCTTGGGCCTTGTAGATCGCCTCGCCCAGACGCATGGCCACTTCGGTCACGTTCTGAATACCGGATTTGATCTTCTCGGCGCTGGCCTTGTCGCCTTCGAGGTCGTCCTTCAGGGCCGCAATTGCCAGTTCGATCGCTTCGACGGTGGTCGGGTCAACCTTCTCACCATGCTCTTCCACCGATTTTTCGGTCGAATGGATCAGGCTTTCGGCCTGGTTGCGCGCTTCGATCAGTTCGCGACGTTCCTTGTCCGCCTCGGCATTGTCTTCGGCGTCCTTGACCATCTTTTCGATGTCGTCGTCGGACAGACCGCCAGAGGCCTGGATGGTGATCTTCTGTTCCTTGCCGGTGCCTTTATCCTTTGCGGATACGGACACGATACCGTTGGCGTCGATGTCAAAGGTGACCTCGATCTGGGGCATGCCGCGCGGCGCCGGAGGGATGTCCTCCAGATTGAACTGACCAAGCATCTTGTTGTCGGCCGCCATTTCACGCTCACCCTGGAAAACCCGGATGGTCACGGCGCTCTGGTGATCTTCGGCAGTGGAGAAGACCTGAGATTTCTTGGTCGGGATCGTGGTGTTGCGATCGATCAGACGCGTGAACACGCCACCAAGGGTTTCGATCCCGAGGGACAGAGGCGTCACGTCCAGCAGTACGACGTCCTTGACGTCCCCCTGCAGAACACCGGCCTGAATAGCAGCGCCCATGGCGACAACTTCATCAGGGTTCACACCTTTGTGGGGCTCCTTGCCGAAGAATTTGGTCACCTCTTCGATGACTTTCGGCATCCGGGTCATACCACCGACCAGAACCACCTCGTCGATATCGGATGCGGACAGGCCTGCGTCTTTCAGAGCGGCGGCACAGGGTTTCATCGAGGCCTTGATCAGGTCGCCGACAAGGCTTTCCAGCTTGGCGCGCGTCAGCTTCATCACCATGTGCAGCGGCTGGCCGGTGCTCGGATCCATAGAGATGAAGGGCTGGTTGATTTCGGTCTGGCTGGAGGACGACAGTTCGATCTTGGCTTTTTCGGCAGCTTCTTTCAGACGCTGCAGCGCCATCTTGTCCTTGGTCAGATCAACGCCGTGGCCTTTTTTGAACTCATCCGCGAGGTAGTTCACGATCCGCATGTCAAAGTCTTCACCGCCGAGGAACGTGTCGCCGTTGGTGGATTTCACTTCGAACAGACCGTCGTCGATCTCCAGGATGGTGACGTCGAACGTACCGCCACCAAGGTCATAGACCGCGATGGTTTGGGTGTCGGCCTTGTCCAGACCGTAGGCCAGTGCGGCGGCAGTCGGTTCGTTGATGATACGCAGAACCTCAAGACCGGCGATCTTGCCCGCGTCTTTTGTCGCCTGACGCTGTGCGTCGTTGAAATAGGCGGGAACGGTGATGACCGCCTGTGTCACGTCTTCGCCCAGATAGCTCTCGGCGGTTTCTTTCATCTTGCCGAGGATAAAGGCAGAAATCTGCGACGGAGAATATTTTTCCGTTTTCGCTTCGACCCATGCATCGCCATTGCCGCCATCGATCACGTTGAACGGCAGGTTCTTTTTGTCTTTTGCCAGGTCGGCGTCGTCAAACCGGCGACCGATGAGGCGCTTTACACCAAAGATGGTGTTGTCCGGGTTGGTGACGGCCTGGCGTTTTGCCGGCTGGCCAACCAGGCGCTCTTCATCGGTGAAGGCGACAATGGAGGGGGTGGTGCGTGCACCTTCCGCGTTCTCGATCACGCGGGGTTGCGAACCATCCATGATGGCTACGCAGGAGTTGGTCGTACCGAGGTCGATCCCGATCACTTTGCTCATTGTGTTCGATCCCTTTTACTTCACAAGGCGATTACCCGAAGCCAGAACCCGTTTTGGCATTCCGGCCCCGATTCAGTTGCGATAGGGTCTGCACCCAACCGCTTCTCGGCGTATATAGGGAGCGAAAATGACCCCTGCAACCGCACGATTGCCCTGTTACAGGCAAATATGAGCGCTTTTGCGACAAACAGAGTTAAGATTAAGCTAATGGCACGACTGACGCTGCGCGGTTTCGAAATTCACAAGGGATTTCTGCCGCTCGATGTGCAACGAAACCTCATTCACGCGCTGCGACCGGTTCTGCGCGCGGCGCCGCTGTTTTCACCTGAGGTGCCCGGCGGAGGGCAGATGTCGGTTCGGATGACCTCGGCGGGGAGTTATGGATGGTTCAGCGATGCCAAGGGCTATCGCTATGCGGACCGCCACCCTTCCGGACAGGCCTGGCCGCAGATCCCGCCCGAAGTGCTGAGCATCTGGACCTCTCTGGTCGGGGGCGACAAGCAACCGGAATGCTGCCTGTTCAATTATTATGGTGAAGGGGCTCGGATGGGATTGCATCAGGACAAGGACGAAGCCGACTTCTCCTATCCGGTTGTCTCTGTCTCTCTCGGGGATGACGGCTTGCTGCGGATTGGCGGGACGTCCCGCAAGGACAAGACGGACTCGATCTGGCTCAATTCCGGGGATGTTGTCGTCATGGGTGGCCCCGCGCGGCTGGCCTATCACGGCGTTGACCGGATCCGGTTCGGATCATCGAGGCTCCTGCCGAAGGGCGGGCGTGTGAACCTGACGCTCCGGGTGGTGACCTAGCGACGTGCACTCCAGCTGAGTGAGACAGCGCGGCGGGTGTAAAATTCCCCCATCAAACCGAGCACCAGGAAGATCAATGCAAGCCAGGCGGTATATTCCCACCAGGTCACCCTGGGGTTGTAGTTGATGAAAATATGGCCGCGTGCCTGATCGATTGTGTGAAACAGCGGGTTCCAGATGAACATTGGCAGCATGTATCCGGGAAGCGAATTGGCAAGAACCATCTTGCCGGAAAACAGCATGTTGGACCGTTGATAGATCGTTGAAATAATCCCGATCGCACCGGGCATCCAGGGCTTCAGCACATATAGCACCAGACCGATCGCGGCCCCCGAGGCCCAGGACAGAAGGATCATGCCGAAGGCGGGAAAGGGTTCTTCTATGTAAATCGGCGTGAAGGCCACGTGATAGGCGAACAGTATGATCAGCATCGACAGGATCTGAACATAAAGCGCGCCGATTGCCGCCGACAGAATTGCAATCGTGGTGTTCATCGGCGCGTGTTGCATCATCGGGCTGGATGCCCCTTCTGCCCCGACCACCGCGCCGAGGGTTTTCGTATGCGTCATGAACAGAAAAACACCGGACATCATGTAGAGCAGAAAATCACCGCGAACGGCACCGCCGCGCATCCCCAGAACAGAGAACATGAAATAGAAGAACATAACGAACATCACCGCCTGCACGATGTTCATTCCGAGCGCCATGAAAGCATTGTTGTGCTTGGAACGCACGCTCCGCACAACCGAGTGAAAGACGACTTCACCCAGGGTTATGGCGCGCGAGAACGCGGATCTGTCGGTTCGGTATTGAAACATGACCTCTATTTCAGCAGTGCTATGCCCAGCATTGCATGGAATTCTTGCTGATCCATTGCGAAGCAATCATAAGAAGCACAAATCTTTGTGGCAATATATGGTCCCTGGGGAGAAAATAATGAATTATGATGAGCTGATTGCCGTGATCCGCCGTCTTGCCCTGGAGGCCGGCGACAAGATCATGGAAATCTATGACTCCGACGATTTTGATGTGAAGGTGAAGTCGGACGACAGCCCGGTCACCGCAGCGGATGAGGCGGCGGACGCTTTGATCTCGGCCGGGCTCCGTGCGGCTTTTCCGGATGTTTTGCTGGTGACCGAAGAGCAATCGGCCTCGCATGAGGTCAGGGGGGATACGTTTCTGATCGTTGATCCACTCGACGGCACCAAGGAGTTCATAAACCGCCGCGGCGATTTTACCGTCAATATCGCATTGGTGGAAAAAGGCGTCCCTACGCGGGGCGTGGTCTATGCACCGGCCCGGGATCGTATGTTCTACACTCTGGCAGACGGGACCTCGGTCGAAGAAACGGGCCCGTTTTCCGTCGAACATGTGGGCAAGGTCACTCCGATCCGTGTCGCCGAGAGTGACAACACAGGCCTGATGGTGGTCGCATCCAAGTCGCACCGGGATCAGGCCACCGACGATTATATCAACAAATACAGCATCAAAGACATGAAGAGCGCCGGATCCTCGTTGAAATTCTGTCTTGTCGCGACCGGAGAGGCGGATCTGTATCCGCGGGTCGGACGCACGATGGAATGGGATACGGCCGCCGGTCACGCCGTTCTGGGCGGTGCAGGTGGGCGTGTGGTGCGTTTTGACGACCATTCGCCGCTGGTTTACGGAAAGGATGGATTTGCCAATCCGTTTTTCATCGCCAGTGCGCCTGCTGTTGATCTGAAGGGTGCCTGATGTCTGTCCTGATTGTAATTCCGGCGCGCTACGCCTCCTCGCGCTATCCCGGCAAACCCCTGGCGGAATTGACGGGGGCAACGGGCGAGAAACGGACCCTGATCGAACGGTCCTGGAGAGCAGCACAGGAGGTCGTTGGGGTTGACCGCGTCGTTGTCGCGACCGACGACGACAGGATCAAGGCGGTGGCCGAGGGATTCGGTGCCGAGGTCGTGATGACCTCGCAGGCCTGTGGAAACGGCACCGAGCGCTGCGCGGAGGCCCATGCTGCACTGGGTGGCGGCTATGACGTTGTCGTGAATTTTCAGGGCGATGCCCCGCTGACGCCGCATTGGTTTATCGAGGATCTCATCGCTGGTTTGGAAGCTGCCCCGGATATGGGGCTGGCGACACCGGTTCTGCAATGCGACGGGGCGACGCTGAACAGCCTGCTGAACGACCGCAGCGAAGGCCGCGTCGGCGGCACGACTGCAGTTTTCGCGACGGATCAGCGCGCGCTCTACTTCTCCAAAGAGGTCATTCCCTTTACCGCCGCGACCTACGCCGACGGCGAAGGCACGCCGGTGTTCCATCATGTCGGTGTTTACGCCTATCGGCCGAATGCTCTCTGTGACTACCCGTCCTGGCCTGTTGGCCCGCTAGAGACATTGGAAGGGTTGGAGCAATTGCGGTTCCTGGAGAACGGCCGAAACATCCTCTGCGTCACGGTGGAGGCCCGGGGGCGGGAGTTCTGGGAGCTGAACAATCCTCAGGATGTGCCAAAAATTGAGTCCATGATGAAAAAAATGGACATTGAGTAGGAGGTTTGCCCTTGGTTTTCGTAAAATCTTCCGTGCAGTGGCCCGATCGTGTTAAGGTTTGACTGACACAGGGTGCCTGCCCTGCTGAGTGGCGCAAGTGTGGTGAGAAAGTGAAATGCGGTCCGCCGTACAGGTGTCGTCGGGTGTTGCGCTTATGTCAGATATTCAGAATTGAGAGTCGAAATGCGTAAAAAAGTTACAAAAGCAATTTTCCCTGTCGCGGGTCTTGGAACCAGATTCCTCCCCGCGACCAAATCCGTCCCCAAGGAAATTATGACCTTGGTGGACCGTCCACTGGTGCAATATGCCATTGATGAGGCACGTGCCGCCGGTATCAAGGAATTCATCTTTGTGACCTCACGTGGCAAAGGTGCGCTTGAGGATTATTTTGATCACTCGCCGATCCTCGAACAGGAGTTGCGCAAGAAGGGCAAAGAGGACCTTCTGGAAATCCTCAAAGATACCAATATGGACTCTGGCGCGATCGCCTATATCCGTCAGCACAAGGCGCTGGGCCTTGGGCATGCGGTCTGGTGCGCGCGGCGTTTGATCGCCAATGAGCCCTTCGCTGTCATCCTTCCGGACGACGTGATTGCGGCGGAAAAGCCCTGCCTGCAGCAGATGGTTGAGGCCTATGAGGAAACCGGCGGCAATATGGTCGCGGCCATGGAAGTGGCACCGGAAAAAGCCTCCTCCTACGGTGTTCTGGATGTCAAAGAGGACATGGGATCCGTCGTGTCCGTCAATGGCATGGTGGAAAAACCCAAGCAGGAAGACGCACCGTCGAATTTGGCGGTCATCGGCCGATACATTCTGTCGCCGTCGGTCCTGCGCAACCTGAACCAGCGCAAGCAGGGCACCGGTGGTGAGATCCAGTTGACCGATGCCATTGCCGAAGACATTGCCGGTGATGTCCCCGTGTACGGATATCGGTTCAAGGGCAAGCGGTTTGATTGTGGCTCCAAAGCAGGATTTCTGCGGGCTACAGTTGCGTTCGCACTGGCGCGGGATGAGCTTCGTGATGACCTTATGGAATACATCACCGAGGTTGCTCAAGTCAGCCGCGCGGCAGAGTAAAGCCCGCCCTGTCATCAGAATTTGAGCTTGCCCCCCTACAAGGGGGCAGCTTTTTTTGAGCGGTGCGGATTTCAAATCAAGTGTCCCAAGAGAGAGGCGACTGGTCATGACCAATATACTTGTGACGGGGGGGGCGGGCTATATAGGGTCCCATGCCTGCAAGGCGCTGAAGCGGGCGGGATATACCCCTGTAACCTTCGATAACCTCGTCACTGGCTGGAAGGATGCGGTCAAGTTCGGCCCGTTCGAGCAGGGCGAGCTGACAGACAGAGCCCGCCTGGACGAGGTGTTCGCGACCTACAAACCGGCGGCAGTCATGCATTTTGCCGCGCTGAGCCAGGTCGGCGAAGCGATGAGCGAACCCGGCCGGTATTGGGCGAACAATGTGGGAGGGTCGCTCTGTCTGATCGAGGCGGCAGTCGCCGCCGGATGCCTCGATTTCGTATTCTCCTCCACCTGTGCAACCTATGGCGAACATGACAATGTGGTGCTGGATGAAAACACCCCCCAGGTGCCTCTGAACGCCTATGGCGCCTCCAAGCGGGCGGTCGAAGACATCCTGAAGGACTTCGGGGCGGCATATGGGCTGCGCTCGGTCATTTACCGGTATTTCAACGTCGCCGGTGCCGATCCGGAAGGGGAGGTCGGCGAATTCCACCAGCCCGAGACGCATCTTATCCCATTGATGATCCAAGCCATTCGTGGCGAGCGTGCGGGTCTCACCGTCTTTGGTACGGACTATGACACGCCGGACGGAACCTGCATTCGCGACTACGTCCATGTCTGCGATCTGGTGGACGCGCATGTTCTGGGTCTCAAATGGTTGGAGCAGGGCAAGGAGAGCAGGGTGTTCAACCTCGGAACCGGCTCCGGCTTTTCCGTGATGGAAGTGATTGAGCACTCGCGCGCTGTCACGAACAAGGATGTGCCGCACAGTATCGGCGACCGGCGTGCGGGCGATTGCACCAAACTGGTGTCCGGTTCGACCCGCGCAGGAGAAGAGCTGGGATGGGAGCCAAAACGCTCCACGCTTGACCAGATGATTGCCGACGCCTGGAACTGGCATCAGAACGGCCATTACGAGACCTGATGTGACGGCATTGCCGCTTCCGCAAATATCTGCTGCTGCAGCCTACAGGCTGCGGTTGAAGCGACGGACCTGTCTGTGGCGCGCCTTTCGCGCCCGGCGGCGGCTGCGCCCGGTTGCAGATAATACCGCGCGGATTCTGCCTGCGGATATTATTGTGATTCTGGTGCTGCGCAACGAAATGCAGCGCCTGCCGTTCTTTCTTGATTACTACCGCAAGCTGGGCGCCGGGCATTTCCTGATCGTCGATAACGCCAGCGACGACGGCAGCTCGGCTTGGTTGCTGGAGAAGGCGCAGCGCGGTGACCTTTCGCTCTGGCAAACCTCCGACAGCTATCGAAACAGCCGGTTCGGGCTCGATTGGTCAGGGTGGTTGCTGATGCGCTATGGGCACGGTCACTGGTGCCTGACCCTCGATGCAGATGAGTTGCTGGCCTATCCGGGTATGGGCCGCCATGACCTGCGTGACCTGACTGACCACCTCGATCAGACCGGGCAAAAGGGGTTCGGCGCGATGATGCTGGATCTCTTTCCCAAGGGGCCGCTGGCGCTGCAGGAATATGACAGCCGGATGCCTCCGACGGATCTGCTGCGCTGGTTCGACGCCGGACCCTATCGCGCCGTTCGTCAATCGCCTCAGGGCAACCTGTGGCTACAGGGCGGCGCCCGCGACAGAGTGTTTTTCGCCACTACGCCCGAGCGGGCACCCACGTTGAACAAGATCCCGTTGATCCGCTGGCACTGGCGCTATTCCTACACCAACGCGACCCATGCTGTGCTGCCCCGCGACCTGAACGCGCTCTATGACGGGCCTTGCGGGGTGCTGCCATCCGGCGTCCTGCTCCATACGAAATTCCTGCCGGAGACGATTGCGCAGGCGCCCCGGCAACAGCAACGCGCAGAGCATTTTCACCGCCCCGATCTGTTTGACGACTACTATGCGCTGCTTGGCCGGGGGCCGGATTTATGGCATCCTGCTGCGGTTCGATACAGGGGCCCGGAGCAACTGGCGGAGCTTGGACTATGCTGCCCGGTTGAGTGGTAGGTCAATGAAAGAGGACACAGCCTAACCAGTTCTAAACGCATTGTTTCCATATTGGGGACGTGACATATTGTTTGCACTTGCGTGGGCCGGGTACGGTCGCGCCAGGGGCACCGGGGACGGCCCCAGATACCGGGGAAACACACTTTGGGGCTTTGGGATTCTTACCGGATGCGGATCAGGCGCAAGCGCCGGGGTCTGCGTGCCTTGCGGAAATCACGGGAATTGCGCTGCGTTCAGGACAACACCGGACGTATCCACTCCGGCGATATCGTGCTGGTTTGCACCGTTCGAAACGAGCAGATCCGTTTGCCCTATTTTCTGCAGTATTATCGCGGGCTTGGGGTGAACCATTTCCTGTTTGTGGACAACGACTCCAGCGATGGAATGCGGCAGTACCTCAAGGATATGGCGGATGTCTCGATCTGGCACACCAAAGGCAGCTACCGGAAATCTACCTTTGGTGTCGACTGGACGAACCATTTGCTGCGGAAATATGCGCATGGACATTGGTCACTGGTCGTTGATCCGGATGAATTCTTCGTCTTTCCCTTCTGTGACACGCGGCCAATCCGCGCCCTGACCGATTGGCTGGATGCCTCTCAGCTGCGGAGCTTTTCTGCCATGCTGCTGGATGTATACCCGAAAGGGCGGATTGACGAGGTGCCCTATCAGGCGGGGCAGAATCCTCTGGACATTGCCCATTGGTTTGACAGCGGCAACTACACGGTCACCAGGAACAAGACATACGGCAACCTCTGGATCCAGGGCGGGCCGCGGGCTCGGGTGTTTTTTGAAAACAAGCCCAGACAAGCACCGGCTCTGAACAAGATCCCTCTGGTCAAATGGGACCGTAAATTCGTCTTTGTCAGTTCCACGCATATGTTGCTGCCGCGGGGTCTCAATCAGGTCTATGAAACCGACGGAGGCGAGAAAGCCAGCGGTGTCCTGTTGCACACGAAATTTCTCGATACGTTTGCCGCCAAAGCACAGGAAGAGCTGTCGCGGCGGCAGCATTACGCAGGGTCCGCAGAATATGTCGCCTATGCGGACAGCCTGCAGGCACAGCCCGATCTGTGGTGCAAATGGAGTGAAAGATACATCAATTGGCGCCAGCTTGAGATCCTCGGTCTGATGTCAAAAGGGAACTGGGCATGAGCGCGGTCGGCATTGTCATGCTTGTCCACACGGCGCTGAACCGCGCTGAGCAGGTGGCGCGCCATTGGACCGCTGCCGGCTGTCCCGTGGTGATTCATGTGGACCGCATGGTCGACCGCAATACCTTTCACGCCTTCAAGGCCAAATTCGCAGGCGAGAAGCTGATCCGCTTTTCGCGCAGGCACCGATGCGAATGGGGAACCTGGGGAATTGTGGCGGCCTCTCAATCCGCGTCGGAGCTGATGCTGGATCAGTTCCCGGATGTTCGGCACGTCTATCTCGCCTCCGGTTCCTGCCTGCCGTTGCGTCCGGTGCAGGAATTGATCGACTATCTGGCCCAGCGACCGCAGACCGACTTTATCGAAAGCGCCACAACAGCCGACGTTCCCTGGATCGTGGGTGGCCTCAGCGCGGAACGTTTTACGCTGCGCTTTCCTTTTTCCTGGCGGCAACATCGCAAGCTGTTTGATCGCTATGTGGATCTTCAACGCAAACTTGGCATGCGGCGGCGCATCCCGGCCGGATTGACTCCTCATATGGGCAGCCAGTGGTGGTGCCTGACCCGTCAGACCCTCTCCGCTATTCTCAATAGCCCGGACCGGCCGCGATATGATCGCTATTTCCGGCAGGTGTGGATTCCGGATGAAAGCTATTATCAAACGCTGGCGCGGCTCCATTCACGCACCATAGAGAGCCGGTCACTGACGCTTTCGAAGTTCGATTTTCAGGGCAAACCACACATTTTTTATGATGACCACCTGCAGCTTCTGCGCCGTTCCGACTGCTTTGTCGCCCGCAAGATCTGGCCACAGGCAGAACGGCTGTATCAGGCTTTTCTGGCGGATCCGTCCAGTGGCTTGAAACGGACAGAGCCGAACCCGGGTAAGATCGACCGTATATTTGCCCGCGCGGTGGAACGCCGCACGCGGGGGCGTCGCGGGCTTTATATGCAGAGCAGGTACCCCGATCACGGTGCTGAGAATGGCTTGACCTGCGGCCCGTATTCCATGTTGCAGGGCTTTGCCGAGCTGTTTGAGGAATTTGAACCGTGGCTGGCGCGCACCACGGGGGCCAGGGTGCATGGTCATTTGTTTGCGCCGGAACGCGCGGAACTGGCGGAGGACCAAAAGCTGTTCAACGGTTGTCTCAGCGACAGTGCCAGGCTGCGTGACTATAATCCGGAGAGTTTCCTGGCCAATCTGATCTGGAATACGCGTGGCGAGCGACAGTGCTTTCAGTTCGGTCCGCGCGACACACAGAAGGCGAACTGGTTTATCGCGCGGGATGCAAATGCGCAGGTCTCGGTCATTTCCGGCGCCTGGGCGATTCCTCTGTTCAAGTCAAACCAGAGTTTTTCGAAATTACGCCGCGAGGCTGCTCGCTTGCAGCAGATCGAGGCCGAACATTTGCAGATGCTGCGCTCACGTTGGGCCAACGCCCGCATCCGGATCTGGACCATGGCGGAGTTCATAGAGGCGCCGATGGAAAACCTGCAAACTGTGGTGGGTGAGATTGGCCCTATCGCTTCCCGCCACCTGACCCAGGCGCCGCATATGGTTGACCTGACCGACTTTGGCCAGTTCCTGCAAAACCTCAAGAACCAGGGCATGCATCCCTATCTGATGGGGGATTTCCCGGTGGGCGCTCTGAAATCGAATAGCCCGGAACGGCCCCGCAAACCCTATATGGTGAGATAATCGCAGATGGCCGACACCTTTTCATGCTTTGTCATCTTCGCCGAAATGCGGACGGGTTCAAATTTTCTCGAGGCCAACCTGAACGCGATGGATGGCGTCATGTGTCATGGTGAAGCGTTCAACCCGCATTTCATCGGATACCCCAATCGCACCGAGGTTCTCGGGATTACGCAAAAGATGCGGGAAAACGATCCTCATCGGCTGCTTGCGGAAATCCAGCGCCAGCCCGA
Organism: Phaeobacter sp. B1627; assembly: GCF_006265095.1. Lineage (GTDB taxonomy): Bacteria > Pseudomonadota > Alphaproteobacteria > Rhodobacterales > Rhodobacteraceae > Epibacterium. Next base: position 120,889 of record NZ_VCNK01000009.1, read on the forward strand.
TGCAGTGGCCGGGTTCCGGTATTTTCACGATCACGATCCGCGGGTTCTGGATGCGATCCTTGACGATCCGTCGATCGGCAAGATCATCCTGACGCGGAACCCTCTGGACAGCTATGTTTCGTGGAAGATCGCCCGGAGCACGGGCCAGTGGAAGCTGACCAATGTTGCCCGTCGCAAGGATGCAAAGGCACAGTTCGATGCGGAAGAGTTCAGCGCCCATGTCGAAACCCTGCAGGCCTTTCAGGTGACTTTGCTCAATCGTCTTCAATGCTCGGGTCAGACCGGATTCTATCTGGCCTACGAAGACCTGCAGGACGTTGATGTCATGAATGGTCTGGCCAAATGGCTTGGTGTACCGGCCCGGCTTGAGGGGCTGGACAGCAAATTGAAACGTCAGAACCCGGAACCGGTTGTGTCCAAGGTGAGCAATCCCGATGTCATGATCGATGCGCTGACCGGTCTGGACCGATTCAACCTGTCGCGGACACCAAACTTTGAGCCCCGCCGGGGGCCGGCCGTGCCGGGCTATGTGGCAGGTGTGGTGACGCCAATCCTCTATCTGCCGGTGCGCAACGGGATTGAGGATCCGGTGACCGGCTGGATGGGAAGCCTCGACAGCGTTTCGCCCGACGGGTTGATTTCAAAAATGAACCAAAAGCAGCTTCGGCAATGGCGGCGCGGTAATCCGGGGCATCGCAGCTTTACCGTTGTGCGCCATCCGTTGGCGCGGGCGCACACTGTGTTTTGCACGAAAATTCTGTCCAACGGTCCTGGAAGCCTGCGCAAAATTCGCGACACCCTGCGCCGTCGTTTCAACCTGGAAATACCCGAGCACGCTGTTGACGAAACCTATAGCCGGCCTCAGCACCGACTGGCCTTTGAGCAATTTCTGATGTTCCTGAAGGCGAATCTCGCCGGGCAGACCTCTGTGAGAATTGATCCCAACTGGGCCAGCCAGACGCAGGTTCTCTGTGGGTTTTCCGAACTGGCCATGCCGGACCTGATCCTGCGTGAGGAGGACATGACCGAAGATCTTCCCTGGTTGGCGCGAAAGCTCGGCAGAATGAATCCGGCCCCCGCACCTCGGGCGGAAGCGGATCATCCCCATGCGTTGAGTGGGATTTACGACGCGGAGCTGGAGGCTCTGTGCCAGTCTGTTTACCAAAGGGATTATCTGACTTTTGGCTATGGTCCATGGCGCTGAGCGGCCTACAGAAAAGCAAAAGCCCGTGGTGAAGGAGCAGTTCACCACAAGCGACTCAACAACAGCGCAAAGATATAGGGGACGGGACTGCTCCGGTGCAGATGTCCTCAGGCGCGCTCAGAGAGAGGGCCCGCCCTCTGTGATCAGGCGGCCTGGACCGACTGGTTCTCCGTCAAAATAGTATAGAGCGTCGTAGGATCCGGATTTGCGCGGAGCTTGGTGCAGAGATTCTGTTCCCGGAGGGTGCGGGACACCAGCGCAAGGGCCTTGAGGTGTTCCACGCCCGCATCCACCGGAGCAAATAGGGCGAAAACGATGTCCACCGGCTGACGGTCGACCGCGCCGAAATCCAACGGCTTTTCAAGTGAGACAAACACGCCGACGACCCGATCCACCGTGCCGAGACGGGCGTGGGGCAGGGCGACACCGTGTCCGACACCGGTCGGACCAAGGCTCTCGCGGTCCAGCAGCGCCTCGACGGTGCTCTGCGCATCAAGTTGGTGCGCAAAATTTGCGACTTCGGCGATTTCCTGAAACAGGCGTTTCTTGCTGGAGGCAGCACCAATAACCCGTACGGCCTCTTGTTTGAGGATGTTCGAAATCTGCATTGGTACTGCTCCATTCGGGGTGAAGGGGCCTTTCCGGGCCCCTTCGATTGTATTTAGGGATCGATCCACCCGATGTTGCCATCTTCGCGTCGATACACCACGTTTAATCCGGATTTGGCGTCATTTCTGAACACCAGAACAGGCGATCCGGCCAGCTCCATCTGCATTACAGCTTCGCCGACGGACAAAGACGGGATCTTGGTCTCCATCTCGGCCACGATGATCGGCTGCAACGTTTCTGGTTCTACCTCGGAACCTACCTCTTCAGAGGCGAGGATATACGAGCTGGCGCCCATAAGTTCAACAGGCTCGCTCCGGTCGCGGTGGTGATCTTTCAATCTCCGCTTGTATCGCCTGAGCTGCTTGTCCATTTTCTCCAGGCAGCCATCAAAGGCTGCATAGATTTCAGTGGCATGCGCCCTCGCTTGACAGGTCAGGCCGGTTGAAAGGTGAACGATGGTTTCGCAGACATATTCATGCGCGTTGCGGGAGAAGACGACCTGAGCATCGGTGGGTCGGCCTGCGTATTTCTCTAGAACTGTACTCAACTCCGTCTCCACGTGAGTCTGGAGAGATTCGCCGATGTCGATCTGTTTTCCGCTGACTTTGTAACGCATGTGATCTCCTTATTGTTATGCCTGACTCGATGCGACCTGACGCAGGTGTTGCGTGGTCACAGAACTACGATAGCCAGGAAGGATGGGCAGAATGTGAAGCAAGCAGTTCCGATGGTCCTGAGCACAGGGCCAATTGGGTGACTGCGACGGGATGCACATTTGCCATGCGACAATTCCATGACAATCCCCGGTCGGAGTCAATGCAAATCCATTTGCATTTGTTCGCGACGCATCCTGTTGCAGGGTCAGATGTGCGGAAACTTGCGAAAAGACGGGTTAAGAGATGCGAAAATTATCACCAAGATAGACTCGACGGACATTTTCATTCTCGACCACTTCTTCCGGGGTGCCGGACATCAGCACTTGCCCGTCATGGAGGATATAGGCCCGGTCCACGATTTCGAGGGTTTCGCGTACGTTGTGATCTGTGATCAGAACACCGATTCCACGTGTCTTCAGCTCGGCGACAAGGTTTCGAATATCGCCGACCGAGATCGGATCGACGCCCGCAAATGGTTCATCAAGAAGCAGGTATTTCGGATCTGCCGCGAGACAGCGGGCAATTTCCACCCGCCTGCGTTCCCCGCCGGACAGGGCCAATGCCGGTGCGCGACGCAGGTGTTCGATGGAGAAATCGGACAGCAGTTCTTCGAGGCGTTCGCGGCGTTTGTGTTCATCAGAAACGGTAATATCCAGCACGGCCGCAATGTTATCTTCGACGGACAGGCCGCGGAAAATCGACATTTCCTGAGGCAGATACCCGATGCCGAGCCGGGCGCGCCGGTACATCGGCAGGTTCGTCACGGTTTGCCCGTCAATGCTGACGCTGCCGGCTTCCGGGAAAACAAGCCCCGCAATCGTGTAAAAACTGGTCGTCTTGCCGGACCCGTTCGGCCCCATCAACGCGACGACCTCGCCGCGATTGAGCTCCATCGACACGTCGCGGATCACGACTTTCTTGCGATAGCTCTTGCGCATTTTATCGACGCGCAGCCCGGCGGTTCCGGGTGTGACTGTCAGTTCCGGGCGTGCCATCAGTTGTTGTCGCCGCCGGATAGGGTGGTGCGGACGCGTCCGCTGAGGGTCGCATTGCCGGTCGCAAGGTTGACCACCATATGCTCCGCACCGAGCGACGTGGTTCCCTGTGTCAGCAGCACGCTGCCCCGCAGCTCAACCAGGCCGCTGTCGACGGTATAATCCGCTTCACCGGCCTCGGCGGCGTCTGTTCCGCTGACCAAAACCACATTGCCGCGGGCCTCCAATCGTTTGATCCCGCTGCCTTCGGTCTTGTTGATGACCAAAACACTGTCGGCGCTGAGCCGCATTTGCCCCTGTATGATCAAAACATTTCCCTTGAACAGGGCAGAGCCGTCTTCCTGATTCATATCGAGCGCATCGGCGGTGACATCCACTGGCTGGGAGATGTCGGTTTTGAGCACACCAAACGAAATTTCGGTGCCCTGCGCGGTGGCGGGCGGTGCGAGAGACAGGGCGACAAGGCCGAGAATGAAAGCGATTGCTGGTCGTTGCACGTTTTATCTTTCTGCTTTTGCGGGATCGTACACCAGCTTTACGCCATTCGTGAACTCAATATGCACGGGCGCGTTCTTCGATTTTGTGAAGATCCGCATAGATCCGGCGGTAAAGTCCCCGATCGGGCCGGTGGCGGTGATGCTGCCGGGGCTGCGGGCTTCGCTGCCGCTCAATTCCGCTTCGAGTGTCTCGGTTTCAATTCTGGTGCCGTCGGTTGTCAGAATGCGGACATTGCCGGTCAGCGTCGCGCTGTTCGTATCCGGCTGCAGCGCGCCCGAATCCGACAGCAGCAGGATGCTCCGCCCTTCGGTGGTGCGAATCTCGGCTTCGAGATCGGTCGCGGACGCGGTTCCCAAATCGCTGCTCGGGAAGGCTTTGGCAGCGGCGATTGTGATTTCATGACCAGCTTCCGTGGTGCCCGTGAAGAAGGGCGCCGTGACCTGCTGACCCCGAAGCCGGTCATCTATGTCGACCTGAGCAAAGGGGATGACCGGGCGGGTTTCGACCTGCCGGGAAATCAGGAACAGCGTCGACAACAGCGCCACGGCGGCGAGCGGAAGGACAACCTTCAGGAGGGCAATGATGCGTGAGTAGCGATCCATCTTTTGGCCATCCTGTTGCCGGGTTTCATGAAAGCTGCGGGACAGGTGCGGCCCTGCGATGTGTCGTGCGATTTGTCACGAATGGGCAAAGATATCTGTATCAGGCCAGCCGGCAAGGTCCAGTTTCGCGCGGGTCGGGAGAAAATCGAAACAGGCCTGCGCCAGGTGCAGCCGCTCTTCGCGTTCCAGCCGCTTGTCCAGCTCGACCCGCAACCTGTGCAGATAGAGAACGTCCGAGGCCGCATAATCCTGTTGCGCGCGGGTGAGCGTTTCCGCGCCCCAATCGCTCATTTGTTGCTGTTTGGAGAGATCCAGCCCAAGCAGATCCTGCGTCAGGTTTTTCAATCCGTGCCGGTCGGTATAGGTGCGCACGAGGCGGCTGGCGATCTTTGTGCAGTAGACGGGCGCCGCCAATGTGCCAAACGCGTGAAACAGCGCCGCGATGTCGAACCGGCCATAGTGGAACAGTTTCAGCACCTTGGGATCAGCAAGGAGCCGGGAAATGTTGGGAGCTTCCCTCTGGTCTTTGGCAATCTGCACCACATGGGCGTTGCCGTCCCCACCGGACAGCTGCACAACGCAGAGCCGGTCCCGATGCGGGTTCAGCCCCATGGTTTCGCAATCGATCGCCACCACATCTCCAAGATCCAGATCGTCGGGTAGATCGCGCTGATAAAGTTGCGTGGCCACGTGCCTGTCCTCGGTTTTGAGCTTTGTCCGTTTTGGAATGCACTGGACATAGGGGCTTTGGCCCGTGAACTCAACAGGCGGGTGGTCGGCCCGAGCACGGGCGGACCGACCGGGGACGGGCTACTGCTGGCTGCAGCTGTGGGGCAGGATCTGATGAATTCAACGTCCGACAGATTGACAGGGATTTCCAACTCTGCTTTTATTTTACCAGCCGAAATAAATATGTGTACACCCCTAGGGCTGTGCGCAGGTGGCGACTGGGAGGAGTGACTATGTTTTTGGGTCTTGACGTGGGAACGTCGGGGCTGCGCGCGTTGCTGGCCGATGAGGGCGGCAACGTTATTGGCGTGGCAGATGCAACCTATGGGGTTTCGCACCCGCAGATCGGATGGAGTGAGCAGGACCCGCAGGACTGGATCACGGCCTGCAAGAGCGCCGTTGGCGCGCTGCGCTCCGCACATCCCGGTGAACTGGCGCGGCTGCGGGGCATCGGTCTCAGCGGCCATATGCATGGCGCGACCCTTCTGGACAAGGCAGGCGAGGTCCTGCGGCCCTGCATCCTTTGGAATGACACGCGCTCCGCAGAGGAAGCCGCAGCGCTCGATGGCATCACGGGCGTGCGGGAGCTTTCGGGAAATATCGTCTTTCCGGGGTTTACCGCGCCGAAACTGGCCTGGGTCAAAACGCACGAGCCGGAGATCTTTGCACAGGTCGACAAGGTCCTCCTGCCGAAAGATTACCTCCGGTACTGGCTGACGGGCGCTTTCATTTCCGACATGTCCGACAGCGCCGGCACGTCCTGGCTGGATGTCGGCGCGCGGGATTGGTCACAGCCTTTGATGGAGGCCTCCGGCATGCGCCGCGATCAAATGCCCGAGCTTGTCGAAGGGTCCGCGCCCGGCGGTGAGCTGCGCGCTGTCCTGCAGCAGGAGTGGGGCATCCGGGGGCCGGTCAGTGTTGCCGGTGGCGGCGGTGACAACGCGGTGGCGGCATGCGGCGCTGGTTGCTTTCGCGAGGGAGAGGGGTTTGTGAGCCTCGGCACCTCCGGTGTCCTGCTGGCGGCAAAGTCGCAATACCTGCCTGACCCGGCTTCGGCGGTGCATACATTCTGCCATGCGGTACCGGACACCTGGTATCAGATGGGCGTCATTCTCGCGGCAACCGATTGCCTGAACTGGCTGTCCCGTACCGTCGGGCAAACACCCGCAACGCTGGCGGGACTGCTGCCCGAGCGGATCGATCGCCCGTCGTCGATTACCTTCCTGCCGTATCTGTCGGGCGAACGCACACCGCATAACGATGCCCGTATCCGGGCCAGTTTCGTGGGCCTTGATATCGGTGACGGCCCGGCCGAGCTGACCCAGGCAGTGATGGAGGGCGTCGCCTTCGCCCTGCGGGACTGCCTTGAGGCGCTGAAGGGCACGCAGACAAATCTCACCCGGCTTCTGGCCGTGGGCGGCGGCACGCAATCGCCCTATTGGGTGGAAACGCTTGCGACCGTGCTGGGCATTCCGCTCGACATTCCGGACAAAGGTGAATTTGGGGCCGCGCTCGGGGCGGCACGCTTGGCCATGGTGGCCGATGGCGCCGATCTCGCAGGCGTCATGACCGCACCGCCGACCTCTCATACCGTAGATCCGCGCCCGGACCTGGCGGAGGCCTTCGAGGCCTCCTACGCCACCTACCGCGCGCTTTATCCAAACATGAAAGCACTGATGACATGACCACAGGTTTCTTTGGCGACGTTTCGCAAATCCAATACGAAGGCCCCGACAGCACAAATCCGCTGGCCTTCCGGCACTACAATCCCGACGAGGTGATCCTTGGCAAGCGGATGGAAGACCACCTCCGGTTTGCCACCTGCTACTGGCACAACTTCGTCTGGCCGGGCGGTGACCCGTTTGGCGGCCAGACCTTTGACCGACCGTGGTTTGACACCACCATCGAGGCCGCAAAGCTGAAGGCTGACGTTGCGTTTGAGATGTTCACCCTCCTGCAGTCGCCCTTCTACTGCTTTCACGACGCTGATGTGCGTCCCGAGGGGGCGGATTTCGCGGAAAACACGCGCAACCTGAACGAGATCGTCGACTATTTCGCCAAGAAGCAGGAAGAGACCGGAGTCAAGCTGCTCTGGGGCACCGCAAACCTGTTCTCCCACGCGCGCTTCATGTCCGGCGCGGCCACAAACCCCGACCCGGATGTCTTTGCCTTCTCCGCCGCGACCATCAAGACCTGTATGGATGCCACCCATCGCCTCGGCGGTGAGAACTATGTTCTGTGGGGCGGTCGCGAAGGCTATGAGACGCTGCTGAATACCGATCTCAAGCAAGAAGACCAGCAGCTGGGTCGGATGCTCAATATGGTGGTCGAATACAAGCACAAGATTGGTTTCAAGGGTGCGATTCTGGTGGAACCGAAACCGCAGGAGCCGACCAAGCACCAGTATGACTATGACACCGCGACGGTCTATGGCTTCCTGAAACGGCATGGGCTGGAAAACGAGGTCAAGATGAACCTCGAACAGGGGCATGCGATTCTGGCAGGTCACTCCTTCGAGCATGAAATCGCCATGGCGCAGGCGCTGGGCATCTTCGGGTCGGTCGACATGAACCGCAACGACTACCAGTCCGGCTGGGATACCGACCAGTTCCCCAACAACACCCCGGAGGTGGCGCTGGCCTATTATCACATCCTCAAACACGGTGGCTTCAGCACCGGTGGCACCAACTTCGACGCCAAGCTGCGCCGCCAGTCCATCGATCCCGAGGATCTGCTGATCGCCCATGTGGGCGGGATGGATATCTGTGCCCGCGGATTGAAAGCCGCAGCCGCGATGATCGAAGATGGCACGATGGACGATTTTGTCACCGACCGCTACGCCGGCTGGCAGCGCCCGGATGCCCAGGATATGCTCTCGGGCAAGCTGACGCTGGAGGATATGGTGACCAAGGTCGAAGCGGGCGGTATCAATCCCAAGCCGCGCTCCGGCCGGCAGGAATATCTTGAGAACGTTCTCAACAGGTTCGTCTGAATGACTGCGGCGCAGATCATTGATCACGGGATATACAACGGGCACCGGCTGCAGGAGGCCCGGCTGCGCAGCGGCGGGCTCTCGCTCAGTCTGCTGAACGTCGGGGCCGTGACACGTGATCTGCGCCTGCATCACAATGGCGCGGACCGACCGCTCGTGCTCGGGTTCGATGACCCGGCAGAGTATCTGGCAAACCCCGACTATCTTGGCGCGATCGCCGGCCGGGTTGCCGGGCGGATCAAGGACGCCCGGTTCGAGCTGGACGGGCGGGTCTGGTCGCTGGCGGAGAACGAAGGATGCAACCAACTCCATGGCGGGCCCGGCGGTCTCTCTCATGTCCCATGGGAGATGGAGTTGCTGCCGGACGGCTCTGCTCGGCTCACCTATCATTCTCCGGATGGCGAAAACGGCTATCCCGGGGCGGTGGACTTCACCGTGGTCCTGCGGCTGGAGGATATGGCGGTGGAGTATGACATGACCGCAACCGTCAGCCAGCCAACGCCCGTCAGCCTCGCGCAACACAACTACTATAATCTTGCGGGCGGGGTCGGGCCGATCTGGGATCATCGGCTGCAGGTCGATGCCACGGGATACTTGATGCTGGACCAGACCGCGGTGCCGAACGGTGAAATCGCGGCTCTGGACGGGCTGCATTTCGACATGCGTCTGGGCAAATCCCTTGGCGATCTGGACCCGGACCGCCTTGGCAGCGACATCAATCTGGTGTTCGCATCAGGGCGGGACCAGGCCAAGCCGGTGGCGACCCTGACGGCTCCGGACGGGCTGCAGATGCGGGTCTTTACCGACCAGCCCGGCGGACAGGTCTATACCGCCTCCGGGCTGACGCCAAGTTCCGGTGGTCTGCCGGGGCAAAGGATTGCCGCTGATATGGGCGTCTGTTTTGAGCCGCAGGGATTTCCGAATGCGGTCAACCAGGCGCATTTTCCCAATGTGATCGCGACACCAGACCGGCCATACCGTCAAAAACTGCGGCTGGAATTCAGGTCGACATGATCATGATACGGTGCCTGGCCCTTCTTGCATCCGTGCTCATCGCGCCTGTCCTGCAGGCGGGCGAGCGGCCGGATCTTGGCCCGCGTCCGGTCTTTCCCGCGCCGGATATGGCGGCGGTCGAGTTGGGGCAGTTGCTGTTCTATGATCCGATCCTGTCCGGCAACCGCAATATCGCTTGCTCCACCTGTCACCACCCTAGATTCGGCACCAGCGATGGTGTGTCCCTCGGACTTGGCGAGGGAGGGATAGGTCTGGGCCCGGATCGCGTCGTGGACCCGAAAAACCCGCCGGAACAGCGTATTCCCCGAAATGCACCGGGGTTGTGGAATCTCGGCGCTCCGGAATTTACAGTGATGTTCCATGACGGTCGGCTGGAGGACCACCCGGATCACCCCGGCGGCATACGCACTCCGCTGGGCGAGGATATGATATCGGGGTTTGACGATGCCCTGGCGGCGCAGGCGATGTTCCCGGTGCTGTCTGCCGATGAAATGGCCGGGCATTACTCCGAAAATGACGTGGCCCAGGCGGTCCGGCTTGGCCAGTTGTCCACGCCGGGTGGTGCCTGGGACCGCATATCGGCCCGGATCGCGGATATCCCGGAGTATCGGACCCGCTTTGATGCGGTATTGGGTCAGGGCGCGCGCATCACCTTTGCCGATATCGCCAATGTGCTTGCCGATTTCATCCGCTTTGAATGGCGCGCAGACAACAGCCCCTTTGATGTCTATATGGCAGGCCGGGGCGACCTGCCGTCGGCTGCTATCCGCGGGATGGATCTGTTCTACGGCGCGGCCGGGTGCAGCCAGTGTCACAGCGGCTGGCTACAGAGCGATCAGGGTTTTCATGCGCTTGCCGTACCGCAGCTTGGCCCCGGCAAGGCCGCCCGGTTCGAAGCGCATAATCGCGACGAGGGGCGCCTTCGCGTGACCGGAGCCTCCGAGGACGCCTTTGCGTTTCGCACGCCGTCACTGCGGAATGTGACCCTCACCGCGCCCTATGGTCATTCCGGGGCGTTTGCCACGCTGGAGATGATGGTGCGCCACCACCTGGATCCGGCCCGGTCATTGCAGGGCTATGATCCCGACCAGACCATTCTGCCCATGCTCGAAGGCGCGGCTGACTGGCGCATTCACCAAAGCGCGCCCGAACGGGCCGCCCTGATATCGGCCGCGACCGTCGCGACGCTCTCCCTCAGCGATGCGGAGGTTTCCGATATTGTGTCATTCCTGTCCAGTTTGACGGATGAGTCGGCTGCAGCCGGACGTCTGGGGGTGCCCGATGCCGTTCCCAGTGGGCTGCCGGTGGATCGCTAGGGCGTCAGCACCACCCTTTGGTTGCGCATCACGCGCTGCCAGTTCCCGGCGCGCCCGCCCGGCCATATGACCCGGATCATGGCGGATTCTGCATCTCCGAGCCCGACATGCAGATCGCCGCTGTCGCCGCCCGCATGGCCTCCGCCGACGGTGACTTCGCGGGTGAGTATGCGCCCGTCAATATCGATCTCGACAAAGGCGCCGATCGCCCGGGTGTTGGGGGCAGGGGCGCGGAGCTGCAGCAAGATCCAGTTGCCGGCCGCCGCGCTGGTGTTCTGCCAGACCTCCATCGGCGCGCGGCGGTTGACGACGGCAATATCCAGCAGACCATCCCGATTGAGATCCACCAATGCGCCACCGCGACCGCGATGAAGGCTGGCGATGCCCGCCGCCTCGCCCACCTCGGAAAACGTGCCATCGGTCTGTTGAAGCATCAGGTTGTTCGGATCCTTCTGAGCGGCATCCGGCATCTGCTCCACATTGCCTTTGGTGACAAAGATATCGTCGCGGCCATCGTTGTTCACATCTCCGAACGCGGCGTGCCATCCGGTCGAGGGGCGTCCGTCACCGCCGGTATAGGGGCGATGCGCCGTGGTGCCGTATCCATAGGTGACATCCTCCCAGACCGGGCCATCCGTAGCCGGGCTCTGGAGTTGGAATTTCTGGTCGCCCATCGAGGTCAGATAGACGTCCTGTAACCCGTCCCCGTTCATATCGCGCGATGCGATTCCCATGCCCCACAGCGCATAGGGGCGCCAGCCCTCTTCGGCAGAATAGAGCCTCGGATCCGTCTCCATTGCCCACATCTGCTCCTGCCCGCCGCGCACGTAATAATGGCGGTCATTTGACAACCGCAGATCGGCTCGCCCGCTTCTGTTCCAGTCGCTGAACAGCACCGACAATGCGCAATACCCCGGCGACAGGAGGCGCGGCGCCCCATAGCTGCCGTCAACTGGCCGGTAGAGCAGGGTATCGTCACAGGTGCCGAACGGCCCATCGGGATCAGAACGGTCCACATAGGTTCCAAACGCAAGAGTCGGCAGATCATTTCCGGCTTCCCAAGTGGCAGAGAAACCGGTGGTCCAGCGATCATCACCTGTCACGGCCAACCTGTCGAAACGGGTAAAATCACAGGCCCCCAGCCCCTTGAGCAACACATCCGCCCCGGCCCGCAGAACAGCCAGATCGAGGATGCCGTCGCCGTCGATGTCCAGCGGGTAGGCCCCTGTCACCCCGGTCAGCGCCAGCGCCTCCGGTGTTTGCGGCACAAAGGACAGGGCCGCAGTGCGGGAGTCCGTGGTGTTCCGAAACAGTTGCGAAGGGTTTTCCCCGCCGGCCGCAAAAAGTTCGGGCAAATCATCCCCGTTGCAGTCGAAAACCGCCAGCCCGCCGCCGACGTAATGCTCCCAGCCTCCGTCGTAGATATGGTCCGCAAGGGGAACAGCGGTGAAGGTCGGGCCGGTTTGATCTGCCATTGCGGCCTGTTCGGAAAACGCGGCCTGTGCGGACAGTACTGCGGCGATCAGGGCAAGTTTTTCAGGCCGCCGCATGGACGAATTCCTTGACGGTCTGTGCCGTGACTTCCTCGATCCCGTAGGCTGCCGCTCCCTTGGCCCACATCAGATCGCCCCAGTCATGCACGATGACCTCCGGCAGGGGGGCATCAACCTGCACGACCCAATGGCGCATTTCATCGATGACTTTGCCGGAATAGAGGTGATCGAAGGACAGGCGCGCCCCGGCAAGAATGATCCGCGTCGGGTCGAAGATATTGACCACATTGGCCAGCCCCATCGCAAACATCCTGCGCGCGCGATCCAGAATGGACTGGGCCATGCTGTCTCCGTTTTCGGCGGCCTCGAACAACGAGGCAAGCGTGTGGTGACGGTCGCTGCCGCTGGATATATTTGCCTCGCGCAGAAGCGCGTAATCCCCGACGTAGGCCTCAAGGCAGCCGCGTTGTCCGCATTGGCACAGCGCCCCTTCGAGATGCACCTTTGTATGGCCGAATTCGGCGCCGCATCCGCGTGTGCCGCGATAGATCTGCCCGTCGATCACGATGCCCATACCGACCCCGTGCTCGATGGTGATGACAATGAAATTGTCGCAGGTGCGGCCCTCGCCGAAGAGATGTTCGGCCTTGGCCACAAGATTGGCGTCATTGTCCAGAAAGACAGGGCAGGGCAGCACCTCGGCCAGCGCTTTGCCAAGATCGACATTGCGCTCGATCAGGGATGAGGACCAATAGACGAAACTGCGCTCTGCATCGACCATACCGGCCAGTCCGAGCCCGATGCCGGAGAGGTCCTCAATACTGAATCCGCCTTTCTGGCAGGTGAATTCCAGCGCCCGGCGGATCTGCGAGCAGAGCTCGGGGACTGGCATACAGCCCTTGACCAGCGGCATTTCATGGCTGGCCAGTTCGTTGCCGACAAAATCGGTGATGACGGTGGAGATCACATGATGCGATACCTTGAGGCCGGCAATGCGATGCGCGGCGCCGCGGATTCTCAGGGCGACGCGCGGTCGGCCGCGCCGGGCTTCGGAGGTTGCTTCTGGCGCGACCTCTTCAATCAGGCCCGCCCCCAGCAATTCCGCGGTGATCGCGGTTACCGTGGCGGGGCTGACGCCGGTCGATTTTGCAATGTCGATTCGGGCGATGTGTTCGGCACTGCGAATCACATCCAGAATTTGCTGACGTCCATTTTCGCGCTGATCGCCGGATGACGACAGCTTTCCTGCTCGTGCCAAATTGATGCTCCTCCCGTGCCGGACAGGGTTGCAATGCCTTTATATGGCAGCTTGCAATTAACCCGACAACGTCTCCCTGAGGAAAGGATACATGATTTAATTTGAAACTCAAAAAAAATATTGCTACACATGACTCACTGTGCGGGACCACTGAAGAAACTGGCCCGCACGCCAAGGGAGGAAAATATGAAATTTCTGAACGGACTTTCCGTTATCGCACTTAGTGCATTTGCTGCATCCTCGGCCTTCGCTGCGGATCTGACCGTCGGCGTGAGCTGGTCCAACTTCCAGGAAGAGCGCTGGAAAACAGACGAAGCCGCTATCGTTTCCGCGCTGGAAGAGGCCGGAGCCGAGTATATCTCTGCTGACGCTCAGTCGTCCTCTGCAAAGCAACTGTCCGACATCGAAAGCCTGATTGCCCAGGGCGTTGATGCTCTGATCATTCTGGCGCAGGATGCTCAGGCGATTGGCCCGGCTGTTCAGGCCGCCGCTGACGAAGGCATCCCGGTCGTCGCCTATGACCGTCTGATCGAAGACAATCGCGCGTTTTACCTGACCTTCGACAATGTCGAAGTGGGTCGTATGCAGGCGCGTGCAGTGTTCGAGAAGATGCCCAAGGGCAACTATGTGATGATCAAAGGCTCTCCGACCGACCCGAACGCAGACTTCCTGCGTGGTGGCCAGCAGGAGATCATCAACGCGGCTGTTGAAAGCGGCGACATCACCATCGTCGGCGAAGCCTATACCGATGGCTGGCTGCCTGCGAACGCACAGCGCAACATGGAGCAGCTGCTGACCGCCAATGACAACAAGGTCGATGCGGTTGTGGCCTCCAATGACGGCACCGCCGGCGGGGTTGTTGCAGCGCTGACAGCTCAGGGCATGGAAGGTATCCCGGTCTCCGGTCAGGATGGCGATCACGCTGCCCTGAACCGCGTTGCCAAGGGCACCCAGACCGTATCCGTCTGGAAAGATGCCCGCGACCTCGGCCATGCAGCCGGTGAAATCGCCGTGTCTCTGGCCGGTGGCAGCGCCATGGAAGAGATCGAGGGGGCGACCTCCTGGACCTCTCCGTCGGGCACCACCATGACAGCAAAGTTCCTCGCACCGGTTCCGGTGACCAAGGACAACCTGTCCGCCGTTGTCGACGCGGGCTGGATCACCCAGGAAGCGCTCTGCCAGGGTGTGACCGGCGGCCCGGCGCCTTGCAACTGATCACTTGAAAACACCGACCTGCGTTCCGGGACCCTCCCGGGGCGCGGGCGCCCTCGCTACTTAAATTGCTGAATACTGGAGCCGGACATGACCGTCACCACGTCTCAGCCAGTCACTCCCCAAAACAAGCGAAATATATTCCAGCAATTGGAGCTGGATGTACGGCTATTGGGAATGATTGGCGCCTTTATCATCCTTTGCATCGGGTTCAACCTGGTTACGGATGGGCGTTTCCTGACGCCACGCAACATTTTCAACCTGACGATCCAGACGGTTTCGGTTGCGATCATGGCCTCCGGCATGGTGTTCGTGATTGTCACCCGTCACATCGACCTCAGCGTTGGCGCCCTGCTGGCGACCTGCTCGGCGGTCATGGCCATGACGCAGACGGAATTCGTACCGCATGTCCTGGGTCTGGGGCTCAATCACCCGATTACATGGATTGTGGCCGTCGGTGTCGGCCTGGTGACCGGCACGCTGATCGGCGCGTTCCACGGCTGGATGATTGGCTATCTGACCATTCCGGCGTTTATCGTGACCCTCGGCGGTTTTCTGGTGTGGCGCAACGTGGCCTGGTATCTGACCGATGGCCAGACGATCGGACCGCTCGACTCGACCTTCATGATGTTCGGCGGCACCAACGGGACCCTCGGGACCTCGCTCAGCTGGATCCTCGGGCTGGTGGCGACGGTTCTGGCGCTTCTGGTGCTGTGGAACGCCCGCCGCGCCAAGCTGGCGCATGATTTCCCGGTCAAGCCGGTCTGGGCCGAGGTGGTCATGGGGCTGGTGGTGTCGGGCGCGATCCTTGGATTTGTCGCGGTGCTCAACGCCTATGACATTCCGACCCGCCGTCTCCAGCGCATGTTCGAGGCCAGGGGCGACGTCATGCCAGAGGGGCTGACCATGGGCTACGGCCTGCCGATTTCGGTGCTGATCCTGATCGCGGTGGCAATCGTCATGACCGTGGTGGCGCGGCGCACACGCCTCGGGCGCTACATCTTTGCAACCGGTGGCAACCCGGACGCGGCAGAGCTGTCGGGCATCAATACCCGCCTGCTGACCGTCAAGGTGTTCTCGATCATGGGCTTTCTCTGCGCCCTGTCCGCCGTTGTCGCCTCGGCCCGTCTGGCCAATCACTCCAACGACATCGGAACCCTGGACGAGCTGCGGGTGATCGCGGCGGCCGTCATCGGAGGAACCGCCCTGTCCGGCGGCTTCGGAACCATCTACGGTGCCATCCTCGGGGCGCTGATCATGCAGAGCCTTCAGTCCGGCATGGCGATGGTGGGCGTTGATGCACCGTTTCAGAACATCGTTGTGGGCGCGGTGCTGGTCGCGGCTGTCTTTATCGATATTGTCTATCGCAAACGTGTGGGGGCCAAGTAATGACCACTCCCAAGGAACTCCGCGCCCAGGGCGCGACACCGATGGTGGCAATGGATGACATCTCTGTGTCCTTCGGCGGCATCAAGGCCGTGGACCGCGTCAGCGTGGACCTGCACCCGGGCGAGGTCGTCGGTCTGCTGGGCCACAACGGGGCCGGGAAATCCACCCTGATCAAGGTGCTCTCCGGCGCATATCAGATGGACAGCGGCGAAATTCGCATCAACGGCGACAAGGTGGAGATCACCAACCCCCGCGATGCGCGCAGCCACAACATCGAAACCATCTACCAGACGCTGGCTCTGGCGGATAACCTCGACGCGGCGTCGAACCTGTTTCTGGGACGGGAGATCGTCACCTCGACCGGTCTGGTGAACGATGCGGCGATGGAGGCCGAGTGCCGCAAGATCATGGGCCGGCTGAACCCGAACTTTCGCAAGTTCAATGAACCCGTCTCGGCCTTGTCAGGGGGTCAGCGGCAGTCGGTGGCCATCGCGCGCGCGGTCTATTTCAACGCCCGCATTCTGATCATGGACGAACCGACCGCCGCGCTTGGCCCGCATGAGACGCAGATGGTGGCGGAGCTGATCCAGCAACTGAAGGCACAGGGTATCGGCATCTTCCTGATCGACCACGATGTGCATGCGGTGATGCAGCTGTGCGACCGGGCGTCAGTGATGAAGAACGGCCAGCTGGTGGGCACTGTCGATATTGAGGATGTGACGGATGACGACCTTCTGTCGATGATCATCCTCGGCAAGAAACCCGGCGAAGCGGCGGCCTGAGTGCTGCGGCGAACCGATTGACGGAAAGGGGCGCAGAGGCGCCCCTTTTTTGTGACGGGCCTTTATGTGTGCTGGACCGGGGGTCATTTGGCGTAGTTGGCGCCCTCATCATCCAGAATGGCCTTCAGCGCCGCCAGATGCGCTGCCGAAGCATCCGGGTAGTCCTCAAGTTCGCGGGCGGTCTTTTCCGCAACCTCGGGGGATAGTTCGCGAAGGGGGCGCCCGGTTTGCAAGGCGCGGATGTATGTCTCTGCGGCGCGCTCGAAATAATAGAGCCGGTTGAACGTCTCTGCCACGGTTTCGCCGATCACCAGAACGCCGTGGTTGCCCATGATCATGACCTTGACCTTCGGATCGGTGAGCATGGCGGCACAGCGCGATCCCTCATCCGCAAAGGCGAGCCCGCCGTAGCCGTCGTCAATCACCGTGCGATTGTAGAAGGTCGCGCAATTCTGGTCGATGGGCGGCAGGCGGCTGTCCTCAAGGCAGGCCAGAACAGTGGCATGGATCGAATGCACATGCATGATGCAGCGCGCCTGGGGGCAAAGCCGGTGCAGCGAGCCATGCAGCCCCCATGCAGTCGGATCGGGGGCATCCGGGCGATCCATCGTGCGGGCGTCGTTGGCGTCCACCTCAAGCAGATCAGAGGCCTTGATGCGGGCAAAATGGCTCTGATTGGGATTGATCAGAAACCGGCTGCCGTCGTCATTGAGCGCCAGCGAGAAATGGTTTGCGACGGCCTCGTGCATATTGAGCCGTGCCGTCCAACGGAAGGCCGCGGCCATATCGACTCGTTCCTGCCAGTGGTCGAGATTTGCATGCATGTGGAAGATCCCTGAATTGAAGTCAGGGTCACTCTAGCGACAGAGGCTGCCTAGTGACAGATGCAGCACTGTGTAGGGGGAGTATGGTGCCCAGAAGAGGACTCGAA
>NZ_VCNK01000090.1 GCF_006265095.1 Phaeobacter sp. B1627
AACCCGAATTTTCCGGCCTGTCGACAGCTGATCATGAACGAAGTCCATAGCCCAGACGTCATTTTCCGGGCAGGCCTCAATGCTTTCGCTGAATGACGTCCTGCAGCATTTCCTTGTCGAGCGCGAGATCCGCGACGATCATCTTCAGGCGCGCGTTCTCCTGCTCGAGTTCCCTAAGCGGTTTCATCTCGGATGGCATCAGGCCAGCATATTTTTTCTTCCGGTTGAAAAATGTCGCCGTGCTGATCCCGGTCTTGCGGCAGACCTCGGCCACCGAGGTGCCGCCCTCCGCCTGCTTGAGGATGAACGCCTTCTGCGCGTCCGTGAACTTTGATGCCTTCATGCGGTTCCGCTCCTCTCCCAGCCAGGGAATCTCTGCGGAAACCTCAAATCAAAAACGGGGGCGCTTTCGGGGATCACATCAAACTAAGGAGACAGAGGATGAAGAGAAGCCGTTTCAGCGACGAACAGATTATTGGGATATTGAAAGAGCATCAGGCTGCGCTTGGTGCGAAGAAGCTGTGCCGCAAGCATGGCGTCAGTGATGCCACGCTTTACATCTATGGATGTCTCTCCCATTGCAAGATTTTCTCTGATCTGTTCCGCCGCCAAGTCCCAGGTTGCAAACATCTATCCGGCGTCACCGGTTGATGGTGCGCCCAAATGGGAATTCCGCGTGGTGAGCCTCAACAAGTGGTCGGCCTCTGCAGGCCATTATAAAAGCCAGGTTCCTCACACACCGGAGTTTGCCGGTCGGTTCATTTCTTTGATCTTCTTGCAATCCTTGTTGCGCGCTTAAACGGGGGCGCGGAACTCCTCGTTTCTGTTGAGCATGGCCCAGATGATCCGGGCATTCTTGTTGGCCACGTCACGCTGCAAGCGTGCCTTTGGCACGACGATGGCGCGGTTCATGCCACGTCGTTCGCGGAGGTTGTTGACCCATTGACTGAAGGGGTCGGTCTTGCGCTGAGCCACCCGGACCACGGATCTGGCACCGTGAACCAGCAAGGTTCGCACATGCCTGTCTCCGCGCTTGCTGATCCCCATGAGCAGCCTCTTGTCGCCACTGGAATGCTGTCGTGGAACCAGCCCCATCCACGCCGCCAGATGCCGGCCGTTCTTGAACTCCCGACCGTCGCCCACTGCGGCAACAACAGCCGTTGCAGTCTTCGGGCCGACACCGCAGATGCGTGCGATCCGACGGCAATCCTCGTTGGACTTGAAGACCGCGTCGATCCGGCGGTCGAAGGCGGTGATCCGAGCGTCGATCTGTCCCAAGAAGTCGAGCAGATCGCCAATAATCTCCCGGGTCATTGCAGTCAGCCCGTTCGTCCGGTCTTCGAGGATCTCTGGGATAGCACGCCGCGCACGCCCGATTGATAAGGCGATCGGTATGCCGCGGTCCAACAGCAGGCCGCGCATCTGGCTCACCAGTGCCGTCCTGTGAGTGACGAGTCGGCGTCGCGCCCGATGCAGCGCCTGAATGTCTTGTTGTTCTTCTGACTTGGTTGGCACGAACTTCAGGTGATGTCCCAGGTCCAGAC
>NZ_VCNK01000091.1 GCF_006265095.1 Phaeobacter sp. B1627
TCTGACCTACGATAAAATGTCCATTTCCGGGGTAATTTGACCATTCCGACACAGATCAAATGACCACCGGCTGCACTGCAGTCGGTGGTTTCTTTTTATATCAATGGCTTGCGTGTCTGGCGGGTTCGCGGCCTCTGATGCGCCGTCGTAGCGCTCCGCCCTGTTGGGCGCCGTTGACGGCCAGCCGCGCTTTCGGCATCCATCAGGGCCAATCCCGGCCGGGTTCTTTCCAAAACATCCCCCTCATGCAGAACCTCTGCCTGTGGGCATGGCGCAACGCGCCTGAAAGGACCTCCATGACCAAGATCAAGTTTATCGATGCCCGCTTCGCCGATCCCGACGAGAACGAGTTCGCGCTCAAGCGCCGCTTCGAGTGGCACCTGCGCAAGCTCCGTGCCCTTCAGGACGGGGCCTCCCCAAAGGTTCCGGGAGACTTTGAGGATGAGTTGCGCTGGAACGAGGACCTCATCGCCGTGCCGCTCTCGGAAAAAGACCGCACCAAGGTGCTGCGCCGTGCGCGCCGGGTAACGGGCGCGCGTGCCAAGGCTTCCGGGCTCAGCCATCTCAGTTCGGATGACCGGCGCGCGCTCGAGGTGTTCCGCTGCGGGGCGGACCTCGTCGGCATCGCCAGCGAGCACCGCGCCGATGAGATCGCCGCGGCCATTCATGCCGAGATGCCCTGGATGGCGGCCGCCACTGACTTCCTCTGGAAGGCGATGCGCCGCTCGGTGCGGGTGGGGGAGCCCGGATTCCGTCTGCCACCCGTGCTGCTCGACGGCCCGCCAGGGATTGGCAAGAGCGTGTGGTCACGCGAGCTCGGGCGCCATCTCGGGGTGCCGCGTTGTGGCATCGAGGGAACCGCGGAGCAGGCCTCCTTCGTTGTCAATGGCTCGCAAGGCGGCTGGGGCACGGCCTTTCCCGGTCGGCCCCTGCAGACCATCGTGCAGAGCCTCTGCGCGAACCCGATCGTGGTGATCGACGAGATCGAGAAGGCCGGAACACCGACCTCGACCAAGGGGCAGGCCTACGGCTTGGCCGAGGGGCTGTTGCCGCTGCTGGTACGCTCGTCTGCCGTGGCCTGGAAGTGCCCCTATTACCAGGTCGGCTTCGACATGTCCTGGATCAGCTGGGTCCTGACCTCGAACAGCTTGAAGACGCTTCCGGCCCCGTTCCTGAGCCGACTGGAGACCCTGCGCCTTGCCGGTCCCGGCAAGGGGGATCTCATCTCCTTCGCGGAGCGCGAGGGCGCACGACGGGGGCTGTCCGATGCTGCCCTGGGCGCCATCTGCGAGGTGATCGATCAGTTTGCTGAGGCGCATGAGCTCAATTTACGCCATGTGTCCCGCATGCTGGACAGGGCAGAGGCCATGGCAAGCAGCCCGCTGTCGCATTGAGTATTGGATGCGAGCGCGCGCCTTAGGTCGGC
>NZ_VCNK01000092.1 GCF_006265095.1 Phaeobacter sp. B1627
CTATTTTTAGGGGGGATTACCCGCCTGGGCTCACCCCCTCGAAGAAGGGGCGATAGGGTGCGCCATGTTTGACCACGGCGTGTACGGTGCGCGCCATCTTGGCCGCGATCGCTGTGTAGGCCTTGCGGCGCAGATGGGCGTTGTGTCGATCTTTCGAGATGTAGCGTTCGAACTTGTCCCGGAAGCTGTTGGTCCGCTTGAGAACGGCGGTTTGGCCGGCCATCCAGAGCGTGCGCCGCAATCGGGCATTGCCATACTTGGTGATGCGGCTTTGGCCACGGAACATGCCGGACTGCATCGTGGCGAGGTCCATTCCGCAGAACTTCAGGAACTGCCGGTGATGGCGAAACCGACGCAGGTCACCGGCCTCGGCCAGGATGGTCATGGCATTGATCGGGCCGATCCCGGGAATGGTCGTCAGCAGCTGATAGTCGGGCAGATTGGACAGCAACTCGACGGCCCGTGCCTCAATCACATCCCGCTGTCGGATCAGGCTGCGACCTTCGGCCAGTACCAGGCGGAACATGCGGATGGCATCGGAGTCGGAATGCACTGGCAGTCCGACTGAACTGACCGCAGTGGCGTAAATATCTGAAAGCAGACGCTCTTTGGAAACCTTGCGGCCAACGACCTCCCAAGCATCAGCTATGAAAGCCTCCTGGCTCATGACCGTGATCATATGTGGCGATGGATACTTCTCGAGGAACGCCAGGAACCAATCGGTCCGCGAGCTTCGGTGAAATCGCTCGGCCTCGGGAAAGTACAGCGGTAGGTAATGCGTCAGGATGCGGTGCCACAACTCTGTCTTCGAGCGCGAAACGATCTCGTGGGTTTTGGAGAGCTCCTGGATGTCCGCGGTCCCGGTCACGAGCGGATCATGGAAGAACTGTACGGCCCCGATCTCCATCATGTGCAGAATGACCTGGGCGTCCTTGGGATCATTCTTGTCCCAGCTGTTGTGCAGAGCCTCGCGCGTTCGGGCCAAGCCAACGGAAGAGACAAGCTTCAGGTCGAAACCGGCCTGGCCGAGATGATGAGCCAAAGCACGGTGATAATTGCCGGTTGCCTCAAACCCGATCCGTACCGGCAGTTCATAGCTGGCGAGAGCGATGGCCAAGCGCTGAAAATCTTCCAGCGTGTTCGTAATCGTTATGCGGCGACGGCGTTTCTTGCCGGGAATGCCAATAAGCACTTCGTGCCGGTGTTTTGAAATGTCGATGGCGACCAGCACGGTCGAAGCAGTAGAATGGGTGGCGGTCATAGCCGGTCTCCTCAGCAGTGTGGTTATGCAAAACCACTGTTGAGACCTGAGACCCGATTATGGCCACCCGCTGCGCAATTTGGAGGCTGCGCGCGTGGCCATAACCTGTCGGCAGCCCTTCTTCCCGACGTGCTATGGCCCAGAGTTCATCGCTGAG
>NZ_VCNK01000093.1 GCF_006265095.1 Phaeobacter sp. B1627
CTCGATTGCGAACAGCAGCCGACGCATACATGTGGGCCGGTCACCTACGTTGGAACCAAACGACGTTGGCGTTCGCTTTGCGCCATCGCAGGTGAGCTCGTTTTCGTTAGAAGCCGAGTACATCAGGGTCACTCCGACCGGCCAGGACCGTCGTGATAAGTTGCGACGATAAAAGTGGCCATGGCGCCGACGAAGTCGACGGCCAGAGCCGCATGACGAGCTTTAGGTTTTACGGGCCGTCTACCTTGTCCGTGAGCATCTCCGATCTTATCGCGGATGGTCCCGATACCATGAACGATCGAGGTGCAGCCACCCAGAACCTGCTTGAATGGTTCCAAAGTATGCTGAGACGGCGCGAGGTTGAGGCTTTCAGAGCATGACTTCCAGAGCTTGGGAAGATCGTCTGAGGATTTATACGAAATCGCCTGCTGATCCAGAACATGTTTGCAGACTCTCTCCAATAGCGTTCGGGCCGATGTGATCGCCCCTTCCGGGTCAACGTTTTTACGGGCCATGGCTTTTTGCCAAGCGGCATGTACGCCTTCCTCGTCAAACGAAGCGAGAACAACGGAGACCTCCTCTGACCCTGGGCTCGCCCCAAGCGTCGCCACGGGCTCGACTGCGAACAAAGGGTAGCCAGATTCCGTACCGACCTCGGTGAGTGCAAATCCATCTCGACGAAGAACGTTCGTGACCTTCTTTGCAAGTCCCCGCTGCTCGGGCTCGCTCCTGGTACGCGGGTGAGCACACATGGCGAGAAACCGGAAGACAAGGTCATTGGAAGAGTGAAGGAGACCAAGTTTCGTCAGCAAGTCCTTGTTGGACCAATCGAGAAACCGGACGCAATGTCGGTGAATCTCTTCGTCAAGGGCGTTGAAACGGGTGTCGTCTGGTGAACCATGGTACTTCCCGGTGTCATCCATATTTTTCAATGGCCATAGCTCGTTCAGGAAATCTAATAGATCAATTGCACCTGAAACCTCTATGGCATCCAAAACGTCGAAGAGCTTTCTCCGAGTAATCTCGGATACCCTAGGGCGTCCCCCTCTTCCAATCGAGCAACGGTTTCCCGAAGCTGGAAATCGTTGTATTCGTCGGCGATCTGGCGGGCGACTGTAAGGGCATCTTCGTTTCTCATGCAATCTATGAGCGAATGCACATAGGCACGCTTGCTGTTCATCGGTACCGCTTCGGTTTTCTCTACTTCTAGTCCGAGGCGGCGACATATGACCGGGAGTTTCGGAGCGGACACTTTTTGCCACAGCACTTCCGCGCACTGTTCTCGCATTTCTTGCCATTCGCCATGATGCCCATTCATCGTTCGATTTCCATTCTTGGACCCACCCTCAGGAGCGCAATGTGAAACAACCATGTGTGCGCTGCCGGATCAGCAA
>NZ_VCNK01000094.1 GCF_006265095.1 Phaeobacter sp. B1627
CCACTCAATTGGGGCGGCTCAGGTTGTCGGACGATCAGAGGAACGGGACGACGCGCCGAAGCCGGAGCTGCGCAATTACGCGCGCGAGCGGCTGAAAGAGATCATGGAGAAGGACGCGGGCCGAGACGGCCAGGCGGCGGTTCACAAGCTGGACGGCCATAGCGATCCGGAGCTTGGCGAGGACACCGGGCGCGAGGCAGGCAAGCCGTCCGTGAACGAGCGGCTGAAGGATGTGTTGAGCAAGCCGCGTGAGAAGCTGGAGATCGAGGACGAGCGCGATCTGGAAAAGGATCAGGAGGTCGAGAAGGATAGGGATATCGACCGTGATCCAGGCCTCAGTCACTGATAATCATTGTCTGAAACGAGGAGAGGAGAAATATAAGATGCATGAAGTGTTCAACGTGGGCGAAACGATCCTGCTGGACGGAGAGCCGCTATCGTTGGTGACGCGTGCGGGCATCGAGCATAGCTACCGATACGATCAGGTACGCGATCCGTTAGACGGTCAGACGAAGTACCGTTGCCTCTATGAGAAAGGCGGAGCGGATGTGCCGTTCGTGCTGGTCAGCGATCCTGATACTGACGACGGGCGGGTGATCCTGTTCGACCAGAAGCCGGAAATGCCGCCTCTGGGCCAGTGACGAGTGTCGTCTAGACACACAGAAAACGCCGACGCATGGGCTGCGAAGTACAAATCCCTCACCGCACAGCCTATTTGGTCGTCGGGAGACCTACACGAACACAAACTCATCCTCGACGATTGGTGCGGATGAAAGATCGTTGCGGTTCCAAGTCACACCATCGGCAAATTCAAAGCTTTCGATGCCGTAGTCATTGCTGGAATGAAGCTGGTCCAGGAAGGTGATTTGTTCGTTGTTGGCCAGTGTCATGACGACGTCGTTAGGGTCAGATTGCAGGCGCTGGACCAGGATATCTGTCGAGCTGACATCCACAAACTGGAACGTGTCATTTCCAGTGTGGTAGTCATAATCGGTGACACTGTAAGAGCCGTCTCCCAAGCTGTGAGTATAGTTTTCATTATTGTCTGTGCCGACGACGGTTCCAGTTGCTTTCTGGTCGGCGACCATCCGATTGCGGATCGCCTGTTGGTCCCAGGTTGTTCCATCATCGAACACAAATGCATCGATTGAATGGCGGGTGTTCTCGTCGAGCTGATGATTGATGGTAATTTCTTCTCCATTGTTCAGAGAAACAACCAGGTTATTGCCGTCCCGGCCAAGTGTTAGATCGTCAACACCGATGTTTGTGAAGGTCAGGCTGTCATTGCCCCTGTTGTAATCA
>NZ_VCNK01000095.1 GCF_006265095.1 Phaeobacter sp. B1627
AAACATCATTACCAGCAAGGCCTCGCAGGATATCGCTGCCACCCGACCCTGAAACGACATCTGTGGCATCACCACCTTCGATGGCCCCGTCATCTACTGGTTCCAGTTCTCGCAGATCATTGAAGATCACCCCGTCGGCAAACTCCACTGTGGGTACTGTCCAGGCCGGGTTCTCAGCAAACTGACCAATGAGCGTGATCGTTTCACCGTTTGAAAGCGAAATAACCGCGTTGTTCCCGTCTTGCGTGACAATTGCCTGATCTGATGTGGCATCTGTAAAGATCAGGCGATCCGCGTGACCACTCAGATTTTGTGGCCCGGTGATCGAATACGATCCATCGCCAAGTGTATGGCGGAAGGTTTCGGACCAGACGCTGCCAACAACGCTGCCGGTTGCCTTCATGTCATGGGCAATCCCATTCAGGAGAGCGTTGAAGTCCCAGATCGTGCCATCGTCGAACTCGATACTTTCAACGGAATTCCGCAAATCTGTATTGAACTGCCCAAGGATTGTGACCGTCGCACCACCTGCGACGGTAAATACAGCGTTTGCGCCGTCCCGCTTTGCAGAAACTTGCGAACGCGCATGATCGGCAAAGACCAGGACATCATCACCGCGATGATAGTCATAGTCCGTGATCGTGTAGGAGCCATCCGCTGCGCGATGAACATATCGCTCGTCGAACTCAGTACCAATGACTGCCCCACCGGCTTTCATATCGTCCATCAGGCGAGACCGCAGATCGGCCTGATCCCAAGTCGTTCCGTTTGCGAACTCGAAGGTTTCGATAGAACGCCGGGAATCTCCGTCGAGCTGACTGTTCAGGGTGATCTGCTCACCACCAGAGGTTTCAAAAACAACGCTGTTACCATCCCTGCTGAGCGTGACATCTGTCTCGTTCAGATCAGAGAAGGTCAGACGATCTGCGCCACGATGGTAATCATAGTCTGTGATTGAATATGAGCCATCACCAGCCGCGTGGGTATAAAACTCATCGTTCTCGGTCCCGATGACCTCGCCCGTTGCTTTCATATCGTGCATCAGGCGGTTGCGCATCTGCGCCTGGTTCCAGATTTCGCCATCGGCGAACTCAAAGGATTCCAATGAGTTCCGCGTATCTGTGTTCAGTTGGTGGATCAACGTGATCGTTTCACCACTCGGCAGCGTGAAAATGACGTCATTATGAATCCGCGAGAGAACGACATCCGTCGCATTCACATCCGTAAATGTGACTTTGTCATTGCCCCTGTTGTAATCA
>NZ_VCNK01000096.1 GCF_006265095.1 Phaeobacter sp. B1627
TATCGGTGGTTCTGTCGGCTGGGCCTGGAGGGGAAGGTCCCGGATCACTCGACGTTCTCGCGGTATCGCCATGGCAAGTTTCGCGACAGCAATCTGCTGCGACAGATCTTCGAGGCCACGGTCGAGCGGTGCCTGAGGGAGGACCTGGTGTCCGGCGAGGGCTTTGCCGTGGATGCCAGCCTGATCTCCGCTGACGCCAACAAGGCTCGGTCAATCGCAGCCGAGGACTGGAGCCCTGAGGTCGCGCGCGAGGCTGGGAACCGGGCAGCGCGGGAATATCTGGAAACGCTGGATGATGCCGCCTTCGGCGCCGCGTCACCGACCCAGCCGAAGTTCGTGGCCAAGTCCGACCCGGCGGCGCAATGGACCCGTGCCGAGGAAAGTCGCCCCTATTTTGCTTACGCCACCAACTACCTGATCGATACCAAAAGCTCGGTAATCATGGATGTTGAGGCGACGCGAGCCATTCGCCAGGCCGAAGTCGGGGCGTCGCGCACGATGCTCGACAGAACCGAGAAACGGTTCGGGATCAGGCCGGATTGGCTGGCGGCCGACACTGCCTATGGCAACGCCGAGAACCTCGGATGGCTGGTTGAGCAGCGGAGCATCATCCCCTTCATCCCGGTGATCGATAAGTCGGAGCGGACCGATGGCACCTGGTCCAGATCCGACTTCGAATGGGACGAGGCGAACGATCAATACATCTGCCCCGAGGGACACGCCCTCAGGCAGTATCGCCGGAACTACTCCGATCCGAACCGGGGTCAGGACACCGGCGGGCGGAAGAAATATCGTGCCTTGAAGGCGACATGTCAGGCCTGTCCATCCAAGGAAATCTGCTGCCCGAAAGCGGAGGCCCGATACGTCACCCGTGAACCCCACGAGGAAGCACGCGAGTTCGCCCGCGCATGCCGCAAGACCAAGGCCTACAAGGTATCCCGAGACAAGCGGAAGAAAGTAGAGATGCTCTTCGCACATCTGAAGCGCATCCTCGGCCTGACCCGGCTACGCCTGCGCGGCCCCAATGGTGCGAAGGACGAATTCCTCCTCGCCGCCATCGCCCAGAACCTCCGAAAACTCGCGAAGCTGCGGCCTCAGTTAGCCAACCCGGAGGCCACGGCATGATCTGAGCGGCCAGATAGACGGCACAAGGCGGTGCGACGGGCGATTTGTCCGAACCAAACGGCGACACCCGAGCCTGAGGGCAGCTCAAAACGCGTTCCCAGGCCGACTTTTTCAACAAAATCCGCCC
>NZ_VCNK01000097.1 GCF_006265095.1 Phaeobacter sp. B1627
AATGGCGACCCATGGCTCACTGGGCCGCTGCTCTGGCAGCACACCATCGTTTATGTGCGTGACCTCACTTACCAGACCTACGGGGACAGCCTCATCGGACTTGCTTCGCTGGCCTGCCTTAGCTTCATGCTCGTTTTCTTCGTAGCGCGCATGTCGATTGGTACGGCCCTCGTTAAGGGCGGCGCTGCATTTATCGCCCGTTTCATGATCTGAAACTTCCATCCCAAAGGAGCTACGCAATGGCAAAGTATGAACCTGTCGGCACCGTCTGGAAGAAAAAGAAGGAAAGCCCGCTCCCGAGCATTATCGCTGCTGCGATCATTCTGTTCATCATCATCGCGGTCATCGGCTGAGCCGACCGCACCTAACTTTAACTTTCCGCCGGGCTGCAGCAATGCCGTCCGGCTTTTTTTGTCCGGAGACATGAAATGCATCCATTCGATAACGAGACCAACCGCTTCGGATCAGCCACCTGGGCAAGCAATGCAGATCTAAGAAGCGCCGGTATGTTAGCGGGACGCGGCCTGCAAATCGGATATGCACATGGCACCGCCCTCACACTCGATACCGACGCGCCTTTCCTGACCATTGCCGGAGCGGGAGCCGGAAAGATGCGTGATCTACTGGCGCTTGCCGTTGCCCAGAACGCAAGGAACCGAAATTTTATCCTCGATCCGCGTGGAGAAATCGCGTCGGTCACTATGCTCAATTTCACGCTAGCCGGAAGTTTTGCCTATTGTTGGAACCCGACACGAATGGCCAATTTGCCTGCCCACACGATGCAGCCGCTAGACCTTCTTCAGCGCAAGAGCCCGCAATTTCATGCTGACTGTAAGTTCATTGCTCAAAGCCTCATTCCGACGAGCGAGTCTAGCAACGGGCGTTATTTTGAACTCCGCGCACGTGATTGGTCCGAAAACATCCTAAAGATGCTTGTCGAACGTGATGGCAGCGTTTCCTTTCCGTCCTTCTATGTGTCATCAACGCCATCGAGTCCGACACCGCCTATTGGTCAGATTGTCTGGAATTCATGCTGCGCTCGTCAATGGACAGCGTCCGACGCACTGCGGGCGAGATGCTGGCAAAGCAGCAAGATAGCGAGCGTGAGTTCGGAAGCAT
This sequence comes from Phaeobacter sp. B1627, assembly GCF_006265095.1. Taxonomy (GTDB): domain Bacteria; phylum Pseudomonadota; class Alphaproteobacteria; order Rhodobacterales; family Rhodobacteraceae; genus Epibacterium. Next base: position 1,120 of record NZ_VCNK01000097.1, read on the forward strand.
CGTGGGTGAACTCTACGCCTATCTAAGTTTCCTCGATGATCCGATGCTTCAGGCAGCACTGGAATGTGAAGTGGTCCCAGAAAACTGG
>NZ_VCNK01000098.1 GCF_006265095.1 Phaeobacter sp. B1627
ATGGCTAAGGAAAAGTTTGAACGTAATAAGCCGCACGTCAACATCGGCACGATCGGTCACGTTGACCACGGTAAAACCACGCTGACGGCGGCGATCACCAAGTATTTCGGTGACTTCCAGGCCTATGACCAGATCGACGGCGCACCGGAAGAAAAAGCGCGCGGCATCACGATCTCGACCGCACACGTGGAATATGAGACCGAGAACCGTCACTACGCGCACGTCGACTGCCCCGGCCACGCGGACTATGTGAAGAACATGATCACCGGTGCGGCGCAGATGGACGGCGCGATCCTGGTTGTGAACGCAGCCGACGGTCCGATGCCGCAAACGCGCGAGCACATCCTGCTGGGTCGCCAGGTTGGCATCCCGAAGATGGTCGTGTTCATGAACAAGGTTGACCAGGTCGACGACGAAGAGCTCCTGGAGCTGGTCGAGATGGAAATCCGCGAGCTGCTGTCGTCCTACGACTACCCCGGCGACGATATCCCGATCATCGCGGGCTCTGCGCTGGCGGCGATGGAAGGCCGTGATCCGGAAATCGGCGAAGAGAAGATCAAGGAACTGATGGCGGCCGTGGATGAGTACATCCCGACACCCGCGCGTGCTGTTGACCAGCCGTTCCTGATGCCGATCGAAGACGTGTTCTCGATCTCCGGTCGTGGCACCGTTGTGACCGGCCGTGTCGAGCGTGGCGTGATCAACGTTGGCGACTCGATCGAGATCGTTGGTATCCGGGACACCACCACCACCACCTGTACCGGTGTTGAAATGTTCCGCAAGCTGCTGGACCGTGGTGAAGCGGGCGACAACATCGGCGCCCTGCTGCGCGGTGTTGACCGTGAAGGCGTTGAGCGTGGCCAGGTTCTGTGTAAGCCGGGTTCGGTTCAGCCGCACACGAAGTTCGAAGCCGAAGCCTATATCCTGACCAAGGATGAAGGGGGCCGTCACACGCCGTTCTTCGCGAACTACCGTCCGCAGTTCTACTTCCGGACGACCGACGTGACCGGCACGGTTACTCTGCCAGAGGGCACCGAGATGGTGATGCCGGGCGACAACCTGAAGTTCGAAGTTGAACTGATCGCCCCGATTGCGATGGAAGACGGTCTGCGTTTTGCGATCCGCGAAGGCGGCCGCACCGTTGGCGCGGGCGTTGTGTCCAAAATCCTCGCGTAATTT
>NZ_VCNK01000099.1 GCF_006265095.1 Phaeobacter sp. B1627
AAACGGTCGTTTTTGTCACGCTCAATCTCCGCACGAGTGATCAAGCTGTTAGCCGTTCCAAAAACCCGTGACAAAACGTTTGAGGTATAGGATCGGTTTTTGTCATGATGAGGCATGATCATCGGATATGCTCGCGTTTCAACCACAGATCAAAATCTTGACGCTTAGATCGACGCGCTGACGACGGCGGGGGCTGAACGTTTGTTCTCTGAGAGAGTAAGCGGAGCCAAGGCCGCACGTCCAGAGCTGATTTTACGTTCGGCCTGAGCTTTCTGACTGTGTTATCCTCAGTCTCGGGCTGACAGCCCCCCTTAAGCTGACCGGCGTGTCAGATCTCCACGCCCTCCGAAACGGTCAGAGCATCCTCCAGGTCGACCCCGAGATATCGGACCGTGCTGTCCATCTTTGTATGCCCCAGCAGCAGCTGTACCACGCGCAGGTTTCCGGTCTTGCGATAGATCTGCGCCACCTTGGTGCGCCGCAACGAATGGGTGCCGTAGGCGCTTGGTTCGAGACCAATTGAAGCAACCCACTCATGCACCAACCCCGCGTATTGGCGCGTGCCGATATGAGGCCAGTCATGAAGGCGCCCCGGCCACAGGAACGCGGCGCGCCTGCGATCCAGCACATCCAACCAATCCCGCAGGGACGTCCGCGTGCCGTCAGTGATTTCAAACCGCGCCGGCTGACCGGTTTTGCATTGCAAGATCGAGGCGCGGTCCTTGACCGGTTCGGCAGAATAGACATCGGCGACGTGCAGGCGCACCAAGTCACAACCTCTGAGTTTACTGTCGATCGCCATATTGAACAGCGCCAGATCCCGCAGCTTGCCCGCAAGCTCCAGACGCACGCGGATGGCCCAGACATGCTTCGGCAGCAGCGGGCTCTTCTGCCCGATGACGTGGCCTTTGTTCCAAGATATGCGTTTCGCGCGAATGGCTGGAAGGTTGAGATGTGACATAACATGTCCTCCAAACCGCCGCATCCCACCTCGTCTACGGCTGTATGCAGATAGCGAACCGTGCCAGACGTGCTGATTTTTGCCACATGTGTTGAAGTCGATGTTGAGCGGAAAGACCGCTTTGTCCGCGATTGATCACATTTCGCGCCTCAAGACTGAGCTGAGGAACAGCAACTTTGCAAAG